>JAJYYH010000059.1 GCA_021801255.1 Pseudomonadota bacterium
CCTTATCCGGCCGATCACGGTCAGTCAGACAGATCCCCAAAAGGAACCCGCCCCGGGCTGGGGGCCTGCTCGGGCCAGGCCCTCTCAGGCCCCCAACCCGGATTCTCATCCTGATTGTCGCGCGGCAGGCTCGACCAGCTCATCGCGAGCCACCTGGAAGATCGCCTACTTCGAGCCGAGCGGCTGGAAACCATCCTCGCCAGTGTGCTCGACCGCCGTCAGGAACGCACCGAGCGCCGACGCGAGCACCTGGCTGAGCTACACAAGCGCATCACCGAGACCGACCAGCGCCTCAACCGGCTCTTTGACGCTATCGAGTCCGGCGTTGCCGATCTCGACGCTCCCGGCCTGAAAGAGCGCATCGCCGGCCTCAAGGCGATTCGAGAACAGGCCAGCGCCGACGCCGAACGCGCCCAGGCCGCGCTCGACCATGCCGGCAACCAGGCCGTCAGCCCCGATATGGTCAGAACGTTTGCCCGTGCGGCCCGCCAGCGCATCCGGCTGGACAGCGGCGGCTACCGCCGCGACCACCTCCGCGCGCTGGCCCAGCGCGTCGAGGTCGCGGACACCGAGGTCCGCATCATGGGGTCGAAGTCCGAACTGCTGCGCACCTTGGTCGCCGCTTCAGGCGGAAAACCCGGCGTAGCCGGTGTTCAGAGTTCTGTTCTGAAATGGCGCGCCCTGGTGGATTCGAACCACCGACCCACAGCTTAGAAGGCTGTTGCTCTATCCACCTGAGCTAAGGGCGCGGCGCGGTCAGTGGGTCCAGTTTTCCGCCCGGCCATAGCGGAAATTCTCGGCGTAGATCTTTGGGCGGAAGCGGTTAACCCGCGGCAGTTCGAGATCGTAGGCGAGGGCGTGCTTCTCGGCATAGGCTATCGCCGCCTCGCGGGTGGGAAAGCGGAGCCGCACTTGCGTCTCGGTATCGGCGCTGCTGGTCCAGCCCATCAGCGGATCGAGCCGGCGCGCCTCGTTCGGGGCGAATTCCAGCAGCCAGTCATGGGTGCCGGCATGGCCGGACTGCATCGCGGTCTTCGGCGGTTGATAGATCCGTGCCCGGTTTGCCATTGTTGCTCACTCTCTCCAGCCTGGCGCGTCATCACGCCCCATTATCACGCCCCGTCATCACACATGGTCGGGGCGGCCGGATTCGAACCGGCGGCCTCGTGTACCCAAAACACGCGCGCTAACCAGACTGCGCCACGCCCCGCCTGGGCGGGAACCTATGAGGCGGGCGCCGCTGGCGCAAGCCCCGGCGGCGCGCTATTCGGCCACCAGCATCCGCCCGAGCTTGCGACCGGCAAAGAGATGAACATGGAAATGCGGCACTTCCTGGCCGCTATCGGGGCCCATGTTGGCAAGCAGCCGATAGCCCGCCGTCTCGAGGCCCAATTGCCGCGCCACTTCGCCGACGGCGCGGAAAAACCCGGCGATTTCTCCCTCGCTCGCGCGGGCCGAGAAATCCGCGAACGACACATAGCGCCCCTTCGGGATCACCAGCACATGCACTGGGGCCTGCGCGGCGATGTCGTGGAAGGCCAGGGCATGCGCATCCTCGAAAACTTTGCGACACGGCACCTCGCCGCGCAGGATGCGGGCGAAGATATTCTGATCGTCATAGGGGCCCAGACCACTCACCGGCATCGGCGCTTCCTCCAAAAATTCAGGGGATTTTCGTCGTCTGCACGCCGAAGGCAAGCGGCAGGGTGCGGGAGGCCTTCTCGGCGATGCCGCTGACGCCCTCGCGGCGCTGCAACTCCGTCCATACCTCCTCGGGCCGCACCCCGGCCGAGACCCAGAGCACCAGGAGATGGTAGAGCACGTCGGCGCTCTCGGCGATCAGCGCGGTGCGATCGCCGCCCACCGCCTCGATCAGGCACTCGACCGCCTCCTCGCCGAATTTCTGCGCGACCTTGGCGGTGCCGCGCGCCAGAAGCCGCGCCGAGTGGCTGATCGCGGGATCGGCCGCACGCCGGCTCAGCACCACGGCATGCAGCCGGTCGAGCACGGCACCGCTCACACCGAGCGCCAGCGGCGGCGGCGGGAGCGCCGGGGCCGCCAGGCGCAGCGCCTTGCGGGCGCTGGTCTCGGGTTTGCGCTTGAACGCCTGTTTCGGCGTCTTCTTGGCGGTCTTGCTCGGCTTTTTCTTGGTGGTCTTGGCCATTCCTGGATCCTGTCAGGCGATCAGACGCGGCAGGCGCACCGGCAGGCCGGCCGCCGCGAGCGCCGCCTTGACCTCCGCGATACGAAACGTGCCGAAATGGAACACACTCGCCGCCAAGAGACCGCTGGCGCCAGCTTGCGCGCCGGCCACGAAATGCGCCAGCGTGCCGACCCCGCCCGAGGCCACCACCGGCACGCGCACGGCGGCGCAGACCGCGCCAAGAAGGGGAAGATCAAAACCTTCCCCGGTACCGTCGCGATCCATGCTGGTGAGCAGGATCTCGCCAGCCCCGTGCGCCGCCACGCGCTGGCACCAGGCGATGACGTCGAGCCCCGTCGGGCGCCGCCCGCCATGGGTGAAAACCTCCCAGCGCGCCGGGCCGGTCCGCTTGGCATCGACCGCGACGACGACGCACTGGCTGCCGAATTTGCGCGCCGCCTCGGCGACCAGCTCCGGGCGCGCCACGGCCGCCGAATTGATGCTGCATTTATCCGCTCCCGCGAGCAGCAGCCGGCGCATGTCCTCGACACTGCGCACGCCCCCGCCCACCGTGAGCGGCAGGAATACCCGCCGCGCAGTGCGGGCAACGACATCGAGCAGCGTGTCGCGATTCTCGTGGCTCGCGGTGATGTCAAGAAAGGTCAGCTCATCGGCCCCGGCGGCGTCATAGAGCGCGGCCTGCTCCACCGGATCGCCGGCATCGCGCAACGCCACGAAGTTGACGCCCTTGACGACGCGCCCATCCTTCACGTCGAGACAGGGAATGACACGGAGACTGAGCACGCCGATCGGGTCTTTCCTTCAGGGAGCCGCGCTTGTCAGCCCTTGGCGGCCTTCGCGCAACATCTAATTCACGCCGTCAAAGCCGCCAATGCGTCCGCCACGCTGAGCCGCCCGTCATAGAGCGCGCGCCCGACGATCACGCCCTCGATCTGCCCTCGGCGCAGCCCGCGCGCGGCCGCGGCGAGGGCGGTGAGGTCACCGACCCCGGCGACCCCGCCCGAGGCGATCACCGGCACCGCGAGCCGCGCGGCGAGCGCGGTGGTGGCGGCGATATTGAGCCCGGCCAGCATTCCGTCGCGGGCAATATCGGTGAAAATGATCGCCGCCACCCCGGCATCCTCGATACGGAGCGCCAGCGCCTCGGCGCTGAGGGTGGACGTTTCGGCCCAGCCCTCGGTCGCGACCATCCCGGCCCGGGCGTCGATCCCGACCGCGATGCGGCCAGGAAAGGCGCGGCAGGCCTCGCGCACCAGGGCCGGGTTCTTGACCGCCGCGCTGCCGAGGATCACCCGCGCCACCCCGCGCTCAAGCCAGCGCGCGATGCCCGCCATGTCGCGAATGCCGCCACCGAGCTGCACCGCGACGCGAGCGGCGGCGAGGATGGCATCGACCGCGCCGCCGTTCACCGCCTGTCCAGCGAAGGCGCCGTTGAGATCGACGACATGGAGCGCGCGGCAGCCGGCTTCCTGGAAATCGCGCGCCTGTTGCGCCGGGTTCGCGGCATAAATCGTGGCTTCGTCCATCGCCCCGCGCCGAAGCCGCACGCAGGCGCCATCCTTGAGGTCGATCGCCGGATAAAGCGTGAGGGTCATGCGATTTTTCCCCCCGGCTGGAGCAGTTTGTAGAAATAGAACCCGCGTACCGTGCGCCCATTGATGCGGGCATAGACCGGATGGGTGCCCCAGCGGGTATAGCCGAGCGCTTCATAGAGCCGGATCGCCGCCTCCTGGGTCTCGCGCACGTCGAGATTGATGACGTGATAGCCGAGCGCTCGCGCCCCCTCCTCGACGCGCAGCGTCAGCAGCCGCGCCAGCCCGTGGCCGCGCGCGAAGGGAGCGATGAAGCTATGGGTGAGGGTTGCGGCGAAAGCCTGCGCCTCGTTGTTGCGCGGCGGACGGACGAGCTGGACCGAGCCGACCACGACTCCGTCGAGCCGGGCGATATAAAGCTCACGCTCGGGCACCAGCATCAGGCCCTGGAAGTAGCGCTCGAGCGCTGACCGGCCGGGCGGATTGACCCAGCCGAAGCCGCCGCCCTCGATGATCGCCGCATCCGCCGCCTCGCAGAGCGCGGCCATGTCATCGTCATCGAGAGTGGTGGCGCGTTCCACCACCCGCTCATGGGTCCGCTCGTTCATGGGGCGGGCGGGGGCTGCCAGGTGAGAAAATTCCCGAGGATGCGCAAGCCGACCTCCTGGCTCTTCTCGACATGGAATTGCGTGCCGGCGCGATTGCCGCGCGCCACCATCGCGACCACGGGGCCGCCATAGTCGGTGGTGGCCACGATTTCATCGGCACTGCCGCCGGTGAGCGCATAGCTGTGGACGAAATAGGCCTGATCGCCAGGCAGCAGACCCGCCAGCAAAGGGTGCGCGCCGGGGGTGAAGGCGAGCGCGTTCCAGCCCATTTGCGGCAGCCGCAGCCCGGGCGCGTCGAGGGCCGCGATTTCCCCGGCGATCCAGCCGAAACCGCGGGTGATTTCGTGCTCCAGCCCGCGCGCCGCCATCAATTGCATGCCGACACAGATGCCGAGGAACGGTGCGCCGCGCCCGGTCGCGGCGATGATGGCGCTCTCCAGGCCGGCGATCGATTTGAGGCCGCGGGCGCAATCGGCGAACGCCCCCTGACCGGGCAGCACGATGCGATCGGCCCGCGCGACCCAGGCCGGATCGGCGGTGATCGCGATCTCGGCGCCGATCCCGGCACGCTCGGCGGCGACCGTGAGCGCACGCTGGGCGGAGGCGAGATTGCCGCTGCCGTAATCGATGACCGCGACCCTCATCGCGCCAGTGTCGCCGCGAGATCGGGCCGGGCCGCGAGCAGCCGGGCCAGCGCCGCCTCCTCGTCACGCGCCGCTAGCACATGGCTCAGCGCATAGCCGCGCCGCGTCAGCCCCCAGCGATAGAAATCGCGCCCCAAAAGGCCGAGCAGCCAGAACTCGGCGAGGGAAGCGGTCCCGATCGCGCTGTTGCGCGCGATCGCCGCGGCCAGCGCCAGATTGAGCGCGAGGGCCAGCCAGCCGGCGATCCAGGCGCGGTGAAAAAACAGCCAGAGCGGGCCGAAGACCAGGGCCCCCACGGAAAACCCCTCGCGCACCAGAACCGGCGCCCGATCGGGGGCAAGATGCACGGTATAGAGCCTCACAGCGCTTCCTTGGTGGAGGGCACGGCCTCGCCCAGCCGCGCGTCGCGGGCAACCGCCATGCGAAGCGCCCGCGCCGTGGCCTTGAAGCAGGCCTCGGCGATGTGATGGGTGTTGTGCCCGGCGCGCTGGGTGAGATGCAGCGTGAGCCGCGCGTTGCCGGCCAGCGCCCGGAAAAACTCCTCGAACAATTCGCTGTCCATTTCCCCCACCTTGTCACGCGGGAAGGCCACCGACCATGCCAGATGGGCGCGGCCCGAGCAATCGAGCGCGGCTTCCACCAGGGCCTCGTCCATCGGCATCAGGGCGTGGCCGAACCGGGCGATACCGCGTTTTTCCCCCATCGCCTCCGCCAGCGCCTGGCCGAGCACGATGCCGACATCCTCCACGGTGTGATGGAAATCGATATGGAGATCGCCGCGCGCCGCGATGGTGAGGTCGAACAGCGCATGGCGGGCGAGCGCGGCCAGCATATGGTCGAAAAAACCAATTCCGGTCGCGATCTCGGCCCGCCCCGACCCGTCGAGGTCGAGGCTGAGCGTGATATCGGTCTCCGCCGTGCGGCGGTTGAGCGAGGCCGTGCGTGACATGGGCGGAGCACTAGCCCGATCGGCGGCGAAAAGGAAGGACGAAGCCGCGATGGGCGGTCCGCCGGGCCGACACCACCAGCACCTGGTCAGCGTGCTGGGCATGGCGCGGATCGAGGCGTTCGTGCCGAGCTGGCAAGGCGTGCCGGGGCGCTGATCAAGGAACCCACGGGACTGTCTGGTCGGGCACATCTCGCGCGACAGCACCGCGATCAAGGCTCGCGAGACGCCGGCGAAACCGGAAAAACCGGACCCGCCGGTGCCGGCGGCACACCCCAAACCCACGCGCGGTCGTCCCCGCAAGGACGAGGTCCGTCCCGCCGCGCCGCCATGCAGACGCCCGCCAAGAAACGAAACATCCGCCGCCAGCGATCACCCTTCCGTGAGCATGCTAACACCGAGCGTCATCCCCGTGAACGCCTTGCCGCTGATATTTCCGCACCACCCGGCTTCGGCGCGCTCTTTCTGCATTCAATGTGTGGCGTGGCGGGTGGATCAGTGAAACAAAGATTACGGAATTTACTAGGGTCAGGGGCCGCGTTCATTCCACCATCCTGGCCCAGACCGCGCCTGCCCGCCAGTCCCGGTTAACGTGAAAATGCCTGAGGAAGATTACCGGCGCGATGAAGCCGGCCTGAGCGATGGTCGGCAGCGTGCCGAACGCCGCGGTCGAGACCCCGACGCCGATGATGGCGATCAGTATCGCGCCTTTGCGACCGTGAACGTCGGCATAATGGCCGAACAGCGCCGATCCGATCGGCCGCATCAGGAGCGTCACCGCGAAAGCGGCATAGACCACGGCGAGCGACATCGTCGGAATAGTGGAGGGGAAAAAACAGTGTGCCGACCACCGGTGCACCATAGAGCAGGAGGAACAGATCGAGCGACCATCCGAGCACCGATGCGACGATAGCGTTTATCATCTGCCGGTTGCCGGCGGGCGGTGCGATCTCCGCCGCCAGAATGTTGCTCACGCTTGTGGTCTCCTCCCTTGGCTGAACGGTGTTCATCTCAGATGCCAATGAATTTCGGTGGTCGCTTGGCGTTGAAGGCCTCGACACCCTCCTTGAAATCCTCGGACTGCCGCAGGCGGCTGTAGCAGTGACCCTCCAGCTCGATCGCGATCGACAGCATCGTGTCCTCAGTGTCGTTGAGCAGCTTCTTCGCGGTGCGCTGCGCGATCGGCGAGAAGGCGCGCAGTTCGTCGACTAGCCCGTCGGTTGCCTTCTCGAGTTCGGCGTCAGGCACGCATTCGGTGACGATGCCCCATTCCAGCGCCTGCCTCGCTGGAATGCGCTTGGAGCGCATTACGATGTCCTTGGTGCGGGTAATGCCGACCATCTTTTGCAGGCGCGCCGAGCCGCCCGAGCCGGGAATCTGGCCGAGCTTCTGCTCTGGCAGAGCGTAAAGGGTCGTCTCTGAGGCGATGCGGAAATCGCAGGCGAGCGAGAGTTCGAAGCCGACGCCAAAGCAATAGCCACGATTGGCAACGATCACCGGCTTGGCGCAGCGCGCCGGCGCGGCGATGTTCCACGCGAGCTTGGAAACGTGCTCGGGCGAGGCTTCCATGAAGCCGCCGATATTGCCGCCGCTCGAGAAATGCTCACCCACCGCGCGCACCACAATCACACGCACGCGCGCATCCTCGTCCAGCGTCTCGAATACGAGGCGGAGCTGGTCGCGCTGCGGCATGAAGACGATGTTGAACGGCGGCCGGTTGAGAATGATGTCAGCGCGCTCACGGCCCTCGTCGATTTCCACCTGAAAGCCGTCGAGCTTGGCGAGACGCGGGTCGGCGAACGTGTAAGTCGATGCCATTATAGCAGATCCTTTCTCGTTGTTTGATTAGGCTGCGCCGGACGGCGGCCGGCTTTCGCCTCGGTATTCCCCAGCGACCAGGAGCCGCCGCAGCAGCTTACCGACTGGCGATTTGGGAATTTCCTCAACGAAGACGAATCGGCGTGGGCGCTTGAAATTAGCTAAGCCAGACATTCGGCAGAACTCCTCGAGTTCCTGCTCGCTGACCGGTGCCTTGCGCTTGATGAAGGCGGTGACGATTTTGCCCCAGCGCTCATCGGGCAGTCCAACGATCGCGACTTCAAGCACGGCCGGGTGCAGCGACAGACAGCTCTCGATTTCTACGGGCGAGACGTTCTCGCCGCCTGTGATGATCATATCGTCGACGCGGCCGGTGACGAACAGATCGCCGTCGCGATCAAAGAAGCCGGTATCGCCAGTAAAGTACCAGCCCTCGCGCAGTGCCTTCGCATCGGCGTCGGGTCGCCGCCAATAGCCCTCGAACGCCTCGTCGCTAGCCAGCAGCGCGATGATCTCGCCCTCCTCTCCGGTCGCGGCGACATCATGGGGAAAGCTCGCGCCGAGCTTCACCACCCGGACGTGTTGGTTAATGCCGGCCTTGCCAGCGGAGCCTGGCTTCTTCGGCGCCTGCGGATTGACGGTGAAGGTGTAGATCTCGGAGCTTCCGTAATGGTTGACGAACAGGTCAGGCTTGAACGCCTCATCGAGCGTTTTGAGCAGACCGTCCGTCATTGGGGCACCGGCGAAGCCGAGCTTGCGCATGCTGGTGACGTCGGCCGCGGCGAATTCCGGCGCGTGGACGAGGTCGTGATAGAGCGTCGGCACGAGGTAGAGATTCGTGATTTTTTCTGCCTCGATCAGCGTGAGCGCGCGGCGCGTGTCATAGCGCGGCAGGCAAACGAAGAGGCCACCGATCAATGACATTGCGATCAGCGAGCGCACACCCATCGTGTGATAGAGCGGCATCACACCGAGCGTACGCTCGTGGCGGCTGTAGAGGTTTTGTGCGACATGGGCGATCCCGGCGGCGCGCTCGGCGCGGTGACGGCGTGGCACGCCCTTGGGCCGCGACATGGTGCCCGAGGTATAGAGCATGATCGACCAAGCATCGGCATCGGCCTGCGGCGCGGCATCTGCGGCCGCGCCCGCGATCAACGCGTCGAACGCCAGCGCCTGCGAAAGTTGCTGCGTTCCGGCGCCGACGAACACGAAGGGCAGCCGCCCAGCATAGCGTGACCGGGCGGCGGCGTCGGCCGAGACGTCCTGATAGATCACCGCGCAGGCTTCGGAATTTTCGAGGCAGAAATCGAGCTCGTCGGCCTTGGCGCGCCAGTTCACCGGCGTGATGATGAGGCCTGCGAACTGGCAAGCCCAATGCACGGTAGCGGCCTGCCAGCAATTCTGCAGCGCGGTGACGAGATGGTCGCCTCGCTTCAATCTGATGCGGTCGAAGGAGGCGACCAACGCCGAGATGCGTGCATACCACTGCGCGTAAGTGAGGCGCACGTCGCCATCGACCACCGCCAGCACGTCGGGGTCGCGAGCCACGCTGGCAAGGAAACTTCTGCCGAGATCAAGCATTTCTGTCCTCGCTCGTTAGATCGTTCGCCAGCTCAGCCGCCGCTTCGAGCGCGGCACGCACGATCGTCGTGTAGCCGGTGCAGCGGCACAGATGGCCACTGAGCAGGTCACGAATGTCGCTCTCGCTGGGATTGCGATGGCGGCGCAGATAGGTGTCGAGTGACATCAGGATTCCTGCGGTGCAGAAGCCGCATTGCAGGGCGTGGTGGCGGCGCAACGCTTCCTGCAGCACCGACAGGCGGGCCGGCGACGGCGCCAGCCCCTCGACGGTGCGCAGCGCGCAGCCATCGGCCTGCACCGCAAGCATCAGGCAGGCGCGCGCGAGTGCTCCGTCGATGGTGATGGTGCAGGCACCGCACACCCCGTGCTCGCAGCCGACATGGGTGCCGGTGGCGCCAAGCTGATGCCGCAGGAAATCGGACAGCAAGAGCCGCGGCTCGGCCTCGCCCTCGAGCGGCGTGCCGTTCAGCGTGAAGCGGACGACGTGGCGCCGCTCGGCCGCAAGACGCGTCATGACAACACCTCGGTGATGAGCTCGCGGCCGAGCGCGCGCACCAGATCGCGGCGGTGGCGCGCGCTTGCATGAAGGTCGTCGCGGGCGCCGAGATCGTAGGCGAAGCCGTTGAGCGCATCGTCGAGCGCCGCGCCGGCAAGCCGCGGAAAGTCGCGGGCCGCCGGCATATCGGCGACACCGCCGACCGCGAGCCGCACGCCGTGTCCACTCGCAACCGCAGCGCACGCGACGATGGCGAAATCCCCGTGCCGGCGCGCCACCTCGCGGAAAGCGCAGCGCTCTGTTCCGGCCTGGAACGACACCGCCTCGATCAGTTCATCATCGGCGCGCGTCGTTGCCATCATGCCGGTAAAGAAATCCTGCGCGGGAACGCGCCGCCGATGCTTGCGACTGCGCAGATGGACCGCGCCGGAGAGCGCGAGCAGCATCAGCGGCAATTCCGCGCTAGGGTCAGCATGGGCGATCGAGCCGCATACCGTGCCGCGGCTGCGGGTCTGAGCGTGGCCGGTCCACGGCAGCCCCAAAGCCACCAGCGCAAGGCGGCGCTTGAGGTCGGGCCACGCCAACAGCGTGGCCTGGCGGATGCCGGCGCCGATGGTGACGCGATCGTTGGCATCGTCGATCCGCGCGAACTCACCAATCCGCATGATGTCGATAAGCACCTTTGGCTTGGCAAGCCGCATGTTAAGCATCGGCATCAGCGACTGGCCACCAGCGATGATGCGCGCATCACCGCCCTCGCGGGCGAGCACGTCGAGCGCCTCATCGAGGCTTTCGGCGCGCACATAGTCGAACGGCGCGGGCTTCATCACCGCCTCCTGAACAAGGCGCGCAGCTTGGCCCATAGCCCGCCTCTACGAGTGCCGCCGCCGGCCTCGCGGGCAAGCGCGGTAAAGAACTGCCTGATGATGACGCGCGCGGCGCCATCGAGCAGGCGGCCGCCGATGCTTGCGACCTTGCCGCCGATCGCGGCGGTGTAGGCATAATGCAGACGCGTGGCATCGCGCTCCGGCGTCAGCGTTATGCGGCCCTCGCCTTGGCCGAAGCCGAGCGCGCCGTCGGCAGAGCCACCGAGCGTCACCGCGCGCGGCGGATCGAGGTCCGACAATGTCACCTCGGCGCGGTAGCGGCCCTTCACCGGGCCGATGCCGAGCGTGACGTCGGCACGGAAATGTGTGTCGGAGATTTTCTGCACGCTATGGCAGCCCGGAATGACCGCCTTGAGCGTTTCTGGATTGAGCAGCATGGCCCAGATCTGCACGGGTACCGCGTTGACGATGGCCGAGCCCTCGCCGCGCAGTTCGCGGCCGCCCGCCGCCATGGCTTCGATGGTCAGGCCTGCGGGCGGCGCGGGCTCCGGTCCGCGCACGAGCGCCGCGAGACGCGCCGGGCTCAGCGGCAGTTCAATGTCGCTCGCGCCAATCGCATCGGCCACCGCATTGCCGATGCATACCGGCGTTGACATGCAATTACCCTCGCCCACGCCTTTGGCACCGAGCGGCGTGAAGGGCGACGGCGTTTGCATGTGTAGGATGACGGGAGCGGGCACCTCCGCGGTGGTCGGCAGCAGATAGTCGGCGAAAGTGCCGGTGAGATAGGAGCC
This sequence comes from Pseudomonadota bacterium, assembly GCA_021801255.1. Taxonomy (GTDB): domain Bacteria; phylum Pseudomonadota; class Alphaproteobacteria; order Acetobacterales; family Acetobacteraceae; genus Acidibrevibacterium. The sequence continues at coordinate 11,411 of JAJYYH010000059.1, forward strand.
GTCCGGCCCGTAGGCATATTCTTCGTAGAGCGCGGCGCCGAGCCCCTGCGCGAAACCGCCGCGGATCTGGCCGTCGACCATGCCGGGATGCAGGATGGTGCCGCAATCATGCATGGTTACGTAGCGATCGATGCGTGGCTGCAGCGTCGTGCGGTCGATCTCGATGCCGCAAAAGTCGAAAATGAAACCGTAGCACAGTGACGAGTTGATTCGGTCTTGCTCATCAGGCGCGGTGAGCTCCGGCGGCGTCCAAAACACCGTTTCGCGGATCGTGGTCCCTGCGTCACTGGGTAGCGTCGCCGGTGCCCAGTGGCTGACCGCAGCAAGCCGCGAGAACGGCAATGCATTGTCTGGATTGCGCCGCGAGCGCACCATGCCGCCAGCAAACGCGATGTCGTCAGCCGCGATGTTCAGCTGGCTCGCGGCGATGCGCGCCAGCCGTGCCGCAAGCCGCTCGGCCGCGAGCTTCGCGGTGCCGGCGACGGCAGCAGCGAAACGGCTCGCGTAATTGCCGGAGGCAATCGACCATGCGTCCTTCGCCGTGTCGATTTCGGTGTTGACGCGAATGTCGGCCGGCGTCAGCCCGAACACGTCAGCAACGACCTGCGACAGCACCGTGCGATGACCCTGGCCCTGCGGCGCCGAGGCGACATGAACGGCGACGCTGCCAACCGGATCGATGCTTACGGTGGCGGTGGCCTGTGCACCGTTCTTCGGCCCGGCTTTGCGGCGTTCGGCCGGCGTCAGCACCGTCGTGATATAGCCCATGTTGGAGACGCTGGGCTCGACCACTGCGGCATAGCCGATGCCATAGAGCCGCCCCGCCGCGCGCGCGGCAGCGCGCCGCGCTTTGAGTTCGGCAAGGCCGCCGTCGCGGATGCCGCGCGCCAGCGCCTCCTGGTAATTGCCGGAATCGAGCAGCGCTCCGGTCGCGGTGCGATAGGGAAAAGCATCAGCCGGAACCAGGTTGCCCGCGATGACGTCGAGCGGGTCGAGACCGAGCGTGAGGGCGATCCGCTGCACCAAGCGCTCCAGCGCAAAATAGACCTGCGGGCCGCCGAAACCCCGATTAAGGCCGCTCGGAGTCTTGTTGGTGACGACGACGCGATTTCTCACCGCGACGTGGCGGATATCGTAGGCGCCGGTGAGGTTGCCGTGCATCCGATAGAGCGTCGCTGGCTCCGGTGCGCGCAGATGGGCGCCGCAATCCTCGACCTGGTCCCAGTCGAGCGCGAGAATGCGGCCGTCCGCCGCGACCGCGGCGCGCAGCGTGGTGGCGCGGTTGGTGGCGGAGACCGAGGCGGTGAGATGCTCCAGCCGATCCTCGATCCACTTGACCGAACGGCCGACCGCGCGCGCCGCCGCCGCGATCAGCACGATGTAGGGAAACACGCCCTGCTTGACGCCGAAGCTGCCGCCGGAATCCGGCGGGGTGCGCAGCCGCAGGCGGTTGCCCGGCACTCTGAGCGCGCGCGACAGCACCGCGTGGATGCTGAACGGCCCTTGGAAATTGGCGAGCACGTCATAGGCGTCCTCGGCGGCATCGTAGTCGGCGACCACGCCATAGGTTTCGATCGGCGTGCACGAATTGCGGGGATAGCGGATGTCAATGGAGATGCGATGCGCGGCCGCGGCGAAGGCCGCTTCGGGATCGCCGTAGCGGAAGCGGCGATCGCTCGCGACATTGCTGGGAAAGCCGTCATGCAACAGCGGCGCATCGGGCGCGATCGCCGCGAGCGGATCGACCACCGCGGGCCGCGGGCGATAATCGACCTCGATGAGATCGGCGGCGTCTTCCGCGCGGTAGCGGTCGCTTGCCACGACGATGGCCACCGGCTCGCCGACATAGCGCACGCGGTCGCTGGCGATCGGCCAGCATTCCACCGGCGCCTTGACGCCGACCACGAGGCTCGACGTCAGCGCCTTGATGTCGGTGCCGGTGAGCACCGCAGCCACGCCGGGCCCGCGCTTCGCCGCCTCGCTATTGATTCCAGCAATATCGGCATGAGCGTGCGGCGAGCGCAGCAGCGCTGCGTGCAGCGTGCCGGCACGCACGCCGAGATCGTCGATGAAACGGCCGCGGCCGGTGAGCAGTGCTGCGTCCTCGACGCGCGGAATGGACCGCCCGACCCAGGTCTGAGTGGGCTCGGCATCGGCCGTCGCTTGGCTCATACCGTCCGACATCCTTGAACGCTCCCGTCGCCTTGTTATGGGTCGAGAGTATCAGGTGCGCCGGATCGGACCATACCGGCCGATCTCAGAACTTGCCAATCCGTCTCATTTCCGGCGCGAGACCAAGCCCCAAGCGTTTGTTTTCATGCCGCAATATCAGCTCGCGAGGCGGGACACATTGCGGAACTCACGCGGGCTGACGCCGGCATGGTTACGAAAGAAGCGGGTGAAATGGGCGGGCTCGGCAAAGCCGAGCTCCGAGGCGATATGGCATAAGTTTTCCGAGTGATGCAGCACCCTATCGACCGCGCGTTCCATACGCACGACGTTGAGATAGACCTTGGGCGGCACGCCGATCGAGGCCTCGAACAGGCGGAAGAAATGCGCACGCGACAGACCGGTCTCGCGCGCCACCGTATCGACCTGACTGATGCGGCCGACCTCGTTGCGCATGATCTGCACGGCACGGCGGATGCGCCAGTCACCACTCTGCGCATTCAACTCGCGGATCGAGGCCGGTAAGCTGCGCCAAGGCGTGAAGCGCTCGATGACCGCGATCATCAGCTCGGACAGCGCCACCTCGTGCACGTCGCGGCGCTCGGGGCGTGTCATCATGTCGGCGGCGAGATTCATCGCCAGCGAGCGGATGCGCGGGGTGATCTCGCCCGAGGGATAGGTGAAGAAGCCAGGCGCGCCACTCGCCACCCAGCCCGGGCGGAACGCCTTGAGCCATTCCGGCTTGATATAGAGCGCCAGAATGATGGTGCGCGGCCGTGACGGGTCATGGACATAGGCATGCGGCTGCCAGCCATTGACCAGCACGGCCTCGGAGTCGGTCAGCGGATAGATCCGCTCGCCGACCGCAAACTGGGTATCGGCGCCCTCGACCTTGAGCAGGACGTGGCAATGCGGGTGCGCGTGGCGAACCAGCGAATAGTCCATATCCAGCAAAGCCATCCGGCCGAACGCGCCATACGCGATACGCAGCGCCGTGGACATAGCAGCCTCCCGCTCCTCTCGCGCCAGTCTCAGGCGCTGTCCGCGCAGCGATGCCGGCGGATTGGGCAATGCACTTCCCCGTGCCGCGGGGCGCTTCGCCGCCACGGTTCCGCCGCGGACCTTCGGCTTCGCCGCATTCTCACGGCGAGGCCCGGTCTCTGTCGCCGGCTAGCAGCCGGACGAAAACGGATTGCGGATCGTGCTGCAGCACGCTGCCGAGATCAACCGTCTCGACGCCCTTGACGTGGATTCGTTTGAATGCGAGCGGCCCGGTCCGCGCCGGCTTGGTGGCATCGAGCCCCATTTTGGCGCTGATGCCGCCGTCCGCCGAGGGATCGAGCTTCGAGTCCTGCGCCCCGGCCACGACGACAAGGTCGCGATCGGCCTGGAAGCGGGTCGCCACCGCCCATTCGATCTCGTTGGGATCGTCGATGTCGACGTCCATATCGACGACCACGACCTGCTTGACGTCGTAATGGCCGCCGAACGCACCCATGATGATATTCTTGGGCTCGCCCTCGCTGGTCTTGTCGGTCTTGACGGCGAGGTGATAGCGGCACGTGCCGCCGCGCGTCAGCCGTACGTCGCGCACCGAGGGGAAGCTGCGCTGCAGATGCTCCAGCAGCGTGGCCTCGCGTGGAATCTCGCCGAGCACGAGATGCTCCCTGCCCCCGCCGACGATGGTGTGGAAGATGGCGTCGTGGCGATGGGTGATGGCGTCGACCGCAATCACCTCGCGATCGGCGCGTGCCCCGTAATATTGCGGGAACTCCCCGAACGGCCCTTCCGGCTCGCGCACCTTGGGCAGAATGCGGCCTTCGATGACGATCTCGGCCTGCGCCGGCACGCGCACGCGGTTGGTCTTGCACGTCACCATCGCCACCGGACGGCCGAGCAGCGCGCCGGCGATGTTCATCTCGTCCTCATCGAGTGCTGCGATCGCCTGCGAGGCGAGGATGCAGGCGGGATGCGCGCCGATCACCAGCGCGATCTCCAGCGCCTCCCCGGCCTGCTCGGCCAGACGGTAATAATGGTGGGTGTGACGCGGCAGAAGCAACACGCCGATGCGGTCCGGTCCGCTGACCTGGCAGCGGTGGATCGACACGTTCTGGATGCAGGTCTGCGGATTGCGGGCGATCAATAGCGCCGCGGTGATATACGGGCCGCTGTCGAGTTCGTTGTGCTTGGGGATTGGTAATTGCCGCAGCAAGTCGACGTCACGATGCACGACCTCTTGCCCCGGTGCGTCAGCCGCGCTCTCGACCCAGGGCAGCGGACGGCGCACCGCGGCCTGGAAGCGCGCGAGCAGCTCGGCCGTCGGAACGCCAAGCGAGTCCGCCACCCAACTGCGGTCGGCGAACAGGTTGGCCACAACCGGAATGGCGTGGCCGCCCGGTTGCGGAAACAGCACGGCGCGCTCATTCTCCAGCCGCTTGGACACTGCGGCAATCTCGTCGGTAAGCGAGAGGCCGGCGCGCGCCACCGCGAGACGATCGGTCGCCGCTAGGTGGCGCAGCCAGGAACGCAGATCGGGCGTCGCATTCTGCCCTGCAATCGCGGCCGCGCTCATCGTGGTCATCGCGTTCTCCCTCGTTTCGTCTGCGCTTCTTATCGGGGGCGAAGAGCCTGGGCATCGCGCCTGGGGCAGCTGTGCAGCTCGGGCGTCTCGCCCCAGCGCTGGACCACGCCCACGTCAATCTCGAACAAATCGAGGACACGGCCGACGGTGTGATCGACCATATCCTGCAGCGTCTCCGGCCGGGCGTAGAACGCCGGCACTGGTGGCGCGATGATTGCGCCCATCTCTGAAAGCGCCGTCATGGTGCGTAGATGGCCGGTGTGCAGTGGCGTCTCGCGCACCATCAGCACCAGCCGGCGCCGCTCCTTGAGTGTGACATCGGCGGCGCGGGTGAGCAACGTCGTGGTCACGCCGCTGGCGAGCTCCGACATAGAACGCATCGAGCACGGCGCCACGATCATGCCGGCGGTGCGGAACGAGCCGCTCGCGATCGCGGCCGCCATGTCGTCGATCTGATGCACGGTGTTCGCGAGCGCCTTGACGTCAGCGATCTTGAGCGAGGTCTCGTAGGCGAAGGTCAGCTCGGCAGTCTTCGACATCACCAAATGGGTCTCAACCCCGGCATTACCCAGAAGCTGCAACAGGCGCACCCCATAGGTGACGCCCGAAGCTCCCGAAATTCCCACGATTAGGCGACGCTGTGTCATCGGTGCGATGGCTTCCCGGCAGGCGCCCGCCGGGGCGCTGACGGCAATGGTACCGCGCCCTTGAAATCAGAACAAATAATTGCTTTTGATGCTCCTCATCAGCAAAAATGATGATAAGGCGCGACGCACGCGGGGGAAACAGCGGCATGGACATCCGGCAGATGCAGTATTTCTCGTGTCTCGCGCAAGAGGGCAACGTAACCCGTGCGGCGCGGCGGCTCAATATCGTGCAGCCCGGGCTCAGCATGCAGATCGCCAAGCTCGAAAAGAGCGTGGGCCACAAGCTGTTCGAGCGAGTGGCCCAAGGTATGTCGCTGACGCCAGCCGGCGAAAAGCTGCTGCAGATCGTCGATCCGATTCTCAAAGACATCGACCATGCTCGCGAGGCGATGGCGCAGCTTGACGGCAAAGTGTCAGGCCAGGTCAATATCGGTATGATGAGGGGTGCGCGGATGGAACACCCAGCGGGTGAAGCGGATGAGGTTGCGCTTCGGGTCGATTTCGACTGCCGCCTGAAGCTGGAATTCCACAGCGGCCGGATCACCTCCGCCGCCGGATTGCTTGCTTACCGCGAACTGGATGACATATTCGACCGTTTTTAGCTCGACTTTCCGCATTCTTAGAAAATATAAATAGAATCAGAAGGTTAACAAAAATGACCTTCGGGGTCTAACCTATTGATAGATCGGTGTTTTCTCCGAAAATGCGGAAAGTCGAGCTCAGGACATTGTTCAAGTCGGGTCAGGCGCGTTTTTAGGCACTGGCTCTCCGAATGCCGCATCAACCCTGGGAAATCATCCGCCGCTTTTCTTCATACTCGGCGCTGTCGATCTCGCCGCGGGCGAAGCGCTCGTTGAGGATGTCGAGTGCGCTCTTCGGCTGTTGCGGAAATGGGGGGTGCGGGCCGTGCCACCAGGGAGGGCCCATGCCGAGTGCCCGCAGCAATGGGATGATGATGAGAAAAGCGACCATCAGGAGCACCGCCATCATCACCGGCATCATCAGCATGCCGAAAAACGGCATGGGCCACCACTCCGCGGTCATCGCCGTGTGGCCATGCTCAACGGCATCGGGCCGGTTTTCTCGGCGCCGTAATCCGAGACCCGCTTCTGTCCGTCATTTCGTTTGTAGCGAGGCATTATCCTCTCCTTTGATTTCTGGTCTGTCAGGTGGTCGATTTTTCGAAGATCGCGCCGTAATGGTAGGGCGGCAGTTCGACGACGTGCGCCGAGCGCAGCCCGGCCGGGGCGATCTCGGACGCCACACTCTCCGGCGTCATTCGCATTTCAGTCCGCGGTCCACGTGGCTGGCCGAGGACGGTCGTTTCTTCGCGCGGGCGCCGGTGCCAGTTGACTACGATGAACCGACCGCCGGGTTTTAGGATGGCGGCGACGCCCCGCGCGAGCCGTGCCTTGTCCGGAACGCCGTGGAAGGTATTCGCGATCAGCACAAGATCCACGGGCCTGGGCACGAGCCGGGCGATTTCATAGGCGTCGCCAGCGATGAAATCGCAATTCGCCGCCCCCGCCGCAGACATCCGCGCCCTGACCAAATCAAGCATGCCTGGGTCGAGATCGACGGCGAACACGTGCCGCGCCATGCCGCATAAGGCAGCGGTGAAGAGCCCATCACCACAGCAGAGATCGACCACTTCCATCCCTGGGTCAACGCCGAATCCGGCAAGCACTTCACGTGGCCGCGGCCAAAGCGCCTCCCACCATTCTGGGTCAGGCATCGCCGTTGCCGGGAAAATCCCCTCGCTCATATCGCCAGCCTCTATCCCCTGATGTGATGCTTGGTCACCGGCATCTCGGTATGATAGCTGGTCCAACCCGCCAACGGGCGCCCCGTCCGGCGCGCCGCAACGCGCGCACGAGATCGCCGTCCGGGTCCAGGACGCGGACCGCCGGGACGTCTTGCTCTGCCAAGCCGCGTTGCCGCCGCGCCTCGCGTAGCAGGTGCTCTGGCTGGAATACCGAAGGGGCGCTGCACCGCTTGGTGGCCAGAATATTGGAAATGGCCGGTCTGTCGTGCATGCATGTTCAGGCCGTACGCGGAACGGCGCAGAGCGCACCAGCTAGTCGCCTTGCCCGGAATGCGAGACCGTTGCCCACGAGCATGCAGGCGAAACCCATGCCTTCGATAACGAGCGCTTCGACTTTTCGGTTTGGAGGCAGGAATTTACTGCCAGTAATCAAAATGAACCCGACCAGACCGAGGACAACAGCCACGCGGCTATGGTGCCGCTTGTAGGAGCCAGCCAGACCGGCTGCCGCTATTGCGGAAAACAAAACGATGATCGGCGCCCGAAATGGCAGCGCCACAGTGATCCCGATCAGGGACAAGAGACCGATCACGGCGGTCACGCCGTAGCATGCAAGCATCGCCATGGCCGTGCCCGCAGGAGCAAGCCAATTTGCTGGAGGGTCGTTAGCGCCATGAGAAGACCGCATGTCTGCATCTATCATGTTGTTTCTCCATTTCT
>JAJYYH010000033.1 GCA_021801255.1 Pseudomonadota bacterium
CAGCCGCGAGATGAAGCCAGTCGGAAAGCCGGATGCGGGAAATCCGCACGTCCGGTTTGATGAGCGGGGACGGGAAACAGGGTGATGCCAAATGGCCCAAGCCACTGCGCCCGTCCTCGACTCTACCGTATAGGCATAGTATCGAGGCGGCGGCGTCGATCCGTTTGGCTTGGATGAAAATGATAGAAACGGGCATAAATCGGATCCGCGGCACGGTCCGTCGCGTTGCTCGCGTCGAGCTTTTCGAGGGCGCGCATGAGAGCCTGCTTGTCGGCATGGGTGGCGGCAAAGGCATCGGCTTCATATTCCATTTGTCGGCGCCAATGCGCTCGCAGTGGTGTCGCCAGAACCGCTGCCAGCGGCGCCAGCGCCACGGCCGCCGCCAGCCAGGCGGCAGGTGACGTATCTGGAATGGCCATCTCCCTTAAAATCCAGGGATGATGCATGGCCAGCGCGAGCGCTCCGAAGCCGGCCATACTGAGTAACGCTCGATTGGCCAGGTCGCGGATGACATGGCGGCAACGCCAGTGGCCGGCCTCGTGCGCCAGCACCGCCTCGACCTCCGCCGGGGTCAGCAAATAAAGCAAGGTATCGGACAGTTCGACATGCCGCGACCGCCCGCTCCCGGCCAGCCGTGCATTGGCCCGTAGCGCGCCGGGCGGGCTAACGGTGATGCGAATCTCGCTTCCCGCGAGGCCATATCGTGCCAGCGCGGCGGCCAGACGCGGCGCGAGTCGAGGGTCGGTCAGCGGCTGGGATGAGGGGAGAAGTGGCATCCCCAAACCCCCTCCCGGCTGATCGGAAATCAGCCACACCCTGGCGATCAGTCCAGCGGTCCAGAGCAGCGTGGCCCAGAGCCACCAAGTGGAGGGAGCCGTCATCATCAGCCATGCCAGCGCCTGGCCTGCGGCGGCGGCGACGATAATTATTGGCAGTATGGGCCGGCTTGCTCGGGCCAGGAGTTCCTTCAAGGAAAAGCGAGCCACGTCGAGAGAGGCCTCGACGATGCGCGCGTGGGCGATTCGCAGGGCGACATGCAGCAGCACGGACGCCAGGACGACGGAGGCGACGAGCCCGGCGGCACCGGCTGGACGGTCATGCCAGAAGCCGTCGAGGTAGGCGATTCCGCCACCCAACGTCAGTCCCAAGGTCAGCATGAATTCAAGAGCCGTAGCACTAAAGGCGAAGGCCACGCGCGCTCTTCCGGCCTCCCGTAGGCGTCGTTCGGCGAGGCGCTGGAGATAGCGAAACTGGCGCGCCGCCAACCAAAACTGCAGCAGCGCGGACATCGTGAGCAACGCGGTCAGCACGATCCCGGCGTTCATCTTCACCCGCCTGCTGAGGGCATCCTCATGGGGCGAAGCCGAGGCGCCTGGGCTGCGCCAACGCCTGGCCTGGCTGTCTCATTTTTGGCCAGTTCGGTCAGCACGCGCCGAGGAAAGAACGGCCCGCCGCGGCAGAAGGCCGTGTGGACCTGCACCAGTGCCGCGCCCGCCGCGATGCGGGCCACGACATCGTCACTGCCCCTGATCCCGCCTACGGAAATCAACGGCAGCGGCGCCAGGGCACGGGCGACACGGGCGATGAGGTCGGTGTCCGCCGACACGCCGATCACCGCGTCCACCCCGCTCGCGCGCAGGCAAGGCAAATCGCGGGCTGGCACGAGGTTGAGCGCAAGTTTCACCACCAGAGGCGTACGCGACCCGACCTCGCTCGCCAATGCCGCGTGCCGCGCGCAGAGAAGCGCCACGCGAGACGTCAACGGCACCGCCGAGCCCGGCGCGCCACGCGGTCCGGACAGGTTTGCCACCAGGTAATCGGCGGCAAACCAGGCGGCCCGCATCAGGGCGCAACACAAATCAACCGAGTCGGGCTCAACCCCATCGACGGTGCTCGCGAGATTGATGCCGATCAAGGCATGGCGACGGTGCCGGCGGACGTTGAATAGAGCGCGCTGTAGCTGCGCAATTGTTCGAATCGTCCCAATTTCGATAAAGCCGAAACCACTTAACGCGAGTGGCGTGAGGATCGATCCGTCGCGGTCGAAGCCCGCGGCAAGGCCGAGCGGATTGATGAAGTGCAACCCCATCACCGATACGGGGAGCGCGGGTGGCGGCCGCGGCTGGACAACGCGCGCTGCAACACGGAGTGCGAAGCGAGCAGCTGCACAACGGACGAGGGGAGCTACATGCGTCATCTCCGGCGTGCCTGCGCATTCGTGTCAGCAAATTCCGTCATGAAATCCGCGAGTACCGCGACATCGGCTTCCGGCATCGCGTTGTAGAGGCAGGCACGAATTCCGCCGTTTGCCGGATGCCCCTCCAGGTGGAGCAGGCCACGGTGGCGGGCCCCGGCCAGGAATGCCGTTTCGAGCGCCGCATTCGGCAGATGAAAGCAGACGCTTACATGCGATCGATCTGGCGGATCCACTGGGCAGCTATAGAGATCACGTTCATCGATCACGCGATAGAGCATCCCGCTGCGCCGCTGACGACGCGCCGCGGCCCCAGCAAGGCCGCCCTGACTGCGCAGCCATCTAAGCATCCGCCCAGCCACGTACACAGCGAAAATCGGCGGGGTATTCACCCGGCTGCCAGTGCGGGCCTGAAGAGTATAGTTGAGGGGTGCCGGAATCTCCGCGCGGCCTCGGCCAAGCAGATCCTCGCGTATAATCACGATCGTGAGCCCCGCAGCACCCAAGTTCTTCTGTGCGCTGGCGTAGATCAGCCCAAAATGACGAATCTCGATCGGACCGGTGAGCAGATCCGCCGTCAAGTCGGCCACGAGCGGTACGTTGCCCATGGCGGGAAATTCGTGGAACTGAACCCCATCCGCTGTTTCATTGCCGGTGACGTGGCAATACACCGCCCCGCGCGGAATATGCCAGGTTTCCACGGGTGGGATGGCGTGGCGTTCATGGGCGGCGATCGCTACGTGACAGACATGGCTGGCCTCGGCGATCGCCCGAGCCGACCAATAGCCCGTCTCCACGTACGCCGCACGATCGCTCGGACGCAGCAGATTAAGCGGCACCAGGCGGAATTGGGCGAAAGCCCCGCCTTGCAGAACGAGCACACGATACTCTTGTGGCAACGCCAGCAGAGCCCGCAGATCGGCCTCGAATTCGCCGTGGATAGTGGAATATTCATTGCCACCAAAGGGCAGCTCCAGAACTGACCGCCCGGTTCCGCCCCATTCACCGATCGCCTGCCCGATCTCGTTCAGCACTTCCGGCGGCAGGACGGAGGGACCACCGGCAAAGCTGATCACGCGGCGCGCCTCAGAAGAGCGCGGCGCCATGGGCTCCCATCACCATGAAGAAAATCGCCGGGATCGAGAGGATCGTATTGGTGCGCGAGGACAGGAAGGTGATCCGTGTGCAGTGCAGCCTTTCGTCGGTGGGCGCCGCAACGAAACCTAGCACCTTCTTCTGGTGAGGCCACAGTACGAACCAGAGATTTGCAACCATGGCCAAGCCAAGCCAGACGCCGATACCGATCGGCGCGCTCGGCCCATGAAGCCTCAGCGCATCGCCCAACTCACCGCGATCGAGAAGCATTAGCATGCCGGTAGCAAGCGCGATGAGCGATGCGTAGCGGAACACGCCGTGCTCGCGCCGAGCTGCCGCGACGAATACCGCTCGCACCGCTTCCGGCGGATCTTCGGGCAAGATACGCCGATAGCGAGGTCGCGAAATCACGTTTGCCCAGTTGTGACCCATCCAAACGATGATAGCCGAAATATGGACAAAGCGCAGCAACGGGTCGGTAGCCATCAAGTCCATGAAACAGCAGCTCCACGCGCTACAGGCTCCATGATGTCAAGGCACGCGCGATCATCACCAAAGCAAAGGTGAGCACAACCCCCGCCAGCAGTGTTCCAACAAAACTGTCATGCGGCAGCATTGTGATCTCCTATGCCACGTTGAGGCCGCGCTGGCGCATGATCAATCGGTTCTGAGGCCGGCCTGCCATGGCAGCGGCGACTGCTTCCTCAATGAGATGATGATTGGGAGACTTCCCGCATACAGGGTCGGTACTGGCGGCGTCACCGTTCAGCAGGAAGGCTTGGCAGCGGCAACCGCCATAGTCGTGCCCTCGTTCGGGGCAAGAGCGACACGGCTCCTGCATCCAGCTCTCACCGCGAAATTTCTGGAAGACTGGAGACTCATGCCAGATCCAGCCGAGATCATGGTCGCGCACATTCGGGAATTTCAACCCTTCGATCACGCGGGCCTCCTGGCAGGGCAAGGCGGCGCCATCGGGGGCAATGGTGAGGTGGATGTTTCCCCAGCCTTTCATGCAAGCTTTGGGGCGCTCAGCATAGTAATCGGTTATGACAAAATAAATCGTCATACGACGCCCGAGACGGGCGCGCGTTTCCGCGACAACCGCTTCGGCTACACTGAGCTGCTCCCGCGTCGGGAGCAAGTCAGATCTATTGAGTAAAGCCCAGTTGTAGTATTGAAGGTTGGCAAACTCAACGTACTCAATTCCAAGCTCCTCCGCCAGCTCCAGCAGGGCCGGCGCCTGCTCGATATTGTAACGACTGACGGGAACGTTCAGAACCATGGGAAATCCGCGTGCCTTGATGGCCCGCGCCGCAGCGATCTTATGCGCATACGCATCGGCGCCGACAAGACGATTATTTAGCTCCGCGTCGCACGCCTGCAAGCTCAGTTGGACTTGCTTCAGTCCGGCCCGTTGCAGTGCCGCCAGCCGTTGCTCGTTCAACCCCATCCCCGATGTGATGAGGTTGGTGTAGTAGCCCAGGCGCGTCGCCTCGCCGACGAGTTCTTCCAAATCGCGCCGCTGCATAGGTTCGCCACCAGAGAAGCCAAGCTGGAGCGCGCCGAGTTCCCGACCCTGGCGCAGCACGTCGACCCATTCCTCCGTCGTAAGTTCATTACGATAACGGTCAAAATCCAGTGGGTTATTGCACCACGGGCATTTTAGCGGGCATCGATAGGTCAGTTCCAACAGCAGCCATAGTGGCAGCCCTTCGCCATCGACCTTGACCGGCGCGCTAACGCTTGATTCTGACCCAGCCGCGCTCATTGGACGCCTCCAGAAACGTGAGGATATCGTCTGCGATATCCGGATTGTTGTATTTCGCAATGAAATTGTCGAGGAGGTCCCCAACTGCAACGGTCTGTGCGACCACGGCCAAGATCTCCCCGGCGGTGGAATTCAACTTCACCAGGCCTTCAGGATAAAGCAGCACGTAAGCCCGTTGCGGCTCCTCCCAGCGGAACAGAAATGTGGGGTCAATCTCCACTATGTCTGTACGTTGCAAACCGACGTTATTATTCACGGACGACTTCCTCTCAGGAAAGGGGCCTTCCGGTCCCCTTTCCTCTAGTGGGTGATCAGCGAACGTAGACGTAGGCTGTCACCTCGAAACCCAATCGAAGATCGCACCAATCCGGTTTTACCCAATTCATGGTATTCTCCCTTGATATGAGGATAATCGGGCGGAGTTTTTCTTGAAACTACAGGCCGCCCAAAATGAAATATAATTGCGCCAAAATTTATGGTCTTTGATCTAGATCATGGACGCTGGCCGGCGGCTGCGGGCAGCCGTCGGATGAGCCGCCGCCTTGTGCCCAAGACTGTTCAACGCCATCTCGCCGGGTGGACTTGGCCCAATGCTGACCTTCCTTGACAGCTTTCCCATCGCTTGGAAAATCCCTGGCCACCTGAACACCGCCGACACTTCTCCCGGACCAAGCATCCAGCACCATCTGTCAAATTAAGTCTCAAGTTATATACCCCAGCCTAACCTTTAGCTGATGCGTGCTCTGGTCATCCGTCAGCCGAAGACGCAACGGCCGCTCGACGATGACCGTGCCATCGATGGCGGCGAAGGCGATGCCGCGTCCATCGCCATCAGGGTTTTCCACCCGGATATTGTATCGTGTCGCGCCGTGGCGTAACGTTATCTCGAAGCCCGGCCACGTCCCCGGGATGCACGGATCGAGGAACAAGAACTCGCCCCGTAGCAGCAGCCCGAGTATGCTTTCCACCCCGGCGCGCTGCATCCATCCGGCCGAGCCCGTGTACCAGGTCCAGCCGCCGCGCCCGACATGGGGTGGCGCTGCGTAAACATCGGCGGCGACAACATAGGGCTCGACCTTGTAGCGGTGCATGTCAGCGCTGGTCCGGGCGTGATTGATGGGGTTGAGCAGCGCGAACAGTCCGGCCGCCTTGTCGCCCTCGCCGAGTACCGCGAATGCCATCACCGACCACAGGGCGGCATGGGTGTATTGGCCACCATTTTCGCGGATGCCGGGCGGATAGCCCTTGATATAGCCGGGATCGAGCGGCGTCTTGTCGAAGGGCGGTGTGAACAGAACCGCCAGCCCGTCCTTGGGGCGGATCAATTCCTGCTCCACTGCCGCCATGGATCGCGCCGCGCGCGCCCGGTCCGCGGCGCCTGAAATCGCGGCCCAGGACTGGGCGATGGCATCGATGCGACATTCCGCGCTCGTTGCCGAGCCGAGCGGCGTGCCGTCGTCGAACCAGCCGCGCCGATACCATTCACCGTCCCAGGCCTCGCGCTCCAGCGATGCCCGCAACACCGCCGTGTGCGCGCGCCATGCCGCGGCACGCACCGTATCGCCGCGCGCCTCGGCAAGGGGGGCGAAGGCGGTGAGCGTGGCGTGCAGGAACCAGCCGAGCCAGACGCTCTCGCCTCTTCCCGCGTCGCCGACGCGATTCATGCCGTCGTTCCAGTCTCCCGTGCCGATCAGTGGCAAGCCGTGGCCGCCGAGTGCCAGGCTGTGGTCGAGCGCGCGGGCGCAGTGTTCGAACAAAGCCGCGGTTTCGTCGGAGATGGTCGGCTGAAAGAAGCTGTCATGCTCGCCCGCGGCCAGTTTTTGTCCCTCCAGGAAGGGGACAACCTCGTCGAGAACGCCAGCATCTCCCACCGTCTCGACATAATGCGCGACGGCATAGGCGAGCCAGACGCGATCGTCGGAGATCCGCGTGCGCACGCCCTGGCCGGAATGCGGCAGCCACCAATGCTGGACGTCGCCCTCGACGAATTGTCGTGCCGCCGCGCGCAGCAAATGATCGCGTGTCAGCGCCCGGCACGCGGTGGCGAGCGCCATTCCGTCCTGGAGCTGATCACGAAAGCCGTAGGCGCCGCTTGCCTGATAGAACGCGGAGCGGGCCCAGAACCGGCACGCGAGGGTCTGGTAGAGGAGCCAGCCATTAAGCATGATGTCCATCGACCGCTCCGGCGTCTTCACCTGAACGGCGCCGAGGACATCGTCCCAGGAGCGCGCAACCGCCGCCCACACCGCATCGAGATCGGCGGCGCGGTAGCGCGCGATCAGGCTCCGCGCGGCATCAACGCTTGCCGCTTCACCGAGGAAGAAAACGATCTCAACGCTGCCATTGGGGGGTAGTTCGACGGTGGTCCGCAGCACACCGCAGGGATCGAGACCGGCGCCGACGGTGTTCGAGAGCGGCGCCATGCCGATGAGCGCCGCCGGGCTCGCGAGCGTTCCATTGCGGCCGATGAACTCCCGCCGATCGCCGGTCCAGCCGGTCTGGCGGCCAGCCAAATCGACGAAGGCGACGCGTGATCCAAACGCCGGATTCCACGGATTGCGGGCGAACATCGCACCGGTTTCGGGATCGATTTCGGTCATGACGAACGGCGCCGAAGCCGTCCGCGACGGACCAAGCACCCATTCCACATAAGCGGTTAGCGAAAGATGCCGTGCGCGGCCCGTGATGTTGCGGAGCGTAAGGCGCGAGATCTTGATCGGATCGGCGAGCGGCACATACTGGAAGAGATCAAGAGCGATGCCGCGCGCCGCATGCTCGAAGCGGCTGTATCCCCAGCCATGACGCGCAACATAAGTCGCGGCCATATCCCGGATCGGCAGGGCGGTCGGGCCCCACAACTCGCCGGTGTCGTCGTCGCGCAGATAGAACACTTCGCCCGGATGGTCGGAGACCGGGTCGTTCGACCAGGGGGTTAGCTGATTCTCGCGGCTATTGACGGACCACGTATAGCCGCTCCCCTCGGTCGCCACCTGGAAGCCGAAAGTCGGGTTGGCGACGACATTGATCCATGGCGCCGGCGTCGACTGGCCGGGGCCGAGAACCGTCACATATTCTCCCCCGTCGTCGGTGAAGCCGCCAAGTCCATTGAAAAATTCAAGATCCGGCGCTGGCGTCGCGAGCGCTGGTGGCGGCTGGGCGAGAGCGCGTTTCGGCGTGGGCCGGGCGGCGGCCCTGGCCTCCGGCGCGCGATCGAGCTGATCGGAGAGACGCCCGCGCTGCCCGACGAGCACCACGCGTGCCACCGCGGCGAGAAGGGCGCGGGTCTCGGGGGCGATCAGATCGGCGCGGAGAACGAACACGCGGCCCGCCGGCGTCTCCACGCGAAGTTGCGGTCGCGACTGGCTGGTGCGGACCAGGGTCTCGAGTGCGATCTGGATGTCCTGGACATAAGACGACGCACGCTCATTGAGGATGACGAAATCGACAGCGAGTTGCTTCATTCGCCAATATTCATGGGCTTGCAGTAATTGCCGCGCGAGATCGAGATTCTCGCTGTCGGCGATGCGCAGAAGCATGATCGGCAGATCTCCGGAAATTCCTTGCGTCCACAGCCCCGGCTGGCCTCCGCTGCCGCGCTGGATCGTGTCGGAGGACGGACGCAATGTCGGTGTGGCATAGAGCAGATGCCCGGCGAGGCGCTGGAACAGGCTGGCTTCGCCGGGGTCGATGCCGAGGTGACGGAGCTGCACCTGCGCCTGGGTCCAGGCGAGCGTGGCTGCCCGCTCGAAGGCGGTGACGTCGCGATGGGCATCGGCGAGGTCGAGCGCTTCCGCGCGGGTTGACGCAACCATCGTCCAGAATGCGATGCGAACAACAGCCCCGGGTGCGACATGTACGCGGCGACGGAGGGCGAAGATGGGATCCAGCACGGTGCCGACCGTATTCGAGAGTGACCGGCCATCGCTCATCGCGAGCGCGGTTCGCACACCGCGGCCGCGGCCAAGGAAAGCGGCCCTATCGGTCTCGATTTCCGGCTCGCCCACGGTCTCGCCCTCGACAATGGCAAAATGCGCGGCCCAGATTTCGGGCTCGTCCGGCGTCCGCCGTCGTCGTGTCGCCAAGAGGACACCAACATCGCCGAGATACTCGGTCTCGACGAACAGTTTTGCGAATGCCGGATGCGCGATGTCGGAGGACTGCGGCGCCAGCACCAGTTCCGCATAGGACGTGATGTCGATCTCACGCATACGGGGGCCAGAGTTCACGACCGAAATGCGGCGGACCTCGGCCGCGTCTTCCGCCGAGACCAGCACTTCAAGGGTGGTCGTGAGCGTCCCGTCGCGGCGGGTGAATTCGGCGCGATCTTCCTTGAATAAAACCTCATAGGCATCGGGCTCGGTGCCGCTCGGCTGAAACCCCGCCGACCACACATTGCCGCCGCGGACATCTCTGAGAAACACGTATGAGCCCCAGTCGTCACAGGTGGCATCCTCTCGCCACCGCGTCACCGCGAGATCGCGCCAGCGGCTGTAGCCCGAACCGGCGGCGGTGAGCATCACCGCGTACGCCCCGTTCGAGAGCAGATGGGTGGCGGGTGTCGTGCCGTGCGCGGTGGTGAAGCGGCGGCCGTCTGACGGCGTGATCTCGAGGATTGTGGCTGTGGACTTCGGCTCCGCCGCGAGGGGGCGGGTCATCGCGACATCGCGCGGGGTGCGCTCCTGGAGGAGCAGCTCGGTTGCCTGGATGATGGGCTCGGCATGGAATCGGCCCCGCATCACGCCATCGAGCAAGGTATCGGCGATGGCGACGATCGTCATGCCTTGATGATGCGCCATAAAGGCGCTGACAATCGCCACCGACTGGCCGACGGGGACGCGGGCCGGTGTGTAGTCGAGCGCCTCGAAGAAGCCGTAGCGGCCTTGCCCGCCGAGGCCCGCGAGCCGCTCGAGGTTGCGCGCGGCAGCGCGCGGATCAACCATGGCCGCGAGCGCCGTCGCGTAGGGAGCAATAACGAGGTTGTCCCCGAGACCGCGCTTCAGCCCGAGGCCGGGAACGCCAAAATTCGAATATTGATAGGTAAATTCGATATCGCGTGCATTATAGGCGGATTCCGAAATGCCCCAAGGGATGCCGAGTATCGCGCCGTAGTCGATCTGGCGTCGCACGATCAGCCGGCTGGTCTGCTCGATGAGGCTTCCCGCCGGCGCGCGCATGATGAGCGAGGGCATCAGATATTCGAACATCGATCCCGACCAGGAGATCAGTGCCGCGCCATGCGCGATCGGCGTGACGGCGCGGCCGAGGCGGAACCAGTGGCGAGACGGAATGTCGCCCTTGGCGATCGCGATGAAGCTGGCGAGCCGCGCCTCGGAGGCGAGGAGGTCATAGCAGTTCGGATCGAGCGTACCCTCTGGCACGAGATAGCCGATCGCCAGCAGCTTACGGTCATGGTCGAGCAGGAAGCCGAACTCCATGGCCAGCGCCATGGTTCGCGCGGTCTCTTCCAGGACCACGAGGCGCATCTCCATGGAGGTTGCGTCGTCCGCCGATTTGGCGAGATCACGGCGGTGGCTAGCGATCGCACGCTGCGTCGCCGCCACCCAGAACCGCAGATCGGCGCCACTATCGTCACCTTGTGCGCGGGTCGCTGTGCACACCATGCCGGCCAGGGTATCGGCCTCCGCGGCCAGCCCCGCGAGCTGCGCAGCGATGCCCCCGCCGGCCAGCGGCCCCCGTCGCGCGCTCATTGCAAGTGTGGCGAGTGCATGATCGAACCGCCGCCACGCCGCCGTCTCGCCGCGCCGTCCAGCAGCGATGCGGCCTGCAGCTTCACAGGCAAGATCGATCGCATCCGCGATGCCGGCAAGACGCGCCGCCGCCATGAGCGGTACATCGCGCCACGCCCGGAACGTATTGGCGAGCGCGATCAGGTGTCCGGCGAGATTGCCGCTGTCGACGGAGGAGATGTAGTGGGGATCAAGCGGGCGTAAATCTCTTGTGTCATACCAGTTGTAGAAATGGCCGCGGAATCGTGCAAGGCCGCTCATCGTTGCAAGCGTCGCCTCCAGCCGCTCGATTGCCTCGATGGATCCCGTCCAGCCGAAGTCGTGGGCGGCCGCGGCCGACAAGAGATAGAGGCCGAGATTGGTTGGCGAGGTGCGATGGGCGAGCACCGGGGTCGGGGTCTCCTGGAAATTGTCGGGCGGCAGCATGTGATCGGTGGGCGTCACGAAACTCTCGAAGAATCGCCAGGTTCGCCGCGCGGTCAGCCGTAGGAGGCGCGCGTCGGCGGCCGAGGCCAGCCGCCGACGGGGGACGCGCGGCGACAGGCTCACCCAGCGCGCGATGGCTGGCGAGGCGATCCAGAGCGCCGCGAAGGCGGCCGCCAGAGGCCACGCCCCCTGGCGCGACAGCCCGGCCACAACCAGCGCCAGAACGCCGATCAGGAGCGCGCTGGCCATCCGGCGATAGAAGCCGAACAAATCGAGCCGAGGGCCGAGCGTCGCTTGCGCCGCAGTGACCCATTCGAGCAGATGCCGACGGGTGACAAACAGTCGGATCAGAGTCCGCCCGATGGCGTCGCTCATCAGCCAAGCCTGGTGCGCAAGAAAGGCGACCTGCAGGAACGATTGGGTCAACGCGCGGCGCAAATCGTCGCCCAGCGCGCGGAGATGGCTGTCAGGGGTAATTCCGGCGCGATGCGGCACGATCGCGCCGACGACCGGCACAAGGGTCGGCAGCAGGATCGTCGCGAGCATAAAACCGGTCCAGACGAGTGCTGCGGGGAGCGGCAATGTCCATCCCGCGAGCAAGGCGAGCACGGACATCGGGGCCGAAAGCGTCCGCCGCAGATTATCCAGCATTTTCCATCGGCCGACCGCCGGGATCGCACCGCGCACCCGACCCGCGCCTGTGGTCGGCCAGCGCCCGAGCAGCCATGGCAGGAGCTGCCAATCGCCGCGCGCCCAGCGATGGTGACGCAAGGCATCGACATCGTAGCGCGCTGGAAACTCCTCGACCACTTCAACGTCGGAGGCGAGACCGGCGCGTGCAAACACACCCTCGAAGAGATCATGGCTGAGCAGCGTGGAGTCCGGCACACGGCCAGCGAGCGCGGCTTCGAAGGCGTCGATTTCGTAGATCCCCTTGCCGGCGTAGGAGCCTTCGTCGAACAGATCCTGATAGACGTCGGATGCCGCGGCGGCATAGGGATCGATGCCGCTGGCGCTAGAGAAGCTGCGCTGGAACAGCGAACCCTCGCTCCCGACCGGGAGCGAGGGTGTCACCCGCGGCTGCATCACCGCATGGCCTTCGACGACCCTCCCCGCCACGACATCGAAGCGTGGCCGGTTGAGCGCATGCGCCATCTTGCCCACCAACCGGCGCACTGTATCGCGCGGCAGTCGGGTGTCGGCATCGAGCGTGACGACATAGCGAATAGAATCCGGCACGCCATCGCGGCAGAGGAAAGTCGTGTCGGTCGCGCCGCGCAGGAGCCTGTTCAACTCATGCAGCTTGCCGCGCTTGCGCTCCCAGCCGAGCCATTGCCTCTCGCTTTCGTTCCAGACCCGCCGGCGATGCAGCAGCAGAAAGCGTGCGCCGCCGGGAGCGGGGCCGTGGCGTCCATTGAGTTGCGCGATGCCCTCGACCGCAGTCGCGAGGAGCGCGTCATCGCCGGCAAGATGTTCTGTTTTCGCATCGACAAAGTCGGAGAGCAGTGCGAAATGAAGCTCGCCCTCGGGACTGGCGAGGTGATGGATTTCCAGGCGCTCGATCTGCGCCGCGATCGCCTCCGGCGTGGTCAGAAGCATTGGCACGGCAACGAGGGTGCGGAGATGCGGCGGGATGCCGTGGCGAAGCTCAAGGCCCGGCAGCACGGTTGCGCTGCTGCCCCATACCGCACCGCGGTTCACCAGCGCAACCGCCGCATCGATGGCGGGGATCGCGCCGAGAACGCCCAGCACGCCGAGCCACGCGCCGCCCGCTCCCCAGGCGCCGAGGGCGAGCAAGGGACAAACGAGGAGAAAAGCGGCGACCGATGCGATAGCGATTGTGTAGCCGCGGAGACCAAAAGCCCGGCTCAGGCGCGCCGGCCAGGTGTGCAACGGTGGGCGGAAACGAAGCATCGCCTCGAACGCGCGACGTCCGCCGGCCAAGAGATAGTAGCCGGGATCGCCGCGGCGCTCCTCGTCACGGCTTGGCGCCGTGGCGGCGCCGTCCGTCGCGGCCACCACGGCATTGCGGGCAATCTCGATCTCCGAGTGGTTTGACCCGCGGGCCAGCTCCTCGATCGCGCTGCGGTAGAGATTGCGCGTCGGGAAATCCATCTCGGCGAAGGCGCTGGCCGCGCTGAGCACTTCGTCGACGAGGCTGACGTGCTCAACCAGTTCTGTCCAATCGACGTCGGAGATGAGGCGGATGCTTGTGATGATGTTGCGCACCGTGACGCTCGATGTACCCTGCCGCTGATGTTCGGCGTGCACGACCGCCTCCACGGTCGTTCCCTGCATGATGAGACGCTGATCGAGCCAGGTCAGCGCCGGCGTAACCCGGGGATCCTGATCGCGCAGCCGGTAGACGAGCTGTACCGCGAAAGCGTCCAATAGCGGCGCTTGCTCGTGATCCTTCAATACTTCCGGCACCGGTTCGGCAACCCGTCCGCCAGCGCCGAGCAAACGGTTGGCGAGAGTGTCCGCCTCCTGCCGGGCAAACCGGTTGCGCACAATCCTTTCAGAGAGACGGCGTAGATTTTCGATCAGCACAATCCGCAAGGTGATGGCAATGGCCCACAGTTCGCCAATTTCCAGGGGCTGCACCTCCTGGTAGGCGCGCAGGTAGCGGCAGAGCATCTCGGCATCAAAGCGACTGTCGGTGTGCGCGACAAAGGCCCACGCAAGGCCAAGCACGCGTGGATATCCGGCGAAAGGCCCGGCGGCGAGCTTCGGCAACTGCCGGTAATAGCCGGGCGGTAGATCGGAGCGGATGTTGTGGATCTGTCGCTCGGCGAGATAGTAGTTGTCGAGCAGCCATTCCGCTGCCGGGGTAATCGCGCGACCCTCCTCGGTCGCCTTGGCCATGATGCGATGAGACAAGCGTAATACCACGGCGTTTTCATCGAGCCGCGCCGCGAGTGATCGAACGCGGATCGGCATTGCAGTCACCGCCTGCGCGACCGCCAGGCTCCGCGCGTGCTCGGCGATGCGCTCGACGCTGAAAATCTCCTCGCGAATGGGCTTGTCGCTATCCCAGGCGGATGCCGGGCCCGCCCGCCGGAAAGCACGGCGAACCAGATTTTGTATGCGGAAAATCATGACGAGCCGACCTTGTTATTTGTCTTCACGGGGTACGCCACCACCACGTGCCAACTCGGGCCGCGCGAATTCAGCACTTCGATCAATTTCTTGCCAATCCCGATAGGGTGTCCCGTGACCGCCCACACGGCGGGGGGCACCGATGGACGACCACGGGACGGGTCACGGCAATTCCATCGAGGAAAGGCCGCGATATGAATAGGCCCCTCCAAAGGAGGCTCCGACGTTTGATCCCAAGACTCGAAATGTTAGGGAGAAAACATCTAACGGCGGGGGCTTAAAGGGCTTCGGACGCCGGTGACGCCAGCGAATTTCGTATCTCACCCAATATAACGGGTGGCGGGCTGCGAGGCGAAGCCTCGGAAAATACTCATACCAGGCGGACAATCGCGCCGTATGTCTTCCAGACCTGCGCAGCAAACCTGTTGTCGCGCAGGAACTCCCAGATGTTCTCCATCGGGTTACTAATACCCCAACAATATGCATGGCATTCCAGATTGTTCTGCCTATACTCCCCTTCATGGAAAGACCGATTTTCGTAGCCGCGGCCGGGCCATCCAGGAAGCGTTGCGCACGCAGGGGGTGTATCTGGTCCGGCAGGTAGGCAAGACCGAGGCGGAGGCGGCAGAAGCGGTGGGCGTCAGCCGCCAGGTCGTGAACCGGTGGTTGAAGCGCCACGCCGAAGGCGGGGAAGAAGCGCTCCTGGATGGCCGACGGGTCTCCCCGCGCAAGGGAAAGATGATCGCCGCAAGTAATGCGAGAGCGATGCGGCTTCGGCCAACACAGGAGCCAGCTTGGGCTGCCGGCCACTATTCAGGAAACCGATCGCCCCTGCGAGGAGCAGCGGAACGGGCGCCGACCAAGGCGCGAGGAATAGCGGCATGGGAAGCCCCCTCAAAACGAAAGACTGTCAGGAGACGTCCGTACCTGATCATCAAGGGCAAAAAAAATTCATTGTTTCTATAACAGCGTTCGTTTTAATAGAACCATATGAGAGACCTAAACTACAACCATTTGCGCTATTTCTGGGCAGTCGCTCATGAGGGCAGCCTCACCCGGGCAGCCGCGCATATGAACCTGTCGCAGTCGGCTCTTTCAGTGCAAATTCAGAAGCTTGAACACCAGATGGGCCATCCGCTCTTCGCGCGTGTCGGCAGGAAGCTCGTTCTGACGGAGGCCGGTCAGATCGCGCTCGACTATGCCGATACGGTGTTCAAGGCCGGCGACGAACTGATGAGCATCCTGCGTGGGCGGCCATTGGCCACCCGTCAGGTTTTCCGGGTCGGTGCGCTCACGACGCTGTCGCGAAACTTCCAACTCGAATTTCTTCGGCCATTGGTCGGCCGATCTGATGTCGAACTGATCGTTCGCTCCGGGAATATCCGGGATCTGCTGGCGCAGTTGGAGGCCCATGCGATCGACGTCGTCCTGGCCAACAGCGCTGCGCCGCGTGACGCACGATCTTCCTTGCGCAATCACTTGCTCAACGAGCAGCCCGTCAGTCTCGTTGGACGCCCGCGGAAAAACCGGCGGAAGTTCAAGTTTCCCGATGATCTGCGGTCCGAGCCGATTCTCTTGCCGAGTCTGGATAGCGACATGCGCGTCGCGTTCGACCGGGTCCTCGAGTTGGCGGGCATCAGACCCATGATCCTCGCCGAAGTCGACGACATGGCGATGCTGCGACTGCTCGCTCGCGAGCGAGAGGGCGTCACCCTCGTGCCCCAGATCGTCGTTCGCGATGAGCTGGAGACGGGCATTCTGGTCGAGCACTGCCGGATTCCGGAGGTCACGGAGACCTTCTACGCGATCACGCAGAAGCGGCGGTTTCCCAATCGGCTCCTAGGCGATCTTCTTCCGGCCGGAAGGGTTTAGCCCAAACACTGTGTGATGGGATCGCTGTCGTTGAAGGAAAGCGAGACCTGGCGGATCTCGATCGTGCCATAGACCGCGACCGCGGCGATCACCACCGGGGGATGCGCCCTGCGCCAATAGAGCCCGCCGCCGCGTCGATCTTATCAGGCTGGGGCGGATGGGAATTGATCAATGTCAGCCCTATTCTATTTCGCCGCCAGAATTCAGGCATTATTGCACTTCGTGGCCGGAAAAAGAGAGTTGCCATTTCCTTGATGGCCCGACAGGGTGTCGGGCGGGATCAGGTGGCCCGGCGCGGATCGATGGAGCGTGAACCTCGGAGGATACATTGAGCAGCTTTCTGGCGCGCCGTCTTGAAGTGCTGAGCGATACCATCTTCGGTGTCGCTATGACGATGCCGATTTACAGCCTGCCCTTGCCGGGGCGTAGTGTGGCAGAGGCGGCCTGGTATCCCACCCTGCAGCCGTTGCTGCGACCGATCGCAGTGCTCGGCTGTAGTTTTCTGTTTTCGGGTATTTTCTGGTTCAGCCATCACCGGCGGCTCAGCCTCACCGACGCGAAAAGCCGCCGTTATCTCTTTGTGACTTTCGCATTTCTGTTTCTGGTCGTGCTGCTTCCGGTGCCGACGATGCTCTATAGCCGCGATGGCACCACCCCCTGGATTGCCGCACTTTATAGCGGCTATTTCGCGCTCGTCGCGGGCGTCAACGAATGCCTGTGGCTGGCGACGATCTCGGCGGCGCCGGCTCGGCCATGGCGGATGGCGATTGGGCCGGGCATACTCGCCATCGTCTTCCTTCTTGCAACGGCTGTCAGTATCGTCTCTCCGATCGGCGGCGCGATCCTGTGGCTTGCCGCGATCCTGGCGCCGCTTGCGGACGCACGCGCCACGCACAGACCTCTGTAAGTTTTCCTGCCCTGTCGGGCGGATCATTTTTGCGCGTTGATCAGGGCATCGAACACCGGCTCGGCATCGCCGATGATTTTGGTGGCCATGGCAAAGCGCGCGATATGCACGGTCTCCAGAACCTTGGCGGGGGAAATGCCTTCCTGCACGACTTTATCGGCCATCGCCCGCACACAGGCGGGGCTGGAGCCCGCCAGTGCCGCGGCGAGGTAGAGGAGGGTGCGGGTCTGCTCGTCGAGTGCGCCTCCTGGCGGCATGGCATACATGCGCGAGCGCATGTGTTCGTGGATCAGCCCATCGTCCACCAAGGTGGACTTCTCGATGGCGGCGGGAACCCGCCCCATGCCGGCACGCATTTTGTCCAGGAGATCTTGGGCGGAAGGGCTGGTGGATGCGGGCATGATCTTCTCCAGGGTTTCGTGGTTCTTGCACGATTGACAGAGCGCGGTGACGCACCCGCGTTCGGCGTTCTGCCAGTCAGATTGCGCCGGCGGAAAACGTGGTCCGATAGAACGGCTCGACCGGCCCGATCACCACCGCCGCTCCAACCGGTCCGGCGGCTTGCTGGAAGCGGGGGTCGAGATGCGAATTCTCATGGTCCCAGACGCTGTCCCATACGCCGTGCATGAGATAGGCTCGCAATGTTCCGTCCGGGAAAGCGTTGCGCAGGATTTCGGTGCTGACCGCCTTGCGATACCAGCGGTTGTCCCGTGCGCCGGGCTGGCCGATCAGATCGGCGGCATCTTCGGGTTGGTAGGTTTCCTGCGCGACCTTCAGGAGCGCCACGACATCGTGGTCGAATTTCGCGCGATCCGCCTCTTCGATGAACACATGATTGGCAACCGTCGTCAGATCAGGCGCATCCGTGGGCTGGCGCAGGAACGTCGTGATCCCCGGGACATCGCGCAAAATAGCGGAGCGGTTGCCCGCGGCGATGGTTTCGAACACACCCTGATACCAGGCCATCGGTTGTTTGCTGCGAATCGGCCCGGCCGGCGCGGCGGCAACGGCATGCAGATGTGGCCCTATTTCATGCGCAAATGCTGGATCGGCGCCGCTCGCGAGCAGGGCGGGGTAATCGGAAAACCGTATGAAGAGCGCATAGAAATAGGGCTGGCGCCCGGCCTTGAGGCCATCGAGATAGGCTTCCGCCAGAATTCCTTTATAGGATTCGGGATAATTCTTCACCATCGTCGAATCGCCCACCATCTGCTTCAACGACAGATGCAGAAACCCTGGCCGCCTTGCCAAAGATGCCGCCAGTTCCCAGATCGCCGACATTGCGGCAGCGTTTTCCGGAGGTGCCACGCGGAATTCCAGATAAAGCGTCACCGGTCCCCGCGGAAGGGTGCCGCCGCGCGGGAGTTCCGCCGCCTCGGCACGCGGCATGAATCCCGTGGCCGCAAGTGCCAGACCGGTGCCGAAGAGATCACGACGGTTCATGAAAAAGCCTTTCGGGGCCGGGTTGGCGTTCGTTCCGACGCGCCTCCGAACCATTCGCCACCAGCCGGGTCGGCGCCTTGTCGGCGGGCATTTCGGCGTGTTCAGCCTCGGTCAGTCGCGCGTAGATTTCGATAAGATAGCCGGTGGGGTCACGCAGCCAAAGCTCGTGCAATGGCGTCCCGCGCCATGTCGTGCGCGGGGGCTTGACGATATCCGCCCCCGCCGCCCGCGCGCGGTGATAGCTTTCGATGACAGCAGCGCGGTCGGCGACCCCGAGGCCGAGATGATAAAGGCTGTAAGTGTCGAGGGGGTCGCCCTTGTCGTTCACCAGAAGCACGAAGTTGAGATGCAAATATGGCACGACGAATGTCGTGTAGCGGGCGGTGCGTTCCTTGGCCGGCACGCCGAATAAAGACGCATAGAACGCCGTGCTCGCCGCGAGATCGGTAACGCGGAGGCTGAGGTGGAACTCGCCAGGGGCTGCGATCATGGCGCTCATGCGTTGGCCTCATGGCGCAGGTAGCGGACAGATATCGTCGGCGGTGGGCCGTCGGGTGCCGTTGCGATACGGCGAAGATCGGCATGGTGTCGTGGCTCGTCGGCGATGCTCGCCAGCGCGCCCGCAATGACTTGCGTTGCCCAGTCGGGGAGGCTGGCGATACGGTAGAGCATCCATTGCCCGGCGCGGCGTTGTACCAGCGCGCCGGCATCACGCAACACGCCGAGATGTTTCGAAACCCGCGGCTGCGGCGCGTCGAGCGCGTGCGTGAGCTGACAGACGCAAACTTCGCCACGGGCGCTGATGAGCGCGAGACAACGGAGGCGGAAGGGATCGGCGAGGGCGGCGAAAAAACCAACGGGATCGATCATCGAGTGATATATACCCAAGTCGGCATATTCTGACAAGGGCATATACGCCCCGAATCCAAAATCGGCGACCCAGCAAGCCGATCGCTTCGGTTTCGGGCGTGAGCGGGGTATATCAGCAGGATGCACAAAAATCTTCGCCAATGCGCTGCGATGCCAGAGGGCGTGGCCGCAGGGATGACGGTGCGGGGAAGCGAGGCGGCGGGGCGCGTCGATCTCGTCTTCCGGGGCAGCCTCGACGCGGTGGGGGCGGGACGGATCTGGCGTGAGACGATGCGCCAAGCGGTCGCGGCGCGGGGGCGGGAACTGGGGTTCGATCTCACCGGCGTGGAGCAGTGCGACACCGCCGGCGCCGCGCTGTTATTGAGTGCCGAACAGCGGCACGGTGGGGTCGCGCGGTTCATTGCCGCGAGCCCGCCCATCGCGGCGTTGCTGGCGCGCGTGCGCGATCTCGCGGTGGTGACCGAGAAACCGCCGCCGCCGGCCGTGGCCACGCCGCCGCGCCGCGTCCTGGCTGAGTTCGGCGGCCGGCTTGCCGGGCGGGTTGGGGAGGGGCTGGCGTTTTTGGGCCAAGCCTTTACCGCCCTGCTTGGGCTGCCGGCGCGGCGGCGCATGGTGCGTTTCGCGGATCTTGCGCAACTCATCGATCAGGCGGGTTGGCGGGCGCTGCCGCTCGCCTTGCTGCTCGGCTATCTGATGGGTCTGATCCTGGCCTTCCAGTCAGCCATTCCGATGCGCCGCTTTGGCGCCGATCTGTTCGTTGCCGATCTTGTTTCCATCGCGCTGTTGCGCGAGCTTGGGCCGCTGCTGGCGGCGGTGATCCTGGCGGGACGCACGGGCTCGGCGCAGGCCGCCGAACTGGGAACGATGAAGGTCAACGAGGAGCTGGATGCCTTGGTCACCATGGGGCTCGATCCGATGACCCTGCTGGTGCTGCCGCGTCTGGCGGCGGCGATGGTGAGCATGCCGGCGCTGGTGCTTGCCCTCGATATCGCCGGTCTCGTCGGGATGACGACCGTGTTGGCCGGGTTCGGCTTCCCCCCCGCCCTGGTCGCGCACCGGGTGGTCGGCGCGGTGCATCCTTCGGACCTGATGGGGGGTATTTTCCGGGCGGTCGCGTTTGGCGCGGCGGTCGCGGCGATCGGCTGCCGGGCGGGCTTGGCAACCGGCGCTGGCCCGCGTGCCGTGGGCACCGCCGCAACCCGCGCCGTGGTCGGTGGCATCGTCGCCACCATCGCGCTCGACGGGCTGTTCGCCTTGCTCAGCTATCGGCTTGGCCTGTGAGCGCGCCGGTCATTCGGGCAAGCAGCCTGGCCCAGCATTTCGGCGCCCGCATGATCTTCCAAGATGTTTCCTTTGTGGTGAACGCCCGCGAGATCTTCGCCATTCTCGGCGGTTCGGGGTGCGGCAAATCGACCCTGATGAAGCAGTTGATCGGGCTTTTGCCGCCGAGCGCCGGGCGCATCGAAATTCTGGGCCAGGATCTGGCGCGGGCGCGGCAAGCCGTGCGCCGCTCGATCGGCGTCATGTTCCAGTCCGGCGCCTTGTTCGGCTCGATGAGCCTGCTCGAGAACGTGATGCTGCCGCTTGAGGTCTTTACCACATTGCCGCCCGAGGGCCGCGAGGCGGTGGCGCGGGTCAAACTCGGCTTGGTGGGGCTGGCCGACGCCGCCTCGCTGATGCCGGGCGAGATCTCGGGGGGCATGGTGCGGCGGGCTGGCATCGCCCGCGCGCTCGCCCTTGATCCGCCGCTCTTGTTCCTCGACGAACCCTCCGCCGGGCTTGATCCAATCACCTCGGCGGGGATCGACCGGCTGATCCTCGATCTCCGTGCCGATCTCGGAACCACGGTGGTACTGGTGACCCATGAGCTGGCGTCCATCCTCGCCATCGCCGACCGCTGCATCATGCTGGACCGCGCCGCGCAGGGCATGATCGCCGAGGGCGATCCGCGGCATCTGCGCGAGACCAGCGCCGAGCCCACGGTGCGCGCGTTTTTCCGCCGCGAGGCGGCCTGATGGAGGCGCGTGCCACTTATATACGGGTCGGCTTGCTCCTGGTCGCCGGGGCCGCCGTGCTGATCGGCATGCTGCTCTTTCTCGCCGGGGATCGTTTCCGCAACGGCGTCTTGTTCGAGAGCTATTTCAGCGAGTCCGTGGAGGGTCTCGATATCGGCGCGCCGGTTAAATATCGTGGTGTCAGCGTCGGCACCGTGACCGATATCGGGCTCGCGATCGGGGCCTATGGCAGCGGGGTACGGGTTGACATGCACAGCCCCGCATCCCGCCTGGTCTATGTCCGCTATCAGATCAACCCCGCCCGTGTCGGGCGCCAGCCGCATCCGGAAGCGAGCGTGCGCGAGGGATTGCGCGTGCGCCTGGCGATGGAGGGGATCACCGGGATCAGCTATCTCGAACTCGACTTCGTCGATCCGGCGCTCTATCCGCCGCTGCCGCTGCCCTGGACCCCGCTCGGCGCCTATGTCCCGACGATTCCGAGCATGATCGCGCAGGTCCAGGACGCCGCCCAGCGGTTCCTCGCCGGGCTCGACCGCATTGATATCGTGGCGCTGGCGACCTCCCTGCAAGGCCTGGCGGACGATCTGCACCGGCAAATGCGGGGAAACGATGTCCAGGCGGGTTTGGCCGAGACGACGGCGCTCGTGCATGAGTTGCGGGGCCAATTGCGGCAAGCGGATCTGCCGGGGCTCGCGCTGGAATTGCGTGCGACATCGCAGGCGGTGCGCGACATCGCGGAGAGCGGCGATCTGCGCCGGCTGCTCGGCCAATCGGCGACGGCGGCGAGCCGGCTTGCGCTTGACGCCGAGCGCCTGGCGCCGCTGATCGCCGCAATGCAAGCGACCACCCAACACGCCGATGCCGGGCTCGCCGATGTCCAGCAGGCGCTGCCCGGCATCTTGCGCGATGTGCAGGAAGCGGCGGCCAATCTGCGCGCCACCAGCGAGGCCCTGCGTCAGGAGCCGGCCCTGCTGCTGCGTCCCGCCACCCCACCGCCGCGCGAGGAGCAAAGGCGATGATCCGACGCTCTCTGCTCGGTGGCGCGCTGGCGTTTGCGGGGTGTAGCGTGATGCCGCCGGCACCCTATGTCGAGAAGCATGACTGGCCGCTGACGGCGGCGCGGCCCGCGACGCTGCCTTCGCCCCCGTCCGGGCCGGTGCTTCTGGTGCGCACGCTGCGGGCCGCCCCTGGCCTCGATGCCCGTGGCCTGCGCACGATCCGCCCGGATGGGAGCACCACCGTCGATTTCTACGAGCAATGGTCGGCGCCGCCGCCGCTCGCGGTGGAAGACGCGCTGCGCCGCTGGCTTGCCGGTTCTGGCGCGTTTGCCGCCGTGCTGGCGCCCGGCAGCCGCCTCTCGGCCGACCTCGTGCTGGAAGGCGAACTGACGGCACTGTGGTTCGACCAGCGGCGCGATCTGGTGCGGGTGGCAATCGCCATCCTCCTGCTCGCCCCGAAAGCCGCACAAAGGCGCATCCTGCTGCAACGGAGTTTCACGGCGGAGGTCAAACCCGTCAGCGCTGGCGCCGCGGCCATCGTCGCCGCGACCCGCCAGGCGCTCGCCAATGTGTTCAGCGCGATCGAGAGCGCTTTGGCGGCGGCTGTTTCGGGTAAGTGATCCCATGCCCAGCACTCTCAGGATCTGATCCCCACGCCGCGACGGGACCCAATGGCCGGCCAAGAGTATCAATTATGGTGTAAAACCCCTAGACTCTTGACGGTTTCTTTCAAGTCTGATTGATTTTCAGGCGCTGAGGCGGGCTGGCGGCTGGCGGATGGCGTCTTCCCGCGGGCGCGCTATAGTGTGGCTTTGGCGGAACCGCCGGGCAGCGACGCCGGGCAGCAGGGGGGAAACGAATGTCACGCGAGGCGGCCACGGCGGGCGATGGTTTGAGCGAGGGCGATCACGCCCGGCAATTGCGACGCGCCATCGTCGCCAGCACCATCGGCACGACCATCGAGTGGTATGATTTCTTTCTCTACAGCACGGTCACCGGCCTGGTCTTCGCGAAACTCTATTTTCCCCAGTCCGATCCGCTGGTCGGCACGCTCCAGGCATTTCTGGTCTATGCCGTGGGCTTCGTCGCACGCCCGGTGGGGGCGGCGATTTTCGGGCATTACGGCGATCGCATCGGGCGCAAATCGACGCTGATCGCGACCTTGATGCTGATGGGCATCGCCACCTTCCTGGTGGCGCTGGTGCCGAGCTATAACAGCATCGGCATCTGGGGCGCGGTGCTGCTGACGCTGCTGCGCTTCATCCAGGGGGTCGGCGTGGGCGGCGAATGGGGCGGCTCGGTGCTCCTGGCGATGGAATGGAGCCGGGGCAACCATCAGCGCGGCTTCGTCGCCTCCTGGCCGCAGCTCGGCGTGCCGGCCGGGCTGTTTCTCGCCAATCTCGCGGTATTTGCCTTCAGCGCGATTTCGGGCGATCAGTTTCTCGTCTGGGGCTGGCGCATTCCCTTCCTGCTCAGCATCATCCTGGTGGCGATCGGGCTCTGGATCCGGCTCGGCATTCTGGAAACCCCGACCTTCCGCCGGCTGATCGCGGAGAACAAGATCGAGCGGACGCCGATGCTGGAGGTGCTGCGCATGCACCCCAAGGAAATCCTGCTCAGCGCCTTCGCCCGCATGGCCGAGAACGCGCCGTTCTACGTCTTCACCGCGTTCGTGTTTTCCTACGGGGTCACCGCGCTCAAGGTCTCGCGCGATCTGCTGCTGATTTCCATGCTGGTCGGGTCGATGGTCTCGCTCGTCACCGTGCCGCTCTCGGGCCATCTCTCGGACCGTTTCGGGCGGCGGCGGGTCTATATCATCGGCGCGATCGCCACCGGGCTCTATGGGTTTCTCTACTTCGCCCTGCTCGATACCGTGGTGCCGTTCTGGATTTTCGTCGCCATCGTGGTCTCGCTGATCCCGCATGACATCATGTATGGGCCGCAGGCGGCGATGATCGCCGAGAGCTTTACCGGGCGGCTGCGCTATAGCGGCGCCTCGCTCGGCTACCAGCTGGCCTCGATCTTCGCCGGCGGGCCGGCGCCGCTGATCGCCACCGCCCTCTTCGCGACCTACCGCTCGGGCTACGCGATCGCCTGGTATATTTTCGCCTGCGGCGTGATTTCCGTGGTCGCGACGCTGCTGCTCAAGGACTACACCAACAAGGACATCTCCGCCGAATACGACGCCCGCTCATCGCCCGCCCCCTAATCGCCCGCCGCCGTGCCGAGGCCCGCCGCGGCCAGGATGCGGTGGGCGAGCTTGAGATGGGGGCGGTCGATCATTTTTCCGGCGAGCGCGAAAGTCCCGGCCTGGGGATGGGCGGCGAAGCCCGCGCGCACCGCCTGGGCCCATTCGACCTGCTCGGGGCGGGGGGTGAAGGCGGTGTGGGCGGGCTCGATCTGCGCCGGATGGATGAGGATCTTGCCGGCAAACCCGTCCGCCGCCGCCGCCGCCGCCTCGCGCGCGAACCCCGCGCCATCGCGTGGGTCGGGAAACGGGGTGTCGAGGGCGGCGACCCCGCAGGCGGCGGCGGCGATCAGCAGGCGGGCGCGGGCGGCGACCAGCGGCGGGGCGAGCGTGCCATCGGCGCGGCGCGGGCTGATGCCGAGATCGGCCGAGAGATCCTCGGCGGCAAAGCAGAAGGCGCGCACCCGCGCCGGCACCAGCCGATAGGCGTCGAGCTGGGTGACCGCCTCGGCGGTCTCGCTCACCAAGGCGAGCACCGCGATATGGCCCGCGCCGAGACCGGCGGCCACCTCGAGGATTTCGAGATGGTGATCGAGGGCCGCGAGATCGGCGGGGCCGGCGCATTTCGGCAGCATGATCCCATCCGGCCGGCCGGGCACGATCGCGGCGAGATCGCCGAGATACCACTCCGTATCGCGCGGATTGACCCGCACCAGCGTGCCGGGACGGCAGCCCGCGCGGAGCCGCGCCGCCACCGCCCCGCGCGCCTGCACCTTGTTCGCCGCCGCCACCGCGTCCTCGAGATCGAGGATGACGATATCGGCGTCCGAGGCGAGCGCCTTCTCGACCTTGCGCGGCTGATCGCCCGGCGCAAAGAGCGGGCTGCGCAGCCGCGCGAGGCCCCCCCCGCGCGGGGCGCGCTCCCCGCTCATGGCGCGGCCTCCGCGCTCGGCCGGCGGCGCATCAGGCCGGCGCGCTCGCAGACCGCGACCAGCGTGCCGTCCTGGTTGAACGCCTCGTGGCGGAACGTAACGATGCCGGCATCGGGGCGGGAGGCCGAGGGGCGGGCGGCGATGACGGTCGAGAGCACGCGGAGCGTGTCGCCGGCGAAGACCGGGGCGGGAAAGCGCACCTCGCGCATGCCGAGATTGGCGATCGTCGTGCCCTGCGTCGAATTATGCACGCTCATGCCGATCATCAGCCCGAGGGTGAACAGCGAATTGACCAGCGGGCGGCCGAACTCCGTTTGGGCGGCGAAATTTGCGTCGAGATGCAGTTTCTGGACGTTCATCGTCATGGAGCAGAACAGCACGTTGTCGGCCTCGGTGACGGTGCGGGTCCATTCCGCGTCGATCACCCGGCCCTCGGTCAAATCCTCGAAATAGAGTCCTGCCATGGCGCAGCACTTCCCTTGTTCCTGTCATACCGCGGGAGACAATCTTGCGCGCGGTCACGCAATATGCAAATGAACCTACCGAAGAGAGCGGGGGGCGTCACGGGGTGTCTGAGATCATCCTGGAAACCAAGGAGCTGACACGCGCGTTCGGCGGCTTCGTCGCGGTGAACGGTGTCAACCTCAAGGTCCGCGCCGGCACCATCCATGCCCTGATCGGCCCGAACGGCGCCGGCAAGACGACGTGTTTTAATCTCCTGACGAAATTCATGCCCGCGACGCGCGGCGCCATCCGCTTCGCGGGGCGCGATATCACCCGTTTGGCGCCGGCCGAAGTGGCGCGCCTCGGCCTCGTGCGGAGCTTTCAGATCTCGGCGGTGTTTCCCCATCTCTCGGCCTTGGAAAATGTCCGCCTGGCGTTGCAGCGGGCGCGCGGCAATTCTTACGATTTCTGGCGGAGCGAGCGGGTTCTGGGCGTGTTCGACGCCCGCGCGCGGGCGCTCTTGGAGGATGTCGGGCTCGCTGATTTTGTCAATGTTCAGGCAGCGCTTCTGCCCTATGGCCGCAAACGCGCGCTGGAAATCGCAACCACCCTCGCGCTCGATCCCAAAATGATGCTGCTCGACGAGCCGACCGCGGGGATGACGCATGAGGATGTCGATCGTATCGTGGCGCTGATCGGTCGCATTCGCGCAGGGCGCACCATTCTCATGGTCGAGCATAATCTTTCGGTTGTTGAAGGTCTTTGTGACACAATCACCGTGCTGACCCGCGGCAGCGTCGTTGCGGAAGGGGATTATGCAACGGTTTCGCGCAATCCCGATGTCATCGCGGCCTATCTCGGCACCGCGGATGGCTGAGCCGGCGATGCTCGAGATCCAGGGGCTCAATGCCTGGTATGGCGAAAGCCATGTCCTGCACGGCATCGATTTCGAGGTGCGGGAAGGCGAGGTGGTGACGTTGCTTGGCCGCAACGGCGCGGGCAAGACCACCACCATGAAGGCGATCATGGGCCTCGTGCCAAGGCGCGCGGGAAATATCCGCTTTCGCGGCGCGGAGACGATCGGGCTTCGCCCCGATCTCATCGCGCGGCGCGGCATCGCGCTCTGCCCGGAGGAGCGCGGGATCTTCGCCACGCTCAACGTGACGGAAAATCTCTTGCTGCCACCTGTGATCGCGCCGGGCGGGCTCGATACCGAGACCATCTACACGCTGTTTCCCAACCTCAAGGAACGCGCCGCGAGCCAGGGCACCAAGCTCTCGGGCGGCGAGCAGCAGATGCTGGCGATCGCGCGCATCTTGCGCACCGGCGCGCGGCTTTTGCTGCTCGATGAGCCGACCGAGGGGCTGGCCCCGGTGATCGTCCAGCAGATCGGGCGCACCATTCGCGAAATCAAGAAGCGCGGCTTCACCGTGCTGCTGGTCGAACAGAATTTCCGCTTCGCGGCAACCGTCGCCGATCGCCACTACGTTGTCGAGCATGGCCGCGTGATCGACATGATCCCCAACGCCCTGCTTGAGGCCAATATGGCCAAGCTCCACGACTATCTTGGCGTCTAGCCCCGCCATGATCTCGACCCGAAAAAATGAGTTGCCGCCGATGACGATCGCACGGCGCGCCGTGCGCGGCGCCCGCGCCACTTCCCGCCGCCCGCGCAAGGACGGCAATTGCCCGTTGGTTCATGCCTGATCAATCGCAGTGAGGTTGCCATGAAACTATCCCGCCGCGCCCTCCTTGGCACTGCCGCGCTCAGCGCCGTCCAGCCGCTCGCCCGGCGGGCGCGCGGCGATGAAGCGACGATCCGCATCGGCGTGCTCAACGATCAGTCCGGCCCCTATCGCGATGTCAGCGGTCTCAACTCGGTGGTCTGCGTCAAGCAGGCGATCCAGGATTTCGGCGCGCGCGCCAAATCCCTCAATGTCGAGGTACTGTCGGCGGATCATCAGAACAAGCCGGATGTCGGCGCGGGCATCGCGCGGCAATGGTTCGATCGCGACGGCGTCGATATGATCATCGACGTGCCGACCTCCTCGGTCGGGCTCGCGGTGGCCAGCGTCTGCCGCGAAAAGAACCGCGCCTATATCAATGTCGGCGCCGGCACCTCCGAACTCACCGGCAAGCAATGCGCGCCGACCACCATCCATTGGGCCTACGATACCTGGATGCTGGCGCACTCGACCGGGGGTGCCACGGTGAAATCGGGTGGCACGACCTGGTATTTCCTCACCGCCGATTATGTCTTCGGCCATGATCTGCAAAGCGAGACCAGCCATTTCGTCACCGAGGCGGGAGGAAAGGTTCTCGGCAATTCGACCTATCCCTTCCCCAGCACCAGCGATTTTTCCTCGTTTCTTCTGCAAGCGCAGGCGAGCGGGGCGAAAGTGCTGGGGCTCGCCAATGCCGGGGCCGATACCGTCAACTGCATCAAGCAGGCGCATGAATTCGGCCTGACCGGCAAGACCCAGATCGCCGCCCTCCTGATGTTTATCACCGATGTCCACGCGCTCGGCCTGGAGACCGCGCAAGGGCTGGTGCTGACGGAGAGCTTCTACTGGGATCTCAATGATCGCACGCGCGCCTTCACCAGCCGGGTCAAGGACAAGACGCCGAACAACATCCCGAACATGGTGCAGGCCGGCTGCTATGCCGGCACCATCCACTATCTCAAGGCGGTCGTCGATCTCGGCGCCGCGGCGGCCAAGGCGAGCGGGGCGGCGACGGTTGCGCGCATGAAGGCGATGCCGACCGATGATGACGCGTTCGGCAAGAACCATATCCGCGAGGATGGCCGGGTGCTGGTGCCGGCCTATCTGTTCGGGGTGAAGAAACCCTCCGAGAGCAAGGGCCCCTGGGACTACTACAAACTCCTCTTCACCACCCCGGGCGATGAGGCGTTCCGCCCGCTCAAGGACGGCAACTGCCCCCTGGTGCACGCCTGATCCCGCGGCAGAGAAAACATGTTCAGCATTTTCGGCATTCCGGCGCCGCTGCTTTTCGGCCAGATCCTGCTCGGATTGATCAATGGCGGATTCTACGCGCTGCTGTCGCTCGGCCTCGCCATCATTTTCGGCATGCTGAACATCATCAATTTCGCCCATGGCGCGCTGTTCATGATGGGCGCCTTCGTCGCCTGGATGCTGCTCAACTATCTCGGCATCAATTACTGGTTCGCGCTGCTGCTCTCGCCGCTGATCATCGGCGTTTTCGGCATTGTGTTGGAAAAGGCCGTGATCAGCCGGCTCTACAAGCTCGATCACCTCTACGGCCTCTTGCTCACCTTCGGCCTCGCCCTGGTGATCGAGGGCTTGTTCCGCAATGAATTCGGCAGTTCCGGCCTGCCCTATCAGATCCCTCCCATTCTGAGCGGCGCGGTCAATCTCGGCTTCATGTTCCTCCCCATCTATCGCGGCTGGGTGGTGGTCGTGGCCTTCGTCGTCTGTTTGGCGACCTGGCTGATCATCGAAAAGACCCGGCTCGGCTCGACGTTGCGCGCGGCGACCGAAAATCCCGCGCTGGTGCAGGCATTCGGGGTGAACGTGCCGCGCCTGGTCTCGCTCACCTATGCCGGGGGTGTCGCCCTCGCGGCCTTTGCCGGGGTGCTGGCGGCGCCGATCTATTCGGTCAATCCCAATATGGGGTCGAACTTCATCATCACGGTTTTCGCCGTCGTCGTCATCGGTGGCATGGGCTCGATCATCGGTTCGGTGCTGACCGGTTTTGGTCTCGGGATTGTCGAGGGGCTGACCAAGGTGTTCTACCCGCAAGCCTCCGATACCGTGATTTTCGTGGTCATGGTGATCGTGCTGCTGACGCGACCCGCCGGGCTTTTCGGAAAGACCGCGTGATGCTCGGATATTCGCGCGCGCAAGGGATGGCGCTCGGCATTCTCATCGCGCTGGTGATCGTGGCCCCTGGCGTGCTCTATCCGGTTTTCGTGATGAAGGTGCTGTGTTTCGCCCTCTTCGCCGCGGCGTTCAACCTCTTGATCGGCTATGTCGGGCTGCTTTCTTTCGGCCACGCCGCGTTTTTCGGCATCGGCAGCTATGTCACCGCCTGGACGGCGAAAAACTGGGGCTTGACGCCGGAACTTGCCATTCTCCTCGGCGGCCTGGGCGGCGCCGTGCTCGGCCTCGTGTTCGGCTGGCTGGCGATCCGCCGCCAGGGGCTCTATTTCGCCATGATCACCCTGGCGCTCGCGCAAATGGTCTATTTCTTCTGCGTCGAGGCGCCGTTCACCGGCGGCGAGGACGGCATCCAGCAGGTACCACGCGGGCGGCTGTTCGGGGTCTTCTCGTTGCAGAACGACATGGCGATGTATTGGGTGGCGGCGGCGATTTTCCTCGCGGGCTTCCTGCTCCTGCATCGCGTCGTGCATTCGCCGTTCGGCCAGGTGATGAAGGCGATCCGCGAAAACGAGCCGCGCGCCACCTCGCTCGGCTACCGCACCGACAGCTATAAGCTCATCGCCTTCGTCATCTCGACCTTCATGGCCGGCATCGCGGGCGGCACGAAATCCCTGGTGTTCGGCATCGCGACGCTCACGGATGTGCATTTCTCGATGTCGGGCGAGGTCGTGCTGATGACGCTGTTGGGCGGGCTCGGCACCATTTTCGGCCCCGTCGTCGGCGCCCTCGTGGTCACCGGGATGGAGAATTATCTCGCCCCCTTCGGCGCCTGGGTGACGGTGACGCAAGGTGTGATCTTCATCGCCTGCGTGCTCGCCTTCCGCCGCGGCATCATGGGCGAGCTGGGCGCGCTGCTGAAAATCGACCTCTGATCGCGCGCGGCGGAAAATCGGTAGTGTCTCAGTTTGAAAAGCAAGACGGCACCGGCCCGCACCCCCGCCCGGCCACCCAATGCCAATATACTGACGTTGGGTGGCCGGGCGGGGGTGCGGGCCGGTGCCGAGTTTCAAACTGAGACACTACCGGAAAATCACTGGAGCAATGCCGCGGGGGCGCTATAACCGGCGGCCATGGTCTGGCTCCGCCCCGGCGCGCGACAGCGTTTTCATCCTGAACGGCTGTTCCGGCCCCGCTCCGTCGCGGTGATCGGCGCCGCGACCCCGGCTGGCGGGCAAATCCTCGACAATATCCGCCAAGCCGGCTTCGCCGGCGCGCTCATCGCGGTGGCGGGGGACGATCTGGCGGGGGAGGAGATCGGCGATCTCACCGCCGCCGTCGATCTCGCGGTGATCGCGGCGCCGGTGGCGGATGCCGATACCTGCCTCGCCAGCCTGGCCGCGCGCGGCGTCCATGCCGCGATCGTCACCGCGAGCGGGGCGGGTTTTGCCGCCGCCGTCCGGCGGGTGCGTGGCGTGCGGGTCTTGGGGCCGCATTCATTCGGGCTCGCCGTGCCCGGCCTCGGGCTCAACGCGACGCGGGCGCATCTCCCGGTTCCCGCCGGGCGGACGGCGCTGATCTCGCAATCGGCCTCGCTGTGCCGCGCCGTGCTCGACTGGGCGGGGCCGAATGGCGTCGGTTTTTCCCATATCGTCGGCATCGGCTCCAACAGCGATATCGGCTTTGGCCTCACCCTCGACTGGCTTTCGCGCGATAGTGCGACCGGTGTCATCCTGCTCGATATCCGCCGGCTCAAGGATCCGCGCGCCTTCATCTCGGCCGCCCGCGCGGCGGCGCGGCTGCGCCCGGTGGTGGCGATCCGCGCGGGGGGGCGGCTGATCGATGCGGACGGCACGGCGGAGGCGGCGTTCGCCGCGGCGCTGCGCCGCGCCGGCGTCTTGTCGGTGACGCGCTTCGAGGATTTCCTCGCCGCCGCCGAAACCCTGAGCCGCGCCCCACCTCCCGCGAGCGAGACGCTCGCCCTGCTGACCAACGCCTTCGGGCCGGGGCAGATGGCCGCCGACGAGGCGCGCCGGCTCGGCATCGCGCTGGCCCCCGTCGGGGCGGAACTGCGCGCCCGGCTTGGCATCGAGCCCGGCGCGGGTGACGCGGCGGCACCGCTGCTCCTGCCGCTCGCCGGCGCGACGCGGTTGGGCGAAGGGGCGCGCCTGCTGGCCGCTTCTCCCGAGATCGGCGGCGTCATCGCGGTCGTCGCGCCGAGTGGCGATCGCGCCGAGCCCGAGATCGCCTCGCTGGTCGCCTGTGGCCCGGCGCTTCGCCGCCCGCTGCTGGTGGCGGCGATGGGCGAGACCACGGGGGCTGCGCACCGGCGGACGCTCGCCGAGGCCGGCATCGCGGTTTTCGCGACACCCGAGCAGGCGGTGCATGGGTTTCATCATCTCATCCGCCATCGCCGCGGCCGGGCCGCGGCGCGCGAGTTGCCGCCGAGCACGGTGGTCCGGCTGTTGCCCGACCGCGCCGCCGCGCGGCTGATTTTCGCCGCCCGGCGCCGCGCCGGGCGCCTCAGCCTGAGGCAGGACGAGGCTTTGGCCGTGCTCTCGGCCTATGGCCTGCCGGTGGTGCCGACGCGGGTCGCGGCGAGCCCCGAGGACGCCGCCGTGGCCGCCCGCCTGCTCGGCTTTCCGGTCGCGCTCAAGCTCCGCCGCACCGAGAAATCGGGAGCGCCGCGGGTGGTGCTCGACCTCGCCGAGGCGTCCGCCGTGGTACGCGCCGCGCGCCAGATGGCGCGGGCCGCCGGCGCCGGCGAGGCCGCCGAATTCCTCGTCCAGCGCCAGGTCGGGCGGGCGCGCGAACTGATGATCGCGGTCGCCGATGACCCGGTTTTCGGCCCGACCATTGCGTTCGGGCTGGGCGGCAGCGCCGGCGCCATTTTTCGCGCCGACGAAATCGACCTGCCGCCGCTCAATCTCTCCCTGGCCCGCGCCCTGATCGCCCGCAGCGCCCTCGCCCCGACGCTCGGCGCCTTCCGCGCCTGGCCGCCCTCCGACCCCGACGCCATCGCCGAGGCCCTGGTGCGGGTCTCGCAGGTGGTGGTCGATTTCCCCGAGATCGCGACGCTTACCATCGATCCGCTGTTTGCCGATCGCGATGGGATCGTCGCCGGCGATGCCGGGCTCACGCTACGCCCGGCGGGCGAGCAGGGGCGTCTGGCGATCGCGCCCTATCCGGCTGAACTGGAAGGGATCTGGCAAGGGGGGGGCGAAACGCTGCTGATCCGCCCGATCCGCCCGGAGGATGCCGAGGCGCATGGCGCGTTTTTCCGCCGGCTGGCGCCCGAGGATGTCCGCTATCGCTTCTTCTCGCCGATGCGCGAACTCTCACCCGAGCAGATGGCGCGGATGACGCAGGTCGATTACCAGCGCGAAATCGCCTTCATCGCGGTGCGCGGCGCCAATGCCGAAGGTGTGGGCGAAACCGTCGGCGTCGCCCGGCTGGCGCGCGAGATGGATGTCGAAACCAGCGAATTCGCCATCGTCGTGCAGCCCGACTGGAAGGGCAGGGGCCTGGCCAGCCACCTCATGCACCGCCTGTTCGACTGGGCCCGCCGCCAGGGCATGCGCGAAATCATCGGCCAGATCCTCGCCGATAACACCCCCATGCTGGCCTTCGTGAAACATCTGGGCTTCACCCTCCACCGCCTCGACGGCGAGGACGACGTGATCGAGGCGCGGCTCGCGCTCGTGCCCGAGCCCGAGAGGTAGAGCAAGGCAAGGCGAGGGCGCTGCCCTCGACCCGCTGGGGCCTGAGGCCCCAGACCCCCATCCTGGAGGGTTGCCGGGAGAGGGGCGCGAGGGAGCGTTGGCAACCGCAGAGTTGCGCCCCTCTCCCGGCAACCCTTATAGGACAGGGTCCAGGGACTTCTGTCCCTGGCGGGGTCCAGGGGCAGCGCCCCTGGCCTTCCTGCTCACCACTGGAGCGCCGGGATGGCGGCGATCGGGCTGAGGCCCTCGCCCCGTGCCGCGGCCTCGATCGCCGCGGGATGGCCGAGCAGGGCGTTGTGGATGCCGCCGATCACCCAGCAGCTTGCCAGCCCCGCCGCCGCCGCGCCGGCGATATCGGTGCGCAGCGCGTCGCCCACCGCGAGGATCTGCGCGGGTGGCAGACCGAGCATGGCGAGCACCGGCTGATAGATCGTCGGATCGGGCTTGCCGATCCAGCGCACCCGTCCGCCCAGCGCCTCGTAGCGCTGCGCCAGCGCCCCGGCGCAGATCGTGGCGATGCCGTCGCGGATGACTTCGAGATCGGGATTGGCGCAGATCATCGGCAGATCGGCGGCGCGGCAGGCCTCGAGGAGGGCCTCGTAGGCGCGCAGGTCGATCAGCCCGGTCTCCTCGTCGGGGCCGGTATTGAGCACGAACTCGGCCTCGGAGGGGCGCGCCACCGGAACATAGTCGAGCCCGGCGAAGATGTTGCGGTCGCGCTCCGGGCCGAGATGGAACAGGCGCCGCCCGAGCGCCGCGAAATCGGGCTCGGCGCGGGTCGCCAGCAACTGATAGGTCGCCTCGCCGCTGGTGAGAATGCCGTCGTAGAGGTCATCGGTGATGCCCATCTCGCGCATCGCCGCCTGCGCCACCGTCGCGCGCCGCGGCGCGTTCGACAGCAGCACGGATTTCTTGCCGCGCCGGCGCAATTCTCGGAGACAGGCGATCGCGCCGGGATAGGGCTGCACGCCGTCATGCACGACGCCCCAGAGATCGATGATGAAGCCGGCGAAGCGATCGGCCAGCGGGGCAAAACCGTTCAGATGTTCCATGCGCTCTCCGCGAGCCGCGCGGCATCGACGCCGCGCGCCTCCTCGAGTGTGACAAATCCGCCCTCCCTGAGGGCGGTCGCGAGTTCGCGCCGGAGGCGCGGGATGAGGGCCGCGCCGTCATAGACGAACGCGGTGTAGAGTTGCACCAGATGGGCGCCGGCGCGGATTTTTGCCAGCACGTCCGCCCCCGATGTGATGCCGCCGCACCCGATCAGGATTTTTTCCCCCCACCTCGCGCGGTGCGCGGCGAGGAGCTCTGCGGTCGCGGCGAGCATCCGCGTCGCGCGCGCCATCAGCGGCGGGCCGGAAAGCCCGCCCGCTTCGCCGGCGGCCTTGCCGCGCAGGCCGGGTGGGCGGGCGAGGGTGGTGTTGGCGATGATCAGGCCGCTCACGCCACCCTGGCAGCAGGTGGCAACGACCTCGCGCAGGGCCTCCCGGTCGAGATCGGGAGCGAGTTTGACGAAAAGCGGCGGCGGCGTCGCGGTCGCGGCGCGGATCGCGGCGAGGATCGCGCCGAGCGGGCCGCCTGCCTGCAAATCGCGCAGGCCCGGCGTGTTCGGTGAGGAGACGTTGAGGGTGACATAGTCCACCAGCGGCGCGAGGCGGGCGACCAGGGCGGCGAAATCGCGCGCCGGCTGGGCGCCCTCCTTGTTGAGGCCGATATTGGCGCCGAGCGGCACGGGGCGCGCGCCAAGCCGGGCGAGGCGGGCGCAAAACGCCGCCAGGCCGTCGCCGGGAAACCCCATCCGGTTGATCAGCGCCCGCTCCGCGGGCAGGCGAAAGAGGCGCGGGCGCGGGTTGCCCGGCTGCGCCCGGGGCGTCACGGTTCCGGCCTCGATGAAGCCGAAGCCGAGCGCCATCAGGGGGGCGAGCGCCACCGCGTTCTTGTCGAAACCGGCGGCAAGCCCGATCGGGTTGGGAAAGCGGAGGCCCAAGAGGGTCTGCGCGAGGGCGGGATCGGGCGGGGTTGTGTCGCGCCCCGCGAGGCCCAAGCGGAGGCCGCAGAGGGCCAGGGCGTGCGCGGTCTCGGGCGGCAGCCGGCGCAAGACCGGCAGCACGGTCGCGGCGAGCGGTTGCATGTTTAGGCCGGGGGATAGTTGAAACGGGCGAGGACCGGGGCGAGGTCGGCGCAGAGCTGCCGCTGTTCCTCGGGCGCGAGCCGGGCGCGCCATTTGCCGCTCGCCCCATCGCCGATATGGTTGCGATGGATTTGCGTCACGCGGTCATAGACATCGACCGCCGGATCGCCTTCCAGCCGCGCCGCCGGCAGGGTCTCGACCGAGGCCGCCAGCGCGCGCACCGCGTCGGTCTGGTAGCGGGCGAAAATCTCCGCCTTCACCCCCGGCGACAGCGCCACATCGAGCGCGCCGGCCAGGGTGTCGAGGGTCTCGGGCCGGTCGAAGAAGCGGTCTTCGTAGCGCAGCACGGGAAACCCCATCTCGGCGCAGGCGAGCACGACGCGGGCGCTGCGGCCGACGCCGCTTGCCGCCTGCGCGAAGGGCACGGCAAAGCGCGTCATCATCGAGACCACGGCATCGCGCGGGTCGCGCAGGCTGAGCAGGAGCAGCGGCTCAGCGAGATGGATGAAGCCGGCGAGCGAGGCATCGCCGTTGTGCATCTTGACCACGACATAGCGGCCGATCACGCCGGGATCGGTGAGAATCTTGGCCATCGAATCGGCATAATAGGCCGCGACCTGCTCGGTGCCGTGGGCGGCGTTGAGCATTTCGCGCGCGACATTGAAGACCCAGGTCGAGGCGCTGCCATAGACCCCGAGGGTGAGCGTGGCGCGCGGCGTCATAAGGGCGGTCGCGCCCCCGCCCAGGGGGCGGCGCGCTCGAAGGCGCGGGAGAGCTGCAGCACCCCGAGATCGTCGAACCGCCGCCCGGTGATTTGCAGCCCGACCGGCAGCCCCGCCTTTGTGAAGCCGCAGGGCAGCGAGGCCGAGGGGTTGCCCGAGAGATCGAAGGGATAGGAAAATTCGGCCCAGGCGAGCCAGTCCCAGGGATGCGCCGCCCAGCCCTCGGGCACCAGGCGATCGGCGGGGAAGGCCGCGACCGAGGCGGCGGGCGAGAGCAGGAAATCCCAGATTTCAAAGGAAATTTCGATATCGCGGATATAGGCGTATTTGCGCTCGCGCATGAGCTGATACGCGCTCACGCCGATGCGC
The DNA here is from genome assembly GCA_021801255.1 of Pseudomonadota bacterium. Lineage (GTDB taxonomy): Bacteria > Pseudomonadota > Alphaproteobacteria > Acetobacterales > Acetobacteraceae > Acidibrevibacterium. The sequence continues at coordinate 36,803 of JAJYYH010000033.1, forward strand.
GTCCCCTCCTCGATGCAGGCGACGAAGCCCGGGTCCATCTCGGCGCGGAACTGCGCGAGTTTGGGCGCGTGGACCGACCAGTGCGCGGGCCAGAAGAAGCGGATCAGCTCGGGCCCGAGCGGTCCCCAGGCCGGATGGGCCTCATGGAGGGGAACCCCGAGTGCTGCCGCCAGGCGTTCGGCTCCGGCGCGCGCCAGGGCGGCGATTTCGGGATCGACGCGGGCATGGCCGAAATCGGCGCTGTAGGCGAGGCGCGGGCGGGCGGGGGTGGCCTCCAGCAGTGCCGGGTAATCGGCGGGCGGGGCTTCCAGGCTGGTGTGGTCCCAAGGGTGCGGGCCGGCCATCACCTTGAGCATCAGCGCGGCATCGGCCACGGTGCGGGTGAGCGGGCCGAGATGGGAGCTGTAGTCGGTGTTCGAGACGGGATGGATGGGCACCCGCCCGAAACTCGGCTTGAGGCCATAGACGCCGCAGAAATGCGCCGGCAGGCGCACCGAGCCGGCGGCATCGCTCCCTTGATGCAGCGGCCCGAACCCCGCCGCCGCCGCCGCCCCCGCCCCCGCCGAGGAGCCCCCCGAGGTCAGCCCGATACGCCAGGGCGTATGGGTGAGCCCGGTGAGCGGGCTTCGCCCGGTGCCAATCCAGCCGAATTCCGGCGTCGTCGTTTTGCCCAGCACGATCGCCCCGGCCCGGCGCAGCCGGGTGACGATCGGGGCATCGCTGTCGGGGATGAAGCCGCGACGGGTTTTGGAGCCATATTGCGTTGGAATACCGTCGGTTAGCGTCAAATCCTTGAGTGTCACGGGAATGCCGGCGAGCGGGCCGAGCGGGTGGCCGGCCTTGAAGCCGTGCTCCGCCGCGCGCGCCTCGGCCAGCGCGCTCTCGCCACAAACGGTCACGAAGGCGTTGATTTTGTTGTCATGGGCGGCGATCCGCGCGAGCACCGCCTCGACCACCGTGACCGGCGAGAGGGTGCCGGCGCGATAGAGCCGGGCAAGCTCGGTCGCCGGGGTGAAGCAGAGATCCTCCGCCGTCATCGCGTTCACGCCAGCGCCGGCTCGGGCAGCGCGAGCGGCTTCGCCCAGCCCCGCGGATCGGGCGCGGTGCCATACTGGATGCCGACGATCGCATCGTAAAGCCGCTGGGTCAGGGTGCCGATCCCGCCATTCCGGATCACATACCGCTTTTCCTTGTAGCCGAGTTCGCCGACCGGGGAGATCACCGCCGCCGTCCCGGTGCCCCACATTTCCGTAAGCGTGCCGGCGGCGATGGCGGCGACCACCTCCTCGATGCTGATCGGCCGCTCGACGACCTTGATCCCCCAGTCGCCGAGCAGGGCGAGCACCGATTCGCGGGTGATCCCGGCGAGGATGGAGCCGCCGAGCGGCGGCGTGATGACCTCCTCGCCGATTTTCAGCATGATGTTCATGGTGCCGACTTCTTCGAGGAAGCGGTGCTCGGCGCCGTCGAGATAGAGCACCTGGGTAAAGCCCAGGCGATGCGCCTCCTCGGCGGGATAGAGGCTCGCGGCGTAATTCGCCGCCGTCTTGGCCGCGCCGAGCCCGCCGGGCAGCGCCCGGACATGCTCGCCGGTCGCGAGGATTTTCACCGGGTTGATGCCTTCCGGGTAGTAGGCGCCGACCGGGCTCAGGATGACGTAATAGAGATAGCTCTCGGAGGGGCGGACGCCGAGGAAAGGCTCGGTCGCGATCACCGTCGGGCGGATATAGAGCGCGGTGCCGGGAAGTTTCGGCACCCAGCGCTGATCGACCCCGACCAGGGCGCGGAACGAGCGCTCGACCAGCGCGGGATCGAGGGCGGGGATGCAGAGCCGCGCGCAGGAGCGGTTGAGCCGGGCGGCGTGGCGGTCCGGGCGGAACAGGCGGATTTTCCCGTCCGCGCCGCGAAACGCCTTGAGCCCGTCGAATACCGCCTGGGCGTAGTGCAGGACGCAGGTCGCGGGGTCGAGCGCCAAAGCGTGATAGGGCTCGATGCGCGGATCGAACCAGCCGCGTCCGGCGGCGTAGTTCATCACGAACATGTGATCGGTGAAGACCGTGCCGAATTTCAGGCTGGCATCGGGCGGCGGCGCCTTGGGTTCCGGGTTGAGGGTCAGGGGAAACTCGGTCATGGCGCTGCGCTCCTTGTTGCCCGCCGGGCGCGTGGGACGAGAAGCCATCTTGCCGCGCTTCGCGCCGCCTGTCTTGCCCCCTGGCGCGCAAACCTTGCATGCTCGCCCGCGCATCGATCGGGGGAGGAAAAAATGATCCATGAATTGCGCGTCTATCGCTGCCTGCCGGGCCGGCTGCCGGCCCTGCTCCAGCGGTTCGAGACCATCACGCTGAAAATTTGGGAACGCCACAAGATCCGCCCGGTGGGATTCTGGACGGTGCTGGTGGGGGCGACCAACCAGGATCTCTATTATCTTCTGGAATGGGACTCGATGGCCGAGCGCGAGCGCGTCTGGAACGGTTTCATGAGCGATCCGGAATGGCTCGCCAAACGCGCCGAGACCGAACGCGACGGCCAGATCGTCGCCACGATCACCAACAGCTTTCTCCAGCCGACGAGCTTTTCCGCCCTGCGCTGAGAGCTTGCCTGCGCTGAGAGCTTGAAAAAAATCTCCGCGCGATAAGCCGCGAGCGCCAGCGGTCGGCCAGTTCAGCGCTCGGCCAGCTCTGCGCTCGGCCAGCTCTGCGGACGGCGGGGGTCGAACCCGCACTTCCCGAGGGAAAGCAGATTTTAAGTCTGCTGCGTCTACCGTTTCGCCACGTCCGCGCCGGCTGATTTTACTCCCGCGCGAGCCGCGCCGCGATATCGAGGGCGCGCCGCAGCAGGGTCTCGTTCGCCTCGGGGGTGAAAAAGCCGCTATGCGCCGCCAATGTCACGTTTTCCAGCGCCGCCAGCGGATGCCCCGCCGGCAGGGGCTCGGTGGTGAAGACATCGAGGGCGGCGTGGCCGATCCGCCCGCTCTCCAGTGCCGCGAGCAGCGCCGCCTCGTCGATCAGCGCCCCGCGCGCCGTATTCACCACGATCACCCCCGGTTTGAGGCGCGCGAGGCGGGCAGCGTCGAGAAACCCCCGTGTCTCATCGGTGAGCAGCAGATGCAGCGAAACCACGTCGCTCGCCGCGAGCAGCTCCTCCAGCGCCAGGAACGCGACGCCCGCCGCCGCCTTCGGGCTCCGGTTCCAGGCCACGACCCGCATCCCCGCGCCCCGCGCGATCCGCGCGACCTCGGCGGCGATGCCGCCAAAGCCGATCAGCCCGAGCGTCTTGCCGGTGAGCTGCACCCCCGAAACCCGTGGCCAGAGGCCCGCCCGCACGCCGCGATCCATCCGCGCGATGCCGCGCGCCGCCGCCCACATCAGCGCGATCGTATGTTCGGCGACCGCGGTATCGCCATAGCCCTTGATGGTATGGACGGTGATGCCAAGCTCGGCCAGCGCCTCGGGCTGCATGTAGCTGCGCGCGCCGGTGCCGAGGAAAATGACGTGGCGCAGCGTCGGGCAGTTTTTCAGCGCCGCGGTGGGCAGGGCGGAGTGGTCATCGAGCACGAAATCATAGCCGGCGAGCAGGGCGGGCAGCGCCTCGGGCGCGACGCGGCTTGCCGCGTTCACCGTGATCGGCGGATCATCGTCCCGCCTGACCCGCGCGAACACCGCCGCCATCGTCGCATCCGCGTCGAGAAACAGACCCCGCATGAAGCACCCCCGGCTTGAAACCCCCACTCTGCTGAAGCCCGCGCCGCTGAACAAGGGGCGCGGCTGGCGCTGGCTGCGGCGCGGGCTGGTGGGCGGGGTTTTTGTCCTCGTCTGGGGCGGGCTCGCGGTCGCGGGGCTGGGCCTTTGGCTCATCCACGATCTGCCGCGCCCCGAGGAGGCGCACGCGCTGCGCCGCCCGAGCCTGGCGCTCGCCGATCAATCGGGGCGGATTTTCGCCCGCTATGGCGATACGGTCGGCGATATCGTGCGCCTGCGCGACCTGCCGCCCTATGTCGCGCAAGCCGCCGTCGCCGTCGAGGATCGCCGCTTCTGGAGCCACGGCGCGCTCGACGGGCGCGGCCTGCTGCGCGCCGCCTTCGTCGATCTCCGCGCCCGCCGCATCGTCCAGGGCGGCTCGACATTGAGCCAGCAGGTCGCGAAAACCCTGTTCTTGAACAATTCCCGCACCTGGCGGCGGAAATTCCAGGAAGTGCTGCTGACCTTCTGGCTCTATGACCATTTCAGCCGCGCCGAGATCCTCGAAATCTGGCTCAACCGCGTCTATCTCGGCGCCGGCGCCTATGGCGTCGATGCCGCCGCGCGGGTCTATTTCGGCGTCGGGGCGCGGAAACTGACGCTCTGGCAAGCGGCGCTGATCGTGGGCCTCGCCCGCGCGCCCGCCCGCTTCAACCCGCACACCAACCCCGAGGCCGCCGCCGCTCGCGCCCGCCAGGTGCTCGACGCCATGCTCGCCACGGGCGCGATCAGCGCCCCGCAAGCCGCGGCCGCCGCCCGCGCCATCGCACTTCCCGCCCACGCCCAGGGCGCCGGCGGCTGGTTCGCCGACTGGGCGGCCGAAGAGGCCGAGGCGAGCCTGCCCGAGGGCCGCGACGTCGTGCTCCAGACCACCCTCGATCTGCCCCTCCAGCAAGCCGCCGAACGGGCGCTGGCCGCCCTGCTCGACGGTCCCGGCCGCGCCTTGGGGGTATCAGAGGGCGCGGTGGTCGTGCTGGAGGCGGCGACGGGCGCGGTGCGGGTGATGGTGGGCGGGGCGGAAAACCTCGCCGGGGGCGACTTCAACCGCGCCACCCAAGCCCGCCGCCAGCCCGGCTCGGCGTTCAAGCCGATCGTCTGGCTCACCGCGCTGGAACACGGCGAGACGCCCGAGAGCCTGGTGGAAGACGCGCCCTTGCACCTCGGCGCCTGGGCGCCCGCCGATATCGAGCACCATTATCAGGGCGCGATCACGCTGACCACGGCGCTGGCGCAATCCTCCAACACCGCCGCGGTGCGCCTCCTGCTGCGCGCGGGCGGGCCGCGCGTCGTGATCGCGACGGCGCGAAAACTCGGCCTCACCGATCCGCTGCCCGACGACGCCTCGCTGGCGCTCGGCACCGCGTCCCTCGGACTTCTCGAATTGACAACCGCCTACGCACCGTTCTTCAACGGCGGCTTTCGCGTCCGCCCGCAATTCCGTGCCGGCGCCAGCGCCTCCCGCGTCGCGGTGATCCGCCCCGAGCAGGCGCTGATGATGCGGCGCATGCTGGAGGCGGTGGTGACCAGCGGCACCGGCCGCGCCGCCGCCCTACCCGGTCTCGCCGTCGCCGGCAAAACCGGCACCTCGCAAAACTACCGCGACGCCTGGTTCATCGGCGGCACCGAGGGGCTGCTGGTCGGCGTCTGGCTCGGCAACGACGACGGCGCGCCCATGCGGGGCGTCACGGGCGGGGGGTTGCCGGCCAAGCTCGCGCGGGAAATATTAGAAAAGGCGAGGGCGCTGCCCCCATCCCCCATTGGGATCCGCTGGGGCCAAAGGCCCCAGGCCCCATGACGGAGGGGTGTTTTCGGAATACCGGCGTGGTTAGTTTGGAATATCAAGCATTATTTTCAGTTCCATGTATGTCTCTTTAGAATGACATAAGCACAGAAGGCGCGTCGGTCGCTAGCAGGTTCAAGCTTGAATTTTTTAATTGCTTCCTCTACTAAGACAATATCAGACTCAACTGATGATTTCGTGAAGACCTCGAACGGATCGTAATCCGCCTTGTGACGTTTCTGTTGCATAGTTACAAACGTATTGGCGAAGTCCTCGATTCCCTTTGGAAACTTTTTTATCATATTGCCATTAATGCATTTTTCTTTTGCCTGATTATGCTCTAATGACCGATACATCTGCCTCCACGCTTCTTCACTCCGGCGAGAGCCTATGCCTCCAATGAGTAAATCGGCACATTCCCGCGCGAGGCAGTGGAATAATGCATAATAGCAAGAGCTAACCGCTCTCCGGCAACTAACCATTGCTGGCCTCCGTTTATTGGAAGCCAGTAAAATTTCGGCGGTTTTTAGAAGATCATACGGATTCAAGTTTCAACTTGCGGGCTTCGCTGCTATTAACAAAACTCAGCAACGGGAATCCACTGATGTCTTCTTGCATTAGATTAGTCCTTAAGTGACGAACGAATCCAACAAGTCCTTCACGATTCAACTGCGATCCACGCCCAGCCAATACCACAACAATTTGGAGGATTTCATCTCCGTCATCGTCCAAGCTGCGCTTAACCGAGAGCCGTTCAATTTGAACACCAGGGAATCTTTCTTCAAAAGTGTCCTTAACAATATCTTTTATTTCCCGCCGGTCCATGCTTACCTCCATCGCGCAGATGCGGCCTTTCTCGCCACAGCAGACCGAGCTTCTGGCGCCCTATTTTCTGCCCGCGCCTTCGCGCCCGCCATTCCGCTTCCGACTCTCCCCGACTTCTCGCGCAATTTTTCCGTCCCCAGCCCGACCGATAGCCGCGCCACCTGGACGGCGCGGCCGATCATATCGGCTGGTCGTCTTTCACCTTTTGGCCCGCGTGGCATTGTTCCGTCTTTCCGATTTCCCCAGTCAATCATCATATAGGTTGATTAATAGAAAATTAAGTTAAAAGTAAATCATGCCTCCCGACGCCCGGCGCGGTTCGCGGCGCGGCGCCGAGCGGCCGAGGCGACGTTTTGCGAGATCGCCGCGTCGCGGCGTCGGAAGATCGTAATGCCCCGGAATCGGTGGTTCGTTGACTTCCACATGCCGATGGCGGCTTCCTGCTCGAAAGCATCCTTGCGATACATCGGCAGCACCTGGTCGAGCCACACCACATGCGCGCCGATGGGCAGGCGTTGCAGCGCGCGCATGACGACGTTGCGCTTCACCATGGTCGTTTCATAGTGGTCCGCGTCCTCGACGCTGTAAGGCGGGTCGGCAAGAACGAGGTCATATTTTTCCAGCGGCACGCGCTCAAGGGTCTGGGCGTCGTCCACATAGGTCGGTTTCAGCTCGGGGTTGATGTCCACCGTATCGCCGGGGAAGGCCGCTAGATCGACCTGGCCACTGAACAGATGGAGCGGCCGCTTCTTGTCAGGGAAAAGGGCGCGGATGCGGCGGAGGTATCCCGCCGGATAGCCGCCATAATAGGCCGATTTCACCCGGTAGTCATTTCCCATGATCCAGGTTCCAACCACGCGCCCATCCGGGCCGACAAACAGGCATTTCGGGAAGCCGGTTTCCCGCGCGTAGTTCTCGATCCGCTCCTGCCACAGCATGCCGCGCCTCTCAAGATAGAGAAAGCAGTGTGGACGGCAGGGGTTCGAAGTACAACGATTATTTTTGAACGAACGGGCCTTCCACACAGGAGGACGCGGATCAAATCCGCAGCGCAATGTCCAGATCGGGCTGGTCCTACCCCAGCAACCGCCCGATCACCCGCGCCGTGTAATCAACCACCGGAATGATCCGCCCGTAATTGATCCGCGTCGGCCCGATCACGCCGATCGCGCCGACGATGCGATCGGCGGCGTTGCGCGCCGGCGCCACCACCATCGAGAGGCCGGCGGCGTCGAACAGGCCGCTCTCGGCGCCGATGAAAATCCGCACGCCCTCGGAAACCTCAACCAGTTCCAGGAGCTTGAGCATGGTTTCCTGGGTCTCCAGCCGCTCGAAAAGCCGCTGGATCGTGCTCAGCCGGTCGAGCGCGGTGACATCGGCGAGCAGCTTGGCCTGGCCGCGCACGATCAGGCTGCCGCTGCGCCCCTCGCCGGTCCAGGTGGCGAGGCCGGCGGCGACGACGGCGGCCGAAAGCTGGTCAAGCTCGGTGCGGTTGGCGGCGATCTCGGCGGCAACGAGGCGCCGCAGCTCGGCGATCGGGCGGCCCGAAAGCCGCGCGTTGAGGTAGTTGCTCGCCTGCTGCAAGGCCGAAAGCGGCAGGCCGGGCGGGGTATCGATCACCCGGTTCTCGACCTGGCCCTCGGCATTGACCAGCACGACGAGCGCCCGGCCCGAGCCCAAGGGGACGAACTCGATATGCTTGAGCGCGCTATCGGATTTCGGCGCGAGCACCAAGCCGGCCGCCGCCGAGAGGCCGGAAAGCAGCGAGCCGGCCTCGGCTAGCGTGTCCTCGAGACTGCGTCCGGAGGCCGCGAGCGCGGCACTGATCGCCTCGCGCTCCTCTTCCGACAAATCGCCGAACTGCAACAGCCCATCGACGAACAGCCGCAAGCCGCGCTCGGTGGGCAGCCGCCCGGCCGAGGTGTGCGGCGCATAGAGCAGGCCCGACTCGGTGAGATCGGCCATGACATTGCGAATGGTCGCCGGCGACAGCGCCAGCGGCAGGCGGCGCGAGAGGGTGCGGCTGCCGACCGGCTCGCCGGTCTCGACATACTGCTCGACGATCTCGCGCAACACCGCGGCCGAACGGGCATCGATGCCGGGCGGCAAAATGGGCCGGCGCGGCGGGGTGACTTTCTGGTCCATCGGCGAAGCCCCCGATTGCCCACCAGTCTTAGGGGCTGCCCGCGCCGTAGTCAATTTCTTCCCAGCGCTCACCCCGCTCGCAACGCCGCCATATCCCCCGCGAGCCGTGCCCAGTCGAGCCCCGCCGGATCACGCCCCTGCGCGTCGATCCAGTCCGGGCTCAAGAGGGCGTAGGCTTCCTCGGCGTAGACGCCCCACCACGCCCAGGTCATGCGCTTGAGCCCGCCCCAGGTGACGCAAACCGGGCCCGTCGCGTCATAGCCCACCAGCGGCACGCAATGCCCGCCCCAGCTTCCCGGCGCGCCCGTGGTCGCCCGCCAGATGTCCTCGTTCTGCGCCGAAAGCGGCAGCGCGAGGCCGGCATAGAGCGCGCCGAACGTCGCGATCGCGCCCCGCACGGCTTCGAGATCGCGGGGATCGAGGGTTGCGGCCCCGGTGAGGGTGTCCGGCCCGCCCGCGGGCGTCGCCATGCCGGCAACGATCCAGTAGCGCAACGCCGCACTGCACGCAGCACCCCGATCGCTCGCCGGATCGCCCGGCCGATAGCCCGCGATCGCGCCATAGGCGGCGAGCACGTGCGCATCGTCCATCACCACCGCTTGCGCGTCGGTGTAGGTGGTCCATTGCTGGATGACGTGGCCGATCGCCGCAACCGTGCAGTCGCCAACGGTATCGTTGGCGAGCATCGGCCAGGCGGGGATGCGCGAATACCAATCGATCGCCGGCGGGGCGAGGATGTCGGTCACACCATAGCGCGCGAGCGGGCGGATCCGCGGATCCGGCGCGGCCCCGCGCGTGCGGCCAAGTTTCATCGGGCCGTGATCGGTCATGCCGAAAGTTCCCTTTCATAGGCGGCGACCGGGTGATCCGCGAAGGGATCGAGCGCCGGTGCGCCGATCGCGATGAGCGCGCGCGGGTGGAGATAGAGACCGGGCAGAAAGGGCACGTCCGGCACCGGGTCATCGCCATTGCGATAGAGCCGGAGCGGGGTTTTTGCGAGCCGGCGCCGCAGCCGCCACGACCCCGCGCGCGGCGCGCCGAAGGTGACGACGGCGCGCGGTGCCATCCCCGCCGCAACCGCGAGCCCGCCGAGCAACAGCGCCAGCGCGCCCCCCATGCTGTGCCCGGTGAGCACGACGCCGGTGCCATCGAGCCCCGCCATCGCACTCCAAAGCGCCCGCGCCCCTTCGAGAAACCCGGCATGGCAGCAGCCGAGTTGGCGATCGAACAGCGGACGGATGGCAAGATCGCGCAGCCAGTCGCGTGGATCGGCGGTGGTGCCGCGACAGGCGATCACCGGAACACCACCATGGGTGCGCGCGATGGCGTGGACATCGCCCACCGCCCAATCGGGCGCCTCCGTATAGGCGGATGCGGCGATGCGGGCGAGGGCGGCATCAGCCACCATGGCGAAACTGCGCGGCCTGGCCAGCAAGAATGGCGTCCGCCTCGGCCGGCGTCATCGCCGCAGCGCTTGCGGCAACCGGGACGGCAAGCCCGACCGAGGCTTCGAGCACCGGCAGCATGACATCGGCGGCGGTGAGAATCTCCGGCACCGGCGCCGGCAGGCTCGGCACCTCTGAGAGTGCCGCGACCATGGCGTTGACCCCGGCCACGAGCTGCGCCACCTCGGGCTGCGCGGCTTCCGCGTTGGCGGCGCGCGCCACCGCGCTCGACGCCGCCTGCACCGCCGACAGCGCGTTGTCCATTTGCGTGAGCTGGGCCGCGGACAGGAGATTGCCCTGGCGCAAATCAGCGGCGGCGGCGGCGAGGCCGGTTGCGATGTCATCGGCCTCGCTTGCGAAACTCCCGAGCGTCACCGTGCCATTGGCACAGGCGGCGATAAAAAAAGCCGCCCCAAGGGCGGCGGCGAGAGCGGCGGATTTGGCGGGAAACATCTTTTTTCTCCGGGTTTGAGGGGCGGCGCGGGAAGCGCCGACGTCAGGGCCGCGACGGCTCCGGGGCGTGCATCCGCGCGCTCATGATCGCGGTATCGAGGCGGGTGTTGATCTGGCCGAGCGAGGCGTTGATCTGCGCGATCACCGCGCGCTCGGCGTCCACGCTTTCATCGATCCGCCGGCCAATCGCGGCGAAGCGCTCGGATTCGTCACTGCGTTCAGCGACCATCTGCTGTTGCAGATTCTCGATCGATTTGTCACGAATGCGGGCCTCGGCGGTGATCTGCTCTTCCTCGTGGCCGATTTCGATCGCGACATAGAACACCGAGGTCAGCACCGCGCCGATCATGCCAATCAGCGACAGCAGGTTTCCCGCGGTAATGACGCCATCGAAGCGGACATTACCGCGCGCCCGCTCTTCCATCACGCATCCCCAGCGCCGGCGAGCGCGGGATTGACGGCGATGCCCGCGATTTCCGGCCACCGCCGCGGATTGCCATCGCGCGCCAGCTTCTCCGCCTTGGCGAGTTTCGCTTTCAGCGCGCTATAGAGCTGACCGGTTGAAATCATGTGCGGGTCGGTGTTTTTCGGGAAATCGTCACGCACCAGCAGATAGCGGAGCGGCTGCCCGAGCGGCGCCCGCCCGGCGCGCCGCGCCGGCGCATCGAGATAGCCGGCGAGCGTGATTTCGATTTGCGCGGTCGTGAAAAAATCCTGGCGATGGATGATCCGCCAATAGCTCGCGGCGGCGCCGGTGTTGTCGGGATCGAGGGATTTGACGAGAGCCATGGGGGATTTCCTATTGCAGGCGCGCCCAAAGCGCGGGGGCGGCGAAATAGACGAAGCGGAGCGCGCTGTTGGCGGCGAGGCTCGCCGGTGCGCCAGCGAGTGTCTGGCCGGCATTGGCGCTGAGCGTGAGCGCGGAGATCGCCGGCAGGGTGGCGATCGTCACCTCCTGGCCGTCGATCGGGGCGGCGGGCAGGGTGACAGAGAGGGCTGCGAGCGTCGCGGAACCGGCAATCTGCAACAGCGAACAATTGTTCGGAACCGCGAGGCTGGCGCCCGAACTCGGGGTTTGATAGCTGTAGGACTGCTCGGCCCGCGCGCCCAGCAGCGCCACCGGCGAACCGTTTGCCCCCGCCGTGCCGAGCGCCACGGCGCCGTTGCCAGCGCCGGCGAGGGCAACGCCGCTATCGGGGAGCGCGCCGGCACTCACGAGCGCCGCCGCCTGGCTCGCCGAGCCTGGCGAGAGGGCGAGGTAATTGCTAAATCCGCTGATCGGAACAAGCCGCAGGAGATCGGCGTCATTCGCGGCAAACCGCGTCTCGGCCGCGCCCTGGGTGTTGAATTGCAGCGCGATCGCGGCATCGCTCCCAGCACTCGTGAAGCCCACGGAAGCGGTCGTGACCCCGCCTGACACCCGCACGCCGTTCACCGCCTCGGGCGTTACCGTGGTGATCAGGGGCGCGAAGGCGAGATTGGATTTGTCCCAGCCATTGCCGACATCGAGCACATTGCCCGCGGCCCCGGTGGCGGGCGCGCCCAGCGTGAGCGTCGTGCCGGCACCGGCCGAGGTCGCGGCTTCCCAGGTGACGCTCCCCGGCGCGTAGGCGATCAGCTCGCCATTCGCCGGATGCACCGTAACAAAAACCCCAGTGCCCGCCTCGGAATGAGCCGAGAGCGCGGCGAGCGGCGTGGCCAATGTGATGGCGCCGTTGAAGGGCAGCACGGCGGTCAAGGCCGCACTCAGCGTGATGGTGTTGCCGGCGATCGCGGTGATTGTCGCATTCGCCGCGATCGCGCTGTTGCCAAGGGCCACCATGCCGACACTGAGCGCGCTCGCGTCATAGAGCGTGAGGGTGGTGGCGCCCGCCGGGGCGGTGTTGAGCACGCTGGCCGGAACAAAGGCGATTTCCGCGTCGAGGGCATGGCACAGATTGCGCGCGATGCTTGCCGCCGTATCGCCGCTCGCGACCGTATAGCTGGCACTTGCCTGACCGCCGATGAGTGCCGCCGAGGTCGCGGTCAAGGTCAGGACATCGCCCGCCTTGGGTGCGCCACCAACCGTGAAGCTGCTCGCCGCGAGCAACGCCGTCTGCACCGCGTAGGCGCCGGAGGTGGCGACCGAGGTGTTGCCGGAAAGCGTGATCGCGCCTGTCGTGGTTTCGATATCGACGGGCACGGCGCAGCCCGCGAAGCAATTGCCGGTGATCGTCGCCGCCGCGATCGCCGTGATCTGCACCCCCAATCCGCCGTCATTGGGCAGGATGTCGCAGCCGGCAAGCGTAAGACGCGCCGCCGGCGCATCGATGCGGAGCGCCGGAAACGGCCCGATCACGCCGCCATGGCTATAGCGCGTGAGCTTGCTGTCGGTGATGTGGATTTCATAGACGGCATCGCCCTTGATATCGAAAACAGCACCTTGCGCGAACCCCACCTCCATGCCGGAGACGCTCAGCATGAGGTCGGGGCCGGCCGTGGAAATCCCGGTATTGGGCGCCGGATTGGCGATCTCGAACAGCGGCGCGGGATCACCGAAATCATCGGCGACATAGCCATAGACGGTGAAATTGCGCAAACTCGTGGTCAGCAGCGTGCCGCTTTCCGTCACCTTGAGCACGCTGCCCACGGAATCGAAGCTGGTCGCGACGAAATTGCCGGCGAGCGTGCCGCCATCGACGAGGATCGCAATGCGGTAGCCAAAGACAAAATTGCCGACGGCGATCGGCCCGCCATTGGTCGTGCTCGCGGCCGCGGTCGGACTGCCGTTGCCACTGACCTGCAACCACACCCCGTTTGTCGTGACATAATCGCGGAGATAGTAGCTGTTCTGGATGGCGTTACAGGTCGCGCCACTGGCCAGGGGGGCGAGCAGGGGCGCGGAAAGGGTGATGGTATTGCTGCCAAGTTCGGCGATGGTGGCGCCGAACGGGATCGCGGCATTGCCGGAGATCGGCATGCCCACAACGACGCCTTCGAGGCTGGTCACGGCGAGCACGGTGGCGCCGATCGCGGCGCCGGCGCTCAGCGTCAAGCTCGTCGTGGTGATCGCCCCGGTGCCGCCGCCGGAATAGTGCAGCACTTCATCCTCGAACACGCCATAGGAAAAGAAATTATCCGCGATGAAAAGAATATCGGCGGCGTTGGGGATGGCGAAACAGACGTTCAACGCGCAGATGCGGTTGCCGGTGATGAAGACATCACCCATGGTCGTCCCCGCCGGCATGGCGAGAAAATCATAGGCGTTGGTCACCTGATTGTCGCGAAAGACGAAATCGGCGACGGCAGGTAATGCCGCGTTGCCGAGCAGGAGCGGCGGATAGACGAGCGGTCCGCCCGGCTGATCGATCTGGTTCGGATAATAAAAACAGAGCCGCTCGATCAGCACCGCGGGGCCGATGAGAAATGGCGATTGCGCCGTCGCGGTGATCCAGATCTGGCTTCCCGCATGGCCATAGGGATAGCCGAAATCGGTGCCGCCATCGCCGATCAGCGCGACGTTCTGCAAAATCACCTGCGCCGCGCCGGCGAGCAGGATCGGCCCGCCCGCGGGAATATAGAGCGCCTTGTTGGCGGCGCTCGCGGCGGCGACGGCGGCGGCGAATTTCACCGAATCATCGGTCACGCCATCGCGCGCCAGGCCAAAATCATTGACGTTGAGCCGGTCGGCAAAGCGCGCGGCAAGCGTGCGCGCGGTGGTGGCGCCAGCGGCGAGCGCGGTCGCCCCCGAGAGGTCGGTCGCGCTGATGGCGCCGCCGCTGATCGCGACCGCCCCGGCATTCTGCACCGCCAGGCTGCCCAGCCCAAGATTGCCGCGCGCGGCGGCAGGATTGGCGAGGTCAGCGAGATTGTTGGCGCTTTGCAGGGCGCCGGTGAGGCGCGCGTCATTGCCCGCGGCCACCGTGCCGGCGGTGCTGCCGATATTGGCGGCAAGGGTCGCCGAGGCGAGCGCCAAGCCGTTGCCGATCGCGATGGTTTCGGGCGTGCCGGCGCCGAGGCTCGCGCGACCGAGCAGCGCGCCGGTGGGCACCGTGATCGCGGGCTGCGTGCTGGCGAGCAGCGTTGCCACCGTGACACTGGTGGTAGCACCGTTCTGCTGGAGCGGCAGTTCGTCATCGGCATTGGCGGTCGTTGCAACCGGCAATTGCGGAATCGTTGGCATCAGGAAAACCTTCGCTGAAAACGGGATGCGTGCCGGGCGGGCGGTCGGTCGTGCAAATTGCGCTCAGGCAATGGCGAGCCAGCCGCTGGCGTCGGTGCCGGTCTGCTTGATCCAGTAGGTGGCACCGACGCCGCCGGCGAGATTGCGATAGTCCGACCCCGGCGGTGCGCTCACCACGCCGGCGGGCGAGCCCGTGCCGATCGCCGAGATCACGCCCGCGGGCGCGGCATCGGAGGTGATGCGGAGGACGCCGCTGCCGTTCGGATGGAGCCGCAAATCGCCATTATTGACGCTGCCGATTGTCACGCTGCCATCACCGGGAAACCCGAGATAGCCGCCGAGCGGCACCACGCCGGCGCGCCACGAGCCCCAGGTTCCGGTCCACTCGACATCGCTGTTCGCCGGCACCGTGAGATCGAATAGTGTCCAGTTTTCCTGGAACGGATAGGAACCGACGCGCGTGAACACGGTCTCTGTATTGCAGCGCGTGCGCAAGCGGCGATCGTTGGGCACGGGGGCTGCGACCGTGGCGACGGCGCTGGCGCCCGTGCCATCGCCGCTGATGGCGACGGCAACGCTCGCCCCGATCGCGCCATAGCCCGAGCCGGACGCGGTGAGTGCGATGCCGATGACCGTGCCGTTGCGGAGATAGGCGATGGCGGTGGCGCCGCTGCCGCTGCCGCCAATGCTGACCGTGGCACTGGTATAATTCGCCCCGCCATTGAGAACGCGCACGAACCCGATCGTCCCCGCCATCGCCGCCTGCGAGGCCGAAATCATCGTGGCGATCGGCCCACCTGGCGCGGTGATCATGAAGCTATCGAGAACATCGGGGAAAACGAGGGTCTGCGGCCCGCTGCCGGAGGTGACCGGATTGAGCGTGTAGAGCGTCTCGTTGTTCCAGGAATTGCCCGTGATGATGACCGAGTCGGTGGCACAGCTCAGGCACTGCGCGATCGTCGCGGAGCCAGCGCCCCAAAAGCGGTTCTCGCGGATCGCGACATTCTGCGCCCCGTCGCGGAGCACGATGCCGCCACCTTGGGAAAACCCGATCCAGTTGCCCGAGATTTCCATGAAGTCGCAGGCCAAGCCGAAATTATTTCCTGCCCCATCGGTCTCGACATTGTTCACCTGGATGGCCCAGAGCGTGCAATTCTGGATGCGGTTGCCGCTCACGCGCATGTTGAGGCTGCCGCCGGGATTGATGCCGATGCCGGGGCCGCTGATGAAATTGCCGATCACATCGCCATGGATCGAGCCACCCGCGTCGATGCCATAGGGCGCGCTCCCGGCGAGCCAGACGACGGTATTGCCGGCGACCCGACTATAGGAAGCATTCGCTAAGATCCCCGCACCTTGCGCACCGTTATCGACCAGCAGATTGCCCTCGACGGCGAGCGCCTGGCCGGCCACCGCGATGCCATAATAGGTGTTGTCGTGGCAGATATTGTTGGCGACCAAAATAGCCAGGGCATCGGGCTCGGCGTTGCCCCAGACCGGAGGCGTCGTGTTGGACTGATTGAAATTGCCGATCGAGATGCCACGCTGGTTGTTCCACGCCCGGCAATTCACGACCTGGCAGAGATGGAGTTTTTGCACGAAGCTCGGGTCGGTATAGTCGATGACGATGCCATAGGCGCCGTTGTCGTGCGCGCGGCAGCCCGCGATCGCCACCCCCATCACCGCCTGCACCCAGACCCCATGCACGGCGTTGCCATAAAACTCGCAATCGCGCAGTTCATACTGCACATGTTCGGGATCGGAAGCCTGCACGGTGAGGCCCGAGCCCATGCTGGGGCTGGCGGCATTGGTGAAGCCGCATGCGGTAAAAATCGCCCGCGTGCAGGAAGGCGTGAGCAGAACCGCCCAGGTATCTGCGGTGATCGCGGCGTTGGCATCGAAGAGAATGCCGGAGGCGATGAAACTCGTGCTGGCGAGCGAAATCCAGGCGCCGCCCGTGGATTGCGCGCCACGGCGGAGCACGGTCTCCCCCGGCACGCCGAGCAGCACGACGGCGGCCCCGGCGGGGGTCCATTGTCCGGTCACGCAATACGTTTTTGGCCCAAAACGGAGCGGCCGGCCCGAGGCCAGCGCCGCGTTGAGCGCCGCGGTGTCATCGGTGACGCCATCGCCAACCGCGCCAAAACTTTCGACCGAGACAGCGTCTCCGAGAAACGCCGCAAGCGGGCGCGTGGCAGTTGCGCCGGCCGCGATCGCCGTCATCGCCCCGGCGCTCACGTCCGCCACATTGGCGATCCCTTGCATGAAGCTCGCGTAGGCGAGCGCGACATTGCCGCCGTTCTGGCCGAGCGGCACGAGATCGCTGGCTTGCGGCGCGGTCCCCGTGGGCAGCAGCGGCACCGAATAGGGCGCGGCGGTTGCCGAAAGCGTGCCGTTGGCCAGCGCGAGATTGGCGCCGATGGCAATCCCGCTCGGCCCCGCCAGCGAATTGCCGGGATTGCCGAGCAGGGTATGGGGCGCCAAAGCCATCACCGGCTGCACCCCCGCGAGCAGTTGCGCGCGCGTCACCTTGCGCGTCACACCGTTCTGGCTCGTCGGCAATTCGTCAGTGTCGGAGGCGGAGATCGCCTGCGGCAACTGGTCAATGGTCATCATGCCGGGCTCCCGGTAATCAGGATCGGGTTGCCGTTTTGGTCGGTCAGCACCGCGCCGGTGCTGGTGATGAGATCGTTGGGCAGTGCCGGCAGCGAGGAGAGCGAGATCACCGGCAGAAGAATGCTCCGCGCGAGTGTCCGCCCGGACAAAGTGCCGATGGTGATGGTGACGGTATAGACCGTGCCGGATTGTCCGGCGGCGAGCCACAGCACTGCGATCGCGCCATTGGCGAGAGCGGCGTTGAGCGTCAGATCGCCGGGATTGTCGGGTGCGATGGTGACGCCGAGGGTTGCGATGCCATCGCCCGGATTGCCGGTGAGGGCGGCCGAGATGTCGAACTGATAGTCGAGGACGTCGTTCGGATCCTTGAGCGGCCAGAGCGGCAGTTGCGGCGCCTGCGCCTCTGTGCCGCGCGGCACCGGGACGAAGCCGTCGAGCACGACGGTGCGCGCGGTCGAGGGCTGCCAGACATGGCTTGCGGGTGTTGACATGGCGTACTCCGAAACCTTCCCGTTACCACTCAACAATGATGAGGCCGGCGCCACCCGGCCCGCCGCCGCCGCCGGCGATCCCGCCGGAGCCACCGCAGCCGAAAAACGCGCCGGTGAAGCCGCCCAGAGCGGTGGTGCTGCTGCCCGCCGGACCGAACGTGCTGGCGCCGCCGAACGCGCCGCCGCCGGTGCCGCCGAGCAAGCCGCCGCCGGAGAATGTCAGGCCGTTCTGGCCGGTCTGGCCGGGGAAATTGATCGCGCCGCCGGCGCCGACGCCGCCATTGGTGGCGCCCGCGCCGGCCCCGCCGGTCGTGCCATTTCCCCCCCCGCCCCCGCCGCTGGCCGAGGCGAGCGTGCCAAAACTCGTGGTCCCGCCGGCAAGACCGCCAGCGCCGCCGGCGCCGACGGTGAGCGCGATGAGGGTGCCAGGGCTCGCCGGGAAATAGCCCTCGGCGTAGCCGCCACCGGCGCCGCCGCCGCCCGCGCCGCCGCCGCCCGCGCCACCTCCGCCGCCGCCGCCCCAGAGCCGCGCCTTGACCTGCGAAATCCCGTTGGGCACCACCCAATCGGTGCTCGCGGTGATCACCGCCATGCGCGAGACGCCCGGCGTCAGCGCCGGAAGTTTGTAAGGAATGAAGGGTGCGGCTGGAAGAGTTGCGATATTGCTGGCCGTGATGGCGCTCTGCCCATAGCTCACGGTGATGACATAGAGCCCGACCCAGCCGCTATCGACGGGGGGCGTGAGCTGCGAGCCCGTGGTCGCCGGCGCGCCCGATTTCATCTGCAACTGCACGGTTTCGACGCGTGCGGTATTCTGCGCGGCGCCGGAATTGCTCGGCCCGCTATAGGGTTGCGTCGGGTTGGCGGCGTTGTAGTAGGGCAGCACGACGGGATCGGTATCGCTCTCCTCGAACGCCGCCTCGATCAGATAGTTGATCGACTGGCCCGAGGTTGAAGGCGTGGTCAGGGTAAAACTCGTGGCCGCCGTGTTGATGCCCATCTTGATCAGGGGATCGGTGTTGTCGGCCGGCAACGAGCCATAGGCAAGCGGATCGATGGTGGTGAGGGTGGTGATGCTGCCGGGCCCCACCGTGACGCTGAGCGAGGCGGGCGTCGTCGGCTGGCAGGCGAGGCCATCGACGACGGTGTTGCTTCCGAGTGTCGCCTGCATGAGATAGCCGAAGGCGACGAGCGCGTTGCGATTGATCGTGAGCAGGTCTGTATCAAGCGGAATGGCGCCGGGATAGACGATGTTGCGGTCCATGGAAACTCCCTCGGGCGGGCGCGGGGGCGCGCGGGCTCAGTTGCTGATGCGGGTCCAGGCGATGGTGGCGGCGGGCATGGTGGCGGCGATCACGGCGTCGATGTCGCCATCGCTCACCGCTTGCTCGACCATGGCGAGATCGGCGTATTCGATCGGCCCGACGCCGTAGCCGCCACCCTCGCCCCAGCCCGCGACATTGGCGATGCCATTGGCGAGCGGGCGATAGGCGGTGATGAAACATTGAAACGGCAAGCCGAGATCGCCCCATCCGCCGGCAAGATTGTAGCCGGCACCACCAAGCTTGTAGCTTCCGGTATCGGCGGGACGCGCCGGCTCGAAGACGCGCGGCGCCCGTCCAGTGAGCGCGGTCAGCGCGGCGATGACGGCGGCGCGGGTGCCGCGCGGGCGCAGCATCTCGCTTTCGATCGCGCTACGAAAGGCGGCATCTGATTGCTCCGGCCCGCGCGGCAAGCTCTCGCCAAAGAAATCAGCCGAGATCATGTCGAGGAAAATATCGGTCGCCGTCGCGATGCGGGTCTGGAGCTTGACATAGGCGAGGAGCGCGTAGAGCCAGGCCCAGATCGCGCCGATGCCGGCGAGCAAGGCGTTCAAGATCGGGCTCGGCGTGCCGAACCAGGGCGGCAGCACGGCCGCGATGCGCGACGCCATATCGTTCTGGTCGCCGGTTGCCATCTCAGTTCACCACCACGCTCGCGGCCTTGACGACGCCATTGGCCGGCGGCGTGATGTCGGCCGTGGTGCCATTGAGGGTCATGTCGGTGACGTTGACGACCGCCGGATCGGCGTCATAGGCGAGCTGCGCGATGCGCGAATAGGCGAGGCCGGCGCCGATCGGCAAGGCATCGACGTAGAGGGTGATCGCTTGCGCGACTTCCCCGACAATGGTGGCGAGCGTGGCATTGGCGGCGATGGTGACGGTGAGAACGATCGCGACCGGCACATCAACGGGACCAAGGACGGCGAAGCTGGAGCCAATCGGACGCACCGCCTCGATCGCGGCACTCACGGTCTGCAACAGGCTCGCCGGCGGATTGCCGGTGCCATTATCGATGGTCACGGTGAAAAACCCCATCTGCGCGGCGCCGGCGGCGTTGGTGTTTTCGGCGATCAGGTAGTTCAGGCCCTGCTGCACGCTGCTCACCGCGTAGCCGACGGCGATTGGCGTCGCCAGCGAGCGGGAATTGATGTAGTTGACAAAACGGGCGCGAAACGCCGCGTCGGTCTCGGCGTTCAGGCCGCCGGTGAAGGCCAGCGGATTGCTCACCTGATCGACGCCGGGCATCGCGGTGCCGAGCAATGTCACGGTGGCTGGCTGAACATTTCCCGCCGCACCCGGTGTCGTCGCCACGACCGGCACGCTGAGTGCGCCGAGGCCGGCGGCCAGCACATAGCCGTTGAGCGTCCCGCTCCAGGCGGGATTGGCGGGGTCGGCGACGACCGTGAAACTCTCGGTGCCACCGGCGGTGCTCACCGTCGCGCCCACGGGCACGAGCGCGGTATTGCTCGGGGTGAAGCGCGAGAAGGTGACGGTGCCTGAGGCGGCGACGGCGGGAAGGCGCGTCAGGCCAAAATCCGCCATCCAGCTATCGAGATCGGACCCCGCGCTGGTTGCCGCGCGGGTCATCGACAGCACCTGGAGAATAAGCCATTGCAGCCAGAGCGCGACCGAGCTGCTCGCTTCGAGTATGGCGCGCAGCACCGAACCCACCGAAAGATCGAGCAGCGCGCTGCTCGCTCCTTGCACGGCGGCGGCGGCGTTCTGCACCAGGGTTGAAAAATTCTGCAGGTTGAGCGTCATGGCGCATTCCCGATGGCAAAGGACAAAACCTGCGTCTCCCCACTCGGCGCATCGACATAGCTGATCGAAACGCTGAGCGTGCCGGTGGTGTCGGCGGAGATGGCAATGGCGGGTGCCGGTGTTGGTGCGACCACTGCTTCGTTGAGCATTTGCGTGCGGATCACCGCCGCGATCTGCAACGGGTTCGCGGGCTGGCCCACGAACTGCGCGAGCCCGGCGCCGTAGCTCGGTTGCCAGATGTAATCACCGGGATTGGTGAGGAGGCGGCGCAGCACGCGCTGCTGGCCGCGCACAGCGCCTGCGGCAAGCGCCAGATCGCCGGTCGGGCTGACCGCGAGATCATTGCCCCATTGCTGGAAAAGATCGTTCATGGTGCGCGTGATTTCTCAGTTCTGTGGGCTCGGCGGCGAGGTCGTGGTGCCCTCGACGGTGTGGGTATGCGCGTCATAGGCGCCGCGCAGGCTGGCCAGCGTGCCGTGGCCATCGGCAACCTCGCCGCTCGCGGTGATCGAGCCGGTGACGTTGAGATTACCCGTCAGGGTGAATTGCGTGGCATTCGCCGCGATCGAGCCGTCGGCCAGGAGTTTGATGAAACTCCCCGATTGATGCACCAGCCAAAACTCGCCGGCGGGTGCCGCGGGCGGCGGCTGGTTGAGATTGTAGGCGGCACCGAGCACGATGCCATGTTCGGAATCACCCTCCTGGGCGACGACGAGAACCTGATCGCCGGGCGAGGGCAGCGCGCTCAGACCCCAGCCATTGCCAACCCAGAGCGAAAGTACCGGCAGCCAGCCACTCAGAACACCCTCGGGCTGCAACAGCACGCGCGCCGTATAGCTGTTCGGATCGACGCTCGCGACCACGCCGAAGCGCGGCTGCGCGAGCGCCTGGTCGAGCGCGCCCGCCTGAGCGCGGAGCGCGTTCCAGAGCCGTTCCATGGCAATCGCTTCCGTTCAGGGCGTGGTCGTGCCGACGACGAGATTGGCGGGCGGCGTGAATTGGCGCTGGGGCGACGTGTTCTTCGCGCGAATGCGCTCGGTGAAGCCGCCATCGAAGCTGATCTCGCGCTCTATCGTGTCGATAAAATAGGTTTGATCGAACGCCGTGCCGCTGCCGGCAACCGCGATCATGTCGCGCGGCGAAAGCGCCAGC
This sequence comes from Pseudomonadota bacterium, assembly GCA_021801255.1. Lineage (GTDB taxonomy): Bacteria > Pseudomonadota > Alphaproteobacteria > Acetobacterales > Acetobacteraceae > Acidibrevibacterium. Next base: position 58,692 of record JAJYYH010000033.1, read on the forward strand.
TCGCCGGGCAGGCGGATCACCACGACGCGCTCATGCTGGGTCAGCTCCTGCAGCTTGGTCATCGCGTATTTCAGCGCTTCATCGGGCGAAAGATTGGGCCGCACGAAAACATAGCTCTGCGGCGCGGCGCCCTGCTGACCGAGGCCCACGACGCCGCTGGCGCTGACGCTTTGCGTGAACGCACTCGCGGTGCGGCTGTTCCAGCTCTTTACCGTCACGGAAATATCGCCCGCCAGCGTGAGCGCGCGCTCCATGCGGAGATCGATCACATTGGCGCCCCCGCCAAACGAGGCATCGGCCGAAACTGTCAGCGCCGGCGCCGGATTGGGATTGGGCGGCTGGAAATAGAGCGTCGTGCCGGATACGAAAACGTCGAATCCCTCGCGCTCGGCGAGCCAGACCAGAAGATTCCATTCCGTCGTCGCGCGGGAAAACTGATCGAGCGTGATGCGGTCGTGCTCGTTGTTGTAGTAGCGCCCGACCGGTGTCGTCGTCGGCGTCACCACCGCCGCCATGTTATGGCCGGCGGCAAGCGTGCTGGCGATCGCCGACGCGGTCTGGTTGGCGTAGCTTTGCTGGGTGCGGGTCGCGATGAACGCGGCGGTCAGGTCACGCCCTTGCAGCCGCACGCTCTGGCGGAGCGCGTCGATCTCGAGGCTGTCCACCGCGCCGATGATCAGGCTGTTCCAGAACGTCGCACCGAGCGGCGCGCTAAGCGGCGCGAAGCCGGCCTGCAGCTCCAGCATGATAAAACTCTGCGCCGCCCAGAACGCCGGTGTCGCCACGGGATCGGCGCCGAGCGCGATGACCAGGGCGAACGTGTCGGCGGCATAATGGTTGTTGGCGCTGACATAGGCTTGGCGGACGCCGAGCACGGGGACGCCGTTGATCAGGGCGCGGAGCCGTGGCGCGCGCACCACCCCGCCCGCCGAGACGCCCTCCGGTGCCGCGCCGCCGCTCAGAAGCGCGGTGCCGACGAGGCCGCTTGCCGCGTTTTCGCCGGGCGAAAGCGGATTGCCGAGCAAGCCGCTCATTGTTGCGCGATGCCGCCGGTGGCGTTGGGGTTGACGTCGGGGATGAGCAGCGTGTTGAGCCCGCTCAGCATCGGATCGCTGAGGTTGTTAAGCTCGGCGATGCGGATCCATTGCGTCGCATCGTTGAGATAAAGCGCCGCGAGCTGGAAGAGATTGCCGCCGGCGATGGTGATCGTCTGCATCAGGAACTCGCGTTTTGCAAATTGGTCGCGGTGCGCCCGACATAGCCCCCGGCGGTGGCGAGGGCTGCGAGGGTGCCGGCGGCGCTGGTCGCGCTGGTGAGCGCCGCGGCGCCGGCGGCGGCATTGCTGGTGGCGAGCGGGCCGGCGCTGCTGGCCAGCGCGCTCGCGGCCGCGCCCATGCCGCTGGCGACGCTGCTCTGCAGGCCGCCCACGGCGTTCTGCGCGCCGAGATAGGCGCTGGTGCCAAGCGTGGTCGCGCCGGGCGCGGCGATCGCGCTCTGGGCCGCGGCGAAATTGATGTTGGTGCCGCCGAGGAGGCTGCCGGCGGTGGCGAGATCGCCGCTCGTCTGCTCGCTGAGCGAGGCTGCAACACCTTCGATCATTTGCAATTCATCCTGCAGCACGGTGCAGGTGATGCGATAGGGGATCCACCATCCCGCCTGGTATTCCGCGGTGAATTCGGAAATCACCACGGAATAGAGGAAAATATCCCACGACAGCGGCAGCACCAGGCCTTGGCCGCGCAAGGTGTCGAGCAGCAACGCGCGCTCGCTCGCGGCGGGCCCGGTGAAAATCCCGCTCCAGCGGAGCGCTGCGTCATCGCGGCCCATCGCATCGATCACCCGCGCGCCACCCGGCAGCTTGTGCACGGCCAGCCGCTGTGCGCCGCCGAAGAACAGAAAAGGCGGAATCTCGAAGCCGGAAAACAGCACCGGACCCAGCGTGAGCGTGACGTCGGACATGGGGTGCCTCTCAGAGCCTGAAAATCAAGCGAACTTGAAACGAATAGCCGCGGGGAACCTTGCTTTCTGCCGATCGATCCCGGGCACGCGGGCAGGGTTTTTCAAACGCTCGGCGAACCATCGGCCTAGGGCACGACCGGCGCGCCCGGCCAGAGCGGGCCGAGACGGGTATCGACGCCGGAATAGCCGGCGGGCGGACGGTTTGCCGCGGCCGCGAGCTGTTCGCCGAACCATTGTCCGACACGTGTGCCATCGAGCAGCACGTCGCCGTGAATCTGGAGCGCGGCACTGCCGCCCTCGGCGAGCGCCCCGCGTGGCGCGGCGGCGGCGCCGGCGAGCAGCGGTGAGGCGGGGGCAGCGCTTGGCGTGCCACGGAGCGGTGCGCTTGGCCGGCCGCGCGCCCCGCGCGGTGCCGCGGTCTCACTGGCGCCGGCAGGAGGGGCGGGGGGCGCGGTAAAGGGCAGGGGCGCGGGCGCGGAAAATTCCTGAGGCGTGCTCTCGAAGGTATCGCTCCGTTCCGGCGCCATCGGTTGCAGGCCGCGGGTCAAGGCGAGAAGATCGGCGATGCCGAGCCCGGCAACCGGCGCGGGTTCAGACACCTCGTCAAGTTGCGTGACCGGAGCGATCGGCTTCGACAGAGTGAGCGTCCCGAGCACGGGCGGCGCGATCGCGGGTGACGCCGGCACGCTTGCGGCGCGCTCCCTCGCCGTGTCGGATGGCGCGGGCTCGGGAGCGGCGCGCGGCGCGGCGGCGCGCGGTGCCGGCACGGCCTCGGGGGCGGCGCTTGGTGCGGCGGTGAGCGTCGTCGCGATGACCGCGCGCTCAACGGGCGCGGGGCGCGCGGGGTGCTGCAGTTCGGGCGGTTCGGGCGCGGCTGGCGTCGCGTTCTCGCCCCGCGCGCGGGCGGGCCCGCGCGCGACACCGCCAAAAGCGGCGAGCGCGGGGCCCGCCGCCTGCCGCAGCGCGGCCAGGCCCGCGAGGCTTTCCCCCAGTGCGGCATTAAGGCTTTGGAGATCACCCCGGATCATCGCGAGACCCGCCGAGACCTCGTCGTCGAGCGCCAGGGTGATGCCGATGGTATAGGCGTCGTTCATGGCAGCTCGGCGATCGCTTGCGCCAAACGGGCGGCGATATCGGCGGCGATCTCGGGGGCGAGTGCCGCGGCGGCGGGGGCGAGGAAGGGGCGTGGCGGGTCAAACCGCGTCCCCAGCTCCTGATAGCGCGCAACCGCGCTGGTCGAGCCGACGACCACGCGCCGCGCATCGCTTTCGCCGGCGATGCTGTCATAGAGCGCGCCGTTGCGCATCCAAGGGGCCGCATGCGGGCCGCCGGGCGGGGTCGCGAGGCGGGCGCGCACGGCATCCGCGAGACGTTCCCGCGCGTGCCCCAGCGCCTCGCGCTGCACATCACCGAGATCGAGCGCCGCCAGGCGGCGGGCAAATTCGCCAAGGCCGATCATCAACCAGTCTCCTGCCAGGCGAGAGTTGACCAATCAAAGCGCCGACCATCGAGCGTGCCGAGGATCACCACAAAGGCGAGCCGCTCGTCATCGGGCAAGCTGAACGCGACGTCGAAGGGCACCCCGTTCCGAACGAGATAGAGGCAATCGATCAGATCGGGGTGCCCACTCAGTTTTTTGCCGCATCCAACTGCGCCGCGCGGCTGCTCTGGGTCGCGGCGAAGGCGGCGGCGACGGCGGCGAGCCCGGACTCGCCGAGCTTTTGCACGACCATCTCGATCTGTGCCTCATTGGCCGGGTTTGGCAGCGGCACGTCCTCGATCGCCGCCACCGCGAAAGCCAGAAGCGCGATCGCGAGATAGGGTTCGTTCTGCGCAAGCTGCGGCCCGACCGCCTTGAACAGACGGAGTTTCTCGAGTGCGCCGATGCGCCGGAGCGTGATCCGCCGGCCCTCTTTGTCAGTAATCACCGGCGCCGCCTCGGCGGCGGCGACGATACGCTGCTGGGCGCCGCTCATCAGACGCGGATGCGGCTGGAGGCGAAGAACTCGAGCCGCTGGCGCACCGCCGCGTCGCCCTTCCAGGTGCCCGCGTTGGCCAGCCGGAACACGACGCTGCTGTATTGATAGGTCGAGGTGGAACCATCAACTTCGTTGACATACTGATAAAGTGTCGAGGTCTGCATCGCGCCGCCGCTGTAGTAGGCGGCCTCGATGCCGGCGATGAAGTCATCGACCTCGGAGGAGCCGCGTTCGAGATCGAAGCCGCCTTCCCAGCCTTTCGGCAGTTCGGCGCCCATCTGCACGCCGTCGAGCCGATCGACGCGCACCTGCGCGGTGAGCTGGCGGCTCTCAAAACCGGTGACATAGGTGAGATCGATCTGCCCGGAAGGGGCGATGACGACCAGCGTGCAATCGCTGCCGATGGAAAATTGTGTAGCCGGCACGATGTTATCTCCTCATGCGGAGGGGAAGGGTGGAGGGGCAGCTGGGGCTCAGGAAATCTGGCCGGTCGGTAGCGTCTGATGCTGCACCGTCACGGTCTGGCCACCATCGACATTGACGATGAACTTCTCGTTGATCGCCATGTACTGCACTTGCACGTCGGCCTGGACATAGCCGAGCGCGGTGCGCGAGGCGGGGTTGTTCGAGGTGTCACAGACCACCTGGAACGGCGTGCCGCTGCCGGTCGCGCCGAGCATGCCCTGGCCGAGCATCGCTTGGAGAAATGCCAGCAGGGTCGCGCGGATCTGGGAGAACAGGGCGGCGTTGATCGGCTCGCCGACAAACTGCCCCATGCCGGAGGCGAGGGTCGCCGCGATATAGTTGGTGAGGCGGGTGTAGTTGTCGCCGTCATTTGCCGGATTGGACGAGGTGTTGTGTCCGGCACGCACGCCCCAATAGGCGCCGCCCGGCTGCGGGTTGGCGATCACGTCGATGCCGGCCGAGATCAGCGCTTGCAGATCGGCGGTGGAATAGGTGTTGGCGAGCGGCGCCCCGGGCGCGCCCGAGCGCTGACTGCCGATGACGCCGTAGAGCGGCTTGTTCAGGCTTGACTGCGCGGGCGAAAGATTGGCCAGCCGCCCGGCGGTAAAGCCTTGCGGCGAGACCAGGCGCGTTTGATTATTTGTCTGATCGTTCCACCAGATCCAATCGCCGAACATCATTTTCGCGGCATACGAATCAAGCCCGACGCTCTGAATGGTGGCGACCGCGTCGCTGATGGTGTCACCCTGGGGGCCGGTCAGGATCATGTAGATCCCCTCCGACAGCCCGAACGCCGCTTGGGTCGTCCACTGCGTGCTGTTATCGGCATCGGCGAGGAGCGCAATCGAGCAGCCCTGACCGCTCAACGCATACATCCCCGCGCGCGGCGTGAGGTTCTGCCCGATCAGGGTCGCGGCGGTGACATTGCTCGCGCCATCGCTGCCCGGCGTGCCATAGCTGAACGCGAAGGTTTCGGCGGTGGGCGCGATGGTCAGCGTATTGCCCAGCGAGGCGGTAACGATTTGCGACGGCCCGCGCATATTGCTCTGGCCGAGATTGATGGCGTTGACGACGTTCTGCCAAAACGCCGCGCCGGTGCCGCCGATATTGTTGAAGACTTCGGGCGTGAAGCCGGGCAGGCTGAGCGTGATCTGCCAGGTTCCGGCCTGGCTGCCCGGCATGATGCTGCCGGCGATCTGATTGCCGAAACTGCCGGAATAGAGCGCGGTCAGCACCAGCGGGCCGTTGGTCCCGGTATAGAAGAGCCCGAGCACGGCGGCGGTGTCGGTGCCGTCGGTGACCCGCACGCAGCGGAAATTCTGTGCGCCTTGCTGGATCGCGGTCGCGACCTGCGTGCCCATATCATACTTGCGGGGCTGCAACGGCCCGAATGCGGCGACGTAGTCGGACATCGTGCCGATGATCGCGGGCTGGTTGACCGGGCCCCACGTGGCGGTGCCGACAACGCCGATGATATCGGTCGGCACGCCGTTGAGCACGAGGGTTTGTGGTGGCACGATCTGGACATAGAGATCGGGCACCACGAGGGCGGTGGTGTTGAGGCTGCCTTGGGTGACGATCGGCATGGGTGCCTCCTTCTCAGGCCGCGGATGTCGGCACGCGCACCACGGCGGTCGCGTGTTCGCTGGCGAGGACCGCCGCGATTGTCGTGGGCTCGGTGATCACCGCGCCCTTGGCGTATGCGCCGAACGGGCGCACCACTACCAGCTTGATATCCATGTTCTACTCTCCGCAAAAAATTGCAGGCGGGCTCAGTCTGTGAGCGAAACGGCGAGCGTCTGGGCAGTGCCGATGGCGGCCGTGCCAAACAGCAGCGCCGGCAGGGTTTGGGCCAGGAGTGTCGGATATTCGACGCTGTAGAGCAGATCGCGCCGATAGAGGTTGGCGTTTTCCTGGCGATCGAGCGTCAGACTCTGGCGAAAACGGAGCCGCCCGACACTGCCATCGGCGAGCGGCAGAAAATAGATCGCGGCCAAGGCGCCATCGAGCGCGCTCATCGCGGCGTCGCGCAGGCCGGGATCGGCGCACCAGCCGATGAGGCGAAAAACCTGTTCCTGGCGGCGGATTTGTGTGAAAATGCCCTGATCGGCGACGGTGCGCGCCAGGAGCCGCCCGACACCGGGCAGGGTGATGGTCGCGTTGGCAAGCTGCACGATGCGATTGGCCATGATCTGGCTTGCGAGATTGGCCGCGACATTGGCCGGCGCGTCGCCCGCCTGGCAGCGATAGACATAGGTGATGCCATCGGCGAGAATGCCCGCCACTTGGCCGGCCCCGGCGGCGCCGGAAAACGTCACGCTATCGGCGATGACGCTGACCGCGAGTGTTGGTGTCAGCGGCGCCGGGTTGAGCCATTCCGGGAGATAGCGCGTGGTGTTGCGCTCGCCCGCGACATCGGGAAAAACCGTGATATTGACATAGCCCGCGGCGAGATCGGCATCGAGCGCGCGACTTTCGGGCCAGCCGCGATAGAGCCTGACCGGCGCGCCGCAGGCCGAGGGGCCGCTCAACCCTTGCGGGTAGAGCGCCGCCATCGCCGCCGCCACCAGGGCCTCCTCGACATCGCGCTGGTCAGCCATCAGCTCGCCACCTGCCGCACGCCGAGCCGCCAGCCGAGAGCTGAAAGTTCGGCGCTGCTGACAATGAAATTGCGACCGAGATCATCGGCGAGCAAATCCTCGACACGCAGCACGATCGCGGGGGTTGCTGGCAGCAGCACGGTAAAAGCCGCGAGCCGGACATCGGAGGGCAGATCGCCGGGATAGCGCGCGCCCCCGCCGGCGCCGCCCTCGAGCATGCTCGCGGGCCAGGTGGTGAGCAGGGCCTCAAGCGTGCCCTGTTGCACACCGCCATAGTGCTGCACGCCAAAACCGCACGGCCCCGCCGGGCGCACGAGGCTCACGACGCGCTCGGCGAGCACGCAGACATTGGGCAGCAGCGAAGGCTGGGCGGCGATGAAGAAGGTGCGCCCGGTTTCCACCTCGACGAGATAATCGCCAGTTTCCGTATAGGCGGAATCGAACACGCCATACCACACCGGATGGCCGTAGGCATTGGCACGGACGAAATGCGGATCAGCGGCGTTGAAGGCGGCGCGCAGTTGCAGATAGCGGTTTTGCGGCGCGCAGGGCGTGGTTGCGCCACTGGGGCGAAAGGCGTTGCAGAGGCGCCCCGCCTTGAGCGCCGCGCGCCCCATGCCGCGATCGATCATGTCCTGCAAATGATCCGGGTTCATCGCATCACACAATCAGCGCAATGCCGCCATAGGAGAGTGCCGGGCCGGGCGGGATGCCGAGAAATCCGCAGAGCCGGCGCCGCCAGTCATCGAACAGCTCCTGACGCTGATGCACTTCCTCGTGGTTGTGCGTCCACACCGCCGCGGCATCGGTATCGAGATTGCCCGCGGCCTGCGGGATCGCCACTTCCAAGGGATAGAGCTGCACCAGATAGGTCGCGCGCACCACCGCGTATTCCGCTGGCGCCAGGTTGTTCATGCGGTATTCCAGCGTGCCGTAGGCCTGGAAAAACCGCCAGCTCTGAAACCCCGCGGCCCCCGCGCCATACGCCGGATAGCCGCAGAAGCGGCGGATGTCGGTTTTCTCGGCATCGCTGAAGGGCTGGGTGAGCGGGCTCGCCGACATGGCTAATAGACCGTTCCCTGGCCGCGCGAGAGATAGACATTGCCGCTGCCCGAGGCCAGCACGACGGATGCGGATTTCGCGAATTCTCCTGCGTGGATCAGCATGCGCGCGCCCGGCGGGATCGGCATGTCGGCGCTCGTGGCAGGTACGCTGCCATCCATGCCGAAACGGAGAAAGGCGATCGCGGAACTCGCGTTATAGACCAGCACGGCCTCGCCGGTGCCGAGCAGCGCGGCATGCGCCGAGGTGGTGCCGGCCGCGATCGTCACCGTCGCGGAAACCCGGAGCGGCTGGGTGGATCCCGTGGACATGGCGCTCAGCCCACATGCTCGATCATCACCGCGCGCTTGTAGGCGGCGTTGGTGGCGGTCGGGATGGTGGTCGGGTTGGTGGTGACATCGGTCGGCGCGCAGAACCCGCCGATCCAATACCAGGATTGCGCGATGATCTGCTGCAGGCGATCGATCGGCTCGCGTGTCACCATCGCGACACCATCGATAACACTGATGATGGCATCACGCGGGGCGACATCCTCCTCGGTCATGCCGGCATAGTCGCCCTCGATCAGCGCGCCCTGGCCGCAGACGATCGGGCGGCGCACCAGCAACCCCGCGAGGGTCGGGTGCGGCTGCACATAGGCTTCCGTGGTCGGCACGAAGCGCAAGCCGAGGAACGGGCTCACGAGCTGGCCGCGGCGGAAGGTTTCGGTGTCGTAGCCCATGGTGAAAAGCTGCTTGAAATCGGGATCGGCGAACAGCTGCCGGGCCGAGGCGGGATCGAGATGGCAGTGATAGACGCCGCCGAGATCGGGGACGTTGTTGAGGCGGAGCTTGGCCACCGCGTCGAGCAGGCTCGACATGGTGAGCGTGTCGGTCGCCTGGAGCTCGGCGGTGTTGGTGCCGCCACCCGGGCGCAGGATCACCGAGGCATTGGCCGCCTGCACGGTGTTGCCGACGCTGCCATCGGAAATCGTGACGTTGCTGGAAAAAGTCAGCTCGCCCGAGATGCCGCCCGGCGTGGTCGAGACGTTGCTCGCGTCCACCGCCACGGCGATCAGCGAATAGACGTCGGAGCCCACGGTCACGGTCAGTGTGTTGCTGCTCGAGACCGAGGTCGGCACGCCATTGACCCAGACATTCTGGAAGCCGCGCACGTCATCGACAGTGATGGTCGCGCTCGGCGCGCCGAGCGCCTGCGTCACGCGGGTATTGCCACCGAAATAGGCGGAAAATAGCTGATTGCGCGCCAGCTCGTCGAGCGAGCGCCGCGCCTGCTCGCCATTGATCGAGGCGTTGAGCATGAACTGCGAGGCGATGCCGACGCGGCTCGTCACCATGTTGAGATCGGTGGTGGCGCCGAACAGATTGATCGAGAGGGTGTACTGCTCGATGTTGAAATACTGCGGCGTCAGGCCGTTGTCGAGATTGGTGTTGGTCGCGGGCGCGAGCGGCGTCGTCACCGAGGGCTTGAGCCCGGCGCGGGTCTTGGTCAGCGTCTCACCGATGCCGACCGAGAAGACCTCGCGATCGGCAATGTCGCGGTAGCCCAGGCGCGAGTGCAGCGCGGCCTCGAATTCGCGCTCGAGAAAGCCCTGCTGGATGATCGGCTGCAAGGCCGCGGGAAAATTGTTGATACCCATGGGAGATCCTCTGTGTCAGAAGCGGCGAAGGCGCGCCGGGTTGGCGGGCGGCGGCGCGCCGAGCCAATAGCGCGCCGGGTTGGGGTTGGTTCAGCGCCGGCGCAGCAATTCGGCGCGGGCGGCGCGGTATTCGTCGGGAGACATCTCGCTCGCGCGCTTCTGGCGCGGCGGCTCGGCCGCGGGCGGCGTGGCGCGCGAGGAGGATGAGAGCGCGCCGAACAGCCAGGGCTTGTCGCGTTTGAACTTCGCCATGATCGCGCTCGCGCCCTCGACCTCGCCGTCGCTGTTGAGTTTGATGGTGCCAGCATCGAGAAGTTTCAGCCCATCGAGATCGATCATGCCGGCCCGCACGGCCTCGGCCTTCAGCTCGGCGCGGATGACGCGGGCGCGCGCGGTCTCGGTCACTTCCTGCAACTGGCGCTGGAGAGACGCGGTTTCGGCGCGCAATTCCTCGATGGTGGGCTCTTCTTTCGGGTCGTCCTGCGGTTCGGTCATGGCGTTCCTTGTTGGGCTTCGAGTGTGGCAAGCTCGCCGGTCACATCCTCGATGTCGTAGGTGGCGGCGAGGCTTTTTGCCGCGCTCGCGCGGCTCATGAGATTGGCGTTGGTCAGCGCGACGAGGGCTTCAGCGTCCTTGAGCCGATCATCGGCGGAGGGCGGATACCAGCGCGGCCATTTCAGGCTGATGGCGGCCTGGGGATCGAGCGCGGGCAGGGCCGCGCCATTGACCCGGAGCTTGTAGTGTTGGCTGGCACGCAGCACCATGCGGGCAAGCTCGGCGAGCGCGCCTTCACCGTACGAAATGCGCAGATTATCGGCGAGCCACACCAGGCCCTGGTTCATCATCTCGAGCGCGCGGCCCGAGGTCGGCGCGCTGAAACGCTGCGCATCGGCGCGGTTGCCGTGGATGCTCTCCAAGGCCAGCTCGCGCAGCGTCCGCACATAATCGATCACCGCCGCCGAGGCGGTGCCGCCGATTTCCAAGAGCCGGGCATCGCCTTTTTCGGAAACCACCAGCGCGTTGGCCGCGCCCTTGATGATCTGGTTATCGGAAGTCGCCGGCTCCTTGATCAGCAGCGTCGGGTCGGAGCTGTATTTCAGCCCGCGCCCGGCCTGCGACAACTGATAGTCGATCTCGATCTGGGTTTCGATGGCGGCGCGAAAGGTCGAGGCGCCATCACGCATGTCGCCGCTCGCCGAGGGGCCGGGCAGGTTCTTCACCCACACGACCGGGACGAAGCCGAGGCCGTGGCGGACGCTGCGCGCGGCATCGACCAGCGGCATCTCCGGCGCGCCCACCGGCCAGGGCTCGTACCACCACTCCCATTCCGTGTCCCAGCGCCGCATGAACCAGTATTGCCCGTTGGGATCGGGGATCTCGAAGCCCTGATCGCGCAAGGTGGCGCCCGCGACCTTGAATTTCTCGGTGACCTGCTCCAGCGTGTCGGGGGCATCGGCCTGCCAGCGTGGCGTCAGATAGAGCGTCGCGAGACTGGAAAAAAACACCCGCCCGCGCAGCACCCGCAGGAGGAGCGCGACCGAGCCCACCGCACCCCGCATCGCGGCATCGATCATCACCTCGTTGAGCCGCGCTTCCTTGGCGATCGCGGCGAGCGCGTCGCGCACCGTTGCGTCGGGCGAGTCGAATTGCGGGAAATGGCCTTCCGAGAACACCAGCGCGACCGAATCCTCAACCACGACGCGGCAGAGATTGTAGCGCACGCTCGGGCGGCGCTGGCGGAGCGGGATATATTCCCCGCCCAGGCTGCGCTCGTCGTGAAACTCGTAGGGCAGCACGTCATAGATCGTGCCATCGAGGACGCGCCCGAGAATGTCCATTTGCCGCGTGCGCGCGGGGTAATCGGCATCGCGCGGGATCAGGCTGCAGAGGGTTTCGAACATTTCAGCGCGCCAGCAAGGAAAGTGAGAGCTGCCGCGTCGGCGCGGGGGCAAACGCCAGATGCGCGAAGGCGCGGGAGAGAGCGTCCACCTGATCGTCCTTGTGGCCTGCTGGGAAATCACGCAATTCGTCGAGGAAGGGATGGGTGAAGGCGGCGCGCAGCACCGCGAGATTGCCCGCCGCCGCTTGCGCCGCGACGGGGCTGGCGCGGGTTAATTTCGCGCCCGATTCCGGGCTCGCGATGACGTGGTAGCCGGCGAGCTTGCGCGTCAGATAGAGCACCTGCGCGCGCCCGGCCTGGCCGGGGTCTTGCGGCAGCAGGATCGGCGTCGTCGTGCCGTCCTCGCGCGCCGTGGCCAGGATCGCCTGCTCGACCTCGTGCGGGCCGCCTCGCAGGCGCTTGATATCGTCAACGATGAAGCGCCCGGCTTCATCGCGCCCCATGCGGAGCCCGACCGTCCAATCCGGATCGCGCCCCGGGGCCGGCAGGCTCGCCGCCAGATCCCAGGCGCGCACCCGCGCGCTGAGCGCGGGCAGGGCGTCGAGAACCGTGATGGTTTCAGTGCGGAACAACAATCCCTCCGAAGGGCGGGGTGTCTGCTGATAGAGCGCGGAGAACGCGCGCTCGCCGATGATCATGCGTTTGCGCGCCAGATCGGCGGCCGATTCCCACTCCGGCCACAACGCCTGCCCGGGTTCGCGCCCGAGCGGATCATCCGCCTCGGCAAGAGCGGGAAAGCGCAGTGTGCGCCAGCGATCGCCGCCCGCGGCCTGGGCCGCGAGCAGGCGCCCGCCGAGATCGTCTTCATGCCAGCGGGTCATCACCAGGATGATTTTGCCGCCCGGCTTGAGGCGCGAGATCAGATCGCTTTGATACCATTGCCAGACCTGCGCGCGCGCCGTGGCCGAGGCCGCCTCGGCCTGCGATTTCACCGGATCGTCGATCAGCACGAGATCGGCGCGCCGCCCGGTGATCGGCCCGCGCACGCCGGCGGCGTAGTAGCTGCCGCCCTGATCGAGACTCCAGCTGGCGCTGGCGCGGGCGTCGCGGGCCAGCGCCAGGCCGAGGCGGGTGCCGTGTTCGGCGATCAGGTTGCGCGCGCGGCGGCCGAAATGGCTGGCCAGCGGCGCGGTATGGCAGGCCGCGATGATCTGGCTTGTCGGCGCCTGGGCCAGCCACCAGGGGGGAAAGATGACGCTGGCGTAGGTGGATTTCGCCGAACCCGGCGGCATGAGCAGCATCAGCCGGTCGTTTTCGCCCCGCGCCAGGGCTTCGAGTTCAGCGATCAGCGCCCGGTGATGCGCCGCCGGGCGCTGGCCCGCCTGAGCCAGCGCGAGATGCGCCCAGGCCGTCAAGGAGGTCCGGATTTGTTTCCTGAGCGTCGCCTCCAGGCGCAAATCGGTCGCCTCCGGGCGCAAGTCTATGGATCTCGCGCAGGAGTTCGGCATCGCTGAGGTGCTGTGGGGCCGGTTTGGCGCGGGCGCTGGGGCTGGCTTGGGGCGCGCGGCGCGGGTGCAGATAGGGGGCGGCGGCGCGGGCAAGCAGCGCCGCGCCATCGGCGTCGCCCTCGGCCCATTTCGCGCGCATCACCGCGAGCAGGATTTCAAGCGGCGACGGCCCCTCCGGCGCGCTGTCGGGGAGGGCGGGCGCGGACATCGACGGGTTCCGGGGCAGGGAGGGGGGGGTGGCTTTGACGCAATCAGCCAGTGTGGCGAGGCTTATACGCTTTTCCGGGGTGCGTGGGAAGGATTTTTTCCGCAGTTCGGAGATTTTTTTCCCGAGTCCGGGGATTTTTTCCTCTGGGCTGGGCGCTACTTGTCGCTGAGGCTCAGAATATAGGCGACGAGATCGGCGCTCTCGTCGCGGGTCAGATGGTAATCCGGCATGCGCACATGCGGGGTTTGCAGGAAGGCGCGGAGCGACATCTCGGTGGTCGAGGGCATGCGGGCGATCGCGGTGAAGGTTGGCGCGGCGTCCCCGGCGCGCTTTTCGCCGGGTCCGGTCATGTGGCAATGGCCGCACCATTTCTCGGCGATGGCCTTGCCGTCCGCGAGATCGGGGGTGCGCACCGCGAGGTCGGCGGCGCGGGTGCTGGCCCAGCCCAGGGCCAGGAACAAGCCGGTCGCCATGAAACAAGTCCGCGCCAAGCGCATCTTCGCCTCCGTCTTTTGCCGCGCCGCAGCGCCGAGGCAGCATGGCGGAGCGCGCGCGGGGGCGCAAGAAGGGGGGCACTTGGGGGGAGTTTTTATCCGGGGTCAGGGATTATTTTCCGTGGGCTGGGTGGATGGCGGGACGAGCAGGATGGGTTTGCGCAGGGCGACCCGCCATTTTCCGCTATCCCCCCAGCGCGCATGGAGTTCGAGATTGCCGGGTTCGGTGATTGGAAGAGGAAGCGGGGGCGTGAAGAGAGCGAACGGCTCGCCCGCGGCCGGGATATCGAAACTCAATGTCATCTCCGCTGCCGGCGAGATTTTCGGAGTTATAATGCGCAAAGTCAGCGCAAATGATCCGACGTCAGTCGCTTTCATGGCGAGCCAAAAAGCGAGCGGGCGTTGCGCGGGGAAGGCGTGCACGGCAATCATGCCGCTATAGACACCGATCAGGATATGCTTGTGCGTGATTTCCTCGCGTACATCGTCGCAGACGAGAACTGTCGAAATCACAGGCTCACGCGGCATTTTCGTGACGTGTCCGCAGTTGCACCACAGATGGCGACGTCGTTGGCGTGAGTAAATTCTGGCGAATTGACTCGTCCTTGATCGTCAACGTCTGGGTGATGCCACGGGGACCGTTCGTCGTCATCTGCGCCCCAGTCTCGTGAAAAAAATTCCGCCCCACACGCGGCGGCGCGTTAATCCTTCGCGCCGCGACGTCCATCTCGTAGCCAAGGGCGGCGAGAAACGCGGCGACGGTGCGGAGTTCCATATTCTCGCCACCCGAGAGCTTGCGCGTGACGAAGGCTTTGTCGCGCCCAAGCCGGCGGGCAAGCTCGGCGCGGGTGATGGTGCCGAATTGGCTCTCCGCCGCCAGCGCGCCGGCCAATTCCCGCGCGACATCGGCGGCCAGGCGGGCATAAACCCGCTGCCCTTTGGCATCCAGTGGTTCGCGTTTGCCCCTCATCGGTAAGTCTCCACAGTGAATGACGAAAGCTCGTTGAGCTCTGGAAGGGCGCGGCACGCCCCATACCAAGCGGCGCTTTTCAACGCGCCGCCTTTCTTGGCGTTGAACGCGGCCTTTGGCTGCACGTCGAGCACCACCATCACCGTCTTGCGCAAAAACACCACCCCGGCGCGCACCGAGCGCGTTTTGAGAACGAAGAGTTTCTGCCCGCGCGGCTCGACATCATGCCCGATAAGAAGTGCCCCGCCGGCGCAGAAACGATCGAGCAAAACCTTGATCTGCTCGCGCGGCACCGGATCGGGATTTTCGCCGGAAGGGGCATCGGGGAGGGCCTTGATCTGTTCGTGACACACCGGGCGGAGATAGACGTAACCCTCCGGCTGCTGATCGAAACGGAGCCGAGGCGCGTAGCGCACGAGGCGATCCTCGGTCAGCATTATGTCAAGCGTTGTATTAAAAGTCAACATTCCTGTGCGTGCTCTCGGCTCCCTGGCGGGCGGCGAGCCGCTAAATCCACCAATATCCGCACGTATAGCCCGAAACCTTGCGCCCAAGCCCGATTTGTGATTGTTTTCGCCCATCGCCGACCCGGAGGAGACGTTCATCCCTGTCACGTATAGGAAAACAGTCTTATGAAGCCAATGCGCATTCTGCCTGGGGCGATGGCCTCGCTGCTGCTTTTGGGCACCCACGCGCGGGCCGCCGAGCCGGCGCCGCAGGTCGTGCCGCCAGCCCATAAATCACCGCACAAATCCCTCCACAAAACCGCCCAGCGCCGGCTCGGCGTGCGGCGCGTGGGGCGCGCGGGGGAGCACGCGGCCTCGGCCGAGACCGGCACGGCGTCGTGGTATGGGCCGGGGTTTCGCGGCCACCGCATGGCGAGCGGGCGGCGCTTTGACTCGCAATCCCTGGTCGCGGCGCACGCCTGGCTGCCGCTTGGGGCACGGGTGCGGGTGTGGCTGGTCGGCACCGACCGTTTCGTCGATGTCACCATCACCGACCGCACCGGCAACCGCGCCCGCGTCATCGACCTCTCGGAGGGTGCGGCGCGCCAGCTCGGCATTCTGCGCAGCGGCACCGCCGAGGTGGTGGTCTCGCCGCTCTGAGCGCCCGCCCCCGGAACCTCCCCCCGAACCTCCCTTGGGGGCTTCTGCTCGGGCTTGGCGCGGCGCTGGGGCTCGCGGCGTGCACCTATGTCAGCAAGCAGATCACGACGCAGGTCTATGACGACCGCTTCACCGGCGAGCTGGAACCGGCCGGGGGCACGCACTGCCCCGAGGCGATGCCGGCGACGCTGGTGACGCGGGCGAAAGACCACAGCGTGACCTTTGCCCCCAATGACGGGGTGCTGCTGCTGCGCGGCACGATCGGGCCGGATGGCAGCGTCGCGGCGAGCCTCAACACCGCCCCTCCGAAACACCCGCCCTATCTGCTGAGCCTCACCGGCCAGCTCGGCAAGGACGGGTTCAGCGGCCGCTATCAGACGCCGCAATGCAGTTTTAAGGCGGAGCTTACCCGCCCGGCGCCGCTGCCCCGCCGCTTCGTCGATCCCAAGAACGTGCTCGGGATTCCCAATCCGTAGGCGTTATATGAATAAGTGGGCGTTATACGAATAAGAGCGTGATGCGAATAAAAGGCGGCCCGATCACTCGGGCCGCCTGGTTCTCAGGAAGAGAAGGAGAAACCCACTGAACCCCGGGCTTGCCGTTCGGGAGATGACCTGGAGGGTAAACGCCCGTGACATGCCCACGTTCTTTAGCTTCAGGGGCGGGGACAGTTTAATCCCGTATGAGACGGGTCTGTCAAGGGGGAGCGCGCGGCGGGGGCGTTAATTTTTCGTTGACAACAGCGGGCCACTCAATTATGAGCCGATTGCCGTAATATGTTCATCAGGATTAGGTCCTGAGCGGCGACAGAACGGGGGGTTCCATGCGATCAGGCCTTTTGGCGGGCGCCGCGCTGGCGGCCGTGCTCACCGCTTTCACCACCGTCCCGGCCTGGGCGATCGTCGCCGTCACGCCAACCGACACGATCACCGTGGACGGCAATTATAGCGCCGGCGCTTTTGGCGTCGGCACCGCGCCCTTCATCGCCGGCCCCTTCACCCTCAGCTTCAGCGTGCCGGAATCCGGGTTCGCCCCCACCGGCTCGCTCTTGTTCGAGAATGTTATCGGGACGGGCAGCTACGCCAATGGCGGCACGACCACCACGTTCGGCAACGGGCAATTGAATTCCTTCTTTGATAGCAACAACGGATTTCAGGTCGGCGGGTATATCGGCCCGGTCACGAACAGCTCGGTTTCGGTAACCTTCACCGTGACGACGACGACCCCGATTTTTACCACCATGGCCGAGTCGGGCGGCACGGAATACAGCCTCGTTCCCGGCTCCTACGCCCTGGCCAGCAGCGGCAACACCGCCTTTTTCAACAACGATCCCGCCTTCACCGGCGGCGGCGTCATCATCGCCGGCCCGGCGAGCAATTCGGTCCCCGAGCCCGCGACGTTGGCGCTGCTGCTCGCCCCCCTCGGCGCGCTGGCCTTCCTGCGCCGGCGCGCGTCGGGCGCATGAGGGGCGCGATCCGGCGCCTCGCCGCGCTGTCGCTGGCCGCGGCGCTGACGCTCGGCGCCGCGCCGGCCTGGGCGCTGGTCGCCATTTTCCCCGCGACCCCGATCGGCACGGCGACCGACACGCTCACCCTCAACGGCACCTACACCTCGCTGCCGACCCCGCGCGCGCAGCCCTTCGCGGCGTCGGATTTTACCCTGAGCCTGACCCTGCCGGCCGAAATCATGGCCCCGCCGCTCGCGCCCTATCCGGGTTTTTCCCTGAGCGTCAGCGGATCCTACACCAATGCCGGCCAGACCGAGACCTTCACCACCCCGCTCGCGACCTTTCGCACCGGCTGCCTCGGCTGCACCGGCGCGCAATCCTCGGACTTCGAGGTGGGGGTTTCGGGGCTGCTCACGCCTGGGGATTTCTTCAATATCGCTGCCCTGACCGCAGCGCCGCTCTTTAGCGGGGGGAGCACCACGACCGCGGCGCCGGCGTATTTTTCCGACATCACCCTCAGCCAGTCCTTCGCGGTGGACGGGCTGGTGACTTACGGGCTCGATCCCGCCTTCACCGGCACGCTCAGCCTCACGCCGAACGCCTCGGTCCCCGAGCCGGCAACCCTCGCCCTGCTCGCAGCACCGCTCGCCGGCCTCGCGTTCCTGCGCCGCCGCCGCGCCTGAGGCGAGCGCCCCCCAACGCAACCCGCCGCGCCCATGCGGCGGGTTGCTCTTTGCCCGCCGGGAAGAACACGATAAGAACGACGGCGCAACTCAAGGCCGCGCCGATGCCAGACACCCCAGACCTGCCGCCCGCGCTAAAGAGCAAGATTTTCGAAGATGCCGCCAACTTCGCCGGGCACGTGTTCGAGGAGGAGGCGGACTTCGTGGGGGCGACGTTCCAAGCTACCGCGGACTTCAGCGGCGCGACGTTCCAAAAGTTCGCTAATTTCAGCGGCGCGACGTTCCAAAAAGGCGCTAATTTCGCCGATGCCGTATTTTCTCTGGAGGCATCCTTTCTGGTCGCCACGTTTAAAGATTCAGCTATCTTCGAGCACGCGAAGTTCCGAGCGGGGGTGCAATTCGCAGAGGCAAGCTTCACCAAGCGTGCAACGTTTACGGGCGCGTCATTCCGGGGGCGCACCGGCTTCAGACGCGCGGAGTTTACCGATTCCGTTGATTTCGATCGAGCGCGCTTCGACGTATTTGTTCCGAGGAACCCAGTGGTAGTGGCTAACTTCGAAGCGGCCCATTTTCGGGGCAAGGCGAGTTTCAGCGGCACGTCGTTCGCCGGCAAGATCATCTTCTCGGGCGTGCACTTCGCGGCGGAGGCCATCTTCGACCGCGCGAGATTTGATACACTAGCCCAATTCAAAGGCGCGACCTTTTCGCAGATAACTCACTTTTATGACGCGCGTTTTGGCTTGGTTGCCGATTTCGAAGGAGCGACCTTCGAAGGCCACCTCGCATTCAACCGTGCGCGCTTCGTGGGGGTTGCATCGTTCATAAACGCGGAAATGAAATCTCGAACAAGCTTCAACCGCGCTGTCTTTCGCGAGCGGCCGCCCGATCTCGCCGGCGCCAAGCTGCACGAAGGCACGACATGGTTCGGCGTAAAATTGCCGCCTGCACCGGCGACCATTGACGCGGCGGAAGACACCGTCGGCTACTACGAACGCCTGAAACTGGAAATGGACCGACTCAAAAAACACGAGGACGAGCTGAACTTCTTCACCCTGGAACTCCAAGCCCGCCGCGTTCTTGGCGGCAAATGGTCCTCGCTCACCGGCTGGGCGATCGGCGCCTATGGCCTCTTGAGCGATTACGGGCGGAGCATTCTGCGCCCGCTCGCGGGCCTCGGCGTTGTCATCGGCCTCGGCGCGCCGGCCTTCTGGGCGCATGACGCTTGGCCGGCATGGCGCGATTGGCCGGCCTGGCGCGCGGCCCTCGGCCTCAGCGCCGCCAACACCCTCGGCGTGTTCAACTTCCGCCAGGCGTTTTTCACGGCCGACGAAATCGCCAAACTCCCCGGCTGGCTGCAAGTGCTTTCCGCCGGGGAAACCATCCTCGGCGCGCTGCTGCTGTTTCTCCTGGGCCTTGGTCTGCGCAACACGTTCCGCCTGCGCTAACCGCGCTCAGCCGCGGGCGCGCCGAGGAAAAGGGGCAGCCCCCAAACGAACGGAAGCCACCCCATGCCCGGCCCGTTCCTCAGCCGCGCGCCCGCCGGCGCGCGAGCGCGAGCCCGGCAAGCCCGGCGCCGAGCAACGCGAGCGAGGCCGGCTCCGGCACGCTCGCCGGCACGCTCGCCGGCGGGTCATCGACATTCAGCGCCGAGAGCGCCACCGCGCCGGCTTCGCTGGACGTGTTGCTTTGGCCATCGCCGGTGCCGACGACGTCGATGGTCATGCCGGTGAGGCTGGTTCCGGCCCAGCTCGACGGCAGGACAAAGCTCTGCTCATCGAGGCGCTGGCTCAGATTCTGGCCGTTATTGCCGTTGTTCCACCAATTCTCCGCCGTCACGTCGCCAAGCGCGGACGTGGTGTTGGTTCCTGGCAGCGTGTCGGAAAAGACGTTTTGATTATAGTCGCGAACCGTCTGACCGCTTTGCAGGCCATAGGTCGCGGTGTTGCCGGCGGAATTGGCGAAGGTGATCAACACCGCGGCGTTGTTGTCGGCGGTGTTGCCGATGAGGCCGTAGAACTCATTGAACAATGACTGCACGGTGGCGCCGGC
Organism: Pseudomonadota bacterium; assembly: GCA_021801255.1. Lineage (GTDB taxonomy): Bacteria > Pseudomonadota > Alphaproteobacteria > Acetobacterales > Acetobacteraceae > Acidibrevibacterium. The sequence continues at coordinate 78,701 of JAJYYH010000033.1, forward strand.
GGTCAAGGCGATCGGGGCGAAATTATTGATCGTCAGCGTATTGCTTCCGGCTCCCATGCTGGTTGCCGGAACGGCGACATAGTGCCCGCTCCAATCGGCGAAGGTGATGCCGGTGGCCTGGTTGCCGCTGGTTGTTGCGGTGATGATGGAGCTGCCGCCAACCTCCTGGCTCCACAGGCCGGTGAAAAATGTCCCGTTCGTGCCCCCGCCGTAATAGGCGGAGAGATTGATCGCGGTGATGGTATCAGCCCAGGCCGGCGCCGATGCCGCCGCCAGCCCGCCAAGTATCGTCGTGGCGAGGGCCGTGAACGTGAAAAACCGTCTCATCGTCGTGCTTCCTTCATGCGGTGTTACGTCAAACGCCCCCCTCAGCGCCACCGCCGGCTGGTTTCGGCCAGTGCCGCCGCGCTGTGAACGTTACGGAACGTTAGCACACAAAAAATTGTAAATTTATGATAATTTGACGATTATCACGAAAACGTGATCGTGCCGCTCACGCCCCGGCCCCGTCCAGCTATAAATACCCCGCAACATCAATCTGTTGCAGGTGAGGGGCGGCGGCGCGTTAAAAAGGCCAGGGGCTTTGCCCCTAGACCCCAGCAAAGGCGGAGCCCTTGGAACCCGTCCCGAATTGCGGGTCTGGGGGCGCGGCCCCCAGTGGGTCCAGGGCAAAGCCCTGGCCTAACGCTGCGCAAAAACGGCATTAATGCTGACCCGAAATAGTTCTTGACCCGGACCCACTCCCGGAGCTACACGTTTTCGTGATCCATACCAGGTGGGAGGCAAAAAATGTCCGGCACCGTGCAGACCCAGGCGACCAATCTCCTGAGCGGCATCCCCTTCGGCTACCTCATCGGCGCGCCGTTGGTCGCCGCCATCGACGCCCAGGGCCTGGCGGCGATGGAGACGGTGAAATTCATCGAGGCGGTGGGTTTCACCTCAAGCGGCTCCCCGCCCGTCACCACCGCGCAGACCGTCACCTTCACCTATACCAAGCCGGTGACACCCACGGGCGGCGGCACGCCGGTCTCCGAGACGATGACGCTGACCGTGCCGCTGCTCTCGATCGTGGACATCCCATTTCTCCGCATCAGCCAGATGACCATCGCCTTCACCGCCAATATCCAGGCTGATACCTCGACCCAGGTGACCACCGCCAACACCACGGCCTTCACCGCGAACCTCTCGACGAGCGCCAATTTCTTCTTCGCCAGCGCCAAGCTCAACGCCTCGATTTCCAACACCTCCTCCACCAACACCACCGCCAATTCCACCTATAACGTGCAGTACACCATGGGCATCAACGTCACGGCGGAGCAGGATTCGATGCCGGCGGGGTTGCAGGCGATCCTCAACATTCTCGCCAACGCCATCGCCGCCCAGTCCCCCGCCGCCGCCGCCGCGAGCAGCGGGCATTGAGCGAGGCCGCTTCCGGGCGGGTGGTGCCGGCGGCAGTGCTCGCGGAGGCGGCGCGGGCGGCGCTGCTTGGCGCCGAGGCGCTGGCGCGGGCGGCGGCGCCCTGGCCGGCCGACCTCGCCCGCCTCGGCCTGGCCGCGCCGGCCTTCCGCATCGCCGAGCTGCGCCTGGCCCTGCCCTGCCTGCCACGGAGCCCGCCCGGTGCCGCCCTGGTGGTCGAACTGCTCGGCGCCGACCGGCACCCGCCGGGGCTGCGGCGGCTCGTCCTCCGCGTCGCGGCCGCCGCATCCGGGGAGACAAGTGTCGCCGTGAGCCTCGCCGCCCCGGATGAACGCCCCGAGGCCGTATCCCCTGGGGGTGTGTCATGAGCGAAACCCCGAGTGCCGCCCTGGTCGCGCGCGAGCCCGCCGATTTCGAACTCCATCAACTGCTCGCCGCCCCGCTCGCCGCGCTCGTCCGCGCCGAGGCGCTTTCCGCCATGGCGCTGCTCGATGTCATCGGCCAGATCGGGTTTCAGCCGTCTGCCGCCGCCGCGCCGGAGACTCTCGGGGCCTTGCGCATGGCCTCCTTCACCTATCCGCGCCAGCTTCCCGACGGCTCGGTGCGCACCATGACCATGGAACTGCCGCTGCTCTCGCTGGTGCCGCTGCCGGTGCTCGCGGTGAAGGATGGCAGTTTCGTCTTTGACGTGGCGCTGACCGGGCTGCGCGCGGTCCCGCCCACCGAGGCGCAGCGGGCGAGCGGGATGAGCGAGGTGGCGCTCACCGTCGCCCTGCCGCCCACCGCCGCGAGCGGCACGACCGCCCCGGCGCCGCCCGTGATGAACGTCCATCTCAACGTCGTCCGCGGCGATTTTCCCAACGGCATCATCAATCTGTTGCAGGTGATGAACGGCGGCGCGCTGCTGCGCGAGACGCCGCCGGCGGCGCGTTAAAAGGCCAAGGGCGGCGCCCTTGGAACCCTTCCCATGACGCGGGTCTGGGGGCGCTGCCCCCAGCGGGTCCAGGGCAGCGCCCTGGCCTTACACTTTCGCCGATAGCGCCAAACGCAAGCCTCTTGCACGGCGGCCGCGGCGTGCCAAATTCTAGAGAAGTGTCACGAGGGAGCGGGGATATGCGGGGGAAGTCGCGGTTCTTTCAGGGCGTGGTGATCGCCGGCGTGCTCGGCTTTGCGCTGGCCGCGCCGGCCGTGCTTGCCAAGGGTGCCGGTGGCGCGGGCGCGGGCGGCGCGGGTGGAGCTGGTGGTGCGGGCGCGGGCGGCGCTGGGGCTGGTGGCGCCGGCGCGGCGGCAGGGGTGGGCGGCGCGGCCGGGCATGGACATGGCTCGGTGGGCGCGGTGGGCCCGGTCGGGCCGATGGTCAGCCGCCACGGGCCGACCTCGGTTTCGCATCTCCCCCTGGTTCGCGTTCATTCCGCCCGCCCGCTCGCCCGGCATGCCCCGCGCCCGGCGAGCCGTGGGCAGTTGACGGCGGCGCTCGGGCCGCTGAACGCCGCCCACGCCGCGCCGGCCGCCCTGGCGCACGCCTCGCCACGCTCGATGGTGGGCAAAATCGCGACCTATGACCGCGCCATGCTGGCGGCGCTGGCAATGCCGGCGCGCACCCCGGCGCAAATCGCCGCGCGCAACGACGCCATCACCGCGGCGCGCGCGACGCTTGCCGCCCAGACCGGGCGGACGCTCTCGCCCCCGGTGATCGCTCGGGTCGATCACCTGCTCGGCCTGCCGCCCGTGCCCGCGACGCTTGCGCCGCCTGGCCCCGTTCCCCCTGGCCCCGTTCCCCTTGGCGCCCCCCTTCCTGGCCCGACGCCGTTGGCGCCCCGCGCGCCGATCCAGCAGGCGACGCTGCCGCCACCCGGCCCATCACCCGCACCCGCACCCGCGCCATTAGCGCCCGCGCCGCCGGCGCCGAGCCTCTAGGCGCGGGCGGCTCTACGCCGGGGTGTCATGCGGTGGCATGGCGGCCAGACGGAGGACGCCGCCCTCGGGTCGGGTGATCTCGATGATGGTTTCCAGGCGCACCAGGCGGGCCTGATGGTTCTCGACCTTGCCCGCCAGCGCCTTGACCCCATCGGTCAATGTCGTCACCCGCTCGGCCAGCGCCGCCAGGCGGGCGAGCCGGTCAAACCAGTCGCTCACGCCGCACCGGTCACGCAGCACCGATCTGGGCGAGCGCGGCAATCGCGCCATCGAGATCGGCCTCCATCCGCGCGATCAGCCCGTCCATCTGGCGGAGCGCCGCCTCCGGGCTCGCCTCCGGCGCGGCGGCGATGCCGAGCGCGCGCTCGCGCAGATAGGCGCTGACCGAGAGCCCGGCGGCCGCGGCTTGCCGGGCGATTTGCGCGGCCTCGCCGTCGTTGACCAGAACCGTCAGGCGCGTGCTCCGACCGGGGACCGTCGGCGTCAGGGCAAGGCTCATGGCTCTATCCTCTCCCGCTTCGCCCCAACATACACATACACCTACACATGTTCAAGCCACGCCGCCGCCGCCGGGTCTCGGGCGGATCAGGCGGCCTCGGGCAGCTCGGCGCTCCAGGCGTCGATCAGCGGCTCGGTCGGCCCCCGGCGCAGGCGCACCCAACCTCCACCACCCCCGGCTGACACCGCCCGCGAGCAGGAGATGAGGAGCCGGGCCGGGCGGATCATGCGCGGGGCCTCATACCACCCTTTCGCCTCACGTTCGCCTGGAGGCGGAAGAGATCGGGCATGTTGATCCGGCCATCGGCGAGACGAAAGAAAATCTTGAGGCGGACGAGTTGCTCGACGAGAAGCTCGTAAGCGTCGTCCTCGGGCGCCGCCAAAACATCACCGGGTGGAATATAGCGGCTATCGTTATTTCGCTTTTCCGCTTCTGACTTGAGTTTTTGCAAAGTCCCCCGCTCTTGCCAGCGCGCGGCGAGATCGCTTTCCGTCAGAGGCACGACGAGAGAGGCCATGTCGCCAAGAGCCGTAGTCATCCAGTGATAATCCTCGGTCAATTCCTCCACCCGAATTTTGGATGCGTGTCGTGCCCCTGATTCGATACCGGATTTATCGAGAACGGTCTCCCTGGATTTTGTCTCCTTGGCGGCTCTTTTCATCGCCAAAAGAAAGCTGCGCGGGGCGGCGAAGCCGGCGGCGTCGGATAGGTGATTGGGCACCCATTTATACGTGTCGCCCCTCTTCGGCCCAGCACCCATGAAATCCCCGGCCAGAGCGTGGAAGACTTTTTGTTGCGAAATTTCATCCTCGGCCAGATCATTGGATGGACGCCAGACGTTATCGACCAAGTTGAATTTTGCGCCGAATGCCGAAGCGCAAAAATCTCGGAATGATCGCGCGGAGTCGTCCCTGTTAGCATTGGCCAGCAAGGTCCACAGCAATCCATAGAGATCGCGGCGCTTCCAGGTGAGTTCAACTTCGCTGTGACGGAGCTTGGAGGCGTCGCCAACCGTCCATAACCCGCTATCCTCCGCCATATCTGGGCGGATGAATATTTTGAGGCGGACCGCTTTCAATGCGCGCACCGCCAGCGCCAGACGAATGATGCCCGCCATCTGCCTGCGGATGCCCTCCCAATCCATGGCAAGCCGATCGAGTGCGTCCAGCGCAAGGACATAAATGGCGTTGTTTCTGATCAGCGCTTCATCGAGCGTCCGAAACGCAGCGTTGCATCTTTCCGGGCTAGCGGCCGTCCATTGGGTCCAGTCCAGCCAAGAAGCATCATATCCGGGGGTGTTCTTGTCCGGGATCGGAGCACGCCTTAAGGTGACTGCGCGCCACAAATCTTCTGCCGAATGTCCGGCGGTCATGATTTTCGCAATCACTGGCCGTGTCGGGTGCTCGCTATTGAATTCATCATCCGAAAATCCGAGGCGTCCCTCAACACGATCTAGTTTCAGCCGTGGGTATGATTGCGCAACGAGTTGTCTGATGTTCTTATTGACTAGAACGCTCGACCAAAAGCTTTTGCCCGTGCCCCGGTCACCGACGACGATCGCGCGATTGGGATCGAGCGCGCCGGCATGATCGGCCGGCGTGAACACGGCTTTTTCCTCGGGCGCCCGCGCCGCGATGTGCGAGGCCTCGTCGGGCAAGGATTCGAAAGATTCCCGAACGATGATGGGGAATCGTTGCGTCATGTCAGCCTCAAAATCTGTTCAACGCCGGCCAAGAAGGGGCCGAACGCCGGAAGATAGCGCTCGGCGGTGAGCAAAGACTTGTCCGCCCGCGGGTCAAAACGCGCATAGCTCTCGTCCGCGCGGATTTCGAGCGGGTAATGCGGCGCATCGTCGTCGTCAACGTCGAACGTGAAAGCCAGAGCCTCAGACGCGGGCGAATCCGCTGTCGTGGATTGCGTCTCGTCGTCGTATAAAGATTCTCTCCAGAGATCCCAGCTTTTCTCACGGAATTCCGAAAGCGCATTTTCCTGCGGCGGCGCTTTGGCGTGTACCATTTTGAACGCACCGCGAATATCCGCGCCACCCACCTCAGGATCGAAGGCGCTGCGCAGGCCGTCGAACAAAATGGTGAAATCATCAAAGCTTTGCTCGCTCGCCGTCGCGAACAAAAGCACTTTGCCGCCGAGGCCGAGAAGCAAGCTGCCGGAAGTCTCATGCAGGCCAGCCCGGCCGTCGATCAGAACGATGTCATACGCGCGCCGCTCGCAAAGTTTTCTGATCAATAGATCGGCTTTTTGCGCGAAGTTGAAACCGGCAAACGTCGCGCTGACCGAGCCGGGGATATAAGCCCGCGCGAGTTTGGAGAGATAGGCGCCTGGCGCGCGCCCGCGCGCCGGCACGACGTCGACCACCGCTCTGTTTGAGGTGAACGAGCTTGGGCTGATCATGTCCACTAGCATCTCGTCGCTTTCAGCACCGGCGGCGAGCGCGGCAAACCAGTCCACAACGCCAAAATCTGGCATCTCGTCGCGGCCGAGCAGCGTCGAGCCAAGTCCCGGCGCCTCCAGATCGAGATCGACGATGAGAAGGTTATAGCCGCGCGCGGCGAGATGCGCCGCCGTAATGGCAAGCGCCGTCGAGCGTCCGACGCCGCCTTTCACCGAGTGAAAAACCAGGCGTTGCGGCTGTTCGGCCAGCGGCGCCGGCCGCACCAGCCACTCGCCCCCAGCCACGCGGCGATCGATCAGCCGCACCGGGGAATCGGCGGCGATCGCGAGCGAGGGCTCCCGCAAGAATTCTTGCAGCTTGGTCTCGGCAACGCCGGTGACCAGCCCTTCGCCCGGCGCGGCATAGGCGCCAAGCCGGGCGCGGACGCTCTCGAGATCCGCTACCAGACGCTTGGCGTTATCCTCTATCGTCACCAGGCGCAACTGGCCGTAAATGTCGCGGATGAGCCGGCCCTTGCCCGCCCCCTCGCGGCCAAGTTTACCCTCGATCCAGCGCGCAAATTCCTCGGGGGCGTTATCGAAGGTTACGTTGGGCACGGTCTAGGGTCTCCCCATCTGCTTAAACACGCTATCGACATCCTTATGCCAGTTTTGCCATCGCGTCTCGGCGTCGGCTTTTTTCATATTCGGCTCGTAGCGTAAATCTGCCGTCCAGCCGTCAAGGAACTTGGGCGCCAACACTTGCGATACCTTGGACATGACATGACCATAACCGCTGTTGCTTATTGCCGCTTGCAAAGCCGGAAAATGGCAGCGAAGGCCCGATTTCCAATCAATGGTTATGCCGGCGCGCGTGAGTTCTGCCTTGACGAGGCACTCCGCCGCGAATCCAATCAGATGCCCCGCGTTCTGATACCGGCCATGCTCGGCAAGTTTTTTCGCGTCTCTCCTGTGACGTTCCGCCGCCTGTCCGAAATCATCTGCCATCGTTTGTCCGCGTTTCCAGGGCGCCTTTGGCCCGGCGACGGGCGTCGGCACGAGCGATTCCGGCGATAGCGTAACACGGGCGCAAGCAATGGAAAATCCGCGCTCGCTCACCGCCCCGCCAGCGCCACCACCAGCAACCCCACCGCCTCCCTGTGCCAGCGCTGCACCGCCTTGTGGTCGGCGCCCAAGGCGGCTCCCAGGCGGCGCCACGGATAAAGATGGCGGCCGGTGAGGGGGTGGGTGAGGGCGCGGGCGGCGGCGATGCGGCGGAGCACGTAGCGCGCGTCGGGGATCAGGGCGAGCCAGGAAAACGCCTCGTCCATGCGCGAGATGCGCGCCGCACTCGGCACCGGCGGGCGGAGGCGGGCGCTCTCGTCCCAGCCATAGGCCTCGGCGGCCGTGCGGACGATCTCGAGCGTGCCCATGCGCAGCCCGGTCGAGTAGCCGCGCATGGGCAAGGCGAGCAGCGTCGCCCCGGCTTCCTCCAACCGCGCGATCACCTCCTCCGCGCCATATTGTGCGCCATGGGGCGCGCCATGGGGCGCGCCATTCTCGACCGCGGGCAAGTGCCGCAGGGCGGGGTGCGGCGCGCCATTCCTCCCCGTCTTCGACGGGGAGAATGGCGCGGCCCACCCAGCGCCCGCCGCCCGCGCCAAACCCGCGCCATACCCTCTCTCTTGATCCGGCATCGTCACTCTCCTGTCGTGGCATTGGCGCCCCGCGCGCCGGGGCGTTTGGCGTCCATCACGCGCACGCCCTGGCGCTGCTTGCGCTGGGCGGGGTCGCGGTATTCGGTCTCGTAGAGCAGCCCGTGTTCGAGCCAGGTGCCGATGACCTGCGCGGCTTGCGCCTCGGTCAGGGCAAAGCGCTCGATCAAGACGCGCCCGGCCCAGCGCGCCGCGCCCAGGCCACGGCGATGCGCGGCGTAGAGCAGGCCGGCTTCCGGCCCGGCGGCGATCAGGTCGAGCGCCTGGTTGCAGTCCTCCGGGGAAAGCCTGGCCCACACCGTGGCGGGGCGAAACCGCGCGATGGCCGCCACCCAGTCGCCCTTGGGATAGGCGGGCGTGGCGTTGCCGAGGGAAACACTCTCCAGCCGGTACCAGGCCGCGCGGGCGGCGCGCGGGGCGAGGTTGGTTTTCACGTCGTCGAGCCGGACATGGCGCCAGCGCTCGGCCTCGGGGATGCCGATCTCGCCGGCCTCCTCGGCGCTCATCGGCGAGAGGATCTGGGCGATGCGCGCGGCATCCGTCAGCGCCTTGGCGCCGCGCGCCGCCTCGACATCCGCCCCCGCGCCCTTCCGCACATGGTGGATCAGCAGCACCGCCGCCCCCGTCGCCTCCGCCACTTCCGCCCAGGCGGTCGCGGCGGCGTCCATGTGCGGGTTGGAGTTTTCCTCCAAATGGTGCGATTTGACGAAGGGATCGACGATGATGCAGCCGATCGCCCCCGCCCGCGCCGCCTCGATCACGCCCTCCTGGTCGGGAAAAATGACGCTGCGATCAGGGGTTTCCTCGGCCATCACGAGCCGGCGCGTGCGCCCGGAATGGAGGAAGAGGCGGCCGAAAACCTCCTCGCGCGCGATGCCGTGGTGCAGCATGCAGGCTGCGACGCGGCGGTTCAGCTCGTCCATCGGGTCTTCGAGGTTGAGCAGCCAGACCGGCGTTGCGTGATGCACGCGCTCGCCGAGCAGCGGCCGGCCGGTGGCCAGCGCCAGGGCTTCCGCGATGGCGAGCGCCGATTTGCCAACGCCGCCCGGCGCCACCAGCACCGAGACGAAGCCCGCGACGAGGGCCGTGCCATAGAGCCAGGGCCGGGGCGCGATCGTCGCGGGGGCGGGGAGGGCGGCGGGGACGGCGAGCAGCGGCTCGGCGGGCCAGAACTCCCACCCCGGGGCGAGACCGTTTCCCCCCGCTTGCCTCACGCGAAAACCGGCAGCGGATAGGCGCTCCCGGCGAGCAGGGTGTTTTCCGTGAGCAGGCCCCAGGCGAGCGGGTGGCCGGCGGCCAGCGGCGCGCGATCCGGGACCGGGGCGGGCATGGCGGCGCGCGGGGCGCGGGTTGCGCCGATTTTCCGCCCGCGCTCGATCACCGCGTTGCGGCTGACGCCGAAGGCCCGCGCGATCTCATCCCAGGAGAGCCCGGCCGCGCGGGCGCGTTTGAGGGCGAGGTCGTTGGGTTCGGTCCAGGTGAGTTTTTGCGGCATGGGCGTCTCCTCCGGGGTGGGCGGCCGCATTGTTAGTTATGCTTTCTAACAATGTCAACAATTCTAACTGGCATTGTTAGAAAAAATGACCTATGCCCCGGAGATGGCCACCACCCCGCCTGTTCCGCCCGACACCGTCGGCGCCCGCATCCGCGCGGCGCGGGCCGAACGTGGGCTGACCCAGGAGGCGCTGGCGGCGCGGATCGGCGTCTCGCGCTCGGCGGTGGCGCAGTGGGAGACCGAGCGGGCCGGCCAGATCCGCGGCAATCTCGGGCGCATCGCCGAGGCTCTCGCGGTCTCGGTGGAATTTCTGCTCTTCGGCGCCGACAAACAGGCCCCCCGCGAGGCCATCTCGGGCGACGAACTCGCCCTCCTGCGCCTCTACCGCGAACTTTCCCCCGAGGACCGCGCGATGCTGCTCACAACGGCACGGCGGCTGGCGCGGGGAGGGTAGGGGGCGGAGTGCCAGAACAAAGCTTGAGTCCTTGTGAGAGAGGGCGCATGCCTCGCGACATCCCACGATAATAATCCGTGCCGGCCCATTTTTATCCGGCCTAGCCAGGCAATGACAGGGAGTCTCCATGGCCATCGAAGACGCGCGCTACCTGAAAACGGTGCTCGACCCGATCCGGGTGTGCGCGCGTTACCGTCCGAAATTCGGGCAAGGAGCCAAGGGCAGTGGCCTCACGCTCGCCGAGTTTCAGACCCTCTATCGGAACGATCCGTTTTATAGCTGGTTCGGTCTCGATAATCCGCTGATCTACGCAGCCCATAAGGCGGCGGGTGGCCTGACCAGTGTTTATCGCCAGATTGGCATGGGCTGCGAGAGACTGTTCCGCACTATTCTGCAAGACGCGCTCGGTCTCGCCGCGTCCGATGTAACTTGGTCCTACGAGGCGCCGACGCAGAGCGGGAAGGTTCGCACGCTCCATCTTGACGGCAGGGTGCCGCTCGACAGGATTGGCGACGCCAGGAAGCGCGACCGTTTCCATGCCTGGATGAAGCGGTCCGCGGAAAAGATTGGCGTTGATCAGGGGATATTTGAGAAACTAGGCGGCGCTGTCTTCGAAGTTCGCCAAGGCTACAAGAGCAAGGACTCGAAGCGTCAGAACGCCGATATCGCCAACGCGGCGTCCGCCTACAGCAAGGCTTATCTTCCTTGCGCGGTTATTCTATCGGCACAGATCGACAGCGACATTCTGCTGCGCTACCGCGCGGCGAAATGGGCCATCGTGATCGGGATCGAGGGAGCCAACGACCCCGTGACATCGACCTACGATTTCATGCGTGACGTGGTGGGCTATGATCTCGCTGCATTTTTCATGCGCAATAGCGCGACGTTTCAGGCGGAAATCGCCGCCGCCCTCAAGACCCTCCTAACCCCGGAAGCAACATGAGCGCCACGTTGAGAGAACGGCTTCGCCAGCGCGCGGATTACACACATAAGCACAATCTCGGAACGGGGCGGCACGGATGGCTCAGATTGACCCCCGCCTATTCGGTAAAGATCGTCGAGGAGCTTATCAGCCAATATCCGAAGGGGCTGCGGATTCTTGATCCATTTTGCGGCACCGCGACGACCGCTCTGAGCGCCGCCTATCACGGGCATCAGGGCGTGACGACGGACATCAATCCGTTTCTTGTCTGGCTAGGCCAGGCCAAGGTATCCCATTATCCTCCTGGCACGATCGCGGCAACGCGCGACGCATGCACGCATGCGCTCGCCCTCGTGCGGAAGCGAAAAATCGCGCCAGCGTCAACCCCGCCGATCCATAAAATCGAAAGATGGTGGAGCAAGGAGGCGCTCGATTTTCTGCGCGCCCTGAAAGCGGCGATCGCGGCCGCGACGGAAGCCGGCTCCGGCGAGCGAACGCTTCTGGACGTCGCTTTCTGCCGGACGCTGATCGCTGTTTCGAATGCCGCCTTCAATCACCAATCGTTATCATTCAAGGATAATGGACAGACAGCCTTCGCGCTGGACCACGACATGACAGGAATGTTCGCCAAGGATGTGCGTTTCGTTCTGGATGGCGCCGCCGACAACCCGGATGGTTCCGGCCGGGTGCTGCTCGGGGACGCGCGCAATCCAACCGCCGGGCTTGACGGCCAGTTCGATCTGGTCATTACCTCCCCGCCCTATGCCAACCGGATGTCGTATATACGTGAATTGCGACCCTATATGTACTGGCTGAATTATCTTGCGAACGGCCGTGACGCGGGGGATCTCGACTGGTTGGCGATCGGTGGAACCTGGGGCATTGCCACGAGCCGTCTCGTCGAATGGGAACGGGGAGCGGACATGCTCGTCAACGCCACCCTCGACTCCGCGCTTGATCGCATCGCGCATCATGACAACAAGAATGGGCGTATCCTGGCCAACTATGTCGCAAAATATTTTGACGATATGTGGATACATTTTCAGGGGCTGCCGCGTGTTCTGGCTTCGGGCGCCGAACTGCACTACATTGTCGGGAACTCGACATTCTATGGCGTTCTTCTGCCGGTCGAGCAAATCTACGCCGAGATGCTGGCGGCACTTGGCTTCAGCCGGATCGAGTGTCGCCCAATCCGTAAGCGCAACTCAAAAAAAGAGCTGATCGAGTTCGACGTTACCGCGCGCTGGCTGGCGCGGGGATAGGGGAGAGGAAAAAGGCCATGGCTCTGCGTTATATTCTGTTTGACGACATCACGGAACAACATCTTCGCGGCTTGATCGAGAACAAGGCGGCGGAGAGTCTTGACATCGACTACAAGCGCCAGACCTATGGCGGGAAAGATTCGGACAGGAAGGAATTTCTTGCCGATGTCTCCTCCTTCGCCAATGCCGGAGGCGGCGATATCGTCATCGGCATGGCGGAAAAAGAGGGTGTTCCGATCGCCATAGCCCCTTTCACGGAAGACGCGGATAAAGAGCGCCGCCGGCTCGAACAGATGGCACGCGACGGGATCGAGCCGCGCATCATCGGGCTTGCCGTTCGCATCGTTCCGGTTTCCGGCGGTGTTGTTCTCGTCGTGCGGATTCCAAAAAGCTACAACCCGCCGCATCGGGTCGCGTTTCAAGGCGCCAAACGGTTTTATGCGCGCAGCTCGGGCGGGAGATACGAACCCAATGTCGAGGAACTGCGCAATCTGTTCCTCGCGACGCCGCATCTTCATGAGCGCATCCGCGCCTTCCGCATGGAACGCATCGCCCGCATCCTGGCCCGCGAAACCCCGGTGCCACTTTTCACATATCGCAACCGGTTTTTCGTGCTGCATGTTGTTCCCTACAGCGCATTTGGCATGGGGCAGGCGTTGGTGCTTGAGCAGGCGATGCATAGTTTGCAGTTTCTTGCCCCTCTTGGCAGCGAATTCCCAAGCGGTCAGCGTTTTAATTTCGATGGATTTATTGCGCTAACAAATCCTGATAAAGATGCGCCTGCTCAACGGGCATATTGCCAGGTGTTTCGCTCCGGCGCGGTCGAGAACGTGGCCGCGCTCGACGCACGCTCAGTCATATCGACGCAGAAGCTGAGCGTTTGGGTCAAAGACTATGCGTCCAAACATGCTAGGGCGCTTGGGAAGTGCGGTGCCGCTCCGCCCTACGCGGTGCTGGTGAGCCTGCTCGGGATGAGAGGTGTGCGCTTCGGCCTCTACAGAAGTGTAATGCAGGAATACACCCTCCCTGCGGATCGCGACCATTACCATTTCGCTGAAGGCGTGTTCGAGACGCTGCCGCGCGATGACCCCGAGGCGAGAGCCGCGCTTCGCCCGACGCTTCACCACATGGCAAGCCTGATGGGCCACGCTCATAGCACGATCGCTTGAGCGCTCCGCCATCCCCCCGTACCCTTCGGGAAAAAAGTTCTTTGGTTCTTTCAAGAAAGAACTTCTTTTTTACAAAAAAGAAGCAAAAAACTTTTACCCCGTTTAGGTCGGTGGCCAGGGTTGTGGTTGGTCGTAGAATGCGTTCCTGATGTACTCGGCGACGGCGATATAGGGCGGGGGGGAGCGGGGGGGCGGCGGTCGCGCGGCGCTTGGCGGCAGGTAGTCGCCATGGTCGTAGTTGTCCGCCTCTGGGATCCGCCAGGGCCCCTCGACCAGCGCGGCTTCCGGGCGCGACGGCCCGGCATAGCCGAGCGCGGGCTGAAACGGCGGGTGGTCGTCGTGCAACAAATCGGCGAAGGGATCGCCCAGGGGAAACGCGAGCTTCAACACCCTATCGGCCCGCGAGGCGAGCATCGAGAGGTCCATCGGGTTGCGCGCGGCGGCTCGGTATTCCTCGATCAGGCAGTTCTGGTTGATCGCGCCGGCGAGCAGCGTCACCGAGCGCGCCGGTCGCCCCAGCCCGAGCAGCGCCTGGAGCACGACGCGTGCGCCGAGGCTATGGGAGGCGAACGACAAACTGCGCGCCTCTGCGAGATGATCGCGGCAGAATTTGGCGATGGCGTTGCCCGAGGTGATCGCGACGTCGCCCTCGAACGGATAATCGATCACCGGGATCCAGCTATCGCCCGGCCACAACACGCCGATCGCGACATCGTTCGCCGCGAGGTCGAGGAGCGGGTGCAAACGCTCAAACATGCGCGCCCCGGCCGCGAAATCGACGTTGAAGCCATGCACGATGAACAGCAGATTGCGCCCGCCGAGCAGGCGCGGAACCTCGCCCCAAGGCAAACCCGCGAGCGCGCCGGTCTCGCCGTTGCCGGCAAGCATATAGGGCTCGCTCAGAACAAAGCCGCCGACCCTGGAGCGGCGGAGGTTGAGATAGAGCGTCACCGCAACAGCGCGCGCAACTTGCCGCTCGCCGCGACCGCGGTGCTGAGCGCGGTGGTGAGATCCTTGGTGACGGGGGCAAGCGGCGTTGCGACCAGGCCGACCAGCACGGCGAGCAGCACATGTTTCATATCGAACGGGCTGCTCACGGCATAGCCGCCGATGAGGGCGAGCACAACGGCGATCGCCGCGGCCAGCACCTTCGCCGCGTTGCGGTAGTGCTGGTCGGCTTTTTCATAGGCGGCATCTATCACCGCGCTGAGGATCGCATCGAGATGGCCGTAGATATTGACCTCCGCGGGCGTAAGATCGGTGCCTGCCGCGATCTTTTCCGCGAGGGGGTTCAGGGCCGCGCGATCCAGCCCGGTGGCCGCCGCCAGCGCCGCCACGGTTTCTGGCCGCAACCCGAGTTTGATCAGCGCCTTGACCTTCGCCTTCTGATCCCCGATCGCCACGCCATTGATCCAGAGCCCATCAATCGTGTCGAACGCCGCGCGCTCGGGGATGGTTTCGAGGAGGGTGTTAAACGGCTTGATCTGCTCGCGGATGGTTTTGAGCCCGACATGGGAGATGCCGAGGGCAAACAATTTGGTGGTGTCCACCAGCCCGGAAGCGGCGGCGCCGAGGGCGCCAATGGCGCCGAGGATCGCGGCCAATTGGGTGGGATCCGGCAACATGCTTTCCTCCCCTCCGGAAAGCCGAATATTGCCCCATTGACTACACCATCGCAACATAATTATCGCCGACAGACCACAGGATAAAGCGAAAGACAGGGGAAAAAAGTTCTTTGGTTCTTTCTTTCAAGAAAGAACTTCTTTTTTACAAAAAAGAAGCAAAAAACTTTTTATCCCTTGGGGGGTGTGCCCAGGCGCCGCGCGGGGTGCCCGGGTTTTTCCGCCCAGCCGGATTGCTCAATCGCCCGCGTCGCGCCAAAAGGCGGCTTGCTTTTCCTGCCCCCATTTTTCCTTGCCAAGGACACGCGCCGCGCATGACCGACGACCTCGCCACCCTCGCCGCCGCCACCGCGCGCGAACTTGCCGAAGCCCGCGATCTTCGGACGTTGGAGGAGGTTCGGGTCGCCGTGCTCGGCAAATCCGGCCGGCTCACGGCCCTCCTCAAGGCGCTCGGCGGGCTGCCGCCCGAGGCGCGGCGGGCGCGGGGGGCGGCGGTGAACGCGCTCAAGGAGCAACTCACGGCGGCGATCGAGGCGCGGCGCGCGGCCCTCGAGGAGGCGGCGCTGGCGGCGCGTCTCGGCGCCGAGCGGGTCGATGTCACGCTTCCCGCCCGGCCCTCCGCCCTGGGCCTGATCCATCCGATCAGCCGCACCATCGAGGAAATCGCCGCGATTTTCGGCGCCATGGGGTTTGCCCTGGCCGAAGGCCCCGATATCGAGAGCGACTGGCATAATTTCGGCGCCCTCAACATTCCCGCGCACCATCCGGCGCGGGCCGATCACGACACTTTTTACCTCCCCGCCAGCGCCCCCGGCCAGCCGCCGCGCGTGCTCCGCACCCACACCTCGCCGGTGCAGGTGCGCACCATGCTGGCCGCCCCGCCGCCGATCCGCGTCATTGCCATGGGCCGCACCTACCGCGCCGATCATGACGCGACCCACAGCCCGATGTTCCACCAGTGCGAGGGCCTGGCGCTCGACCGCGCTCTCACCCTCGGCCATCTCAAGGGCTGCCTGATCGATTTCCTGCGCGCCTATTTCGCCCTGCCGACGCTGCCCGTGCGCTTCCGCGCCAGCTATTTCCCCTTCACCGAACCCTCGATGGAGGTCGATATCGGCTGGGACCGCAGGAGCGGCGAGATCGGGCAGGGCGGCGACTGGCTGGAGATCCTCGGCAGCGGCATGGTGCATCCCAAGGTCCTGGCCAATGCCGGCATCGACCCCCGCGAATGGCAAGGCTTCGCTTTTGGCATGGGGATCGAGCGCATCACCATGCTGAAACACGGCATCAACGACCTCCGCCCGTTTTTCGAGAGCGACCCGCGCTGGCTGCGCCACTACGGCTTCAGCCCGCTGGCGCCGGCCCTGCTGCACGAGAGGGTGTGAGGCGATGAAGTTTTCGCTTTCCTGGCTGCGCGATCATCTCGAGACCGCGGCGCCGCTGGCGCGGCTCACCGCGACCCTCTCGGCGATCGGGCTGGAGGTCGAGGGCGTAGCCGATCCCGGCGCGGCGCTGGCCCCCTTCCGCATCGCCCAGGTGATCGCGGCGGAGCCGCATCCCGACGCCGATCGCCTGCGCGCCTGCCGCGTCGATGCCGGCGCCGGCGTGGTTTCGGTGGTGTGCGGGGCGCCGAACGCGCGGGCCGGCATGAAGGCGGTGTTCGCGCCCCCCGGCAGCGTCATTCCGGCGACCGGCATGGTTCTGAAAACCGGGAAAATTCGCGGCGTCGAGAGTGCCGGGATGCTGCTTTCGGCGCGCGAGATGGGTCTCGGGGAGGACCATTCCGGCATCGTCGAGCTGCCCGAGAGCGCCCCGGTCGGGGAATCCTATGCGCGCTGGGCGGGGCTCGACGATCCGGTGATCGAAATCGCCGTCACCCCCAACCGGGGCGACGCGCTGGCGGTGCGCGGCATCGCCCGTGATCTCGCCGCCGCCGGGCTCGGGACGCTGAAGCCCTTTACCCCCGCCCCGGTGCCGGCCGCGTTCGCGAGCCCGCGCCACTGGCGGATCGCGTGGCCCGAGGCCTGCCCCTACGTGCTCGGGCGGAGCTTTCGCGGCCTCTGCAACCGGCCGAGCCCCGACTGGCTCGCCCGGCGCTTGCGCGCCATCGGCCTGCGCCCGATCAATGCCCTCGTCGATATCACCAATTTCTTCACTTTTGATCTCGGCCGTCCGCTGCATGTCTTTGATGCGAATAAACTAACGGGCGCGTCCCTGGTGCTGCGCCGGGGCGCGGGGGAGCGGCTTTCGGCGCTCAACGGGCGGGAATATGTTCTCGGGCCGGAGGATTGCGTCATCGCCGATGACCGCGCCGCCCTCTCGCTCGCCGGCATCATGGGCGGGGCCGAGACCGGCTGCGATGCGGCGACGACCGAGGTTTTCCTCGAATGCGCGATCTTCGATCCCGTGCGCATCGCGCAGACCGGCCGGCGGCTGCAAATCCACTCCGACGCCCGGGCGCGCTTCGAGCGCGGCGTCGATCCCGCGCTGCTGCCCGAGGCGATCGCGGCGGCGAGCCGCATGGTCCTCGAGCTCTGCGGCGGCGAGGCCTCCGAGGTGGTGGCGGCGGGCGCCGAGCCGGCCTGGCGGCGGAGCGCGAGCTTGCGTTTCTCCCGGCTCGAACAATTGGGCGGCCTGGCACTTCCGCCCGACGAGGCCGTGGCGCGGCTCACGCGTCTGGGTTTTGCCCTCGAAGCCCGCGATCTCGATGCCGCGCGCTTCGCCGTGCCGTCCTGGCGCAACGACATCGCCGCCGGCCAGAAGCTCGATCTCGCGCCGGGCATGGAGGCCGCGCGGGCGCGGGCGGTGGCCGAGGGGGCGGCGCGGATCGAGCCCGAGGTCGAGCTGATCGAGGAGGTGCTCCGCCTCGGCGGGCTCGACGCCATTCCCGCGGTTTCGCTCCCCAACGCCCCGCCGGTGCCGGCGCCGAGCTTTTCCCCCGCCGCGACGCGCGCCGCCCGCGCCGCCCGCGCCCTGGCCGCGCGCGGCCTGCTGGAATGCGTGAGCTTCAGCTTCCTCGCCCATGAACAAGCAGGATTTTTCGGCCCCATCCCGGAGAGTCTGCGCCTGCAAAACCCGATCGCCGCCGATCTCGACCAGCTCCGCCCGACCCCGCTCGCCGCCCTCGTCCAGGCCGCCGCCCGCGCCGAGGCGCGCGGGCTTCTGGAGCGCGGGTTTTTCGAGATCGGCCCCGGCTTTACCGCCGCCGGCGAGCGCCCGATCGCCGCGGCACTGCGCGCCGGGGCGAGCCCGCGGCACTGGGCGGAGCCGGCGCGGGCGTGGGATGCGTTCGACGCCAAGGCCGACGCGCTGGCGCTGCTCGCCGCCCTCGGTATTGCCCCGGAGAGCCTGACGGTGACGGCGGAGGCGCCGGGTCATTACCATCCCGGCCGCTCGGGCGCGCTCCGCCAGGGGCCGAAAACCGTCTTGGCGACCTTCGGCGAGCTGCATCCGCGGCTCTGCGCCGCCTTTGAACTCAGCCCCCCGGTCGCCGCCTGCGAGGTGTTTCTCGACGCCATCCCCGAGCCCCGCCGGCGCCGCCGCGCCGCGCCCGATCTGCCGGCACTCCAGCCGCTGCGGCGCGATTTCGCGTTTCTCCTCGATGCCGAGATCCCGGCGGAGGCGGTGCTGCGCGCCGCGCGCGGGGCGGAACGGGCGCTGATCGCGGGCGTCACGCTGTTCGACCTCTATGGCGGGGAAAAACTGCCGCCGGGGAAAAAATCGCTCGCCATCGAGGTGACGCTGCAGCCCCGCGCCCAGGCGCTGACCGATGCCGAGATCGAGGCGGTCTCCGCCCGCGTCATCGCCGCGGTCGTCCAGGCCACGGGGGCGAACTTGCGATGATCCTGGCTGACAGCGGAGCGGAATCGCCCTATCCCTCCCGCATGACCGACACAGCCCTCCGCCATATCCGCAATTTCGCGATCATCGCCCATATCGATCACGGCAAATCGACGCTCGCCGATCGGCTGATCGAGGCCACCGGCGCGCTGTCCAACCGCGAGATGACCGAACAGGTGCTCGACACCATGGAGATCGAGCGCGAGCGCGGCATCACCATCAAGGCGCAGACCGTGCGGCTGTCCTACAAGGCGCGCGACGGCGAGACCTATGCGCTCAACCTCATGGACACGCCCGGCCATGTCGATTTCGCCTATGAGGTGAGCCGCAGCCTCGCCGCCTGCGAGGGCTCGCTCTTGGTCGTCGATGCCAGCCAGGGCGTCGAGGCGCAGACGCTCGCCAATGTCTATCAGGCGATCGAGGCCGGGCACGAGATCGTCCCGGTGCTCAACAAGATCGACCTGCCGGCGGCCGAGCCCGAGCGCGTGCGGCGCCAGATCGAGGACGTGATCGGGCTCGACACCTCGGACGCGGTGCTGATCAGCGCCAAGACCGGGCACAATATCGCGGGCGTGCTGGAGGCCATCGTCACCCGCCTGCCCCCGCCCCAGGGCGACCCCGAGGCGCCGCTCAAGGCGCTGCTCGTCGATAGCTGGTATGACGCCTATCTCGGCGTCGTCATCCTGGTGCGGGTCAAGGATGGCCGGCTCGCGCGCGGGCAGAAGATCCGCATGATGGCGACCGGCGCGGTGCATGTCATCGAGCAGACCGGCGTCTTTTCCCCGCGCATGGTGGCCGCCGCCGATCTCGGCCCCGGCGAGATCGGCTATATCACGGCCGGCATCAAAACCGTCGCGGATTGCCGCATCGGCGATACCATCACCGAGGACCGCCGCCCGGCCGAGGCGCCGCTGCCCGGCTTCAAGCCCTCGGTGCCGGTGGTGTGGTGCGGGCTCTATCCGGTGGACGCCGACGATTTCGAGAAGCTCCGCGAAAGCCTCGGCAGATTGCGCCTCAACGACGCGAGTTTCCACTACGAACCCGAGACCTCGGCCGCGCTCGGTTTCGGTTTCCGCTGTGGTTTTCTCGGGCTTTTGCATCTCGAAATCGTCCAGGAACGGCTTGCGCGCGAATTCGGCCTCGACCTCATCGCGACCGCCCCCTCGGTGGTCTATCGCATCCATCGCACCAACGGCCAGGTTGCCGATCTGCACAACCCGGCCGACATGCCCGATGGCAGCGTGATCGATAAAATCGAGGAGCCCTGGATCAAGGCGACGATCATGGTGCCCGATGAATATCTCGGCGCGGTGCTGCATCTCTGCAACGAGCGCCGCGGCCAGCAGGTCGATCTCACCTATGTCGGCAACCGCGCCATGGCGGTCTATCGCCTGCCGCTCAACGAGGTGGTGTTCGATTTCTACGACCGCCTGAAATCGGTCTCGCGCGGCTATGCCAGTTTCGATTATCAGATGGATGGCTATGCCGAGAGCGATCTCGTGCGCATCTCGATCCTGGTCAACGCCGAGCCGGTTGACGCGCTCGCCTTCATCGCCCATCGGAGCGCCGCCGAGACCCGCGGGCGGGCGATCTGCCAGCGCCTGAAAGACCTGATCCCGAAACAGCTTTTCAAGATCGCGATCCAGGCGGCGATCGGCGGCCGCGTCATCGCGCGCGAGACCATCGGCGCGCTGGCCAAGGATGTGACGGCGAAATGCTACGGTGGCGATATCTCGCGCAAGCGCAAGCTGCTGGAAAAGCAGAAGGAAGGCAAGAAGCGGATGCGCCAGTTCGGCAAGGTGGAGATCCCGCAATCGGCGTTCCTGGCGGCGTTGAAGACCGGGTAGGGGGGCTTTGGCCCGCAATCGTGAAATGGGAAAGGAGGGTATGATGTCCATGACAAGTCGCGTAGGCGCTGAGTTTCTTGGCACTTTCTGGCTGGTTTTCGGGGGCTGCGGCGCGGCGGTTCTGGCCGCGGCGTTTCCTGGCCTCGGCATTGGCTTCCTCGGCGTGGCGCTGGCCTTCGGCTTGACCGTTTTGACCATGGTCTTCGCGGTCGGCCATATCTCCGGGGGGCATTTCAACCCGGCGGTCACCATCGGGCTCTGGGCGGGCGGGCGTTTCAAGGCCGCCGACATCATCCCCTATATCGTGGCGCAGGTGCTGGGCGCGATCGCCGCCGCGGCGGTGCTCTATCTGATCGCCACCGGCAAACCCGGTTTTGCCGCCGGCGGTTTCGCAACGAACGGCTACGGCGATTTGAGCCCCGGCCATTATGCCTGGCTCTCGGCATTCTTAGGCGAGATCGTCGCGACATTTTTCTTCCTGATCGTTATTCTCGGCGCGACATCCCCGCGCGCCCCGGCCGGCTTCGCCGGCATTCCGATCGGCCTCGCGCTAACCCTTATTCATTTGATCATGATCCCGGTCGATAACACCTCGGTCAATCCCGCCCGCAGCACCGGCCCGGCATTCTTCGCGACGACCGGCGCATTCCACCAACTCTGGCTGTTCTGGCTCGCCCCCATCATCGGCGCCCTGCTCGCCGGCGCCGTGTCACGCCTGCTGCAATCGGAATAACGCGAGGGCGGCGGCTCTGGAAATATTGGTGTTTTTCGCCGATCTCGGGGCAAGAGGGCGGGTTTTTTCAAACGCTCAGCGTTTCGCCTCGAACGGGTAGGGGCTCATGCCGCGGCGCGCGGGGTCGAAGGCCAGGCGGTGTTCGAGGGGAGGGAAGGCGCGGGAGCGGCAATCGGGGCGGTCGCAGAGCCGGCAGGAGAGGCCGATGCCGATCGCCGCGCGGTCAAGGTCGAGCCCCTCGGCATAGACGATCTCGGGGGCGTAGGAGATCGGGCTGCCCATCGCGACGACGTGCACGGGGGGCGGCTCGCCCCAGCGCGCGGCGGGGCCGGTGACGGTGCGGGCAAAGCAGAGAAAGCGCGCCCCGTCGGGGAGTTCGGCGACCTGCACGCGGAGCGCGCCGGGCGAGGCGAAGGCGGTATGCACCACCCAGCGCGGGCAGGAGCCGCCGAAGCGGGCGAAGGGAAAGCCGGCCGCGGAAAACCGCTTGGAAACATTGCCGGCGGGATCGACGCGGAGGAAGAAGAACGGCACGCCGCGGGCGCCGGGGCGCTGGAGCGTCGAGAGCCGCTGGCAGGCCTGCTCGAACGAGACGCCGAAACGCGCGGCCAGCGCCTCCATGTCGTGGCGCAGGCTGGCGGCGGCCTCGCGATAGGGGAGGTAGGGCATCAGCAGGGCGCCGGCGGTGTAGTTGAGCAGGCCGATGCGGATCAGCGCGGCGGCTTCCTGGGTTGAGGGTTTTACCGCGCCCAGGACCCCCTCGACCGCCTCGTGGGCTTCCAGGAGGGCGAGCTGGAAGGCCATGTGGAAGCCGCGGCTTTCGCGCGGGAGCGACTCCGAGAGCGTGAGATGGCGGGCCGCGGCGTCATAGGCGCGCAGGCCCTCGAGCGGGCGGACGGTGACGGTCATGCCGTGGCGCCGGCGCAGCCGCTCGGCGATCGCGTGGTTGCGCTCGGCCGGCGCCACGTCGAGTTCGGTGGCGATCGCCTCGGCCGCGGCCTCAAGCTCGGGGAAGTAATTGGCGCGGTCATCGAAGAGGTCGCGCGCCTCCTCGTTGGGGAGCAGAATGCGCCGGCCCGAGGGCAGCGCGATGCCGCTCGCGTCCTCGCGCGCGACGCGCCAGGCGCGGTAGAGGGCAAGCACCGCGCGCGCCGCGTTGGGCGCGGCCGCGGCGAGCTGCTGCACCTCGGCCTCCGCCACCGCCTCGGCGCCGAGCAGGGGGTCGGCGAAGGCTTCCCGCAACCCGACCTCCAATTGCCGCTCGGCCGAGCCGGAAAGCTCGGCCAGCTCGACGTGAAACGTCTCGGCGAGCTTGATCAGCAGGGCGGCGGTGACGCTGCGCTGGTCGTGCTCGATCAGGTTGAGATAGCTCGAGGAAATGCCGAGCCGGGTGGCCAGCGCCTGCTGCGTGAGGGCGCGTTCCTGGCGCAGGCGGCGGACGGTGCGGCCGATCAGCGGTCCGGTCATTTTTTACAGCCTTTACCATTTCAGCGGCGGCGTTGTGAAACCCGCGACAGGTTCCCGCGCCATTCCGCAGTTTGCGGGTTTTCTTCGCGGCCGCAATGTGAAAAATTTACGCTCATCGAACGCCTTCGAACGCCTCAAGGAGCACGCCATGCGCCCGATCTCGACCCCGAATTTCGCCCCCGATGGAATGTCCGGCCCCTCCGGCCACGACCCCGAGCGGTTTGCCGGTATTGTCCGCGACTATAGCGCGGCCGATGTCGAGCGGCTCGCGGGCAGCTTCCGCATCCGCCACACGCTCGCCGAAATGGGGGCGCAGCGGCTCTGGCACCTGCTCAAGACCGAGCCCTTCGTGCCGACCCTGGGCGCGCTCACCGGCAATCAGGCGCTGCAGCAGGTCAAGGCCGGGCTGAAGGCGATCTATCTCTCGGGCTGGCAGGTGGCGGCGGACGCCAATCTCGCCGGCGAGATGTATCCCGACCAGTCGCTCTATCCGGCGAACTCGGTCCCCGCCGTGGTCAAGCGCCTCAATGGCACGCTGCGCCGGGCCGACCAGATCGCGCGCCTGGAGGGGGATACCTCGACCTACTGGATGGCGCCGATCGTGGCCGACGCCGAGGCCGGGTTCGGCGGCGCGCTGAACGCCTTCGAGCTGATGAAGGCGATGATCGAGGCGGGCGCGGCGGGCGTGCATTTCGAGGACCAGCTGGCCTCGGAAAAGAAATGCGGCCATTTGGGCGGCAAGGTGCTGGTGCCGATCGCCCAGCATATCCGCACGCTGAATGCCGCCCGCCTCGCCGCCGATGTCGAGGGCGTGCCGACCGTGCTGCTCTGCCGCACCGACAGCCACGCCGCGCAATTGCTGACCACCGATGTCGATGAGCGCGACCGGCCGTTCCTCACCGGCGAGCGCACCGCGGAGGGCTTCTTCCGCATCCGCCCCGGCCTTGGCGTTGAC
Source organism: Pseudomonadota bacterium (assembly GCA_021801255.1). Lineage (GTDB taxonomy): Bacteria > Pseudomonadota > Alphaproteobacteria > Acetobacterales > Acetobacteraceae > Acidibrevibacterium. Next base: position 102,402 of record JAJYYH010000033.1, read on the forward strand.
TACGCGATCGCCCGCTCGCTCGCCTATGCGCCCTACGCCGATCTGCTGTGGTGGGAGACCAGCGAGCCCAATCTCGAGGAAGCCGAGCGCTTCGCCAACGCCATCGCCAAGCGCTTCCCCGGCAAGATGCTGGCCTATAACTGCTCGCCGAGCTTCAACTGGCAGAAGAAGCTCGCGCCGGAAAAAATCGCCGATTTCCAGCGCGCGATCGGCGCCATGGGCTACAAGTTCCAGTTCGTCACCTTGGCCGGCTTCCACAGCCTGAACCACGGCATGTTCGAACTCGCGCGCGGCTACAAGGAGCGCGGCATGGCCGCCTATTCCGAGCTGCAGCAGGCGGAATTCGCATCCGAGGCGGCGGGCTACACGGCGACGCGGCATCAGCGCGAGGTCGGCACCGGGTATTTCGACGGCGTCGCGATGGCCATCTCGGCGGGCAAATCCTCGACCACCGCGATGGCCGGCAGCACCGAGACGGCGCAATTCCACGACGCCGTCGCGACCACCACCCGGCACGAGAATTACGACGACGGCATCGACCACGCCCATGAGTGGGCGCGCAGCGCCGCGAGCGCCAACGCGTAACGCCTGGTTCGACCACCGCAACGGGTCGGGGCGCTGCCCCGGCCCGTTTTGCGCATCACTTGCGGAAACGCCCACGCTCCGCCTAAGCTCCGGGACAACCCGGCCAAGAGCCGAGAGAGGGGAGGCTGCGTGCGGAACGGGTCCGTGTCTTTGCCGGCCGAAAAGCGTGATTGGGAACAGGGCGCGCGGGATGCACGCACCGCGGGAGAAGTGGTCCCACTTTTGCGCGTCGAAGATTTGGTGGTGCGGTTTGGCGGCGTCACCGCGCTCAATGGCGTCTCCTTCGCGGTTGCCGAGCGGCAGATTTGCGGCCTGATCGGGCCGAACGGCTCGGGCAAGACGACGCTGTTCAACTGCATCAGCGGGATTTACCGACCCCATGCCGGGGAAATCGTCTTTGCCGGACACAATCTCGCGCGCCTGCCGCGCGCCCGCCTCGCGGGCCTGGGCATCGGCCGCACCTTCCAGAACGTCGCCCTCTTCGACAGCATGAGCGTGCGCGAGAACATCCTCGTGGGGGCGCACCATCTCGGCCGCTCGGGCTTCATCGCCAACGCGCTGCGGCTGCCGGTGGTTGCGCGCGAGGCGCGGGCGGCGGAAGCCGCGATGGCGGATTTATTGGACCTGCTCGATCTCGGCGCGGTCGCCGACCGCGTGGTCGCGGGCCTGCCGTTCGGCACGCGCAAGCGGGTGGAACTGGCGCGCGCGCTGATCGGGCGGCCGAAGCTGCTGCTGCTCGACGAGCCGGCGGGCGGGCTCAACCATGACGAGGTGGCAAATCTCGCCGATCTGTTGGGGATGTTACAAAATCGTTTCGCGCTCGCCATCCTCCTGGTCGAGCATCACATGAACCTGGTGATGCGGGTTTCCGCCAAGGTGGTGGCGCTCGAGCTGGGCGCCAAGATCGCCGATGGCACGCCCGATGAAGTGCGCAACGAGAAGCGGGTGATCCGCGCCTATCTTGGTGAGGCCAGCGATGCCGGCGCTGCTTGAGGTGAACGATCTCTACGCCGGCTACGGCGAGACCACGGTGCTGCACGGCATCAGCTTCGCGGTCGCCGCAGGGGGGGTCACGACCTTGCTCGGCGCCAATGGCGCGGGCAAGACGACGACGCTCAGGGCGCTCTCGGGGATGGTGCGCACGCAAGGCGAGATCGTTTTCGCTGGCGCGCGCATCGCCGGGCGCGCGAGCGAAGAGATCGCGCGCGCGGGCATCGGCCATGTGCCCGATGGACGCGGCACGTTTCTCGAACTCAGCGTCGAGGAAAATCTCCGCCTCGGCGCGATCAGCCGGCGCGACCCCGGCATCAAGGACGACATCGCGCGCATGTTCGGCTATTTCCCGCGTCTCGCCGAGCGGCTGCGCCAGCAAGCCGGCACGCTCTCGGGCGGCGAGCAGCAGATGCTGGCGATCGCGCGGGCGCTGCTGCTGCGCCCGAAATTATTGCTGCTCGACGAACCCTCCTTCGGCCTCGCCCCCCTCCTCGTTGCCGAGGTCTTCGAGATTCTCGGCCAGATCAGTCGCGCCGAACGGATGAGTATTCTTCTCGTCGAGCAGAACGCCAATCTCGCGCTTGGCCTCGCCGATCACGCCTATCTGCTGGAAACCGGGCGCATCGTGATGTCCGGGCTGGCGGCGTCGATGCGCGAAAACGAGGCCATCCGCCGCTCCTATCTCGGCTATTAGCAACGGACGCAAGAACACGCGATGCAAGCTCTGCTGCACCAGATTTTCTCGGGTATCGCCACGGGGGGCATCTACGCGAGTGTGGCCCTCGCGCTGGTGATGATTTATCAGGCGACGCATCATGTAAATTTCGCGCAAGGCGAGATGGCGACTTTTTCCACCTATATCGCCCTCACCCTGATCAATTACGGGCTGAGCTACTGGCTCGCTTTCCTGATCACGCTCGTGGTCTCCTTCATCATCGGCCTGATCATCGAACGGGTCTTGATGCGGCCGATGGCGAGCGCGCCGGTGCTGTCCTCGGTCGGGGTCTTCATCGGCCTCCTGCTGATTTTCAACAGCGTCACCGGCTGGCTTTTCTCCTACACCGTCAAGGCCTTCCCGAGCCCTTTTCCCGAAGCCATGCCCGCGCTCGGCGGCTGGGTTTCCCCGCACGAGGCCGGGGCGACGGCGGTGACGTTGATTGTTTTGCTGCTGGTCTATGGGTTTTTCCGTTTTACGCGGCTTGGGCTGGCGATGCGGGCGGCGGCCTATAATCCGGTTTCCGCGCGCCTCGTCGGCATTCGCGTGGGCTGGATGCTGGCGCTCGGCTGGGGGCTCGCGGCGGCGATCGGGGCGATCGCCGGGATGATGATCGCGCCGATCGTCTTTCTCGATCCCAACATGATGGCGGGGATTCTGCTTTACGCTTTCGCCGGGGCCTTGCTCGGCGGCATCGACAATCCGCTCGGCGCGGTGATCGGCGGCTTTGCCGTCGGCGTCATCGAGAATATCGCCGGCGCCTATCTGGTCGGCGCCGAATTGAAGCTGACGCTCGCGCTCGTGATCATTCTCGGCGTCCTGGTGCTGAAGCCGGCCGGCCTTCTCGGGCGCGCCGTCGTGAGCCGGGTGTAGCCATGCGCGCCGAGAGAAATCCCCTGCTGATCGGCCTCGCGGTGGTGGTGGTCGCGGTGGCGCTGGCGTTTCTGCTCAGCAATTACCATCTGTTCCAACTCACCATGGTGGTGGCTTACGCCATCGCCATTCTCGGGCTTGACATGCTGACCGGCTACACCGGGCAGATTTCGCTCGGCCACGGCGCGTTCTATGCGGTCGGCGCCTATGTCGCGGCGATTTTGATGGCCAATTTCAACGTGCCCTACTGGGCAACCCTGCCGGTCTCGGCGGTGGTCTGCGCCGGTTTTGGATTCGCCTTTGGCTTTCCCGCCTTGCGCCTGGGCGGGCTCTATCTCGCGCTCGCCACCTTCGCCCTGGCGATCGCGGTGCCGCAATTGCTGAAATACAAACTGCTCGAGGACTGGACCGGCGGGGTTCAGGGCATCGTGATCAGCAAGCCCGACGCGCCGTTTGGGCTGCCGCTCAATCAGGATCAGTGGCTCTATCTTTTTACCCTCGCCGTCGGGGTCGTGCTGTTCGTGCTGGCGCGCAATCTGCTGGGCGGGCGGATCGGGCGCGCGATGCGCGCCGTGCGCGATCATGGCGTTGCCGCCGAGGCGATGGGGATTGATATCGCGCTGCTGAAAACCCGCAGTTTCGCCTTGAGCGCGATGTACACCGGCATCGCCGGCGCGCTCGGCGCGATCGCGGTGCAGTTCGTGGCGCCTGACAGTTTCGCGGTGTTCCTCTCGATCACGCTCTTTGTCGGCCTCGTGGTGGGCGGCATCACCTCGCTTTCGGGGGCCGTGTTCGGCGCCATCTTCATCGTGTTCCTGCCGAATTTCGCTGATCAGATCTCGAAGGCGGCACCGGGGGCGATCTATGGCGTGATCCTGATCGCGTTCCTCTATCTCGCGCCGAAAGGATTTGCCGGCCTGCTGCGCCGCCTCGTCGGCCCGCGCGCCCCGCATCTCGCGGCGCCGGCGTCATCCACCCCCGCCGCGCCGCCACGCCCGGCGCGGGCCAAGAACTGACATCACGCATGAGAGGGAGAAACAGCCAATGAAGATGGATCGCCGCACGGCAATGATCGGAGCCGCCGCGCTGGGCGCGGGTTTCATGCCGCGCCTCGCGTTTGCCGCCGACATGCCGGGCGTGAGTGCCAGCGAAATCAAAATCGGTGGCACCATGCCCTATAGCGGCCCGGCCTCGGCCTATGGCGCTGATGGCCGCGCCGAGGTCGCCTATTTCAAGATGGTCAATGACCAAGGCGGCATCAATGGCCGCAAGGTCAATCTGATGTCGGTCGATGATGGCTACAGCCCGCCCAAAACGGTCGAGCAGACGCGCATGCTGGTCGAACAGGAAGGGGTCGCCTTCATGTTCAACGGGCTGGGCACGCCGACCCAGACGGCGGTGCAGAAATATCTCAACATGAAGAAAGTGCCACAGCTTTTCGTCGCCACCGGGGCCGATAAATGGGGTGACTACAAGCATTTCCCCTGGACCATCGGCTATCAGCCGAGCTACCGGGTGGAGGCGCAGATCTACGCCAAATACGTGCTGAGAACCAAGCCCGACGCCAAGGTCGCGATCATTTATCAGAACGATGATTTCGGCAAGGACTATCTCAACGGCGTCAAGGATATTTTTGGCGATAAATACGCCAAGATGGTCGCCAAGGACATCTCCTACGAAGTCACCGACCCCACCACCGACCAGCAGATCGTCATCCTGCAAGCCTCCGGCGCCGACACCTTGATGATTTTCGCGACGCCGAAATTCGCCGCGCAAATCGTTCGCAAGGTTTACGACATCAACTGGCATCCAACCCAATTTCTCACCAATGTCTCGATTGCCGTGGGCGCGGTGATCAAGCCCGCCGGGGTCGAAAAAGCGGTCGGCATCATCACCGGCGGCTATCTCAAGGACAGCACCGATCCCGCCTGGGACAACGACCAGGGGATGAAGGATTGGCACGCTTTCATGGACAAATACATGCCCGGCGCCGATCAGACCGATGGCGACTACATCTATGGCTATGCCGTGGCGATGACGCTCGCCCATGTGCTCAAGCAATGCGGCAATGATCTCTCGCGCGAGAACATCATGCGCCAGGCAACCAATATCCATGATCTCGAAATTCCGATGCTGCTGCCAGGGATCAAGGTCAATACCAGCCCGACGAATTACCATCCGCTGCGGCAGTTGCAGTTGGCGCGCTGGAACGGCAAGACCTGGGAGCGCTTCGGCGAGATCATCGAGGGCGCCGGCGCGTGATCATGCCCGAAAGCGCGCCACGGCGTGCCAAATAGCCGCGACGACCAGCGTTCCGGCTGCCCGGCCGCTGGCAAGCAATCAGCAAAGGGGAGAGACGCGATGAAGACGGGACGGAGAACGGTGATCACCGGCATGGCCGCCGGGCTGCTCGGGGGGCTTCGCGCCCGCGGCGCGGTGGCTGCCGAGATGCCCGGCGTGAGTGCGACCGAGATCAAGATCGGCAACACCATGCCCTATAGCGGCCCGGCCTCGGCCTACGGCACGATCGGCCATGCCGAGACCGCGTATTTCGGCATGATCAACGACCAGGGCGGCATCAATGGCCGCAAGATCGTCTATCTCACCGAGGATGACGCCTACAGCCCGCCCAAAACCGTCGAGCAGACGCGCCGGCTGGTCGAGCAGGAGGGCGTTGCCTTCATGTTCAACGGGCTCGGCACGCCGACCCAGACGGCGGTACAGAAATACCTCAACATGAAGAAAATTCCTCAGCTTTTCATTTCCACCGGGGCCGATAAATGGGGTAACTACCAGGATTTTCCGTGGACCATGGGCTGGCAGCCGAGCTATCGCATCGAGGGCCAGATCTATGCCAAATACATCCTCAAGAACAAACCCGCGGCCAAGATCGCGGTGATTTATCAGAACGATGATTTCGGCAAGGATTATGTCAATGGCGTCAAGGATATTCTCGGCGCCGACTATGCCAGGATGGTGGTCAAGGAAGCGACCTACGAGGTCAGCGATCCGACCACCGATTCGCAGGTGGTGGGGCTGCAATCCTCCGGCGCGGATACGCTGCTGACCTTCGCCACGCCGAAATTCGCGGCCCAGATCATCCGCAAAGTCTATGATATCAACTGGCATCCTCTGCATTTTCTGACAAATGTCTCGATCTCGGTGGGCTCGGTGATCAAGCCCGCCGGCGTCGAGAAGGCGGTGGGCATCGTCACCAGCGCCTATATCAAGGACGGCACCGATCCCGCCTGGGCCAACGATCCGGGTCTCAACGCGTGGCGCGGTTTCATGGACAAATACATGCCCGGCGCCGATCGCACGGAGACCAATTACATCTTCGCCTATGGCATTTCGTTCACCCTGGCGCAGGTGCTCAGACAATGCGGCAATGATCTCTCGCGCGAGAACATCATGCGCCAGGCAACCAATATCCACGATCTCGAAGTTCCCGTGCTGCTGCCGGGGATCCGGGTCAATACCAGCCCGACCAACTACCATCCGCTGCGGCAGTTGCAGCTCGCGCGCTGGAACGGCAAGACCTGGGAGCGTTTTGGCGGTCTCATCGAGGGCGCCGGCGCGTAGCCGCTGGTGGCGGGGTGATCTGGACGATCCTTCCCGCCTGTGCCAAGCCTGCGCGGGAAACCTCGCCGGGAGCGCGCCATGAGCCGACCGTCCAGCATGACCTATATCGCCGCCCAGGGCGCTGGCGGGCCCGAGGTGCTGCGCCCCGCGAGCGGCCCGGTGCCCGTACCCGCGCCCGATGAAGTGCTGATCCGTGTCGCCGCCGCCGGGGTCAACCGCCCCGACATCACGCAGCGCCAGGGCCGCTATCCGCCGCCGCCCGGTGCCAGCCCGATCCTCGGCCTCGAAGTCGCGGGCGAGGTCGTCGAGACCGGCGCCGCCGTCGGGCATCTCGCGCGGGGCGATCGCGTGGCGGCGCTGGTCAATGGCGGCGGCTACGCGGAATACTGCGTGGCGCCCGAGCGGCAATGCCTGCCCTGGCCGCGGGGCTACGATGCACTCCGCGCCGGCGCCCTGGCGGAGAATTATTTCACTGTCTGGGCCAATCTTTTCGATCTCGGCCGGCTCAAATCCGGCGAGCGCGTGCTGATCCATGGCGGCACCAGCGGCATCGGCGTCACCGCCATCCAGCTCGCCACCGCCTTCGGCGCGACGGTCTTCGCAACCGCCGGCACGGCGGAAAAATGCGCCGCCTGTCTCGGCTTCGGCGCGCACGCGGCGATCAATTACCACACCCAGGATTTCGGCCGCGAAATCGCCCGCCTGACCGAGAATGCCGGCGTCGATGTCGTGCTCGACATGGTCGGCGGACCCTATGCCATGGCCAATCTGCGGGCTCTCGCGCGGGACGGGCGGCTGGTGCTGATCGCCTTTCTCGGCGGGCCGAAAGTGGAAAACTTCGATCTCACCCCGATCATGGTCAAGCGCCTTACCGTCACCGGCTCGACCATGCGCCCGCGCAGCACCGCGGAGAAAGGCGCCATCGCCGATGCCTTGCGGGAAAGAGTCTGGCCGCTGCTCGATGCCGGGCAATGCGGCCCGGTGATCCACGCGGTTTTTCCCTTGGCCGAGGCCGCGCGCGCCCATGAGCTGATGGAAACCAGCGCGCATATCGGCAAGATCATGCTCAGCGTCGCCGCCTGATCGCGTGCGGGCGGGGGTAGGGATTTCCCGGGTGGGAACTGCGCCGCCGCGGCATGCGGCGAGCGGGGAGATTTCGGCCGCCGGGCTCGCGGAACTGGCCGGCGCCGTGGTGCTGCTGGGCGGCGCCTGGCCGATGACGAAATACGCGGTCGCGCTGGGCGCCAGCCCGCTCTGGTTCGCGCTGGGCCGCGCCGGGTTCTCGGCGCTCGCGTCGTTTGCCCTGCTCGGCGCGCTCGGCCGGCTCCGCCTGCCGGGGCGCGCCGATGGGCCGGCGCTGTTCGCGGTTGGGGTGTTGCAGCTCGCGGGGTTTTTCGCGCTCGCCCATATCGCCGTCGCCTATGTTCCGGCCGGGCGCACCGCCATCCTCTCCAACACCACGACGATCTTCGTCGTGCCGCTCTCGGTGCTGGTGCTGCGCGAGCGGCTGACGCTCCGGCGCCTGCTCGCGGTGCTGGTGGGGCTGGCCGGCATCGTGACGCTGCTCGGGCCGTGGGCGATCGACTGGCATCGGCCGGGGGTGGTGATCGGGAACGGGTTTCTGCTGGGCGCGGCGGCTTCCTGGTCGCTCGCCATCATCGCCGTGCGGCGTTTCCCCCCGCGCCTCTCGATGCTGGAATTGCTGCCCTGGTGCTTCGCGCTCGGCACCCTGCTGCTCACGCCGCTTGTCCTGCTGCATGGCGGCATCGGGCGCTGGCCGCCCGGCGCGCTGGCGGCGGTCGGGCTGATCGGGTTCATCGCCGGGCCGATCGGCACCTGGTGCGTGATGCAGGCCGCCGTCAGCTTGCCCGCGCTGGTTGCCTCCGTGGGCTTCCTCGCGACCCCGGCGACCGGCTTGCTGCTCGCGACGGTGACGCTCGGCGAACCCCTTGATGGTGCGACCGTGCTCGGGGCGGCGCTCATTCTGGCCGGCGTCGGCGTTGCGGTCTGGCCGGGGCGGCGCCGCTGATGCTTTTGCATGTCATCGAGGCCGGCACCGGGCCGGCGGTTGCCATTCTGCACGGGCTGTTCGGCGAGGCGCGCAATTTCGCCACGGTGCAGCGCCGCCTCGCTGACCAGTATCGCGTGCTCGCGCTCGATCTGCGCAACCACGGCGAAAGCCCGCACGCGCCGGGGATGGACTATGGCGCGCTGGCCGCCGACGTGCACGAGACACTGGCGGCGGTGGCGGCGCTGCCGGTGGCGCTGATCGGCCACTCCATGGGCGGCAAGGTGGCGATGCGCCTGGCGCTCGACGTGCCGGGGGCGATCCGCCGGCTGGCGGTCTGCGACATCGCCCCGGTCCGCTACCCGCCGCGCGATCATCGCGCCTTGATCGCCGCGCTCCGCGCCCTGCCGCTCACGCCCGGACTGACGCGGTCAGCGGCCGATGCCGCGCTGGCGCCCGCGGTGGCGGATCGGGCGCTGCGGCAATTCCTGCTGCACAGCCTGCGTTGCGGGCCGGCGCCGCGCTGGCGGCTCGGGCTGGCCGAGATCGCGCGGGCGATGGACGAGATCGAGGATTGGTGGGCGCCCCCCGGCGCGCACTATGACGGGCCGACGCTGTTTCTCACCGGCGCCCGCTCGGACTATGTGCGCCCCGAGCATCGCGCGACCATCCGCGCCCTGTTCCCCCACGCCCGCTTCGCCGCCCTGCGCCATGCCGGGCACTGGCTGCATGTCGATGACCCGACGGGGTTTCTCGCCGCCATCACGGCGTTTCTGGCGGGCTGAGAGTTTGAAAAAGAATGCCCTCGTGCCCCAGAATCGACCGAGAAAAATCAATGTTTTCAGAGGGTATTCTTTTTCAAGTTCGATTGATTTTCAGGCTCTGAGCGCCGGCGTGGCCGGCTCCTTCAACGCCGCCGGGGCGCGCCAGAGATACCATGCCGCGATGCTGCGATAGGGCGCCCAGGCCGCGCCGATCTCGGCCAGCGCGCGCGGCTTGGGCTGGGCGTCGAGGCCGCACAGCACGCGCCAGCCCTCGCGCACGCCGAAATCATCGACCGGCAGCACGTCGCGCCGGCCGAGGGTGAAAATCAGCAGCATCTCGACGGTCCAGCGGCCGATGCCGCGAATCGCCACCAGCCGCTCGATCAGCGCCGCGTCTTCCATCCGCGCCGCCGCCCGCCAGCTCGGCACCAGACCAGCGAGGCTCTGGGCAGCAAGATCGCGGAGCGCCGCGATCTTGCTCGCCGAAAGCCCGGTTGCCCGCAGCACGGGCTCGGGGGTCGCGAGCACGGCCTCGGGAGGGGGGAACTGGGGGGGCGGAAAATCGGCCGCGTAGAGGGCGCAAAACCGCTCCAGTATGGCCTCGGCGGCGCGGCCGTGGAGCTGCTGATGGGCGATCGCGCGGGCCAGCGCCTCATAGGGGCTGCGGTCCCGCGCGGGGCTGAGCGGACAGGGGCCGACGCGCGCGATCAGCGGGCCAAAACGCGGCTCGACCGCGCGTAAATGGCGGAGCGCCGCCTGATGGCGCGGCATGGTCGCGGCCGAGCGGTTCAGACCAGGAAAATCGCCATCAGGATGAGCAGCAACGCCACGGCGGCGGCCACCCAGAAGGCGAAATGCGTGAACCCGACCCAGAAATGCCGACGATCCGCGAGGAAGGAATCGAGATCGACTTGGGAGGAGAGGGTTGGGCTGGAGTGCTCGGCCATGCGATTGCCTCGGGGTTTCCTGATGGGGTTTTTTAGCAAGCCAGGGGAAAAAGGCAAGACGCGGGGCCGCTCTGGCGGCACCGGCGGTCTAGCGGGCGGGCTCGGCGAGCGCGCGGATCGCCTCCTCGGCGGCCCGCACGCCACTTTCATAGGCGCCGTGGGCGGTCGAGAAATCGGTCCGGTGCGTGGCCTCCCCGGCAAAGAACAAACGCCCCTCGAACGGCTGGGCCAGGACGCCGCGCGCCGCGGCCTGTCCCGGCAAAGCGTGGCTGTAGGCGCCCGCGATCGAGGGCGTTCTGGCCCAGTCGGAAGCGGCGAGCGGGCGGAGGGATTTTCGCACATCCGCGCCGAACAGGGCGGCGAGCTGGTCGATCGCCCGCGCGAAGGCCGCCTCGTGCCCCGCCGTGGCGACGGCCCGCGCGCCGGCGCCGCCGAGATAGCACATGACGACCGGCCAGCCGAACGGCCGGATCGCGTAGGTGCCGGTCGTGGCATCCCGCGGGTCGCCCAGCACCCGGGTTTCGGCCGCGAACGGGTGGGCGCCGACGATCTCGAGGAAAAGCTTTTCGTTGCTGCCGAGTGGCAGACGGGCGGCGGCGTCGCGCCAGGGATCGAGCGCCGCGGGCAAGGCGATCGTGCCGCCCGCGAGAACATTCGTCGAAACCGTGAGGATCGCGGCGCGCGCGCGGATTGTGCCTGAGGGCGTGTGGAGCGCCACGCGACGCCCCGCGAGCGAGATCGCCTGGACCGGCGTCGCGAGGCTGAGTGTCGCCGTGGTGGGCAGATGGGCGGCGATGAGCGCCCCGTAGCCGCCGGGAAGGCGCCAGTTGAGATCGCTCGCGGCCATGTCATAGGCGGCGTAATCGCGGGCGGAGATGCGCTCCAGCTCGTCGCCGCTGATGAAGCCGCTCATCGCCTGGAGATAGGCGGTCCATTGGCCCTCCCGATCGAGGGCGTCGGCGGCGCAGTCGCTGGCCGGCGGCGCGGCGATCAGCCGGGCGCTCCAGGCGGCGAATTCCGCCCGCGCCGCGTCCTGTTCGGCCGCCGAGAAGCCGAGGTCGCGATATTGCCGCCGCCAGCCCGGCATGTCGCGCTGCACGGCGAACCCGCCGGCTTCGGCGAGGCGCGTCCAGGGATTGCGCTCGGCCGAATGCAGCCATTCGCAGCCGAGATCGAGCTTCATGCCGGCCACGTCCCGCGTCCAGGCGCGGCCGCCAACCCGCGGCAGGGCGTCAACGATCAGGGTGGAGAGACCGCTCTCAGCCAGACGGCGCGCCGCGCCGATACCCGCGGCGCCGGCGCCAACAATAGCGATGTCGGGTTCATGGTTCATGACGTCCGAGCCTGGCGCGCGCGGGCCGGGTGCGCAACACGACCGCCGCGGGGAAGCTTCGCCATCGTTTCTTCCTTGTGGGAGCTCATGCTAAACTTTCGGCCCCGCGAGGAACGCGTTGAAGGTGATCAGGGTGTGGGTATCCTTGACGCCGGGGAGGGCTTGCACCCGCTCGGTGACGAAATGGCCGATGTCTTGTTCGGGTTCGAGATAGAATTTGCCGAGCAGGTCGTAGGGGCCGGAGATCGAGTAGAGCTCCGAGAGTTGATCGATGCTATCGGCGGCGGCGCGGGCCACGTGATAGGCTTGGCCCATTTCGCATTTGATCAAGACGAAAATCGCGCGCATGGCGGTGCTCCTTTCTGGCGCTTCCCCCCCGGCTCTGGTGCAACCCCTGGCGTGACGCGCGGGCGGGAGAGGCTTATCGTCGTCGCCAGTTTATCCGGCAAGGAGGGGCCAATGGAACTGACGCAGGCGCGCAAGGCGCGTTTCATGCCGCGCTCGGGGGGCCGTCTGCTCGCCGATGCGCTGATCGCCCAAGGCATCGATCATGTCTTCGCGGTGCCCGGAGAAAGCTATCTCGACGTGCTCGATGGTCTCTATGCGGTGCGCGAAAAGCTCAAGCTCGTGACCTGCCGTTTCGAGGCCGGCGCGGTCGATATGGCCGAGGCCTATGGCAAGCTCACCGGGCGGCCGGCGGCGGCGATGGTGACGCGCGGGCCGGGCGCCTGTCATGGCGCGATCGGCGTGCATATCGCGCGCCAGGACAGCACGCCGCTTTTGCTTTTCGTCGGCCAGATCCCCTTCGCCGAAACCGATCGCGAGAGTTTCCAGGAAATCGACTACCGCCAAATGTTCGGCCCCCTCGCCAAATGGGTGACGCAGATCGATGACGCGCGGCGCATTCCCGAACTCGTCGCCCACGCCGTCGATGTCGCAACGCGCGGCCGGCCCGGCCCCGTCGTGATCGCGCTTTCCGAGGAAATGCAGCGCCACATCGTCGAGGTGCCCGATATCGGCCCGGCGCTGGTGAGCGCGCCGCATCCCGATCCGGCGATGTTCGCGCGGCTGCACGGCCTGCTCGGGCGTGCCCGCAAGCCGCTCGCTATTCTCGGCGGTTCGTGCTGGAGCGAGGCGGCGCGCGGGGCGATGCGGGCGTTTCTGCACGGCCATGAGATCCCGGTGGCCGTCAGTTTCCGCCGCCAGCATCTCTATGACGCGACTTTGGCGAATTTCGTGGGCGATCTCGGCGTCGGCGCCGATCCGGCACTGGTCGCGAAGGTGCGCGAGGCGGATCTCATTCTCGCTTTCGGCACACGACTTTCCGAAGCGGTGACAGCGGGCTACACGCTGTTCGATCTCGCTGGCGCAACGCCGATCGTGCATGTCTATCCCGAGCCGGAAGAGATCGGCCGGGTGTTTCGTCCGGCGCTCGGCATTTGTTCGGATCTCAACGCTTTTGCCCTGGCGCTCAAGGACTTGCCGGAGATCAGCGTGCGCTGGCGGGCGTGGTGCGGCGAATTGCGCGGCCTGCGCGTGGCGAGCAGCGCGGTGCCGGCGTACAAGGGTCCGCTCAATCTCGCCGAGATTTTGCATCAGTTGCAAGACATGCTGCCCGAGCATGCGATTCTCACGTCCGATGCGGGCAATTTCGCGGGCTGGGTTTCGCGCTTCATGAATTTCGCCGATCATCAGCGGTTCATCGGCCCGACCAATGGCGCGATGGGCTATGGCGTGCCGGCGGCGATCGCCGCCAAGCTCCTGGCGCCTGACCGCCTCGCCGTCGCGTTTGTCGGCGATGGCGGTTTCCTGATGACCGGCCAGGAGATCGCCACCGCCTTTCATCACGGCGTGGCGCCGATCGTTCTGGTGTTCAACAACCAGATGTACGGCACGATCCGCATGCATCAGGAGAAATTCTTTCCCGGCCGGGTCTCCGGCACCGCGCTCACCAATCCCGATTTCGCGAAATTCATCGAGGCCTTCGGGGGGCATGGCGAGACGGTGAGCACCACCGAGGAATTCGCCCCGGCCTTCGAGCGCGCGCTGGCGAGCGGCAAGCCGGCGGTGATCGAACTCGTGATGGATCCCGAGCAGGTAAGCTCGCGCGCCACCATCGCCGAGCTCCGCGCCAGCGCGGCGCTGGCGGTCCCCAAAGGGGGGACGGGCAAAGCCGGGATGGCCAAGGCGGGCGTGGCAAAGCGCAAGCTGGCGCCGCGGTTGCCGCCGAAGCGCGGGACGCCACGATGAGGGTTGGCGCGATGAAGCTTGCGGGGATTTTCCTCGTGCTGGCGCTGGCGGCGAGCGCGCCGGCGCGCGGTCAGACGCCGATGGTGATCTACGAGAACGATCTGGTATTGCACGACGTGGTGTTTCAGAACGGCGAGCGGATGGCCGATCTCAAACTGCACTACACGACGCTCGGCCTGCCGCTCCGCGATGCCGCGGGGCACGTGCTGAACGCGGTGCTGCTGCTGCATGGCACCACCGGCACCGGCAAGAATTTTCTCGCCCCGACCCTTGCGAATAATCTTTTCGGCCCCGACCAGCCGCTCGACACCCGCAAATATTTCGTGGTGCTGCCCGATGGCATTGGCGCCGGCGGCTCGAGCAAGCCCTCCGATGGGCTGCACGCGCGGTTTCCGCAATACGGCTATATCGATCAGGTCGAGCTGCAATACCGGCTGCTCGGCGAGGCCTTCGGCGTGACGCATCTCCGCCTCGTGCTCGGCACCTCGATGGGGGGCATGCAGACCTGGCTGTGGGGCGAGCGGCATCCCGGTTTCATGGATGCGCTGGTGGCGATCGGGGCGATGCCCATTGCGGTCAGCGGGCGCAACATGCTGTGGCGCGAAATGGTGATCCGCGCGATTCGTGATGATCCAGACTGGCGCGGTGGCGAATACGACCCGGCGCAGCCGCCGCATCTCTGGCTGGAGACGGCGGCGCCGCTTTTCGCGCTGATGACCGGCAATGCCGCGCGTCTGCAGCAGGCGGCCCCGACCCGCGGGGACGCCATCGCGCTCGATAACCGGCTGGTGGCGGAGGGGCGCAAATGGGACGCCAATGACATGCTCTACACCTGGGAAAGCTCGGCCGATTACAACCCGGCCCCGGATCTGGAAAAAATCACCGCCCCTTTGCTCGCCATCAATTTCGCCGATGACCTGGTCAATCCGGCGAGCCTCGGCGTGATGGAACCGGCGATGCAGCGGCTCCGGGCGGGGCAATACGTGCTGATCCCGCGCGGCCAGACCTATGGCCATCAGACGCTGAACTACGCCGATATCTGGGGCCATTACGTCGCGGCGTTTCTGGCCAAGCACTAAAATGCCGCGCCAGGACTTGTCTGGCGTCGGGGTTTGCGCGTAGCGGTTCAGCGCCCGCCTTCAAAAAACTCCTTCACCTTGGCGAAGAAGCCCTCCGTCTCGGGGCTGTCCTTGCCGCTGCCCTTGCTCTCGGCCTCGGCCTCGAATTCCTCGAGCAGCTCGCGCTGGCGGCGGGTGAGGTGCTGCGGCGTCTCGACCACCACCTGGATATACATATCCCCGCGCGCCGCGCTGCGCAGCACGGAAAATCCCTTGCCGCGCAGGCGGAACTGATCGCCGGTCTGGGTGCCGGGCGGGATCTTGACCTTGGCGCGCGAGCCATCGATCACCGGCACGTCGATCTCGGCCCCGAGCGCCGCCTGGGTCATTCTGAGCGGCACCCGGCAGAGGATATTGGCGCCCTCGCGCTGGAACAGCGGGTGCGGCTTGATCGCGATATGGACATAGAGATCGCCGGCGGGCGCGCCATTGGCGCCGGCCTCGCCCTCGCCCGCGAGGCGGATGCGGGTGCCGTCCTCGACCCCGGCCGGGATCGTCACCTGGAGGCTGCGCTCGCGCGCCACGGTGCCGGTGCCGCGACACACCCGGCACGGGTTGCGGATCACCCGCCCGGCGCCGCCGCACGTGGCGCAGGTCCGCTCGATGACGAAAAATCCCTGCTGTGCCCGCACCTTGCCCGCGCCGCCGCAGGTCGGGCAGGTCTCGGCGCCGGCCTTGCGGTCTTCCGCGCCGGTGCCGCCGCAGGCATCGCACGTCACCCGCGTGGGCACGCGGAGCGTGACCTTGGTGCCGTGGAAGGCCTGGGCGAGATCGATTTCGACCCCTTGGCGGAGATCGGCGCCGGCTCGCGGCCCACGCCCGCCGCCGCGCCGGCCGCCGACGAATTCGCCGAACATCTGATCGAAAATATCGCCCAGCCCGCCGGCCCCGAAATCGAAGCCGCCGGCCCCGGCGCCGGGGCTGCCACCGGTCTCGAAGGCGGCGTGGCCGAAGCGGTCATAGGCGGCGCGCTTCTGGTCGTCCTTGAGAACGTCGTAGGCCTCGCTGATCTCCTTGAAGCGCGCCTCGGCCTGCTTGTCTCCCGGATTGCGATCGGGGTGATACTGCATGGCGAGCTTGCGGTAGGCCTTTTTCAGATCTTCGGCCTTGGCGTCGCGCGCCACACCGAGCGTGGCGTAGTAATCCTGTTTCGCCATCTCAGCCCTCTTTCCCGGCGCCGCCTGGGGACGCGCCCGCCGGGAACCCGGCGCGGGCGCGCCCGCTCAAGCCCATCCCGGCGCAGGCGCGCCCGCTTACGTCCATGCTAGCGTGTCTTTTCTGCAAATCAGGCGGATTTTTTCTTGTTTTTGTCGTCGATCTCCTCGAACTCGGCGTCCACGACCTTGTCGCCGCCGCCACCACCGGCGCTGCCGGTCTGCGGGCCGGCGCCGGCGCCGGGCTGTTCGCCCTGCGCCTTGTACATCGCCTCGCCGATCTTCATCGCCACCTGCGAGAGCCGATCGCTCGCCGATTTCAGGGCGGCGGCGTCATCACCCTCCATGGCCGTGCGCACCGCGGCCAATGCCGTCTCCGCCTCGCTCTTGTCGGCGTCGGCGATCTTGTCGCCCTGCTCCTTGAGGGTCTTTTCGACCTGGTGGGTCAGCGCGTCGGCATGGTTGCGCGCCTCGACGAATTCGCGCCGCTTGTGGTCGCTTGCGGCATTGGCCTCCGCCTCCTTGACCATGCGCTCGATATCGGCCTCCGAAAGCCCGCCCGAGGCCTGGATGCGGATCTGCTGCTCCTTGCCGGTCGCCTTGTCCTTGGCCGAGACCGAGACGATGCCGTTGGCGTCGATGTCGAAGGTCACCTCGATCTGCGGCACGCCGCGCGGGGCGGGGGGAATGCCCATCAGGTCGAACTGGCCGAGCATTTTGTTGTCGGCCGCCATCTCGCGCTCGCCCTGATAGACCTTGATGGTCACCGCCGTCTGGTTGTCGTCGGCGGTCGAGAAGATCTGCGACTTCTTGGTCGGGATGGTGGTGTTGCGCTCGATCAGCCGGGTGAAGACGCCGCCCAGCGTCTCGATGCCGAGCGAAAGCGGCGTGACATCGAGCAAGAGCACGTCCTTGACGTCACCCTTGAGCACCGCGCCCTGCACCGCGGCGCCGATCGCCACCACCTCGTCGGGGTTGACGTTGCGCGCCGGCTCGCGGCCGAAGAACTGCTTGACGGTCTCGATCACCTTGGGCATCCGGGTCATGCCGCCGACCAGGATCACCTCGTTGATCTCGCCCGCCGTCACCCCGGCATCCTTGAGCGCGGCGCGGCAGGGCTCCAGCGTGCGCTGGATCAGGTCATCGACCAGGCTTTCGAGCTTGGCCCGCGTCAGCTTCATCACGAGGTGCTTGGGCCCGGTGGCGTCGGCGGTGATGAAGGGCAGGTTGACCTCGGTTTCCTTGGCCGAGGACAGCTCGATCTTGGCTTTTTCGGCCGCTTCCTTGAGGCGCTGCAGCGCCAGCTTGTCGCGCCGGAGATCGATGCCCTGCTCGCGCTGGAATTCGGCCGCGAGATAGTCGATCACCCGCGCGTCGAAATCCTCCCCGCCCAGGAAGGTATCGCCGTTGGTGCTTTTGACCTCGAACACGCCGTCGCCGATTTCGAGGACGGAGATGTCGAAGGTGCCGCCGCCGAGATCATAGACCGCGACGGTGCCGGTTTTTTTCTTGTCCAACCCGTAGGCCAGCGCCGCCGCCGTCGGCTCGTTGATGATGCGCAAGACGTCGAGCCCGGCGATGCGCCCCGCGTCCTTGGTCGCCTGGCGCTGCGAATCGTTGAAATAGGCCGGCACGGTGATCACCGCCTCGGTGACCTTCTCGCCGAGAAAAGCCTCGGCGGTCTCCTTCATCTTGGTCAGCACGAAGGCGCTGATCTGGCTCGGCGCGTAGCGCTCGCCGCGCACCTCGACCCAGGCATCGCCATTGTCGCCACGGATGATGGTATAGGGCACCAGGCCCTTGTCCTTGGCCACCACCGGATCCTCGAAGCGCCGCCCGATCAGCCGCTTGATGGCGTAGAGGGTGTTGGACGGATTGGTCACCGCCTGGCGCTTGGCGGCCTGGCCGACCAGGCGCTCGCCGTTATCGGCGAAGGCGACCATGCTCGGCGTGGTGCGCGCCCCTTCGGCGTTCTCGATCACCCGGACATCCTTGCCTTCCATGATGGCAACGCAGGAATTGGTGGTGCCGAGGTCGATCCCGATGACCTTGCTCATGTGATGCTATCTCCTATGCAGCGGTGGCGTGCGGCCCGAAGCACCGCGCGCTTCCCCGCGTTTGGTTGGGTCATTCTCGATGTATTGAGCGCCAGCGCCACGGGCAAGAGTTGCGTGCGCATTTATTGTGCATCGCAATCAGGCGCGGGTGTCGACATGCGCGGCCGGCGGCGGCCCCTTGGCCACCACCACCATGGCCGGGCGCAGCAGCCGCCCGTTCAGCGTCCACGCCGCCGTCCAGGCTTGCAGCACGGTGCCTGGCGGATGGGCCTCGCTCGGCTGTTCGGCCATGGCCTGATGCAGGTTGGGGTCGAAAAGCGCCCCTGTCGGATCCTCGGCGCGGATGCCGTGGCGCTCCAGGATGGCGAGGAAATTGCGCTCGATCCCGGCCAGGCCCTCGCGCAGCCGGGTGATGATCGGCGGCTCGCCGGGCTCGGGCGGGGGCAGGCTGGCCAGGCCGCGGCGCAGGTTTTCCGCCGCTTCCACGACATCGGCGGCGAATTTCTGCACCGCGTATTGCCGCGTCTCCTCGACCTCGCGCTTGGCGCGGGCGCGAAGATTGGCGTTGTCCGCCTCGGCGCGCATCCAGCGCTCGCGCATCTCCTGGCTTTCCGCCTCGAGGCTGGCGATGCGCGCGGAAGCCGCGGCCATCAGCGCCTCGGCGCTTTCCGGGGCGGTATCGGGCGGGGTGTTGCCGGACGGGGTATTACCGGGCGGGGCGTTGCCGGGCGGGTCGGTGGGGAGTGTTTCGGGTTCGTGCATCATCGCGGCTCAGTTAAGACGTGGCGTGGCCCGAGACAAGGGTGTCTCTGCCCTTGCCGCGTGCCCGCGCCCAACCCTTCCCCGTGCCCAGCCCTTCCCCGTGCCCAGCCGTTAAGAGAGTGGTGACATTGCCCCGCCATACTCGCGCCCCGTGGCCACGGCCCCTTGTGCCGAAGCCGCGCGTGTTTCTGTTCCGGCGGAGAAAATCATGCAGTGGGTTGCCGCTCTCTCGATTGGTCGCAAGATCGTCCTCGGCTTCGCGATCATCCTGCCGCCGCTGGCGCTTGGCGCCGGCTTCGATTTCTGGCAGCTCGCCACGCTCGACCGCGACCAGGCGCTCACCGGCCGCTCCTTCGCGCTGCTCGGCGCCGCCGAGCAGGTCGGGCTCGCCCTGGCCGACGCCGAGAATGAGCTGCGCGGCTTCCTGATCACCGGGGACGCGAAATTCCTGCAACTCCATCACGCGCGCATGGAGGCGTTGCGCCAGGGGCTCGCCGTGCTCCGCGCGGAAGCGCGTGACGATTCCGAACAGCAGCGCCGCATCGCCGCCATGGAAAAAGCCGCGGCGGCCTGGCAGAGTTATGCCGAGGGCGAGATC
Organism: Pseudomonadota bacterium; assembly: GCA_021801255.1. Taxonomy (GTDB): domain Bacteria; phylum Pseudomonadota; class Alphaproteobacteria; order Acetobacterales; family Acetobacteraceae; genus Acidibrevibacterium. The sequence continues at coordinate 122,141 of JAJYYH010000033.1, forward strand.
GCCGCGGTCAATGGCGGCAACATGGATGCGGCGCGGGATCGCGAGGTGGCGGGGGCCGGCCAGGCGCAGGCGGAGGCGATGCGCGCCGAACTCAAGCCCTTCGTCGAGACCGCGCAGAGCCGCTTCAGCGCGCGCCGGGCCGAGGAGGGCCAGGTTCTCGCCCGCCTCCGCTACCTCAATCTCGCCGGCGGCCTGGCGCTGCTGGCGCTGAGCGTCGCCGTCGTTGCCGCGATCATGCGGGGGATGGTGGCGCCGTTTCTCCGCCTTACCGCCGCCACCAACCAGCTCGCCGCCGGCGATCTCGGTATCGCGCTGCCGGCGCTCGCGCGGGGTGACGAAATCGGCGCGCTCGCCCGCGCGATCGAGGGGTTCAAACAGGCGGTCGCCGATGCCCGCCGGCTGGAAGGCGAGCAGCAGGCCGCCAGCGCGGCCAGCCTCAAGCGCGCCGAGACGGTGGGGCGGATGATCGCCGCCTTCGATACCGCGCTCCGCACCGAGTTCGATCAGTTGACCCGCGCCGCTGCCGATCTCAACCAGGTCGCGCAGGGCATGCAGAGCACCGCCGCGCGCACCAGCCACCAGGCGCAATCCGTCGCGGCGAGCGCCAACCAATCGGCGGTCAATGTCCAGACCGTCGCCGCCGCCGCCGAGGAGATGGCCGCCACCATCCACGAGGTCGCACGCAATATCGGCGCCTCGGCGGAGATCGCGCAGCGCGCGCGGAACGAGGCCGAGCGCACCGACCGGGCGGTGCAGGGCCTCTCCGACGCGGTGCAGAAAATCGGCAGCGTCGTCGCGCTGATCTCCGATATCGCGGGACAGACCAATCTGCTTGCGCTGAACGCGACGATCGAGGCGGCGCGCGCCGGCGATGCCGGAAAAGGCTTCGCGGTGGTGGCGAGCGAGGTGAAGTCGCTGGCGACGCAAACCGCGCGCGCGACCGAAGACATCGCGCAGCAGATCGCCACCGTCCGCGAGGTCACCGAAAGCGTGGTCGGCGCCATCCGCACCATCGGCGAGACCATCGCCGAGATGAGCGGGATCGCCGGCAGCGTCGCCAGCGCCGCCGAGGAGCAGACCGCGGCGACGCAGGAGATCACCCGCAACATCGCCGAGGCGGCGCGCAGCACCACCGAGGTTTCCGATCATATCAGCGGCGTCAGCGAGGGCGCGCGGGAAACCGGGGACGCCGCCAGCCAGGTGCTGCACGCGGCGCACACGCTGGGTGGCCAGTCCGAGACCCTGCATGCCAATATCGCGGGCTTTCTGAGCCAGGTGCGCGCCGCCTGAGGGGGCGTTGAGACATAGATGCATAAGGCCAGGGGGTTTTGCCCCCTGGACCCCCAGCAAAGGCGGAGCCTTTGCAATCCTTCCCATGATGCGGGTCTGGGGCCGCCGGCCCCAGCGGGTCGAGGGCGGAGCCCTCGCCTTATTTTGAAAATGAATGCCCGCCCACCCAGAACCCCGCGGATTCCGGGTCTATCAGGCGAACAGCGAAAGAATCCCGCCGCCCGAGGCGCCGCTGCCGATGAGATCGGAGACGGTTGCCGGCTGCGCCGGCGTTTGCGGGTTTTCCTGGTTGAGCACCAGGAATTTCTGCACGAATTGATTAACGTAGCTGGGGTTCTGGAATTTCGTCAGGTCGAGGGAGGTGCTCAGGATGTTGACCTGCTGGCTGTAGTTGAGCAGACCGAACTGAACCGGCAGCCCGAGCGCCGTCTCGGCGACGTTGAGCAGGGTGGGATCGGCAAGGATTTCCGGGATGGTGGTCACCGCGCCGATGGTGCGGGTGAAATAGAGCGCCGCCTGCATCCCCGGGCTCTGCTGATCGGCGCTCGCCTCGAACTGATTGGTCTCGTATTGCTGGGTGATACGGGCGAGGGTTTGCGGATTGGCGAGCGGCGGCGGGTTCCAGTTCGCCATCACCTTGGCGAAGTTGAGATAGGTCGGGTTGGCGAGTTGTTGCACGAGCGAGTTGGGCGCCGCCGGATTCTGCGTCATCAATTGTTTCAGAAGGCCTTGCTCGTTGATCATGCCGCTCATGTTGAAGGCGCCGAGCACGACCTGCAACGCGCGATAATTCTGCAGCAGGGCGGTGGGCGTGGTAAGGTTGGGCGCCTGGCTCCGCAAATACTGCACCGCGAGTGCCGTGCTCGGGTTGCTTTTCGCCGCCGCATCCGCGTATTGCGTTTCGTTCTTGCTGTAGAGCTCATACATCGGTATGGGCGGCAAGCCGGAGATGCCAGACATCGAGGGTATTCCTCTATCGCTAAAGCCAGAGATCGCCAGACCAGAAATCGTCATGCGGCGCCAGCGGCCGAAAGATTTTTGGATGACGCCTTATTTTATGAGAGTTTCGCCCATTTTTGTAAACATTGCATTAAGCATTTTTCCGGATGATCGGAATGTTGCTCACAAAAGGGAGACACACCGATGTCCTTTTCCATCAACACCAATCTTGGTGCCCTCGCCGCGCTGCAATCGCTCGATGCCACGCAGCAATCCCTCAACAACACCACGAACATCATCTCGACCGGCCAGTTGGTTTCGAGCGCCAGCAACAACCCGGCGATCTACTCGATCTCGCAGACCATGCAGGCGAATATCGCCGGCCTGGCCGCGGTTCAGGACAATCTTTCCTTCGCACAATCGGTCGTCGGCGTGGCCAGCTCGGGGGCTTCGCAGATTTCGAGCCAGTTGGCGACGCTGCAGAACACCATCACCCAGGGCCAGCAGAGCGGCCTCAACGCGACCACGATGCAGAATCAGATCAACTCGATTCTGCAGAACATCAATCAGTTCGCCGACAGCGCGACCTTCAACGGCGTCAATCTGCTCAATGGAACCAGCTCGCCTTTGACCACCACCGCCAACATCACCGGCTCGACGCTCACGCTTTCGAACCAGAGCGCAACAACAACGGGTCTTGGCTTGGCCGGGTTGCAGGTCAATTCAACCGCCGTCGCCGTTGACTTCAGCAGTTCACTGGCACCCTCGAACGGGTCCAGCCTCACTCTGTCGAACGGCACGAACAGCTATGTGTTCGAGTTCTCCAACGGCACGACGGCCCTGACCGCGACGCCTACGCCGACGACGCAGGTTTTCGCGGTGCAGATCAACTCGACGATGTCGAATACCCAGATGATCGGCGCGCTGATGCAGTCCCTGCAGCAGAACGGTTTCGGCGCCGGCTATGACAGTTCCGGCAATCTCGATATCACCGGCAACAATGTCGTGGCGGCCTCCAGCTCATCGGCGATCACCGGGGCCACCCTGAGTTCGGTGGGTGGTGCCACGGCGGCGATTTCCGTGGTGACCAACGCCATTTCGACGATGAACACGAAATCGGCGACGCTCGGCGCTTTCGAGGATCAGTTGACGGGTCTGCAGAATTTCAGCTCGTCGCTGAGCACCTCGCTGACCACCGGCCTCGGCGCCCTGACCGACGCCAACATGGCCGCCGAGAGCGCGCAGTTGAACTCGTTGCAGACCAAGCAGCAGCTCGCCATCCGCACGCTCTCCATCGCCAACGCCCAGCCGCAGGTTCTCCTGAATCTGTTCCAGTAACGCCCCCTGGTTAGCGGCCGGGCCTGGCGCCCGGCCGTTTGCCGCAAGCCTTCCAGAAAGGAAGAGTGGAGACAGCCATGCCCCACACCTACGCGCAATATGAAGCCGCCCGGCGCCAGGCGGCCCTCCCACAAGACAACGAAATTCTGATCTTCACCCAGATCAACGCCGAACTCGCCAAGGCGAGTGACCGGCCGAGCCGCATCCAGGCGCTGTTCCGCAATCAGCGCCTGTGGTCATCGCTGGTGAAGGATGTGGCCCTCGACAGCAACCGGCTCGACGCCGAGGTCAAGCAGCAGATCACCGAGCTTGGCGTCTGGGCGATGCAGTACAGCATCCAGGCGATGCGCGGGGATCTGCCGCTCGAGCCACTGCTCCGCGTCAATCGCGACATGATCGAGGGCTTGCGCGCGCAGCCGGTGATGGCCGCGGCGCCGCAAGCCGAGCCTCAGGCGAGACCGCGCGCCGAGGCCGCCTCGCAGTTCGCCTGAACCGGGCGCCGCCGGCGCGGGTTCACTCATCGCGCCGCCGGCGCGCGAGCAGCGCCGCCATGGCCTCGGGGATGGTGGCCCGGCCGGCGAGCACATGCGCGACGACGGTCGAGATCGGCAGCTCGCATCCCGCCTCGGCGGCGCGCGCGACGAGGGCGGGGGCGGTCGCCACCCCTTCGGTGACGCTCTGGCGCGCCGCCAGGATATCGGCCAGGCGTTCCCCGGCGCCGAGCGCCCGGCCGAGGCTGTAGTTGCGGCTGGCTTCCCCGGTGCAGGTCAGCGTGAGATCGCCGAGCCCGGACAGCCCGAAGGTGGTTTCCCGCTTGCCGCCCAGGGCGGCGGCCAGCCGGCCGAGTTCGGCGAGGCCGCGGGTGATCAGCGCGGCCCGCGCGTTTTCGCCGAGCCCCGCACCGATCACCGCGCCGGCGGCGATGGCGATGACGTTTTTCGCCGCCCCTCCCACCTGCGTGCCAATCACATCGTCATTGCCATAGAGGCGGAAGGCGGGGGTTGCCAGCCGCGCGGCGACCAGGGCGCGCAACCCGGCATTGGCGGTCGCGATCACCGCGGCGGCGGGCAGGCCAAGGGCGATCTCGCGCGCGAAATTCGGCCCCGAGAGCACGGCCGTCGGCCGCGCCGGATCGGCCTCGGCCAGGATTTCCGAGGGCAGGCGGCGCGTGCTGGCCTCCATCCCCTTGGCGGTGATCACCGCCGGGCCAGGCGGCAGGCGCGGCGCGACCGCCGCGAGATGCTGCACCGGCACGGCGAGCAGCAGCAGATCGGCGGCGATCGTGCCGAGATCGGCGGTGATCCGGAGCGCGGGGTCGAGCGCGATCCCCGGAAGCCGCGGGTTTTCCCGGCGCGCCGCGATGGCGTCGGCGCGCCCGGCATCGCGCGCCCAGAGCGTCACGCGGCTGCCGGCGCGCGCCGCCTGGATGGCCAGCGCCGTGCCCCAGGCGCCGGCGCCGATCACCGCGACCTCACTCATCGACAAGGTCGATCACCGCGCAGCCGGCATCGGGCGCGCCTGGCGCCAAGCGGTCCGCCAGCGCCGCCAGAATCGCCCCCGCCTCGGCCTTGAAGCCGAAAGGCGGGTTGACGACGATCATCCCACAGCCATTGAGCCGCGCCGGGTCGAGCGGCGCGCGGAGGTGTAATTCGCACGCGGCGACATCGCGCAACCCCCGGCTTGCGCGGAGTCCGGCATGAAAGGCGCGGATCGGCGCGCCATGCTTGATCGGATACCACCCCAGCAGCACGCCGTTGGAAAAACGGCGATAGGCGGTCTCGAGGCCGGCTTGCAGGCGGGCGAATTCGTCCCGCGCCTCGAAAGGCGGATCGATCAGCACGAGGCCGCGCCGCTCGGGCGGCGGCAGCAACGCCCCGAGCGCTTCCCAGCCGCAGCGGTGATGCACGCTCACCCCGCTGGCGCCGGCGAAGAGACGGCGCAGCGCGGCGGCCTCCTCGGGATGCAGCTCGCAGCAGGCGAGCCGGTCGCCCGGGCGCAGCATCGCCTGGATCAGGCGCGGCGAGCCGGGATAGAGCCCGAGCCGCGCCACCAGGTCGAGATAGGGAGCAAGAGCGGGCGGCGCCGCGCCGGCCTGCAGCAGGGCGATGCCGTGCTGCCACTCCCCACCCCGCCGCGCCGCCGCGGCGCCGAGGTCATAGCTTCCCGCCCCGGCATGGCTGTCGAGCACGAAAATCGGCTTCTCTTTACGCTGCAGCGCGGCCAGCGCCGCCCGCAACAGCGCGTGCTTCATGCAATCGGCGAAATTGCCGGCATGAAAGGCGTGGCGATAGTTCACGCCAGCGCCATATCGGGCGCATCGAGCGGCCAGCGCGGGCGCGGCGGGTGATCGAACGGATCGCTCTGGCCGGCGCGGAGCCGCTCGATCCCCGCCCAGGCGACCATCACCGCGTTATCGGTGCACAGCCGGAGCGGCGGGGCGATCAGGCGAAACCCAGTGGCGGCGGCACTGGCGGCCAGCGCCTCGCGGATCGCGCGATTGGCCGCGACCCCCCCGGCGATCACCAGGCTTGTACCGGCTGGATGGCTTTGGGCGAACAGAGCGAGCGCGTTCCGCGTGCGATCGGCGAGCACCTCCACCACCGCAAGCTGAAAACTCGCGGCGATATCAGCCGCGTGCGCCGGCGCCAGCGGGCCCGGGGCGGCGTCGCGGAGCAACAGGGCGACGGCGGTTTTCAGCCCCGAGAAGCTGAAATCGCAGCCCGCCCGGCCGCGCATCGGGCGAGGCAGGGCGTAGCGCCTGGCGTCCCCCAACGCCGCGAGGCGCTCCAGAGCCGGCCCGCCGGGCCAGGGCAGGCCGAGCAGCTTCGCCACCTTGTCGAAGGCCTCGCCGACCGCGTCGTCCAGCGTCTCGCCGAGCCGGCGATAGCGCCCGAGCCCCTCGACGGCGACGAACTGGCAGTGCCCGCCCGAGACCAGGAGCAGGAGATAGGGAAACGCCACGCCCCCCGCGGCGAGGCCGGGCAGGCGCGCGGTCAGCGCGTGCGCTTCCAGATGGTTGATCGCGATGAAGGGTTTTTTAAGCGCGAGCGCCAGGCCCTTGGCGAAGCTCGCGCCGACGATCAGCCCGCCGATCAGCCCCGGCCCGCTGGCCGCGGCGATGGCGGCGAGATCGCCCGGCGCCATGCCCGCTTCGGCGAGCGCCGCGCGTGCCATCTCCGGCAGATAGACGAGGTGGGCGCGGGCCGCGATCTCGGGCACCACGCCGCCGAACCGGGCATGCTCGGCGAGCTGGGTGCGGAGCCGCTCGGCCAGCACCCGTCCGGCACCATCGAGCACCGCGACCGCGGTTTCATCGCACGAGGTTTCGATCCCGAGCACCGGGCCGGCGCCGGACGCTGCCGGGTGAGCGGTCTGCATCGAGGCATCTTTCCTTTCCGAGCGCATCGCATTAGGTGAGCCGCATGGACCTCGCCCCTTTGGATGGCGCCCCGCTTCATAGCGCCCCGCATCACCCGCGCGTCAAGCCGCACGCGCGCGATCTGCCGCTCCGCGTCGGCACCCGCGCCTCGCCGCTCGCGCTCGCCCAGACCCGCGGCTTTCTCGCGCTTTTGCGGCATTTCTGTCCGGTGCTGCGCAGCATGGACGTGTTCGAGGAACACGCCATCCGCACCACCGGCGATGCGGTGCAGGATCGCCGCCTCGCCGATATCGGCGGCAAGGGGCTGTTCGCCAAGGAGATCCACGAGGCGCTGGCCGCTGGCCGCGTCGATTTCGCCGTCCACAGCCTCAAGGATCTCGAAACCACCCTGCCGCCGGGGATCGTGCTCGCCTGCACGCTCCGGCGCGAGGACGCGCGCGATGCGCTGATCCTCGGCCCGACCTGCCCGCGCGCCGACCCCGCGCAGCCTTTCGCCGCCCTGCCCCGGGGGGCGGTCATCGGCACCTCCTCGGTGCGGCGCCAGGCGCAGCTCCTGCACGCGCGGCCCGATCTGCGGATCGCGACGCTGCGCGGCAATGTCCAGTCGCGGCTGGCGAAACTCGCCGCCGGGGCGTGTGATGCGAGCCTGCTCGCCTTCGCCGGATTGCGCCGGCTGGGGCTGGCGGACGCCGCGGCGGTGGTGCTTGAGCCCGAGACCATGGTGCCGGCGGCCGGGCAGGGCATCATCGGGGTGACCGTGCGCGCCGACGATACCGAGCTGCGTGATCTGCTGGCCGGGATCGAAGACCCCGAGGCCAAGGCGGTCGCGACCGCCGAGCGGGCGCTCCTGGCGCGGCTCGATGGCTCCTGCCGCACCCCGATCGGCGGCTACGCGCGGCTGCTGCCGGGGGGGGAGCTGCATCTCACCGGGCTGGTGGCGCGCGCCGATGGCTCGTTTTTGCTCAAGCGCCGTCTGTGCGGTGGCGCGGGCGAGGCGGCGGCGCTGGGCACGGCGCTCGGCGAGAGCCTGCTGGCCGACAGCCCGGCAGATATTTTTGTCTGAGACCCCCTCTTTGCCTGAGCCAGGCCCCGGCGGGGAACGGGCGCGCGGGGTGCTGGTGACCCGGCCGCTGCCCGAAGCGGCGGACACCGCCGCCCGGCTCGACGCGCGAGGCTATCACCCGGTGCTCGCGCCGCTGCTCGAGATTACCCCAAAAACTGTCCGCTTGCCGCCGCCCGGCGCCGTCCAGGCGGTGCTGGTGGCGAGCGGCCACGCCGTCGATTACCTGCCCGCCAGCCATCGCTCCCTGCGCCTGTTGGCGGTCGGCGATGCCACCGCCGCCCGCGCCCGCGCCGCCGGCCATGCCGAGGTATGGAGTGCCGCCGGCGATGCCGCGGCCCTGGCCTTGCTCGCCGGGCGCCTCTGCGATCGTAGAGGCGCGCCGCTGCTGCTCGCGCTCGGGCGCGGGCGGGGCGCGCGGCTCGCCGCGGCGCTTGCGGCGGATGGTTTCCGCGTGATCTGCGCCGAGGTCTATGATGCCGCCCGGGTCACGACACTGCCCGATGCGGCACGGCGGGCCTTGCACGGCACAAGCCTGCGCGCCGCGCTGTTCTTTTCGGCCGAGACGGCGCAGGCCTTCAGCGCCCTGGCCGCCTCGGCGGGGCTTGCTCCCCGGCTCGGCGGGGTCGCGGCGCTGGCGATCGGCGCCCCTGCCGCCGCTTCCCTCGCGGCGCTTCCCTGGCGGGAGGTGCGCGTGGCCGGCCAGCCCAACCAGGAGGCGCTGCTCGCGTTGCTGCCATGACCGATCCCGACATTTCTCCCCAGACCACGCCGCCGCCCGCGGATGTCGCGCCCGCGCCGAACGAACCCGAGACCCCCGAGGCCGCGCCCGCCGCGGCCCTGCCGCCGGCCCCGCGCGGGGCGGCGCGGCGGCGCAATCCGTGGCCCTATCTGTTCGCGTTTGTCCTCTCCGTTCTGGTCCTGGGCATTGGCTACGCCTGGGTCGCGCTCCGGGTGGCTCCGCTCGTGCCGGCGGCGGCGCTCGACCCCGCGGTCGTGGCGCGCCAGGGGCGTGCGATCGCTGCTCTCGCGAGCCAGCTCGACGCGCTGGGAAACCGGGTGCAGGCGCTTGAAAACGCGGAAAAAACTTCAAACGCCCCGGCCGCTCTCGCGCCCCTGGCGGCGCGGCTCGATGGGCTCGCGGCGCGGCTGGCGCGGCTCGAGGCGGCGCCGCAACAAGACAGCGCCGCCGCGGGCCTTGCCGCGCGGCTCGCCCAGGATGAGGCGCGGCTCGAGGCGCTGACGCAGCATAGCGGCGCGGTCGCGGAGCAACTGGCCGCCCTCTCGGGTCGCGCCCAGCTTCTCGCCCGCCTGCACGAAGCCGAGCTTGACCTCGCCGCCGGCCGTCCGCTCGGCGAGCTGCCCGGCGCGCCCGCCGCGCTCGCGCGTTTCGCGACGACGCCGCCGCCCACCGAGGCCGCCTTGCGACACGATTTCCCCGCCGCCGCGGCCGCCGCGCGCGCGGCCCTCGCTCCTTCGCTCGGCACCCGGCTCGGCGATTTCCTCGGCGCCCTGCTCACCATCCGCCGGGGCGATCAGGTGCTGCTCGGCGACCCGCTGGCGGCCCGCCTCGCGCGCGCCGAGGCGGCCCTCGATGCCGGCGATCTCGATGGCGCGCTGGCCGCGCTGGCACCGATCGAGGGGCCGGCGGCAGCCGCGCTCGCGCCCTGGAAAACCCAGGCCGCGGCGCTCGTCGCGGCCCGGCAGGCGCTCGCCGCCCTCGCGCGGGCAAGCTGATGCGGCGGGTTCTCTTTTTTCTCCTTGCCGTCGCGATCATCGCCGGGCTGACCTTCGCCGCGCTGCATCTGCCGGCGCGCGCGACGCTGGCGTTTGGCGATATCGTCGTCGAGACCTCGGGGACGATGGCGCTCGCGCTGTTCCTCGCCGTGGTGGTGGTGGCGTATCTGGTGCTGCGGGTGGCGATCGGGCTGCTGACGCTGCCGCGCCGCTGGCGGCGCTGGCGGGCGGGATGGCGGCGGCGGCGCGGCGATCGTGCCGTGGTCCGCGCGCTGGTGGCATTGGCCGCTGGCGACAGCGCGCTCGCGCGGCATGAAAGCGGGCGGACGCGGCGGTTTCTGGGTGACACCCCGCAGACCCTGCTCCTCGCCGCGCAGGCGGCGCGCCAGGCCGGGCAGGAAGAGGAAGCGGCGGCCCTGTTCGGCGCCCTGGCCGGGTTGCCCGAGGCGAGCTTCCTCGGTCTGCGCGGCCTTTTTCAGCAGGCGGTGGCGCGGCAGGACTGGCCGGCGGCGGCAACGCTTGCCCGCCGCGCCGAGGCGAGCTTTCCCGGCGCGCTCTGGCTGCGCCGCGAGCGACTGGCGATGGCGGTGCGGAGCGGCGCCTGGCGGGAGGCGCTGGCGCTCGCCGGGCCCGAGGCGCCGCGCGCGGTCTTTGCCGCCGCCGCCGCCGCGACCGAGGTCGATCCCGCCGCGGCACGCCGTCTCGCCCGTCGCGCCTGGCGGGAAGACCCGCGCCTGACCGCCGCCGCCCTCGCCTATGCCGGCCGGCTGCGTGCCGCCGGGTCGGGCCGCGCGGCGCAGAAAATCCTCCGCGCCGCCTGGACGGCCAACCCGCATCCCGACCTCGCCGCCTTTGCGCTGGCGCCGCTCAGCGATCCCATGGCGCGCCATCGCGCGGCCCAGCTGCTGGTCAGCGGCCGCGCCGACGATCCCGAGAGCCACCTGCTGCTCGCCCGCACCGCGCTCGATGCCGGCTTGGTCGGCCAGGCGCGGCATTACGCCGAGGCGGCGCGGCAGCGCCTCCACCAGCGTCGGGTTTTTCTCCTGCTCACCGAGATCGCCGAGCAGGAGGCCGCCGCCGAAGAGGCCGGCGAGGACGCCGCGGCGCGCGCCGCGGCGGTGCAGGCGGCACTGCGCGGGGCGGCGGCGGCCGATCCCGATCCCGCCTGGCATTGCGCCGCCTGCGGCGCGCCCGCGCCAGCCTGGCAGCCGGTCTGCCACGCCTGCGGCGCCGCCGGGCGGATCGTCTGGGAGAGCGCCGCGGCCAACGCCGCCCCGATCACCCGGCAAAATCTACCGCCCCCGTTAACGCCCCGGTAATCGCCGCCCGGCAAACTCTGCCGCATGGCAAAAGGCCAAGCGGCGGGAGCGGGTGGCGCATGAGGCGGGCCGGGGACGCGGGGGGGCGGTGATGCGGGCACTGCTGGAGGGGCTCAAGGCACTCGGGCCGTTGCGTCTGGCGATGATGGCGGCGGTGGCGATCGGCACGCTCGGCCTGCTCGCGGTGCTGGCGCTGCGCGGCGGCGATCAGCGCATGGCGCTGCTCTACGGCGATCTCGATACGCGCGAATCGGCGCAGATGATCGAGCAGCTCGAGCGCGCGCACATCGCCCATCAGCTCGGCCATGACGGCGCCGAGATCCTCGTGCCCATCGATCAGGTGGCGAAGGCGCGTTTGCTGCTCGCCAAGGACGGGCTGCCGAGCGGGGGCTCGGTCGGCTACGAGATTTTTGACCGCTCCGATACCCTGACCGCCAATCAGTTCCAGCTCGCGATCGACCAGACCCGCGCGCTCGAGGGCGAACTCGCGCGCACCATTCGCGCCATCCACGGCGTGCGCGCTGCCCGCGTGCATCTCGTGCTGCCGCGGCGCGAACCCTTTGCGCGCGAGCCCCAGGCGGCGCAGGCCAGCGTGCTGCTGACCATGGCCGGGGCGGCCCGGATGGACCGCGACGAGGTGCAGGCGGTTCTCAATCTCATCGCCGCGGCGGTGCCCGGATTGAAGCCGCAGAACATCGCCATTGTCGATAGCCGGGGCAATCTGCTCGCCCGCGCGGGCGAGCCGGTCGGCGATAGCGGCGCCGCGATGACCGCCGAGGAACTGCGCCGCGCCACCGAGCTTCGCCTGTCGCGCGCGGTCGAGGAGATGCTGGAACAAAGTGTTGGCTTCGGCCATGTGCGGGCGGAAACCTCGGTGCAGATGAATTTCGACCAGTTGCATCAGACCGAGGAGAAATATGACCCCGACGGGCAGGTGGTGCGGAGCCAGCAGAGCGTCTCGGACAATTCGAAATCCGCCGATGCCGCGAACAATGTTTCAGTGCAGAACAATCTGCCCAATCCCGACAACAATCCCTCCAACACGACCAACCAGGAAGCCCGCCAGGAGGACACCACCAACTACGAAATCAGCAAGACCGTTCGCACCCTGGTGCATGACGCGCCGCAGATCCAGCGCATCAGCATCGCCGTCATGGTCGATGGCGTGAACGCGCCTGGAGCGAACGGCAAGATCGAGTGGCATGAGCGCGGCCCCGAGGAAATCGCGCATATCAGCGCCCTGGTGAAAAGCGCGATCGGCTTCGATGAGAAGCGCGGCGATGCGGTGCAGGTGGTGAGCATGCGTTTTGCCCAGCAGGATCCGGCGGCGCTCGCCGCGGCCGGGCCGCTCGGGCTCAATCTTGAGCGCGCCGACGTGATCCATCTCGCGGAAATCCTGCTTTTCGGGGTGATCGGCGTGCTGGCGCTGCTGGTGGTGCTGCGCCCGATGGTGTTGCGGCTGACGACGCTCGGCGCGCCGGCGCTCGCGGGCGGGGGGGAAGCCGGCGAGGATGCGGCGGCCGGCCCGGTGCTGGCCGGCAGCGAGGACGGGGCAGCGCTGGCCGGCTCTGGCAACGTGCCGCTGCTGATCGATGAGCGGATGACCACGCTGGCCAATATCGAGGGCCAGTTACGGGCCTCGGCAATTCGCAAGATCTCGGACCTGGTCGAAAAACATCCCGAGGAGTCGGTTGCGATCATGCGTGGCTGGATGGCGCAGGAGCGGGCGTGAGACGTGGCGAAACTTGAAGAACAGCGCGGGCTGAACGGGGCACAGAAGGCGGCGATTCTGATGCTGGCGCTCGGCGAGGAGCAGAGCGGACGTCTCTTCGCGCTGATGCACGAGGACGAGATCCGTGAAATTTCCGCGGCGATGGCGCAGCTCGGCTCGGTGCGCGCCGATCTCGTCGAGCGGTTGTGCAGTGATTTTTCCGACAGCCTCGGCGGCACCGGCAATATCGTCGGCAGCTTCGAGAGCACCGAGCGGCTGCTCCAGCGCGCCCTGCCGCGCGATCGCGCGCAGCAGATCATGGAAGAAATCCGTGGCCCCGCCGGGCGGACGATGTGGGACAAGCTCGGCAACGTCAACGAGGCGGTGCTCGCCAATTATCTCAAGAACGAATACCCGCAGACGGTTGCCGTGGTTCTTTCCAAGGTGAAGCCCGAGCACGCGGCGCGCGTGCTGGCGCTGCTGCCGGAATCCTTCGCCATGGAAGTGGTGATGCGCATGTTGCGCATGGAGAGCGTGCAGAAGGACGTGCTCGAGGGTGTGGAGCGCACGCTGCGCGCCGAATTCATGTCTAATCTCGCGCGCAGCACGCGGCGCGACTCGCACGAGATGATGGCGGAGATCTTCAACAATCTCGACCGCCAGAGCGAATCTCGCTTCCTTGCCGCGCTGGAGGAACGTAACCGCGAATCGGCCGAGCGTATCAAGGCGCTGATGTTCACTTTCGAGGATCTGCAGCGCCTGACGCCGATCGCGGTCCAGACCTTGCTGCGCGCGATCGAGAAGGACAAGCTCCCGATCGCCCTCAAGGGCGCCTCCGAGACACTGCGCGAGCTTTTCCTCGGCAATATGTCCGAGCGTGCCGGGCGATTGCTGCGCGAGGAGATCGATGCGCTCGGTCCGGTCAAGCTGCGCGATGTCGATGAGGCGCAGGGCGCGATCGTGCTGGTCGCCAAGGAACTCGCCGCACAGGGCCAGATCGAGATCGGCGAAGGCAAGGATGAGGAGTTGGTCTATTGAACGCCGGCGAAACCGCGCAGGCGCGCGCGCGCGCCAAGGCGCCGATGATGTTCGTCGAGGATTTCGACGCGCCCGAGGCCGCTCCCGCGGACCCCGACGAGAACGCCGAGCCCGAGATTATCGCGCCGCTATTATCCGAGGACGATATCGCGCAGGCGCGCGAGCGCGGCTATGCCGAGGGGATGGCGGCGGGACGCGCGGCGGCGATCGGGGCGCGCGAGGTCGCGCTTGATGGCGCGGTCGCGGCCATCCGCACGGCGCTCGCCGAGGCGCGCACGGCCGCCATCGGGCGCGCCGACGCGCTCGCCCAGGCCCAGGCGGCAATGCTGACCGCCTCGCTCGCCGTGGTGCTGCCCGACCTCGTGCGCCGCCACGGGGCCGCCGAGATCACCCGGCTGATCCGCGAAATCCTGCCGCCGATGGCGCTTGAGCCCGAAATCGCGATCCATGTCGCGCCGGGCAGCGCGGCCGCCGTGACCGCGGAACTCGCGCGGCTCGATCCGCTGCTCGCGGGGCGCGTGCGGATCGAGCCGGAGAGTGGGATGGCGGCGAGCGATGTGACGATCACCTGGAAGGAGGGCCGTCTGGTGCGTGACGGCGCGGCTCTCCGGCGCCGGCTTGACGAAGTGTGGCAGCGCTTCGGGCTGGCAATGGACATCCCTGCCGAGGAGGAGATGGCCGATGCCGAATGAACCCGATTTTATCGAGGCCGGCGCCGCCCTCGATGGCGGTGACACGACGACGCCGCGCGGCGTCCGTGACCTCGAAGCGGTCTATGACATCCCGGTCACGGTGATCGCCGTCCTCGGCAAGGCGACGATGCAGGTGAACCAACTGCTCAAGCTCGGCCGTGGCGCCGTCGTCGAGCTTGACCGCAAACTCGGCGAGGCGATCGACATCTATGTCAATAACCGCTTGGTGGCGCGCGGCGAGGTGGTGATGGTGGATGACAACCGGCTCGGCGTCACGATGACCGAAATCGTCAAGGCCGATCGGGTGGTTTGAGGGGCGCGGGCGATGCGGGTGCTGATCATCGGCTCACTGGCCGCCGAACTCGGGCAGGCCGCCCGCATCGCCATCGCGCGCGGCGCGCGGCTCGATCAGGCCGACGATATCGCGCAGGGGCTGGTGCGGTTGCGCGCCGATGCCCGCGTCGATCTCGTGCTCTGCGATATCACCCATGACATTGCGGCGCTGATCCGCGCGATGTTCGCCGAGCGCATCCTGGTGCCCGTCGTGGCGTGCGGTGTCGGCCATGACGCCGAGGCGGCGGCCGCTTCCATCCGCGCCGGGGCGCGGGAATTTCTGCCGCTGCCGCCGGATGCCGATCTGATCGCGGCGATCCTCGAGGCGGCGGCGGGCGAGAGCCATGCGATGGTGGCCCATGATCCGGCGATGCTCGCCGCCATCCGCCGCGCCGAGCAGGTGGCGCGCGCCGAGGCTTCGGTGCTGATCTGCGGCGAATCGGGCACCGGCAAGGAGGTTCTGGCCCGCCATATCCATCGCCGCTCACGCCGCGCGCATGGGCCCTTCATTGCCATGAACTGCGCCGCGATCCCGGAGAACCTCCTCGAATCTGAAATGTTCGGCCACGAAAAAGGCGCGTTTTCGGGGGCCATCGCGCGCCGCGTGGGGAAATTCGAGGCCGCCGATGGCGGCACGCTGCTGCTCGATGAGATCAGCGAAATGGACATTCGCCTGCAGGCGAAGCTGTTGCGCGCGCTGCAGGAGCGCGAGATCGACCGGCTTGGCGGCGCCGGGCCGGTGAAGGTGAATGCGCGCATCCTTGCCACCACCAACCGCGATCTGCCGGGGGAAGTCGCGGCCGGGCGGTTCCGCGAGGATCTCTATTTTCGCCTCAACGTCGTGAACCTTCGGATCCCGCCCCTGCGCGAGCGTCCCGGCGATATCGCAGCACTTGCCGCCCATTTCGCGCGCCGCTTCGCCGAGGTGAACGGGTTGCCGCCGCGCCCGCTGGCGCCCGCCGCGCTCGCGCTGCTCCAGGCGCATCCCTGGCGCGGCAATGTTCGCGAGCTTGAGAACATTCTGCACCGCGCCGTGCTGCTCGCCGAGGGCGAGGAGATTGGCGCCGACGCGATCGAACTCTCGGCGACCCCGCGGAACCCGCTCCCGGCGACCCCCATGCCCGCCCCGGCGCCTGTGGGGAGCGCGCCGCCCATTGGCAACGCGGGGGCGGGCGGGGGTGTTGCGGCGCTGGTCGGGCGCACGGTGGAGGAGGTCGAGCGCGACCTGATCCTCGAAACGCTCGGCCATACCCTTGGCAATCGCACGCACGCCGCGATCATTCTCGGCATCTCCATCCGCGCGCTGCGCAACAAGCTGCGCGACTACGCCGCGCGGGGTCTCGCGGTGCCGCCGCCCGCCGGCAACCTGGCGTCGGTCGAGGCCGCCTGAGAGCCGCATGAGCGACGCCGCGGTCAAGGCCGGGCCCTGGCTACAGACGCTCGGAGCGCGTCTGAAATTCTATATTCCGGGTAGCGATATCGGGTTGGCGCTCGGCGTGGTGGCGCTGCTGTCGGTGCTGGTGCTGCCGCTGCCGCCCTTCGTGCTCGATATCGGCCTGTCGCTTTCCATCACCGCCTCGATCCTCGTTCTCATGGTCGCGCTGTTTCTCGAAAAACCGCTCGATTTCAGCAGTTTTCCGACCATGCTGCTGCTCACCACGCTGCTGCGCCTGGCGCTTGAGGTGGCGACCACGCGGCTCATTCTCTCGCACGGCAATGAGGGCCCGCTCGCGGCGGGGCATGTGGTGGCGGCGTTCGGCGGCTTTCTGATGGGCGGCGATGTGGTGATCGGGCTGATCCTGTTCGCCATTTTGCTGGTGGTGAACTTCATGGTCATCACCAAGGGCTCGGGCCGTATCGCCGAGGTTTCCGCCCGCTTCAGCCTCGATGCCATGCCGGGCAAGCAGATGGCGATCGATGCCGATCTTTCCTCGGGCATGATCGATGACAAGACGGCGCGGCTGCGGCGGCGCGATCTGGAGGCGGAGAGCGGGTTTTACGGCGCGATGGATGGCGCGGCGCGTTTTGTGCGGGGCGATGCGATCGCCGCGCTGATCATCACCGCGATCAACATCCTGGGCGGGCTCACCATCGGCCTGGTGCGCCATGGCATGCCGTTCGCCGATGCCGCGGCAACCTTCACCATGCTCACCGTGGGCGACGGGCTGGTGGCGCAGATCCCGGCGCTCCTGGTCTCGACCGCGGCCGGCATCGTGGTGACCAAGGGCGGCATGGAGGGCAAGGCCGATGTCGCGCTGTTGGGCGAGATCGGCGGGCGGCCGAAGCCGCTCGCGCTCGCCGCCGGGGCGGCCAGCGTGCTGGCGCTGATGCCCGGCCTGCCGGCCTTGCCCTTTCTCGGCCTGGCCGGTCTGGCGGGGGGGGCGGCGTGGCTGCGCCATCGCCATCCCCTGGGAATGATCCCGGCGCGCGCGACCGATCCGCCGAAATTGCCGCCCGAGCCGCCGATCAGCGAGGCGCTGCGCATCGATCTCATCCGGCTCGAACTCGGCTATGGGTTGCTGGCGCTGGCCAGCGGCGAGCAGCCGCGTCTGACCGAGCAGATCAAGGCGATGCGCCGCACCATCGCCAGCGAGATGGGCTTCGTGCTGCCGCCCGTGCGCATCCAGGACAATATGCAGCTGCCGGCCGAGGGCTACGCCATCCGCATCAAGGAAATCGAGGCCGGGCACGGCGAGTTGCGCTTGCAGGCGCTGCTCGCCATGGACCCCAAGGGCGGCCGGCCGGATTTGCCGGGCGAGAACACGACCGAGCCGGCGTTTGGCCTCCCCGCGCTCTGGATTTCGCCGGAGGCGCGGGAGGAGGCGGTGTTTCGCGGCTGCACCGTGGTCGATCCGCCGAGCGTGCTGGCGACGCACCTCACCGAACTCGTGCGCGAGAACATGGCCGAGATTCTGTCTTACGCCGAGACGCAAAAGCTGCTCGATGAACTGCCGCGCGAGCAGCAGAAGCTGGTGGCCGATCTCATCCCCTCGCAGATCACCGTGGGCGGGCTGCAGCGGGTGTTGCAAGCGCTGCTCGCCGAGCGGGTTTCGATCCGCGATCTGCCGACCATCCTGGAGGGCGTGCAGGAAGCAACGAGCGCGGGCGGGCGCGGCCTCAACGGCATCGTCACCCATGTCCGCGTCCGTCTCGCCCGGCAATTGAGCGACAGCCATGTCGGCCCTGGCGGCTATATTCCCCTCGTGACGCTGTCGCCGGAGTGGGAGGGGGCGTTTGCCGATGCGCTGGTCGGCCCGGTGGAGGACCGGCAGCTCGCCATGTCGGCGCCGCGGCTGCAGGAATTCATGCAGCGTTTCCGCGCGGTTTTCGAACAGGCCGCGGCGAGCGGCGAGGCGCCGGCGTTGCTCACCAGCGCCGCTGTCCGGGCGCAGCTCCGCGCGATCGTCGAGCGCATCCGCCCGGCCACCCCCGTCCTCGCGCAACCCGAGATCCACCCGCGCGCCCGCATCCGCACGGTCGGCACGATCTGATATGGTCCTCCTGGCTGATATGGTCCTTCTGGCTGATATGATCTTCCCGACCGAGACGCCCGCCCCGGCCGATCCGATCGCGCGGCGCCGGCATGACACAAAGCCTCCGGCCAGCGGTTTGGCGGGGCCATTCCCGAGGACAGGCCCGGCATGCGGCTGAAACTTTATCGCGCGGCGAGCATGGCGGCGGCGATGGCGGAATTGCGCCGCGAACTCGGTTCGGAGGCGCTTATCCTCGGCAGCCGGCGGGTCGCGGGCGGGATCGAGATCACCGCCGCGCTCGATCCCGGCGCGCCGGACAGGCTCGCCCCTGGCGCGGCGGCGGGGGAGGCGTCGCGCCGTGCCGTGCTGGCGTTTCATGGCGTGCCGGAAGGGCTTGCCGGATTGCTCGAAGAAGGCGAGATGGCGGCGGCGCTCGCGCGGCATTTCCGCTTCGCGGCCCTGCCGCTCGCCACCGGCGGATCGCCGCTTTTGTTCGCAGGCCCACCGGGGGCGGGCAAGACGCTGACGGTGGCGCGGCTGGCGACCCGGCTGGTGCTGGCCGGAGAGCGACCGCTGGTGATTTCCGCCGATGGCCAGCGGGCGGGGGCGACCGAGCAACTCGCCGCCTACACGCGGCTTCTCGGCCTTTCCCTGCTGGTGGCGAGCCAGCCGGCCTCGCTCGGCCGTGCCCTGGGACGGCGCAGCGCCGGCGCGCCGGTGCTGATCGATGCGCCGGGATGCAATCCCTTCGACGTCGCGGCGCAGCGCGATCTCGCGGCGCTCGCCGGGGCGGCGGGGGCAACCCTGGTGGTGGTGTTGCCGGCCGGGCTCGATGGCGCGGAAGCGGCCGATCTCGCGGCGGCGTTCAACGCGCTCGGGGCTTTGTTCCTGGTGGTCACCCGCCTTGATCTGGCGCGCCGCCTGGGCAGTCTGCTGGCGGCCGCGGCGGGCGGTCGTCTCGCGTTGGCCGAGGCCGGGGTCAGCGGCAATGCCGCGGATGGGCTGGTGCCGATGACCCCGACCTTTCTTGCCGCGCGGCTGCAACCTCCCGCCCCCCCGCCGGTCCATGAGTTTTTGTTGGCAGAGGCCCAGGCATGATACCCGAGACCAGCGTCCATTTTCCGCCCGCGACCATCCTGCCATTTCGGCGCGGGCGTCTGATCGCGGTCGCCTCGGGCAAGGGGGGGGTGGGAAAAACCTGGCTCTCCATCACGCTGGCGCATGCCCTGGCGCGGGCCGGGCAGCGGGTGCTGCTGTTCGATGGCGATCTCGGCCTGGCCAATGTCGATATCCAGCTCGGCCTCCTGCCGGCGCACGATCTCGGTGGCGTGATCGCCGGGCGCGCCAGTCTGGCGGAAAGCGTGGTCACTTTCGCCGCCGGCGGGTTCGACATCCTCGCCGGACGGTCGGGCTCGGGGGCGCTCGCCAGCCTCGATGCGCCGGCGCTGGCGCGGGTGCTGGCGGAACTGCGGGCCGCCACCGCGCTCTACCAGTCGGTCGTGCTCGATCTCGGCGCCGGGCTCGATCGCGTGGTGCGGCGGCTGGCGGCGGCGGCGGATACGCTGCTGGTGGTCGCGACCGATGAGCCGACCAGCCTTACCGATGCCTATGCGGTGCTCAAGCTGCACGCCGCTGATTGCGCGGGCGGGAACGCCGATACGCGGGTGGTGGTGAACCAGGCGGCGAGCGCCAGTGCCGGCGCGCGCACCTTCGCCACCCTGGCGCGGGCTTGCGGGGCGTTTCTGGGCAAGGCGCCGGCATTTGCCGGCGTCGTGCGGCGCGACGAGCGGGTGCGCGAGACCCTCCGGCGTCAGGGCCTGCTGTTGACGCGCCACCCCGCGAGCCCGGCCGCCGCCGATATCGAGCAGCTCGCCGCCACCCTTCTCGCCCGCGTTGTGGCCTGAACGCGACGCTATTTCGGCAAGGCCGGCACCGTGCTGTCGGCGGGCACCGGTACCTGGGCGACATTGAGGGTGAGCGAGACCATCACGTAATAGCCGGTGACGCCGATCAGATCGACCACGCCCTGCGCGCCGAAACGCGCCATCGCGGCGTTGTAGGTGGCATCGGAGACGTTTTTCGTGGTCAGCAGCTCGTTGCAGAAATCATAGACCACGGTCTCGTCGGCGCTCATCCCGGCGGGGCGGCGGCGCTGCGCGATGGCGTCGGCGATCGCCGGCGACAGCCCGGCCTTCATCGCGAACTGGTAATGCGCATACCACTCGAACTGCGCGTCCCAGGCGCGCGCCACCAGCAGGATGGCAAGCTCGTTGAGCCGGTGCGGGAGGGAGGTCTTGAAACGCACGTATTCGCCGACCCGTTGCAGTCGGTCGGCGAGATCGGGGCTGCGCAGCCAGGCGTTGAACGGTCCGGCGAGCCCGCCGCGCGGCCCGGCGGCGATAGCCCTGGCGACCGCCTGCTGCTCGGGCGTCATCTGCTCGGGCGCGAGCGGGGGAAAGCGCTCCTCGGCGTGCAGCGTGCCAGCGCAGGCGAGGAGCGTGAGGGCGGCGAGGGCGAGCGGGGCGTGCATGGGGCCTCCTTGGCTTGCAGCGCGGGGTGAGCGGGTCGGGATGGGAGGGCGTCGGCGGGGTTGTCCGCTCCTTCACGCCTTGCCGCTCGGCTTTTGGCGCGGCACCGGGAGGTATTCGACATTGCCGCCCTGGGCGCGCATCGGCTGCGGGTAGAGGTCCATGAGCTGGAGGATCTCCTCCGGCATCGCGGTGCTCACGGGCAGGCCGAGCTGGGCGGCCTCGGCGGCGGAAATCGGATAGTCATGCGTCCAGGTGCCGGTGGCCAGGGTCTCGGCGATGCGCAGCGCCGCGGCCTCGGGCAGGCGGCGGTCGAGCAGCTCGTGCGCGACATTGCGCACCTGGACGATCGCCTTGCGCCCGACATCGGCGAGGATCAGCGTCTGGTCGTCGATCTCGGCGATCGGCTTCTGCTCGATCACCTTGAGCAACGAGGCCGCCGGAGACTGGCCGATCTGCGGATCGACCGGGCCGAGCACGGAGTGGCGGCACATCACGATTTCATCGGCGGCCAGCGCGATCAGCGTGCCGCCCGACATCGCGTAGTGCGGCACGAACACCGTGACCTTGGCCTTGTGGTCGCGAATGGCGCGGGCGATCTGCACCGCGGCGAGCACGAGGCCGCCCGGGGTGTGGAGGATGATATCGAGCGGCACGTCGTCGTCGGTGAGGTGGATGGCGCGCAGCACCTCTTCCGAATCGTGGATGTCGATGTAGCGCATCAGGGGAAAGCCGAGGAGCCGCATGGTTTCCTGGCGATGCACGAGGGCGATCACCCGCGAGCCGCGGCGGCGTTCGATCTGGCCGAGCTTGCGCGCCCGCAACCGCTCCAGCAGCCGCTGGCGCAAGAGCGGCTGCAAGGCGCTGAAGATGAAGAAAAGCCAAAAGAGATCGGCGATATTCACGGCGTCACGCTGGGCAGGCGTCACGCGATGGCCGGGGGCACTCGGTCATGGCTGGCGCGGCTCCTTCATCCGCGCCATTATCCTCGCTGATTGTGCCCGTCCCGCCAAGTCGTCCTCGCCAAGTCGTCCTCGCCAAGTTGCCCCCGCCAAGCCGACCCGGGGACGCGACCCAGGGACGCGACCCGGGGACGCGCTGCTCCTCGAACCGAGACACGACCGGCGATCGCGCTCGCTTGAACCGCCCGCCAGGGCGCCGCATATCGCTTGCCCGAAAGGAGAATTTCCTGATGACCGATACGACTGACCCCGCGTCGACAACGGCCCCCGCCTCTCCGACTGCCCCCGCGTCCGTCCCCGGGGAGCGGCATGAGTTCAGCGCCGAGGTCGGCCGCCTGCTCGATC
This sequence comes from Pseudomonadota bacterium, assembly GCA_021801255.1. Taxonomy (GTDB): domain Bacteria; phylum Pseudomonadota; class Alphaproteobacteria; order Acetobacterales; family Acetobacteraceae; genus Acidibrevibacterium. The sequence goes on from JAJYYH010000033.1 coordinate 144,285, forward strand.
TCGTTGTCCATGCGCTCTATTCCGAGCGCGAGATTTTCCTTCGCGAACTGGTGGCCAACGCCGCCGACGCGCTCGACCGGCGCCGCTTCGACGCCCTCACCGAGCCTGCCCTCGCCCTGCCCACGGACGCCAAGATCCGCATCGTTCCCGACAAGCCGGGTCGCACGCTGAGCATCATCGATGACGGCATCGGCATGACCCGCGACGAGATGATCAGCCATCTCGGCACCATCGCACGCTCCGGCACCCGCGCCATCAGCGCCGAGATCGCCGCCGCCCGGCCCGAGGAGCGCCCGAGCCTGATCGGCCAGTTCGGCGTCGGCTTCTATTCCGCCTTCATGGTCGCCGAGAAGGTCGAGGTGGTCTCGCGCCGCGCCGGCACGGACGCCGCCTGGCGCTGGAGTTCGGCAGGCCAGGGCGATTTCGTGCTGAGCCCGGATGAGCGCGCGACCCCCGGCACCGAGGTCATTCTCCATCTCAAATCGGATGCCGAGGAGTTCCTCGACCCGGTACGGCTGGAGGCGATCGTGCGCAAATGGGCCGATCACATCACCTGGCCGGTGACGATCGCGCGCGATGGCAAGGATTTGCCGGCGAACGAGGGCACGGCGCTGTGGCGCAAGCCGAAAGCCGAGATTTCCGAGGCCTCCTATGCCGAGTTCTACCGCCATCTCGGCCATTTGTTCGACAAGCCGTGGGCCACCTTGCACTGGCGGGCCGAAGGCGCGCTGGAATTCTACGCCCTGCTGTTCATTCCTCAATCAAAACCCTTCGCGGTGGTCGAGGAAGAGCGCCGCTCGAAGCTGCGGCTGCATGTCCGGCGCATGTTCATCACCGATGAGGCGGATTTGCTGCCGAACTGGCTGCGCTTTGTCCAGGGGGTCGTCGATACCGAGGATCTGCCGCTCAATGTCTCGCGCGAGATGCTGCAATCGACCCCGGTGCTGGCGCGCATCCGCAAGGCGCTGACCAACCGGGTGCTCACCGAACTCAAGAGCCGCGCCAAGGAAGCGGAAGACTATCTCGGCTTCTGGGAAAATTTCGGCGCGATATTGAAAGAGGGCCTGTGGGAGGATTCCGGGCAGCAGAAGGACATCATGCCGCTGCTCCGTTTCCGCTCCAGCGCCGTCGCCGGCTGGACCGATCTCGATGCCTATGTCCTGCGCATGAAACCTGCGCAGGAGGCGATCTATCTGCTGGCCGGCGAGCAGGTCGAGGCACTGCGCGATAGCCCCGTGCTCGAAGGCTTTCGCGCCCGTGGCGTCGAGGTGTTGCTGCTCGATGACCCGATCGATGCCTTCTGGCCCGATCGCGCCGGTGATTTCGCGGGCAAGCCGATCCGCCGCGCCGGCGAGGCGATCGCCGATCTCGAAAAACTGCCGCTCGAAGCGGGCGAGAGGGCGCCCGCGATGGATGTCACGGCGCTCGCCAAGGCGCTCAAGGAGGCGCTCGGCGAGGCGGTTTCCGAGGTGCGTGCCTCAGAGCGCCTGGTCGAGAGCGCGGCGGCGCTGACCAGCGGGGCGGCGGGCGGCGATCTGTTCCGCGAGCGGCTGATGCGTCGCGCCGGGCGGGCGTTTCCGAGCCCGCCGCCGGCGCTCGAAATCAACCCCCGCCACGCCCTGATCCAGGGGCTCGCCGCACAGGTGGGGGAAGCGGATTTCGCCGACCTGGCCACCCTCCTGCTCGATCTTGCGCGCATCCAGGAAGGCGAGGCGCCGCGCAATCCGGCGGCTTTTTCGCGCCGCGTCGGCCAGGTGCTGGCGGCATCGCTGCCGGTGCGCGCCTGAGCGCGTGCCGGAACGGGAAGAAACCGGGGAACGGGAATAAAACGTGAGGTTCGATCGCCCGCTTGACTGTTTCGCCGCGCCGAGTGCCGCGGCGCTGCCGCTCCATGCGGTGCGGCCGGAGGGGGTTGCCGGGTTTTTGGCGGCGCTGCCGGAGCCCCTGGCGCGCTATCTCGCGGGCAGCGGATTTGCCGCGGCGGCGCAGCATCTCATCTTGCTGCCGGGGCCGGCGGGGGTGGCTGGCGCGGTGCTCGGGCTTGGCGCCGACCGCGCGCCCTGGGCCTTCGGCGATCTCGCGTGGCGGCTGCCGGAGGGCACGATCTGGCGGCTGGAGCCCGGGGATTACGATCCGGCCCGCGCCGCGCTGGGCTTCGCGCTCGGCGCCTACCGGTTTTCCGCCTTCAAGGCCGCGCCCCGCGCCGCGGCGCGGCTTATCGCCCCGGAGGGTGCGGCGCGGGCGGCGCGCGAGGCGCAGGCGATCTGGCTGGCCCGCGACCTGATCAACACACCCGCCAATCTTCTCGGCCCGCGCGAGCTGGCGCAGGCGGTGGCCGAGATCGGCGCGGCATTCGGCGCGGCCGTCGACATCATCACCGGTGCGGCGCTGGACGACGGTTTTCCGGCGCTGGCGGCGGTCGGGCGCGGCTCGGCGCGCGCGCCGGCGGTTGCCCTGCTGCGCTGGCGGGGCAGCACCGCCGGCGACGACGCGCCGCTGGTGGCGCTTTGCGGCAAGGGGGTCTGTTTCGATACCGGCGGCTATGACCTGAAACCCGCGAGCGCGATGCTGCGCATGAAAAAAGACATGGGCGGGGCGGCCGCGGTGCTGGGCGCGGCGCGCGCGATCATGGCGGCGGACTGGCCGGTGCGGCTCGCCCTGCGCATCGGCTGCGTCGAGAACAGCGTTTCGGGCAGCGCCATGCGGCCCTCCGACGTGCTCAGCACGCGCAAGGGGCTCAGCGTCGAGGTCGGCAATACCGACGCCGAGGGGCGCCTGGTGCTCGCCGACCTGCTCGCCGCTGCCTGCGAGGAGGCGCCGGCGCTGGTGGTCGATTGCGCGACCCTCACCGGCGCGGCGCGCGCCGCCCTCGGCCCGGATCTGCCGGCACTGTTCAGCAATGATCCGGCGTGGGCCGCGACCTTCCTCGCCGCCGGCCAGGCGGTCTGCGATCCGCTCTGGCAATTGCCGCTCTGGGATGATTACGGCGCGTGGCTGGCGAGCACTGTCGCGGATTTGAACAACATTGCAGGAAATACACATGGTGGAGCGGTGGTTGCGGCGTTATTTCTTGAGCGGTTCATTGCCATTGGAACAGCGTGGGTGCACATCGATCTCTATGCCTGGAATGACGCGACGCGGCCTGGCCGTCCGGAAGGCGGTGAAGGTCAGGCGGTTCGCGCCATCTGCGCGGCGCTCGAGGCTGGCCTGCTATCGGCCGGCTCGCAGGGCGCCGCGCGATCTCCGGGGTAATCGACTAAGAAAGGATCTCTTCCATGTCAGCACTTCAGAGCCCCGACACCTTGCTCAACATCCTCCGCGATACCGTGGTCGCCCTGGTGCGCCGCGACGGTCCCGACCTCTCGGCGCGCCAGCTCGGCGTTTTCCTCACCTGCTATCTCAACGATGGCGGCCATACCGTGCGCGGCCTCTCGGCCGATCTGCACGTCTCGAAACCGGCCATCACCCGGGCGCTCGACCGCCTCGGCGAGCTTGAACTCGCGCGCCGCAAGGTCGATCCGGCGGATCGGAGGAGCATTCTGGTGCAGCGTACGGTGAAGGGAGCGGCGCTGATGCGCGACCTGCGCCACATCATGGCCGAGGCCTCGAAAAAAATCGCCGCCGGCACGCAAGAGGCACCGCGCCGGGCGGCCAACGGCTAGAGCGGCCGGGCGTCTAGCTGGGGTGAGGTTCCAGCGGCGCCAGGGCAAGCCGGGCGAGAAGATCGTCCGGGCGGGCGACGGCGGTGCCGGGGTGGCGCGCGACGCTCTCGGCGGCGAGCGCCGCGAGCGCGCCCGCCTCGGCGAGCCCGATGCCCGACGCGCGCGCGGCCGCGAGCGTGGCCAGGACCGCATCGGTGACGCCGAAAAGATCCTGCCGCTCGTCCTCGGGCAGCCGCCAGTGCCGCGCGAGCTGCGGGCCGATCAGGCTGATGCCGATTTCGCTGCGTAGCACCATGACCGCGCCGAAGCGGTGGCGGGCGGCGAGAGTCTGGGCCGCGCGCGCGATCTCGTCATCGGTTTCGCTGGGCAGCCCGGTGGCCGCGGCCAGTTCGCGGGCGGTGGGCAGGATCAGGTCGGCGCCGGCGAAGCGGCCGCAATCGGCGCTGGAGGGATCGACCAAAACCTGCCGCCCCATGCCGCGCGCGCAGGCCACGAGCTTGCTCGCGGTCTCGCCGGCCAGCACACCCTTGCCGTAATCCGAGAGCACGGTTGCCGAGGTGGCGGCCATGGCGTCGCCGGCGATGCGCAGCAGCCGCAGCGCGAGTCGCGGCTCGATCGCGTCGGTCTGCTCGCGATCGGCGCGCAGGAGATGGCGGCCATGGGCGAGAAACCGGGTTTTCCGCGTTGTCGTGCGCCCGCCTTGCACCAGCAGCCAGGGTTCCACGCCGGGCTGGCCGCCGATCAGGCCGGTGAGCTCGGAGCCCGTTTGGTCATCGCCGACCACCGACACAAACGCCACCGCCGCGCCGAGAGCCGTGAGGTTGCGCACGACATTGGCCGCCCCGCCCGGCTGCGCGATTTCGCGCTCGATCCCGAGCACCGGCACCGGCGCTTCCGGACTGATGCGCTCGACCCGGCCGTGGACATAGCGATCGAGCATGGCATCGCCGACCACCAGCACGCTGGCGCGCGCCAGCCGGGGCACGGCTTCGGCAAGATCGGGATGCGACGTGGGCGGCGGCTCGGAAGGGTCCATGGCGCTCCCGCCTAACCGTCCACCCCGGCGGTTGCAAGCCTTCTTTCCCGGCTCGCGAGGGCGAGGCTGGGATAGCGGCGGAGGAGGAAGACCATCACCAGCATCGCCGGCAGGGCGGCGAGCATGCAGAGCGCGTAAAACCGGGTCCAGCCGAGAGCCGCCGCGAGATAGCCCGACGCCCCGCCCAGCGTGCGGAGCGGCAGCGCGGCGAGCGATGACAGCAGCGCGTATTGCGTCGCCGAATAGGCGCGCGCGCAGAGGCCGGAGAGAAAGGCCAGGAAGGCGGCGTCGGCCAGTCCCTCGGCGAAGGCTTCGGTAAGTGTCGTGGCATAGAGCACGCGCGGCGCGCCGGCCGAGACGGCGAGCGCCAGATACATCGCCATCGCCGCCATCTGGGCAAAGCCGGTGCCGATCAACGCCCGCGCCGCCCCGACGCGAACGACGAGCCAGCCGCCCAGGCTGATGCCGGCGAGCGTCGCCGCCAGCGAGATCGGCCCGTTGGCCAGCGCCACGGCGCCGCGATTGAAGCCGAGCGCATGGTAGAAGGGCGCCAGCATGACCCCGGCCAGCGCCTCGCCGAGCTTGAAGAGGGCGATGAACAGCAGCGCCGTGAAGGCCCCCTCGCGGCTCAGGAATTCGCGCAACGGCGCGAGCACCAGGCGGGCGAAAACATTTTTCCCCGCCGTGTCGGGTGCGGCGGCCTCCGGCTCCGGGGCCAGCAGCGTCGCCAGTGGCCCGATCAGGGCCAGGCCGGCCATGGCGAGAAGCGCCCCGTGCCAGCCCCAGAGATCGGCGAGCTTGATGGCGAGCGCGCCCGAGATCAGCAATGCCAGGCGATAGCCCCAGACATAGCAGGCCAGCGCCGCGCCCTGGAGGCTCGGGGAAAAAATCTCGATCCGCCAGGCATCGACGATGATATCCTGGCTGGCCGAGAAAAACGCCAGCGACGCGGCGGCGGCAACGGTTGCGAGCGGGCGGGTCAGGGGATCGGAGAGCGCCAACACGACGCCGGCGACGACGAGCAGGGGCTGCACGATGAGCAGCCAGCCGCGCCGCCGACCGGGCGGGATCAGGGCGCGGTCGAACAGCGGCGCCCAGAGAAATTTCAGCGCATAGGCGAGCCCGATAACGGCGGAAAGCCCGATCGTCCCGAGCGAAATCCCGGCCTCGCTCAGCCATTGGCGAAGCGTGAAACCCGAGAGCGGCAGCGGCAGGCCGCAGGCGAAGCCATAGGCCGTCATCACCGCGAAGCGGCGCCGCCCCGCCCCCCTAAACGGCGCGGCCAGCGCCGCGCTCAAGCCAGCCCGCTCAGAGCGTGGAAATCAAATCGAACTTGAAAAAGACTGCCCTCTGAAAACATTGATTTTTTCTGGTCGATTCTGGGGCGCGAGGGCATTCTTTTTCAAACTCTCAGGCCGCCTCCGTCCGCCGCTCGGCGCGCTTGCGCTGATGCGGGTCGAGATAGCGTTTGCGCAGCCGGATGGCGCCGGGCGTGACTTCGACCAGTTCGTCATCCTCGACATAGGCGATCGCCTGCTCGAGGCTCATCCGCCGCGGCGGCGTGAGCAGCATGGCGTCGTCCTTGCCGGCGGCGCGGATGTTGGTGAGTTTCTTTTCCTTGATCGGATTGACCTCGAGATCGTTTTCGCGGGAATGCTCGCCGAGGATCATCCCGACATAGACTTTTTCGCCCGGGCCGATGAACAGCGTGCCACGCTCCTGGAGATAAAACAGCGCGTAATGCACGGCGACCCCGTCGGCGTTGGAGATCAGCGCGCCGTTGCGCCGCCCCTCGATCGGCCCGCGCCAGGGGGTGTAGCCGGCAAACAGCCGGTTCATGACGCCGCTGCCGCGGGTATCGGTGAGGAATTCGCCATGATAGCCGATCAGCCCGCGCGACGGGATGGCGAATACCAGCCGCGTCTTGCCGCCGCCCGAGGGGCGCATTTCGGTCAGTTCGCCTTTGCGGCGGCCAAGTTTTTCCACCACCACCCCGGCATAGGGCTCATCGACATCGACCACCACCTCCTCCAGCGGCTCTTGGCGCTCGCCGGTTTCGGGATCGAGGCGGGTGAGCACGCGGGGGCGGCCGATGGCCAGCTCGAAGCCCTCGCGGCGCATCGTCTCGATCAGCACACCGAGCTGCAACTCGCCACGCCCGGCGACCTCGAAAGCCTCGGTCTCGGCGCTGTCGCTGACCCGGATCGCAACATTGCCCTCGGCCTCGCGATAGAGCCGGTCGCGGATCTGGCGCGAGGTGACCTTGCTGCCCTCGCGCCCGGCGAGCGGGCCGTCATTGATGCGGAAGGTCATGGCGAGCGTCGGCGGATCGACCGGAATGGCCGGCAGCGCGGCCAGAAGTTCGGGCGCGCCGATGGTATCGGGCACGGTGGCATCGGCGAGCCCGGCGATCGCAATGATATCGCCGGCCTCGGCGCTCTCCACCGGCACGCGGTCGAGGCCGCGAAAGGCGAGCAGCTTGCTCAGCCGCCCGGTCTCGACAATCGTGCCATCATTGCGCAGTACCTTGAGCGGCATGTTGAGCCGGGCGCGGCCCTGCTCGACCCGGCCGGTGAGCACGGGGCCGAGGAAATTGTCGTATTCCAGGATCGAGGCGACCATCGCGAAGGGCGCATCGGCATCGAGCGTCGGGGCGGGAACATGGCGGAGGACGAGATCGAACAGCGCCGAGAGATCCTTCCGCGCCCCCTCCAGCTCGGCGTCGGCCCAGCCCTGGCGGCCCGAGGCGTAGAGCATGGGGAAATCGAGCTGCGTCTCATCGGCGCCGAGGGCGGCAAAGAGATCGAACACTTCATCGTGAACCGCGTCGGGGCGGGCATCGGCGCGATCGACCTTGTTGACCACGACGATCGGGCGCAGGCCGCGTTTGAGCGCCTTGCCGACGACGAATTTGGTCTGCGGCAGCACGCCCTCGGCGGCGTCCACCAGCACCAGCGCGCCATCGACCATGTTGAGGATGCGCTCGACCTCGCCCCCGAAATCGGCGTGGCCGGGGGTATCGACGATATTGATGCGGACATCGCGCCAGACCACGCTGGCGCATTTGGCGAGAATGGTGATGCCGCGCTCGCGTTCGAGATCGTTGCGGTCGAGCGCGCGCTCGGCGACCTGCTGATGCTCGCGAAACGCGCCCGACTGGCGCAGGAGCTGATCGACCAGTGTTGTCTTGCCATGATCGACATGGGCGATGATGGCGATATTGCGGATGTTCATGAAAGGGTTCCGAAAGCGCTGCGCGTTGCTGCGCTGCACACATAGCGAAGCGCGGGCCAGATGACGAGGGCAAAATCCCGCGCGCAGGCCTGTCATACTAGAAGCTTGGGGGGAATTGATCAAATCAGGGCAAGGCCAGGGGCGCTGCCCCCAAACCCGCCTGATCGCCCGCATTATGGAATGGATCGCGGCGGCGCGGCTTGCGCGAGACGGGCCGGGCTTTCCGGGTCGTGGCTCGGCAGATAGACGGTCGGGGTATGGCGGCGGAGCGCGTTGATCCGGCGGAGCGTCACGCGCGCCGAATGGGGGTTCGGCGTGACGCCATCGATCCTGAGGTCATCGGCCGCCGCCTCGGTGTAGGAGGCGTCACCGGCGAGCAATACTTGAGAGCCGCCCAGCCGCACCAGCACCGAGACATGGCCGGAACTATGGCCTGGCGTCGGAACGATGATAATGGCGCGATCCTCGGTCAACGCCATGGCGCGGGTGAAGGGGGCTGGCGGCTCGGCGTCGAAGCGGATGAACGCGGGGCGGAAGTTTTCCGGCAGATGGCCGAGAAAATAGCCGCGCAGGACGCCGGCGAACCCTTGTGCGAGCTGCCACTCGATGTGGGTGAGGAGCACGCGCAGCCGGGGTAGATGGAAAAGCCCCCCCGCGTGATCGGTGTGGAGATGGGTGAGCACGACGGCGCGGATATCGTGCGGGTCGAACCCAAGACCGCGGATCCGCGCATCGATGGCGTCCTCGGGGGCGATCTCGAAGCGCAGGGCGCGGCGGAAATAGGGGTGCCAGGGCGGAAAATAGCCTTTTCCCATGGCGCGCGGGCTTTCCCCGGTATCGACCAGGAACAATCCCTCGGGATGCTCGATCAGCCAGGCGAGAACCGGCAGTTTTTCGCTCCAGCGCGGATCGAAAAGCGGGCGCAGCCGGCGGGCCGGCGCGCGGCCGATGATCTGGCTCGGCCGGAGGTAAACCGAGCCGGTCTGCAGGGGATGGATGCGGATCATGGCGTTGCGGCTATCTCGTTGAACGCGCGTTCTTTCTTGATTTCCAGGGCGCGGGCATAGACTTTGCCGCGCGGCCAGCCGGTGAGCGCGCTCGCCTGCGCCACCGCCGCGCGCAGGCTCTGGTGGGCGAGGGCGGCGGCGAGAACGGTGTCCAGCTCGGCCGCGCTGGCGGGCGGGGTGTCGGCGGCCGGGCCGATCAGGAGGGTGATCTCGCCGCGCGCTGGGGTGGTGGCATAATAGGCGGCCAATTCCGGCAGCGGCGCGCGGCGGATTTCCTCGAAACGCTTGGTCAGCTCGCGCGCGACCGCGGCTTCCCGCGCGCCGAAACTCGCCGCGAGATCGGCAAGGCTCGCGGCCAGCCGGTGCGGCGCCTCGTACCAGATCACCGTGGCCTTTAGCCCGGCCTGTTCGATGCGGCGCAGCTCGGCGAAACGCGCCAGCCGGGCGGCGTGCCGCGCCGGCGGGAAGCCCATGAATAAAAAAGGATGCGGCGGCAGGCCAGAAAGCGTCAGCGCGAGCAGCGCCGCATTCGCCCCCGGCACGGCGCTGATCGGCAGGCCGGCGGCGATTACCGCGCGGGCGAGCGCGTAGCCGGGATCGGAAATCAGCGGCGTGCCGGCATCGCTCACCAGCACGAGACACTGGCCCGCGCGCAGCATCTGCAACAGCGCCGGAACGCGCGCCGTCTCGTTGTGCTCGTGCAGGGCCGCGAGCGGCCGGTGGATGCCGAAGGCGTGACAAAGCTGGGCGGTGGTGCGCGTGTCCTCGCAGAGGATGAGATCGGCGGCACGGAGCGCGGCCAGCGCGCGCGCCGAGATATCGCCGAGGTTGCCGAGTGGCGTCGAAACGAGCACAAATCCCCCCGGAGGCGGCGAGCCGGCGGGCTCAGGCGGGGAAGGAAGATCATCGTATGCGGCGTGCGGCATGGGCGCTCCTTCTCGGTGCTTTAGCATTGACCGGCTGCGCCGGCACAGGGGGGGGATTTATCCAGGGTCCGGCGCATCCGCTCGGGCCGGGTGGCGCGGGCGGGGCCAGCAATGGCGCCGCGCACAAGGTTGCCCTTCTGGTGCCGCTTTCGGGGCCCGATGCCGGGCTCGGCCAGGCGATGCGCCAGGCCGCCGAACTGGCGCTTGCCGTGCCCGGCGCGCCCGCGCTCACCGTTGCCGACAGCGCCGGCGGCAATGCCGCGCAAGCGGCGCGGGGGGCGATCGGCGCGGGGGGAGAAATCATTCTCGGCCCGTTGACCGTCGCGGAAACCCGCGCGGTGGCTGGGCCGGCGCGGAGCGCGGATGTGCCGGTGCTCGCCTTCACCTCCGACCCGAGCGTGGCGCAGCCCGGCCTCTGGCCCTTGGGGCTTTCCCCGCTACAGCAGGTGCGCCGGCTGGTGGCGGCGGCGCGCGCCGAGGGGCGGAGCCGCTTCGTGGCGCTGCTGCCCGATAATGCGCTCGGCCACGCGATGGCGGCGGCTTTGGAAAAATCCGCCACCGAGGCCGGGCTCGCCGCACCGACCATCCGCTTCCACGGCGCCGGCATGGCGGCGATGACGGCGCTGGTGCGCGAGGTTTCGGACTATGCCGACCGGCGCGGCCCGATCGACAAGCAAATCCGCGAGGCGCGTGACAAGGGTGATCGCAAGACCGCGGCTGAATTGGCCCGCCAGCCCATTCCGCCGCCGCCCTTTGACGCCCTGCTGCTCGCCGATACCGGGGAGCAGCTCGCCGAGATCACCTCGCTGCTGGCCTATTACGACGTCGATCCGCCGCAGGTGCGCCTGCTCGGCCCGGCCTTGTGGGCCTCGCCCAGGGCGCGCGCCGGGGCGACGCTGCGGGGGGCGTGGTATGCCGCGCCCGATCCGGCGGCGCGCGCCGCCTTCGTCGCCGCCTACCAGGCGAAATACGGCGTTCCCCCCCCGTCGCTCGCCGATCTTGCCTACGACGCCGCGTCGCTGGCCCGGGTGGTCGCGGGGGAGGGCGGTTTTCACGGCCGCGCGCTCACCCGGCGAGAGGGATTCCTCGGCGCCGACGGGTTGCTGGTATTGGCTCCCGATGGCTCGGTGCGTCGCGGCCTCGCGGTGTTCCGGACCAATGGCGCGATCGTCTCGCCGGCGCCGCTGCGCGTCGGCGAGGCCGGGAGCTGACCCCGGCGGCGATGATGCCGCTCCCGTGATGCCGCTTCCCTGGCTGGTCGCCCCGCTGCTCGGCGTGATGGTTTTGGGCGCCGTCGCCATGGCGGTGGTGCTGCGCCGGATCGCCGCCGCGCTCGGCCTCGCGCCAGGGCTTTGGCCGCCGGGGCTTTGGCCGTGGCCGGGGCGATTGCTCGACCAAGCCCGGCGGCTGCGCCGCGTCGGTAGCGAACAGGCGGCGGCGCTGGCGCGGCTGGTGCAGGCCGGCGCGATCATCATCGAGCGCCTGCCCGATCCGCTGATCGTGCTCGATGCCGCCCGCACGGTGCGCCAGGCGAATGACGCCGCGCGCGCCGCCTTCGGCGAGGATATCGCCGCCGTGCTGCGCCATCCCGTGCTGCGCGCGGCGATCGAGCGGGCCTATGCCGGGCGCACCACCGAGACCGCGACCTTCTCCCTTCCCGTGCCGATCGAGCGCAATATCCGCGCCCGCGTCGTGCATCTTCTACAGGAACTGCCTGATGGCGGCATCGTGATCGTGGTACTCGGCGATCGCTCGCGCGAGCAGGCGGTGGAGCGCATGCGCGCCGATTTCGTGGCCAACGCCAGCCACGAATTGCGCACCCCGCTGGCCAGCCTGATCGGTTTCATCGAGACGCTGCAAGGCCCCGCCGCCGATGACGCCGAGGCGCAGCGGCGCTTTCTCGCGATCATGGCCGAGCAGGCGCAGCGCATGAACCGGCTGATCGACGATCTGCTCAGCCTCTCGCGCATCGAGGTGGTCGAGCATCAGCCGCCCGAGGGCGCGGTCGATCTCGCCATGCTGGTGCGCGGCATCGCCGAGTCCTTCGAATTGCGCCTAGAGGCGCGCCACATGCGTCTCACGCTCGACCTCGCCGCCCTGCCGCGGCGCTTGCCGGGCGATGCCGATCAGCTCGCCCAGGTGATCCAGAACCTCCTCGACAACGCCGTGAAATATGGCCGTGAGGGCGGCCTGGTCAGCGTCACCGCGCGCGCCGAAAGCCGCGCCGGGCGGGCGGGCGTGGCGCTCATCTTCGAGGATGACGGTTTGGGCATTCCACGCGCCGATCTGCCGCGCCTGACCGAGCGCTTCTATCGCGTCGATCGCGGCCGCTCGCGCGCCGCCGGCGGCACCGGGCTCGGGCTCGCCATCGTCAAGCACGTGCTCAACCGCCATCGCGGGGCACTGACCATCGCGAGCGAGGAGGGAAAGTTCAGCCGGTTCACGGTGTGGCTGCCGACCCCGCCCGGCCCCGAGAGCTGATGGGAAACGCTCCGGCCAGGGTTGCGGGGCGGGCGAAGCTTGGCTAGAAGCGGCGCACCGAAGCGCTTCGGGCGGTGGGCGGTTAGCTCAGCGGGAGAGCGTCCGCTTGACACGCGGGAGGCCACTGGTTCAATCCCAGTACCGCCCACCATTTTACCCCCATCCCCGGCTTCCCCCATTCCCGGCTTCACGGCAGCGCCGGGCGCGATGGCGCCTCGAAGCCTCGCACGCGGGGTAGCAGCAGGAGCGGCCAGGGGCTCGGCACCTCGCCGAGCTTGACATGGACCAGCCCCGGTGCGCCGCGCGCGATCGCCGCGCGCAGCGCCGCCTCCAGCTCAGCCGGCGTATCCGCCCGCCACGCCGCCATGCCATGCGCCTCGGCGAGACGCACGAAATCGGGATTGGCGAGGTCGCAGGCGATCAGCCGGTTGCCATACTGCTCGGCCTGGATGCGTCGGACATTGCCGAAGGCGCCATCATCAAACACCACCACCACCACCGCGAGATGATGCCGCATGGCGGTGGCCAGTTCGCCCGATTGATAGAGAAACCCGCCATCACCCGTGATCGCGACGACGGCGCGCCCGGGCAGCGCCGCCTTGGCGCCGAGCGCCGCGCCATAGCCCCAGCCGAGATTGTCCTGATAGCCCGGCGAGAGGTAGAGCCGGGGGGCGGCGACCGGGAAGGCGAGGCGGCCGACAAAGGCCATCTGCGTCACATCCTCGACAAGGATGCCATCTTCCGGCAGGGCAGCGCGGATGGCGCCGAGAAACCCCATCTGCGGCGCGAGCCGGGCGAGTTCGCCCGCGCACCACGCCTCTGCCCGCGCGATCTCGGCGCGGGGCGCCCGTGCGGGGCCGGGAAGGGCGGCGCGGAGTGCCGCGAGGCCGAGGGCCGCGTCGGCGAGGATGGCGCAGTCGGGGCGGCGGAAGCGCTCGATCTCCTCGGCATCGATATCGAGGCGGATCAGCTTCATGGCGCTATCCGTGCCCCAATGGGCGAGTGGCTCGTAGGCGCGGGTGCCAACCGCGAGCACCACGTCGGCGTCACGCCACAGGCGATGGCCGACCGGGCGCGAGATGGCGAGCGGGTGATCGGAGGGCAGCACGCCGCGGGCCCGGCGATAGGTCATCACCGGGGCGCCGAGCGCCGAGGCCAAGGCGCGGAGTTCGCCGGCGGCGTCAAGCACGCCGCCGCCGGCCACGATCAGCGGCCGCTCGGCGCGCGCGAGCAGGGCGGCGGCCGCCTCGATCGTGGCGGGATCGGGGGCGAGCGGGGTGAGGGGCGCGGGATCTTCGAGTGCCACCGGCGCCGCCCGTCCCCAGACGTCGATCGCGCATTCCAGTGCCACCGGGCGCGCCCGCCCGCTCCGCGCCTGTAACAAGGCCGCGCGGATCAGGCCGGACGCGGCGGCGGGATGGGTGATGCGCGCGGCGTATTTGGTGAAATGGCGCAAGAGGCCGAGCTGGTCGGGCAGTTCGTGGAGGTGGCCATAGCCGCGATCGATGGCGTGCTGGGGGATCTGCCCGGCCAGCGCCAGCACCGGCGCGCCGAGCCCATAGGCGTTGAGCAGCGCGCTTGCGGCATTGAGCACACCCGGCCCCGGCACCATGGCGCAGACCTGCGGCCGGCCGGTCGCGAGTGCCGCGCCGAGCGCCATGTAGGCCGCCGCCTGCTCATGGCGCGGATGGATGACGCGCAAGCGGTCGCCGGCCTGGTGCAGCGCGTCGAACAGCTTGTCGTTATGCACCCCCGGCAGGGCATAGAATTTGTCGATGCCGTGGCGCAGCAAGCTCTCCACCACCGCTTCGGCGGTGGTGAGCCGGGGGAGGGCGGCCACCATGGCGGCCGCTTAGCTGTGGTGGCTGGCGGTACTCTGTTCCTGCTTGGCGTTCCCCGCGGCCGGGTTCGGCCCGGCGATGGTGCCGGTCGGCCGTTCCGCCGAGGCCTCCATCGAGGCGTCGGTGTCTTCCGCCATGTTTTTCTTGAAGGATTTGATGCCCTTGGCGAAGTCACCCATCAGGTTGCTCACCTTGCCGCTGCCGAACAGCAGCAACACCACCATCAGGACGACAAGCCAATGCCAGATGCTCAGGCTGCCCATTGCCGCTATGCTCCGCAATCCATGCCACGTTCCCTAGGACATGGACCGGGCGCGGCCGGGTTGCAAGCACCTTTCGCCGCGCCGCCCTCCGGCGTGCCCCCCGCCGGTTATTTCCCCGCCGATCATTTCCCCGCTGATTACTTCCCCGCTGATTACTTCACGGTGGCGACACGCAGGGCGTTGGTCGTGCCTTTCTGGCCGAACGGCACCCCGGCCACCACCACGATCTCCTCGCCGGACGCCGCCAGCCCCTCCTGCGACGCGAGCCGCGTGGCGCGGGTCACGGTCTCGCTCATGCTGTGGGTGAGCGGCGAGATCAGCGCGTGCACGCCCCAGGCGAGCGCGAGGCGGCGCGCCGTTGACGGGTCGGGGGTGAACGCCATCACCGGGCAATCCGGCCGCTCGCGCGCGATGCGGAGCGCGGTGCTGCCCGAGGAGGTGAAGGCGGCGATCGCCTGGGCGTCGATGGTATGCGCCACCTGGCGGGCGGCGGCGGCGATGGCGTCGGCCGAGGAGTGCTCGGGGGCGGGGCGGGACGTGTCGATGAAGGCGCGCCAGCCGGGATCGCGTTCGACCCGGGCGATGATGCGATCCATGATATTCACCGCCTCGAAGGGATATTGCCCGGCGGCGGTCTCGGCCGAGAGCATCACCGCGTCCGCGCCGTCGAAAACCGCGGTCGCAACGTCCGAGGCCTCGGCCCGGGTCGGCGCCGGGGCGCTGATCATGCTTTCCAGCATCTGCGTCGCTACCACGACGGGCCGTCCCAGCACGCGGGCGGCCCGCACGATGCGTTTTTGCGCCAGCGGCACCTCCTCGGGGGGCAGTTCGACGCCGAGATCGCCGCGCGCCACCATCACCGCGTCGGAAAGCGCCAGAATGGCATCGAGATTATCGAGCGCCTGGGGTTTTTCGAGCTTGGTCATGATCCATGCCCGCTCGCCCACGATCTCGCGGGCCTCGGCGACATCCGCGGCGCGCTGGACGAAGGAAAGCCCGATGAAATCGACGCCCTGGGCGAGGGCGAAGGCGAGGTCTTCGCGGTCCTTCGCGGTCAGCGCCGGGATCGGCAGCACGACATCGGGGACATTGACGCCCTTGCGGTCGGAGAGCGGCCCGCCCACCACCACCTCGGTCACCAGGTGATCGGGCCGCTTATGGACGACGCGGAGGCGAAGCTTGCCGTCATCGAGCAGGAGCGTCGCGCCGATCTCGGCGGCGGCGATGATTTCGGGATGCGGCAGTTCGACGCGCTGGGCGTTGCCCGGCGTCGGGTTGAGATCGAGGCGGAAGCTCTGGCCGGTCTGGAGATGGGCGCGCCCGGCCGCGAACCGCCCGACGCGGAGTTTCGGCCCCTGGACATCGGCGAGAATACCGATGGGGCGGCCGGTTTCTTCTTCCAGCGCGCGGATAAAGGCGATGCGCGCGGCGTGGTCCTCATGCGTGCCATGCGAGAAATTGAGCCGGAACACATCCGCCCCGGCATGGAACAGGCGGGCCAGAATCTCCGGCGTCGAACTCGCGGGACCGATCGTCGCGATGATCTTGGTGCGCCGGTGCCGGCGGAGTCGGGGATGGGTGCTCATGAGAGGGCTTTGCTTTTGTAGAGAGCTTTGCTTTTGTTCGGGGGGATCATGCGGCGACGATCAAGACCGCGCGGATATCGTTGACATTGGTGAGGGTCGGGCCGGTGATCACCAGATCCTCCAGCGCCGCGAACAGGCGGTAGCTGTCGTGGCGGGCGAGCAGGGCGCGCGGATCGAGCCCCAGGGCGCGGGCACGCGCGAGCGTCGTGGGGGTGACCAGCGCGCCGGCGGCCTCTTCGGTGCCATCGATGCCATCGCTATCACCGGCGATCGCCCAGATCGCGGAGTCGCCGTCGAGGGCAAGGGCGAGGCCGAGCAGACATTCGGTGTTGCGCCCG
The DNA here is from genome assembly GCA_021801255.1 of Pseudomonadota bacterium. GTDB lineage: Bacteria > Pseudomonadota > Alphaproteobacteria > Acetobacterales > Acetobacteraceae > Acidibrevibacterium. Next base: position 160,659 of record JAJYYH010000033.1, read on the forward strand.
CCGCGCCCCGGAGCGCCCGTTTCGGGGCCAATCGTCACCGTCGTCTCGCCACCCGAGAGCAGCACGGCGGGAGGCGCCAGGGGCTGGCCGTGGCGGCGCACGCTGCGGGCGATGCCGGCGAGCACGGTGCCGAGCACGCGGCTTTCGCCCTCCAGCGCATCGCCGAGGATGAGCGGCGTGATCGCCATCGCGCGCGCCCGCTTGGCCGCCGCTTGGAGCGCCATGGCCGGGGTCGCGATGAGGCGGAATTCGGCATGCCGCAGGCTGCCCGGCTTGGGTGTTTCGTCCCGCGCCGCGGCCAGGCGCTGGGCGACGGCGGGCGGCGGGGTGATGCCGTGGCGCGCGAGGATGGCGCTGGCCTCGGCGAAGGTCGAGGGATCGGGTACGGTCGGGCCCGAGGCGATCACCGCCGGATCGTCGCCCGGCACGTCGCTGATGGCCAGCGTCACGAGGCGCGCCGGGGCGCAGGCGGCGGCGAGCCGGCCGCCCTTGATCGCCGAGAGATGCTTGCGCACCGTGTTCATCTCCCCGATCGTCGCCCCCGAATGCAACAGCGCGCGGTTCACCGCCTGTTTATCGGCGAGCGTGATCCCCGGCGCGGGCAGCGAGAGCAGCGCCGAGCCGCCGCCCGAAATCAGCGCCAGCACCAGATCATCCGCCGACAAGCCGCGCACGGCCGCGAGAATGCGCCGCGCCGCCTGCTCGCCGGCGGCATCGGGCACCGGGTGGGAGGCTTCGACCACTTCGATCCGCCGCGTCGGGACGGCATGGCCGTAGCGTGTCACGACCAGGCCCGAGAGCGGCGCCTCGGGCCATGCCGCTTCGACCGTGGCGGCCATCAGGGCGGCGGATTTGCCGGCGCCCACGACCACGACCCGCCCGCGCGGGAGGGGGGGCAGGTGCGTGGGCAGGATGCGGCGGGGATCGGCGCTCGCCACCGCGGCGGCGAAAATCGCCCGCAAACCGGCCCGCGCCGCGCGATCCCGCCGCGTGGCATCAGGCGAGCACCAATCCATCGCCGTCGGTTGCGCGTCATCGCCCTGCATGATGGCCTCTCCTCCCAGGTGCCGCCAGTATGGCGAAAGCGCGCTGGCCGCGCCATGTTAGTGTCCCAAGTTAGCGTCCCATGCGAGATCGTCGAGGGAGATCAGCCATGACAGCAGCGACATCAGAGGAAACCTTGCGTATCGAACTGGAAGCCGCCGCGTTCCGGCGCCTCGTCGCACATCTCCGTGAGCGTAGCGACGTGCAGAATATCGACCTGATGAACCTCGCCGGCTTCTGCCGCAACTGCCTCTCGCGCTGGTATCGCGAGGCGGCGGCGGAGCGCGGCGTGAGCCTCAGCGACCCGCAGGCGCGCGAGATCGTCTATGGCATGCCTTATAAGGAATGGCAGGCGAAATACCAGAAGCCGGCGAGCCCGGCGCAGCAGGCGGCGCTGGCGAAATCCCATCCCGGTCATTGACCGCCCGGCGCCGCATCGCTATCCGGGGCGGCCTCAAGGCTTTGCGAGAGGGAGCGCGCGGATGGCCCTGGATAGCCCGACCAAGCAGGAAACCGGCGGCATCGCGGCGGATCGGCTGCGCAGCCTGGTCGAGCGCATCGAACGGCTGGAGGAGGAAAAAAAGGCCCTCACCGATGACATCCGCGACGTCTACGCCGAGGCCAAATCGGCCGGGTTCGATGTCAAGGTGCTGCGCCAGTTGATCCGCCTGCGCCGCTCCCAGCCCGCCGAGGTCGAGGAGCAGGAGACGCTGCTCGATCTCTATCGTCGCGCGCTCGGGATGTAGCGCCGCGTTCAGGGATGGATGCCGGGCGCGAAGCTCACCGTTTCGAGTGAATTGCCGCGCGGCAGTTGATCGCTCGACCAGCCGCCGCCGAGCGCCTCGACGAGGGCGACCGAGGCGAGCATGCGGTTCTGCTGGATGGTGACATCGGTGACCTCATCGCTCAGTTCGAGTTCCTGGTCGGTCAGCACGGTGGTATAGATCGTCGTTCCTGCCTTGTATTCGTTGAAGGCGAAGGCGACGTTTTCTTTCGCCGACTTGACCGCGATGTCCTGCTGTATCTTCTCTTCGGCGAGGATGCGCAGCGCCGCCAGTTCGTCCTCGACCTGCTGGAAAGCGCTGAGCACGGTCTCGCGGTAGTTGGCAACCGCGCCGTCATATTCGGCGCGCGCCGCCTTGACTGCGGCGATCTGCGCGCCGCCCTCGAAAATCGGCAAGTTGAAGGCGCCGCCGAGCGCCCAAATGCGGTTAGTGGACTGCAACAAATTGTCGAGAGTGGGGCTGGTATAGCCGAAGAAGCTGGTGAGGTTGACCTGCGGGTAAAACGCCGCGATGGCAACCCCGATCAGCGCGTTCTCCGCCTGCATTTCACGTTCGGCGGCGGCAATATCGGGGCGGCGCTGGAGCAGCGTGGACGGCACCGAGGGCGGCATCACCGGCACGGCGTCGGGCAGCGCGCTCGGGCCGATGCTGAGCTCGGCGGGCGGCTTGCCGATCAGCACCGCGATCGCGTGCTCGTATTGCGCGCGCGCCACCCCGACATTGGTGAGCTGCGCCTGGGTGGTCTGCAACTCGGTCTGCGCGGTGAGCACGTCGCCGCGCGCGACGTAGCCGGCATGGTATTCGTTTTCGACGACGCGCAGCGCATCGGTGTATTGCTTGACGGTGTTGCTGAGCAGCGTGGTGAGCGAGTCGGAGGCGCGGAGGTTGAAATAGGCGGTCGCGAGCGCCGCCTGCGCCGAGAGCCGGGCATTGGCGATCTCGGCGGCGCTGTATTGCGCGAGCGCGACATCACTTTCGATCTGGCGGCGGATCTCGCCCCAGACATCGAGATCCCAACTGCCAGTGCCTTGCAGCGTGTATTGATTGCCGGTGAAGCCGCGCGCCCCGCTCACCGCGACGTTATTGCCCGAGGAGACGATGCCGTTGCTGGTGGCGCCGATGCCGGTGCGCTGGGCGCTGCCGACCCCGGCGAAGACCGGAAACAGCGCCGCCGTCGCCTCCTGCACGATGGCCTGGGCGTTGCGGTAATTGGCCTCCGCTTGTTGCAGCGTGTAATTGGAGATATCGATCTGTCGTTCGAGATGATCAAGTATTGGGTCGTGGTAGATCGACCACCACGCGCCACGATCAAAGCCATCCTCGGGGGTGGCTGGCTGCCAACCCGCAAGCTCCTTGTAGGAGACCGCAACCGGCGCGGGCGGGCGGCGGTAATTGGGACCGACCATGCAGCCCGCGAGCAGCAAAGCCATTGCGAGGACAGCGCCACGGTTCACGGCACAGGCCTCGCCGCCGCGCCGCCCTGAGCACGGCGGAAGCGCAGCCGCAGCCGATCGAGCGCGAGATAAACGACGGGGGTGGTATAAAGTGTCAGCGCCTGACTGACGAGAAGCCCGCCGATGATCGAGATGCCGAGGGGCTGGCGCAATTCCGAGCCATCGCCGCCGCCGATCGCCAGCGGCAGCGCGCCGAGAATGGCGGCGAAGGTCGTCATCATGATCGGCCGGAAGCGAAGCGCGCAGGCCTCGGCGATCGCGGCGCGTGGATCGAGCCCGCGCGTGCGCTCGGCATCGAGCGCGAAGTCGATCATCATGATGGCGTTTTTCTTGACGATCCCGATGAGCAAGATCACCCCGATCAACGCGATGATGGTGAATTGCTGGCCCGTGAGCATCAGGGCGAGAATGGCGCCGACCCCGGCCGAGGGCAGGGTCGAGATGATGGTGAGCGGGTGGATGTAGCTTTCATAGAGGATGCCGAGCACGATATAGACGGCGCCGAGGGCGGCGAGAATGAGGATGGGCTCGGAGGCCAGCGATTGCTGAAAGATGCGCGCGGTGCCGGCGAAACCGCCATGGATCGTGCTCGGCGCGCCGAGCTTGCGCAGCGTCTCATCGATCGCCCGTACCGCGCCGCCCAGCGACCGGCCCAGTGGAACATTGAAGGAAATCGTGGTGGCGACGAACTGGCCCTGATGGTTCACCACGACCGGCGTGGTGCCGGGGACCATCTTGGCGATCGCGGCGAGCGGCACCATGGTCTCGCGCACGGTGCTCACCGCGGCGCCGGTCGAGCCGGCGTGGCCGCCGGTATTGGCGATGGCGTTATTCAGGCTGTTGCGCGCGGCGTTGCTGGCGATCGCCGCGGCCGCGTCCTGGGCGCCGAGAAGTGCATCGAAGCGCGATCCGGCGACAAAGAGCGGCGAGTTGGCGATGCGGCCATGCGGCGTCGTGACGGTGCCGATCACCGCGTTGGTGAGCGCGGTGCCGTTGGGAAAGGCGCCGACCGTGCTGATATAGATTTTCGGCAGCACCGAGCGATCCTGCCAGAAGCGCGGCGCCACTTCCATCACCACATGATACTGGTTGAGTGCGTTGTAGATCGTCGAGACCTGGCGCTGGCCGAAAGCGTCGTAGAGATTCTGGTCGATGGTGCTCTGAAACAGCGCCAGCCGCGCCGCCGTCGTCCGATCGGTCACGAGATAGGTCTCGCTGCCGGCCTGCTGCTGATCGGAGCTGACATCGGCGAGCGCCGGATTATTTTGTAGCGCGGCGGTCAGCCGGTTGGTCCAGTCATAGAGTTCGGCCGGGTTGATATCCTGCAGCGTGAACTGGTATTGCGCGTTGCTCTGCCGCCCGCCGGCGCGAATGTCTTGCACGACCTGAAGATAGAGCTGCGCGCCTGCCACCGCGCGCAACTTGCCGCGCAGCCGCGCGATGACCTGATCGGCCGAGGCATGCCGGTCACTGCGGGGCTTGAGTGCCACGAAAAAAAACCCGGAATTGGTCTGCCGCCCGCCGGTGAAGCCGGCGATATTCTCAACCGCCGGATCGGCCCGCACGATGGTCATGAACTGCACCATCTTCTCGCGCATCGCCTGAAACGAGATGGTCTGATCACCGACCAGCGTGCCGATCATCCGCCCGGTATCCTGCTGCGGGAAAAACCCCTTGGGCACGATTTTATAGAGATAGAAATTGAGGCCGATGGTGAAAAACAGTACGGTGAGCGTGAGCGCGGGATGGCGCAACACGACGGCGAGCGTGCGGCGGTAAAAGCCGAGCGCGCTTTCGAATCCGCGCTCCATGATCCGCCCGAGCCAGCCCGGCGCGCCGTGCTGGCGGCGCAGGAAAATCGCGCACATCATCGGCGTCGCGGTGAGCGAGATGACGAGCGAGACGATGATGGCGAGCGAGAGGGTGACGGCGAATTCGCGAAACAGCCGGCCGATCAGACCGCCCATCAGCAGGATCGGCAAAAACACCGCGATCAGCGAGAGGCTGATCGACAACACGGTGAAACCGACCTCGCGTGCCCCGCGCAGTGCCGCGGCGCGTCGTGCCATGCCGCCCTCGATATGGCGCATGATGTTTTCCAAAACCACGATCGCGTCATCGACGACGAAGCCCGTCGCGACGGTGAGCGCCATCAGCGAGAGATTATCGAGACTGTAGCCGAGCAGATACATCACCCCGAAGGTGCCGGTGATGGAGACCGGCACCACCACGCTCGGGATGAGGGCCGCGCGGGGATTGCGCAGGAACACGAACACCACGCCGATGACGAGGACCAGGGCGATGAGAAGGGCCGTCTGCGTGTCATGCAGCGAGGCGCGGATGGTCGGCGTGCGATCGGCGATGATGGTGACATCGATATCGGCGGGCAGCGCCGCCTGTAGTTCGGGCATCGCGGCGCGCACGGAATCGACGGCCTCTATGATATTCGCCCCCGGCTGGCGATAGACGATCACCAGCACGGCGGGCTGGCCGTTGGCGAGCGCCGCGTTGCGCAGATCCTCGACCGAATCGTCAACCTCGCCAACATCGGTGAGGAATACCGGCGCGTTGTTGCGATAGGCGATGATGAGGGGGCGATAGTCGGCGGCGCGCGTCGCCTGGTCATTGGTGTAGAGCTGATAGCGGCGCGGCCCGATCTCGATCGCGCCCTTCGGGCTGTCGGCATTGGCCGAGGCGATGGCGGCACGAATGTCCTCGAAGCCGATGCCGTATTCGGCGAGCGGATCGGGATCAAGCTCGACCCGCACCGAGGGCAGCGCGGCGCCGGCGACATCGACCTCGCCGATGCCGGTGAGCTGTGAGAGGCGCTGCTGGATGATGTTCGCCGCGGCATCGAAAATCTGCCCCGGCCGGCGCGATTTCGAGGTCATCGCGACGACCATGATCGGCGCATCGGCCGGGTTGATCTTGTGATAGACGGGGTTGAGGCGCAGCTGCGTCGGCAGATCGGCGTGGGCGGCGTTGATCTCCGCCTCGACATCGCGCGCCGCGCCATCGATGTCGCGATCGAGGCCGAATTGCAGCACGATGCGGCTGGTGCCGGTGAAGCTCTGCGAGGTCATCTCGTCGAGATCGGCGATTTGACCGAGATGTTTTTCGAGCGGGGCGGCAACATTGCTGGCAACCGTCATCGGGCTCGCGCCGGGCAGTGTTGCCTGCACCAGGATCACCGGAAAATCGACCTGCGGGAGGGGTGCGACGGGGAGCTTATAATAGCCGAGCACGCCGGCCAGCGCGATCGCGAGGGTGAGCAGCGTCGTTGCCACGGGGCGGCGGATGAAGGGCGCGGAGATATTCACGGCGCGGCTTCCGGCGCGGCGGCGGGCCGCGCGAGGCGCGCCAGGCGATCGAAGAAGAGATAGATCACCGGCGTCGTGAACAGGGTCAGAACCTGGCTCACCAGAAGTCCCCCGACAATGGCGAGGCCGAGCGGGCGGCGCAACTCCGCCCCGGTGCCGTGCGCGAACATCAGGGGCAGCGCGCCGAGCACCGCGGCCATCGTCGTCATCAGGATCGGGCGCAGCCGCAGCCGCGCCGCGCGCAGAATCGCGGCCTCGGGGCCGAACCCGTCCTCGCGTTCGGCCTGCAAGGCAAAGTCGATCATCATGATGGCATTTTTCTTGACGATGCCGATCAGCAATACGATGCCAATGATGCCGATGACATCAAGATCCTTGCCAGCGATCATCAGCGCGAGCAGCGCGCCGATGCCGGCAGAGGGCAGCGTCGAGAGGATGGTGATGGGGTGGATAAAACTCTCATAGAGTACGCCCAGGACGATATACATGGTAACCACGGCGGCCAGCAGCAGCAGCAATTCATTGCCGAGCGCCGACTGAAAGGCGAGCAGCGCACCCTGGAAGCGCAAAATGAAACTCGCCGGCAGCCCGATCCCGGCGATCGCCGCGTGGACATCGGAAAGTGCGGCGCCAAGGGAAGCGCCTTGCGCCAGATTGAAAGAGATGAAAGCGGCGGGAAACTGGCTCAGATGGTCGATTTGCAACGGTGCAGGCCGCTCACTGATGGTGGCGATGGCGGAAAGCGGTACCTGGCCATAGGTGGCGTTCGACGAGGGGAGATAGATCTTGCCAAGATCAGCGAGCGATTGCCGCGCCTTGGGCGCCACCTCCATGATGACGCGATATTGGTTCGACTGGGTAAAAATCGTCGAGACGATACGCTGGCCGTAACTGTCGTAAAGCGCATTGTCAATGGTCGCCGGTGTCACGCCGAAGCGCGCGGCGGTGGCGCGGTCAATCTCGATGTCGACGGCCCGACCATCATGTTCGAGATCGCTCGTGACATCGGCGAGCGCGGGGGATTTCTGAAGCCGCGCGAGCAGGATCGGCACCCAGGTTGCGAGCATCGCGGGATCGGGGTTTTCCAGTACGAACTGGTATTGCGTCGCGCTGATCGCGGTGTCGATGGTAAGATCCTGCACCGGCTGCATGAAAAGCTTGATGCCGGCGACATCGGCGGTTTCGCGTTGCAGGCGGCGGATGATGGTCGAGACATTGGCTTGGCGTCGATCAGGGGAGCGCAGCGAGATGAGGAAGCGGCCGCGGTTGAGGGTCGTGTTGGTGCCGTCGATGCCAATGAAGGAGGCGAGGCTTTTGACATCGCGATCCTTGAGGAGGGCGTCGGCGAGCGCCTGTTGATGTTCCGCCATGGACGCGAAGGAAATGCTGCCCGGCGCTTGCGAGAGCCCCTCGATCATGCCGGTGTCCTGGATTGGAAAAAAACCTTTGGGAATGACGATGTAGAGAAAAGCGGTAAGTGCCAGAGTCGCGAGTGCGAGGAGCAGCGTCAGGTTCTGGTGGCGGAGCACACGGCGCAGCATCAAGTCATAGATATCCTGCAGCCTGACGAAAAACCCCGGCCGTGCCGCGGCCGGGCGCGGGCGCAGCAAGCGGTTGCACAGCATCGGCACCAGGGTCAGCGCGATCATCGCCGAGATGATGATGGTGACCGCGAGCGTGATGGCGAATTCGTGAAATAGCCGCCCCACGACATCGCCCATGAACAACAGCGGGATCAGCACCGCGATCAGCGAGACGGTGAGCGAGATGATGGTGAAGCCGATCTGCGCCGAGCCCTTGAGCGCGGCCACCAGCGCGCTTTCGCCGGCCTCGATGAAGCGCGAGATGTTCTCAATCATCACGATCGCATCATCGACGACGAAGCCGGTGGCGATGGTGAGCGACATCAGCGAGAGATTATCGAGGCTGAAGCCAAGCAGATACATCACGCCGAGCGTGCCGACCAGCGAGAGTGGCACGGCAAGACTGGGGATAATGGTCGCGGGCACGCTCTGGAGAAAAAGATAGATCACCAGAACGACCAGCACGACGGCGAGCGCCAGCTCGACCTCGACATCGCGCACCGAGGCGCGGATGCTGGTGGTGCGATCGGCGAGCAGCGCGACATTGGCGCTGGCCGGCAAGGTCGATTGCAGTTCCGGCAACAGCGCCTTGACGCGCTCGGCGACGGCAATGACGTTGGCACCGGGCTGGCGCTGGATGTTGAGAATGATCGCCGGTTCCCGGTTCATCCAGGCGGCAAGCTGGGCGTTCTCGGCGCCGTCGATGACGGTTGCGATGTCGGAGAGAAAAACCGGCGCGCCGGCGCGATAGGCGACGACGGCATGGCGGTATTCCTCGGCGGTGGTGAGCTGATCGTTGGTGTTGATCGTGGAAGCCCGCGCCGGCCCGTCGAAGCCGCCCTTGGCGAGGTTGATGTTGATATTGGTGATGGTGGTGCGGAGATCGTCGATATTGAGCCCGAAGGCGGCCATCGCGGTCGGGTTGATCTGCACCCGCACCGCCGGACGATGGCCCCCGCTCACGGTGACGAGGCCGACGCCGGCGAGTTCGGAGAGCTTTTGCGCGAGCCGCGTCTCGGCGAGATCCTCAAGCCGGATCAGCGGCAATGTCTTCGACGTCAGCGCCAGCGTGAGGATCGGCGCGTCGGCGGGATTGACCTTGGCGTAGATCGGCGGCGCCGGCAGATCCGCGGGCAGCAGATTGTTCGCGGCATTGATCGCGGCCTGCACTTCTTCTTCCGCGACATCGAGGCTGACCGAGAGATTGAATTGCAGGGTGATCATCGAGGCGCCGGCGGCGTTGATCGAGACCATCTGGTTGAGCCCCGGCATCTGGCCGAGCTGCTCCTCAAGCGGCGCGGTGACGGAGGTCGTCATCACCTCGGGACTGGCGCCGGGGTAAAAGGTCTGCACCTCGATCGTCGGGTAATCGACCTCGGGCAGCGCCGAGATCGGCAGGAACCCCCAGGCGACGAGGCCGGCGAGCATGAGGGCCACCATCAACAGCGTGGTCGCGACCGGGCGCTGGATGAAAAGGGCGGAGGGGTTCACGGCGCGCGGTGCCCCGCCTCAATGCGCGGGCGTCGCCGCGGCGGGTTGCAGGACCGTGACCTTGGCGCCATCGCGCAGCCGGTCGGCGCCATCGACCACGACATGCTCGCCGGGCTTGAGGCCCCCGGTGATCACGCTCTGGTCCTTATTCTGTGGCCCGAGCGTGACGGGGCGCATGCTGACCGTGTTGTCGGGACCGACAACATAGACATAAGCGCCGGGCGCGCCGGTGAGCACCGCGGCATGCGGCACGAGGGTTGCGTTATGCAGGGTCTTGACCAGGAGATGGGCGTTGACGAACTGGTTGGGGAAAAGCTCGGTGTTCTTGTTGGCGAACATGGCGCGGAGATTGACCATGCCGGTCGAGGTGTTGATCTCGCTGTCGATCGCATAGACGGTGCCGTCGGCGAGATGCTGGGTGTCGCTGCGATCAAAGGCCGCGACCTGGAGGGCGCCGCTCGCCTTGAGCCCGGCGAGAACTTCCGGCACGCTATCTTCGGGCAAGGTAAAAATCACGGTGATCGGCTGGATCTGCGCGATCACCGCGACCCCGGTGGGGCTGCTCGGCTGGACGAAATTGCCGGGATCGACGAGGCGGAGCCCGATCAGCCCGGTGATGGGCGCGACGATGTGGCAATAAACAAGGTCGAGCTTGGCATTGTCGATCTGCGCCTGATCGACCTTCACCTTGCCTTCATATTGTTTCACCACATAAACCTGATCCTCGTAGGTCTGGCGCGCGATCGAGTCCTGGCGGTTGAGCGTGTGGTAGCGCTCGAGATCCATGCGCGCCTGGCCAAGGCTTGCCTGATCGGCGGCGAGCTGGCCCTCGTACTGTTCGAGCATCACCTGATAGGGGCGCGGATCGACCAGCGCGATCTCCTGGCCCTGTTTGACGGTCTGGCCTTCCTGGAACTCGACATTCATCAGATAGCCGGCGATCTGCGAGATCACCGTCACGGTATAGACCGGCGTCACGGTGCCAAGCTCGGTCAGCGTGACGGGGAAATCGCCGCTCACCGCCTCGGCCTCGCGCACCGGCTGGGGCAGCGCGCTGGCGGGGGCGATCGCGGGGCGGTGATGCGTCCCGCGCCCCGGCTTCAGCCACCAGCCAAGCCCGGCACCGGCGAGCAGCACCAGCGCGAGCCCGAGCGCGAGCCGCCGTTTGCGCGACGCCGGCCGGGTCTCGGGCGGGGTCTCGGGCGGCCGGACCGCTGGCTCGCGCGGGGCCACCTCCGATCGCGGCGGCTTGCTGGTGACGTGCTGGTCCATAGGCGCCTAGGGGGCTGTTCTCGCGTCAGAAGACGAACGGCGGGGCAACGGGGTCAGGGCGGCCATCGCGGCGGGTTCCTGGCCGGGCGGCACATATTCTTGCGGCGGCGGGGCGTAATGACCACCTTGGGATGGCGGCGCCGACCCCAAGGCCGATCAGCGCATACATGAAGCGGCAGGTTTTCCGCAATCCTTGCCACGCCCAGGCCAGCCCATGGCAACGCGTCATGGTTTGATCGTTCCTGCATAAGAGAGGCGAACACCATCCTATCTCACCAAAGGCCTACGAGCGTCACGAGACATACGAGCATCACCGCGAAATTCCAGCCCAGACCCCCCTGACCCAAGCCAGCATGATATAGATGCTGATTATTGCGGGCCGGCTTTTCTCCTGTGACATAATGTGACAATCCCCGCCGAGACACGCGCCGCGCTGCTTTCAGGGCCGGAGATCGACGCTTGCGCTGACGCTGTCGGGGTCGGGTCCGAGGGTGAGGGTCGCGCCGTCGCGCCAGGGCGTCAGCAGGTCGCGGGCGTGCGGGCTGAGCAGGTTGCCGGACTCGCCGGGCGCGATCATGAACAGGCTGCGATCGGGTAGAGCGAGGTCATAGACGCCGCGATAGGAAGCGCCGTGGAGCGCCTCGAACCCATCCGGTCCCATGGCGCCGCGATCGACCGTGCTGTCATCGCCGCCAGCCGGGATCGCGAGCGTGGCGAGCCGGCCGATCGCGGGCAGGTGCGCGAGCAGGGGATGGGCGAACACCGCCGGATGCACGTCTCCCCAGCGCCAGGCGCGGAGATCGGGGCCGAGGCGGAGCGCCAGCGTGCCCACCGCGTCATCGAGCGCCTTGGCGAGCCGGCCCGAGCAATCGCCGCCGCACCAAAGGGCCGCGCCTTCTTGGGTAAAGAGCGAGGCGGTGAATTCGAGCGTCGGCGCCGCCGGATCGCCGAATTTTACGCCCTGTTCGGCCAGCACGCCGGCGGCGAAGCGGCGCAGCCAGGCGTTGAAAATCAGCGGCTCCGGCCGGTCATGGGCCATCCGTCCGTCCCAGCCCGCGAGCAGGGCGGCCGCCGTGGTGGCAAGGCCGGGCGGCGGCGAGATGGCGCGGAGATGGGGCAGGATCTGGGCGGCGAAGACGCTCGTGGTATCGGCCTGCATGGTGGCGAAGTCAGCGACATCGGCCTTGCCGATGCCAGCGAGCAAAGAGCGGATGCGCTCGGCCCGCCAATCCCCCGGCCAGTCGGCGCCGAGGAACACGCCGCCCGCGCCCGCTGCCGGGCCGATCCGTTCGTTGGCGTTGACCAGCCGCCCGCTGGCGGGCGCGATGAAATGCGGCAGCGCCTCGCCCGCGGCCCAGCCGATCCAGTCATGCGTGGGATCCGCGCCGGGCAGCGGGGCAGCGCCTTCGGGTGTGCGCCGCAGCGGCACCCGCCCGGTGAGAAAAAGCGCGATTTTCTGGCGATCGGCCACCATGAGATTCTGCACCGGGGCGCTGATCAGCGCCGCCGCCGCGCCGGCCTGCTCGACCGTCTCGGCGTGGTTGAGCGACCATAGGCCCAGCGTGGCGGTGCCCGGCCCTTGCAGATTGGCGGCGGCGAAGGCGAGGAGGCGGGTTTCGCCGGGGATGAGATCGCTGATCACCGGGCCGTGGCGGGTCGCGCGCACGGTCATCAAGACATCCGGTGCGCCCCGCACCTTGATGCGTTCCTCGCGTAGCCCGAAGGGCAGTGGCCCGGTCGGGCCGAGATAATGGCCGGGATCGAGCGGGGTTTCCGCGAAGACATCCTCGGTATCGGCGCCGTTGGAGGTGAAACTCCAGGCAATATGGCCGTTCTGGCCGAGCACCAGGAAGGGCACGCCGGGCACCGTGGCGCCGGTCAGAACCCGCTCGGGGGTGGTCACGCGCACGAGATACCAGAGGCCGGGAAAGCTGAAGCCGAGATGCGGGTCGCCGGCCAGCAGCGGCGCGCCAGTGCGGCTATGCGCGCCATCGACCGCCCAGGCGTTCGATTCTTCACTGGGCTCGGTGAAGCGGGCGGGAAAGGCCGGGATGGCGGCGAGCAAGGCGCCCGCTTCACTGGCGAAGCGGGCATCCCCCGGCGCCAGCGCGGCATCCGGCCGCCCCGTTCCCTCAGCCGGCGGCCACAGGGCGGCGATTTTTTCAGGGGAGAGGTTTTTCCCCGCAAGCGCCATGCGCGCCAGTTCCACCCGCTCATTGGCGGCGAGATACCAGCCCATGAGATGCCCCCAGAGCAGCGAATCGACCGGCTGCCAGGGTTCCAGCCGGCGAAAAGCGATACATTCGAGGCAGGCGTAGCGCCCCCGCGCGTCGAGCCAGGCATTGACGCCGGCGGCATAGGCGTCGAGCACGGCGCGCGGCGCGGCGGGCAGGGTCGCGTATTCGGCCAAGGCCGCCTCGCGCAGCCCGAGCGTGCGCATCAGCCGGTCGCTTTTCAGCGCCGCCGGCCCGACGCGTTCGGCGAGCCGGCCGGAGACGGTGCGGCGCATCAGCTCCATCTGGAACAGCCGGTCGCGAGCATGGACATAGCCAAGCGCCAACGCCGCGTCGCGCTCGTTGGCCGCCGTGATGCGCGGCACGCCGTGGCTGTCGAAGCGGATCGCCACGGGGGCGGAGAGCCCGGCGATATGCAGCACCTCATGGCGGGGCGGCAAGGTGAGCCAGAGCAGGCTGCCGGCGACGACCACGCCGAGCAGCAGCAGAACCGCCAACCCAGTGCCCAGCCGGCGCAGCCACAGGAAGGTTTTGCGCATGCCGCCAGGGTGGCAGATGCCGGCGGTTGGGGGAAGGTGGGAGATTAGATCGGCACGATCCGCCAGGCATCGAGCGCGAGTCCCGGCTCACTCCGGAGGGCGAGGGCGCGGCCGGCGCGGCGGGCAAAATCGGCGCGCGCCAGGGTGTCAGCCTCGATCGCCGCGATCACCGCGGGCGCGGCGAGGAGGGCAAGCGGCATCGCCGGCCGGGCGGCGGCGTCCCTCATCGCCGCGCGCAGTGCCCGGAGGCCGGCGGCGTGCGGCCCGCTTAAATATTCGTGGAGCGGCGGGTGGACGCGCGGGCGGAGGATTTCGGCGAAGCCCAGCGCGGTGAAGCCGAGCAGGCGCGGGCGCAGCGGATCGGCGGCCAACGCGGCGGCGAGGGCGGGCGCCAGCGTCGCGCGTTTTTTCGACTTCATGCCGGCGAAATCGATGAGGATCGCGCCGCTCAGATTGCGCAGCCGGATCTGGCGCGCCAGCGCCGGGATCAGCGCCCGGTTGAGCGCTTCCTGGGCCACCCCCTTGGGCGCGCGCGCGGCGGTCGCGGCGCCGGCGTCGAGGTCGATCGCGGTCAGCGCCGGGGTGGGATGAAACGTGGCGCGCACGCCGTCGGGAAGCGCCGCGTCGGGTGCGGCGAGTGCCGCGGCCTGGTCCTCGATGCCGGCGTCAAACGCCGCGGCGAGGCAGGTGAGGCGGGATCCAAGCAGCGTGTGGAGCTGGGCGGCGAGCGCTCCGTCGTCCACGCGCACGGGGGCCTCGGGATAGTGCGCGGCGATTTGCAGCAACGGGTGCGGCGCCGGCTGGAGCAGCCGTGGCGGCCCGCCTGGCGTCTCGCCTGCGAGCGCTTGCAGGCGCGGCCCCTTGCCGCCGAGTGCCGCGCGGCTGACGCGAACCCGGATCAGCGCCCCCTCGGCGAGCTTCGCACCACCGGCGGTATCGGGCAGAAACCCCTCGGCGCCAGCGAGGGCGACAAACACTCCGGCCATCGCCGGCACCCGCTTGATCACCCGCCCGAGATGCTCATCGCCCACACCATCCGGCGCCCCCGGCCGCCAGAGGCGGTAGTCGAGCAGCGTGCCCTGCCGGTCGGTGAGCGCGATCCGCACTTCTCCCGGAGAAGACGCCGCCAGTATCGTGACGGATTGCAAAGGCTCCGCCTTTGCTGGGGTCGAGGGGCAAGGCCCCGCGCCTTGATGGGGCTTTTCCGTCACGCAATCCCGCGCCAGCCCAGCCCGCGCAGCACCTGGCGGGTCTCGAACAGCGCGAGCCCCACGACATTGCTGTAGCTGCCCGAGAGAAACCGGATAAACCCGGCGGCGCGGCCCTGGATGGCGTAGCCGCCGGCCTTGCCGCGCCACTCCTCGGTGGCGAGGTAGGCGGCGATTTCGGCTTCCGAGAGGCGCTGGAAGGTGACGTGGCTCACCACCAGCCGCATCGCCCAGCGCCCGCCCGGCGCATGGAGCGCGATGCCGCCATGGACTTGGTGCCGTCGCCCGGAGAGCAGGGTGATGGCGGCGCGGGCTTCGGCCTCGGTTACCGCCTGGCCGACCACCCGCCGCCCGACGGCCGCCACGGTATCGGCGCCGAGCACGAAATCACCTGGGCACGCGCGGGCCACCGCCTCCGCCTTGCTCCGCGCGAGGCGGGCGGCGAGCCGGCGGGGGGATTCGTCGCGGGCCGGGGCCTCGTCGATCCCGGCGGGCAGGACGGCATCCGGGACGATGCCGATCTGGGCGAGGAGGTCGAGGCGGCGCGGGCTCGCCGAGGCCAGGACGAGGCGCGGCGCGCTCATCGGAGCGCCGGGGTCATGGGCGGCGGTCCGTTACTTGAAGCGAAACGTGATCCGGCCCTTGGAGAGATCGTAAGGGGTCATTTCCACGTTCACCCGGTCCCCGGCCAGCACGCGGATACGGTTCTTGCGCATCTTGCCGCTGGTATGGGCGAGGATGACGTGTTCGTTATCGAGTTTGACGCGGAACATGGCGTTGGGCAGCAATTCCGCCACCGTGCCGCTGAACTCGATCATATCTTCTTTCGACATCACACCTCTGGACGCTTGACTTTCGCGCGGAAAATGGTCTCGCGGGCGGGCGCGGTCAAGCGGGGGGTGTGTTCTGGCCGAGACGGAGCGCGATGCTGCGAGCGTGCGCGCCGAGCCCCTCGGCCTCGGCCAGCGTGATCGCGGCGGGCCCGAGTTCGCCGAGCGCGCGCGCATCGGGCGCCGCGATCCAGGTGGTGCGCTTGAGGAAGTCGAACACCGCGAGGCCGGAGGCGAAGCGGGCGCTGCGCGCGGTGGGGAGAACATGGTTCGGCCCGGCGATGTAGTCGCCGAGCGCCTCGGGCGCGAAACGGCCGAGAAATGCCGCCCCGGCATGGCGGATACGCGAAAACAGCGCCTCGGGCTCGGCCACCATGAGTTCGAGATGCTCGGGCGCCAGTTGATTGACGAGTGCGACGGCTTCCTCCCACCCCCGCACCACGATCACCGCGCCATGCGCCGCAAGGCTGGCGCCGGCGATGGCGGCGCGCGGCAGGGTGGGGAGTTCGGCCGCGATGGCGGCCGCGACGCGGGCGGCGAAGGTCGCGTCATCGGTGATGAGGATCGCCTGCGCCGCCTCGTCATGCTCGGCCTGGGCGAGGAGATCGATCGCCACGAGACGCGGATCATTGGCGGCATCGGCCAGCACCACCACCTCGGAGGGGCCGGCGATGGCGTCGATGCCGACCTGGCCGTAAACCTGCCGCTTGGCTTCGGCGACGTAGGCATTGCCGGGCCCGACGATGCGATCGACCGGGGCGATCATCGCCGTCCCGAACGCAAGTGCCGCGATCGCCTGCGCGCCGCCGACGCGATAGATCTCATCTACCCCCGCGAGCCTGGCCGCGGCCAGCACCAGCGGGTTGAGCACGCCGCCAGGGGCGGGCACGCACATCGCGAGGCGCCGGACGCCGGCGACGCGGGCGGGGATCGCGTTCATCAGCACCGAGGAGGGATAGGCCGCCTTGCCGCCCGGCACATAGAGCCCGACGGCGTCGAGCGGGGTCCAGCGCAGGCCGAGGCGAAGCCCGGTGGGCTCTTCGGTTGCCAGGTCGGGGGGCATCTGGCGGCGGTGGAAATCCTCGATCCGCGCCGCCGCCAGCGCCAGCGCCCTGGCGCGTTCCGGGGCGATGGCCCGGCTGGCCGCATCGATTTCCGCCGCGCCCACGCGAAGCGGCACAGTTGCCGGGTCGAACCGATCGAAACGCGCGGTGAGCGCGGCCAGCGCGGCATCGCCCCGTTCCCGCACCTCGGCGATGATCGCCGCGACCGCGCCCCGGACATCCTCTTGCGTCGCGCGCGGCGCAGCCAGGAGGGCGGCGAAATCGCCGGGGAAATCAGGATCGGTGGTGGCCAGGCTCCGCATCAGGCGGCGCCGATCGCGGCACGGAAGCGGGCGATCCAGCCGCCGATGAGTTCGGGGCGGGTTTTCAGCGCGGTGCGGTTGACGATGAGGCGGCTGGTGATCGGCGCGATGACCTCGGTCTCGACCAGGCCATTGGCCTTGAGCGTCGAGCCGGTCTGCACGAGATCGACGATGAAGCGGGCCAGGCCGAGGCCCGGGGCCAGCTCCATGGCGCCGTTGAGATGGACGATCTCGGCCTGGATGCCGCGCGCCGCGAAATGCTTGCGCGTCACCGCCGGGTATTTGGTGGCGACCCGCACCCGCGACAGGCGTGCCAGATTCTCGACCGGCGCGTCTCCGGCGGGGGCGGCGAGCGAAATGCGGCAATGGCCGATATCGAGATCGAGGGGCGCGTAGATCTCGGGATAGTCGAACTCCATCAGCACGTCGGCGCCGCAGATGCCAAGCGAGGCGGCGCCGAAGGCGACGAAGGTCGCGACATCGAAGGAGCGCACGCGCACCACGTCGAGACCGGGGTCGTCGGTCGGAAAACGCAGCCTGCCGCTGCCCTCATCGGCGTAATCGGGCGCGGGGACGATGCCGGCGCGGGCGAGGAGCGGGCCGCATTCCTCAAGAATGCGCCCCTTGGGCAGCGCGAGCACGAGTTTTTCCGCGGCGCCGGGCGTGGCGGCGGGGGCGGGGGAGGGGAGAAACACGTCGTGGCCGGCCAGGCTCATCACGCCTTCAACGCCGCAACAGTCGCGCCGCTTCGGGGGCGAAATAGGTCAGGATGCCGTTGGCGCCGGCGCGCTTGAAGGCGAGCAGGCTCTCCATCATGGCGCGGTCGCGCTCCAGCCAGCCATTGTTCGCCGCCGCCATGATCATCGCGTATTCGCCGGAGACCTGATAGACGAAAGTCGGCGCGCCGAAGCGTTCCTTCACCCGCCGCACGATATCGAGATAGGGCATGCCCGGCTTGACCATCACCATATCCGCCCCTTCCGCGAGATCGAGCGCCACCTCGCGCAACGCCTCGTCGGAATTGGCCGGGTCCATCTGGTAGGTTTTCTTGTCGCCGACCAACGCCCCGGCCGAGCCCACGGCGTCGCGGAACGGGCCATAGAAGGCCGAGGCGTATTTCGCGGCGTAGCTCATGATGCGGGTATGGATCAGCCCCGCCTGGTCGAGGGCGGCGCGGATGGCGCCGACGCGCCCGTCCATCATGTCGGAAGGCGCGATGATGCCGATGCCGGCCGCGGCCTGCACCACCGCCTGGCGGGTGAGCACGGCGAGGGATTCGTCGTTGGCGACGTAGCCCTCGCGGATCACCCCGTCATGGCCGTGATCGGTATAGGGATCGAGCGCGACATCGCCGACCAGGGCGAGGGCGGGGAATTCGCGCGTCAGGAGGCGGGCCGCCTGGCATATCAGATTATCGGGATTGGTCGCCTCGGTTCCTTCCGCGTCTTTTTTCTCGGAGGGCGTCGCGGGAAACAGGGCGACGGCGGGAATGCCAAGCTCGACCGCTGGGGCGACATGGGCGGCGAGGCGATCGAGCGTCACCCGGCTCACGCCCGGCATGGAGGCGACGGCGGTGCTCAGCCCGCGCCCCTCAATGACGAAAACCGGCCAGATCAGATCATCGACGGACAGAACATGCTCCGCCACCAGCCGGCGCGTGGCGGCGTCGCGGCGGTTGCGCCGCATCCGGGTGGTCGGAAACTGACCGAGCGACATGGCGATACTCCCCCTCTGCGCGCGCCCTCTATCAGGTATCGGGACGGTAGACCAGGATCGCCGCGGTGGCGTTGTTGGAGACGCCGGCCGGGCCGGGGAGGGATTGGTTGAGGATGTAGCCGGCGATATCCTGCGGCAGGTTGCCGCTATAGGTTCCCGCCGGGCGGGCGATGAACAGGCGATCGAGGGAGGGGACGAAAATCGCCGTGCGCGCGCCGGGATCGGTCGCGACCGGGGGGGCGGCGAGATAGCCGCCGGGCTGGCCCTCCTGGATGGTGAAGACCGAGACCTCGCCCGCGCCGCAGCTCGCGTAGATGCGCTGGTGCTGGGTGTCGAAGAACAACCCATCGGCGTCGCGGCAGGCGGGCGAAGTGCCAAGCACGGTGCCCTTGTTGCGGTCATAGAGCACCATGATCGGCGGGTCGCGGAACATCGTTGCCAAAAGCGCCGATTTCGGGTCGATCGCGAGGGCGTAGTTGCCGGCGCCGCGCAGATTGCGCCAGGCGGCGATCTGTTTGCCGGCGTCGAGATCGATGACGTCGATCTCCTGGGCGTCGGGAACATTGACGAAGGTGTGGCCGTTGGCGGGGTCGATCGCGAATTCCTCGGGATGCGCCGGCAGATGGATATCGGCGATGACCTTGCGCAGACGCGCATCGATCACCGCGAGCCCGCCATGGCCATAGCCGACCACGACATGGCCGTTGCGCGGATCAATGACGACGTTGTCGGCGTCGCTGCCGAGTTTCAGCACGCCGAGCGGCTTGTAGTCACCACCATGGAACATGCGCACCGTGCCGTCGCCGCCATTGGCGATGAAAAGCGTGTCGGTTGGCGCCGAATAGCCGACACCCTGCGGCCGGTTGAGACCCTTGATCCGATGCACCACCTTGCGCTGACGCCAATCGACGATATCAAGAGAGTTGTTGCCATATTCAGCAACGAACAGCACGCCGCGCTTGGCATCGAGATCGAGATGGTCGATCCGCCCGAGCGTATCGGGCAGTACGATGGTGGCCTCCAGGGCCAAGGGCTGGCTGGCCGATCCGGCAGGCCGGGCCACCAGCATCAGTGCCATGAGCACGCAAAGCGCAAGAGTGCGCGACATATTTTCTACCTTTTCCCTGTTCATTCCTGGTCTCTCTCATTCCTGATCAAGCAGGAAGGCCCGCACCGCCCGGATGGACTCGGTGTCCATCAACGCGGGCGCATGGCCAGCATTTTTGATGATCAGCGGAATAGCGCCGGATTTGATCATTCTGTCAAAAGTTCTCGGCAACAGCAGATCACTCTCCTCGCCGCGGATCGCCAGCACGGGGATGTGAATTTTCTCCCACCACGACCACATCTCGGTGTCGATGGCGAGCGAGGAGCGGATCGGCTTGGCGATGCCGGGATCGTAATGCAGCGCCACGCGGCCATCGGGCAGGTCGCGCGCCGAGGTTTTCGTGAGATGCTCCCATTGCGCGTCGCTCAGCGGGCCGAAGCTGCCATGCACCCGCCGCAGATGTGCCTCGAGCGCCAGGATATCGGGGAATTCCGGGCGCACGCTGACATAATCCCGGATCCGCGCAATCGCCGGTCCGGGCACCATCGGCCCGACATCGTTGAGCACCAGCTTGGTGAGCGGATTGCCGATCGCCGAGGCGATCGCCATGCCGCAGATCCCGCCCAGCGAGGTGCCGACAAACATGACCTTCTCGCCGAGCGCCGCGAGCAGGTGGGTCAGCGCCTGAACGTAGGAGGGCGGCTGATAGAGATTGGCATCGGGCAGCCAGTCCGACGCGCCGCGCCCCGGCAGGTCGGGGCTGATGACGTGGAAGCGATCGGCGAGCCCGAGCGCGAGGGCATCGAAATCCCGCCCCGTCCGGGTCAGGCCATGCACGCAGACGACTTTCGGGTTCTTGCGGCTGCCGATTTCGTGATAGGCCATGCGGTAGAAAGCGCCCCCGAGGTAATAGCGGATTTCCCCCTCATGGGGCCGCATCAAATGACACCCTTGGCCCGCAGCCCGGACAATTCCGCCTCGCCCAGCCCGAGCATCTCGGTGAGCACGCTGGCGCTGTGTTCGCCCAAGCCGGGGGGTGCGAGGCGGTAATCGGGGGGCGTCGCCGAGAGCCGCACCGGGTTGGCGATCACTTTTACCTTGCCGCCGGCAGCACCCGGCTGGTCCATCTCGACGACGGCGCCGCGCGCGAGGACTTGCGGATCGGCGAAGACCTCGGAGAGCCGGTTGATCGGCCCGCAGCCGATCTTGAGGGTTTCCAGTTTTTCCACCCACCAGGCGGTGGGATGGCGGCGCATCACCGGCGTCAGGGTCTCGGTGACCAGCGCCCGGTTCTCGACGCGCGCCGCGTTGGTCGTAAAACGTGCATCCTCCAGCAGCGCGGCGAGGTCGAAGGCGGCGCAGAAGCGCTGGAAGGTCGGGTCGTTGCCGATGGACAGCACGATGTGCCCATCCTCGGTCGGAAATACCTGATAGGGCACGATATTGGGGTGCTGGTTGCCGAGCCTGGCGGGGTTTTCCCCGGTCGCGAGATAGTTCATGCCCTGATTGGCGAGCCAGGCGACATGGGCATCGAGCATGCCGATATCGATCTGCTGGCCCTCGCCGGTTTTCTCGCGATGGCGGAGTGCTGCGAGGATGCCGATGCAGCCATAGAGCCCGGCGAAGAGATCGGCGACCGGCACGCCGACCTTCTGGGGTGGCCCATCCGGCTCGCCGGTCAGGCTCATCACGCCGCCCATCGCCTGGATCAGACTGTCATAGCCGGGGCGCGGCGCGTAGGGGCCGGTCTGGCCGAAGCCCGTGATCGAACAATAGATCAGGCCAGGAAAGCGCTCCTTGAGCTGTTCATAGGCGAGGCCGTATTTGGCGAGCGCCCCCACCTTGAAATTCTCCACCAGGATATCGCACCGCGCGATCAGCCGCAGCGCCAGCGCCTGCCCGTCGGGGGTTGCGATATCGAGGGTGAGCGAGCGCTTGTTACGGTTGACACCGGTGAAATAGGCGCTCTCCTTGGTGCCCGGCATGAAAGGGGGGGCGAAGCCGCGGGTATCATCGCCGGCGCCGGGTTTTTCGATCTTGATGACATCGGCGCCGAGATCGCCCAGCATCTGGGTCGCCGTCGGCCCGGCCAGCACGCGGGTCAGATCGAACACGCGCAACCCCGTCAGGGGACCGCTCGGCGCCTTGGTCTCCATCCTCGTCTCCGCTCATCCGGCGCCCACGCTGCCCGATGGCTTGCAGGGGGCGGGCGCTCGGTTCATCTTTGGCCATTGCTTATAGAGACCCATTCACGGGAGGAAAACCCGATGCTCGACCATCCCCATGCCCCGCCTGCTTCGCCGAGCCTCGATGAACGGGCATTGGCGAAGGCGCTTTCCGGCCATCATTTCATCGGCGGAAGGTTTGTCGCGGCCCATGGCCGCCGCAGCTTCGCAGTGCACAATCCCGCGACCGGGGAGGAAATCGCCCGCGCCGCCGAGGGCGACGCGCATGACGTCGCCACGGCGGTCGAGAACGCGGCGCATGCGCAGGTTTCCTGGGCGCGGACGCCGGCGCGCAAGCGCGGCGCCCTGGTCGCGCAATGCGCCGCCTTGCTTACCGAGCACGCCGAGGAACTCGCCCGCCTGATCGCGCTTGAGACCGGCAAGGCGCTGCGCACCGAAAGTCGCGTCGAGGCCGGCGTGGTGGCCGATATCCTGAGCTTTTTCGGCGGGCTGGGGAGCGAGTTGAAGGGCGAGAGCGTGCCTTTCGCTCCCGATGTCCTCGCCGTCACGGTGCGCGAGCCGCTCGGCGTGGTCGGCGCGATCATTCCGTGGAACGTGCCGATGCTGCTGATGGCGCTGAAAATCGCCCCGGCCTTGGTCGCGGGCAACACGGTGGTGGTGAAATCCGCCGAGGAGGCGCCGCTCGCGGTCTTGCGGGTGTGCGAGCTGATGAACCGCATCCTGCCGCCGGGCTGTTTCAATATGCTGTCGGGCTTCGGCCCGGAATGCGGCGCGCCCCTCGTCGAGCACCCCAAGGTGCGGAAACTGACCTTCACCGGCAGCGTCGAGGTCGGGCGCATCGTCGCCCGCGCGGCGGCCGAAAAGCTCATTCCCGTCACGCTGGAACTCGGCGGCAAGAGCCCAATGATCGTCTTCGCCGATTGCGATTTCGAGAAAACCGTGATGGGCGCCATCACCTCGATGCGCTTCACCCGCCAGGGCCAGAGCTGCACCGCGGCCAGCCGCATCTATGTCGAGCGGGGGCTGTTCGAGCGTTTCGTGGATGCTCTCGCGGCCAAGGTGGACGCCATGGTGATGGGCGATCCGCTCGATGAAAAAACCGATATCGGCGCCATCATCAGCCCCGGCCAGTTCGAGAAAGTCGAGGGTTTCATCGCCGAGGGCTTGGCCACGCCGGGCGCTGCGGCGCGCGTCTGTAGCGCGATGCCAAAAGACCCGGCGCTCAAGAAGGGGCTGTTCTTGCGCCCGCACATCTTCACCGGCCTCCCCCGCGAGAGCCGGCTGGTGCGCGAGGAGATTTTCGGCCCCGTCACCTGCGTCTTCCCCTTCGATGACGCCGAAGCGGTGCTGGCCGAGGCCAATGACAGCGAATACGGCCTCGCCGCCTCGCTCTGGACCAACAACCTCAAGCGCGGCCTCGATCTCGCCCATCGTCTCGAAGCGGGGCTGGTGCAGATCAACCAGAACCTCGTGGTGCAGGCCAATCTCTCCTATGGCGGCGTGAAAAGCTCGGGGCTTGGCAAGGAAGCGAGCCTGGAGGCCATGCTCGAACATTTCACCCATAAGAAGACGATCATGGTGAATTACGGGTAAAGCCCCCCTCGGCGCCAAAAATAAGGGCCTCGCACCGCGAGGCCCTTTTTCGTGGGGGGAAAAGCCCGATCAGCCCTTGTCGGACCTCGTAGCCTTGTCGGAATTCCCGAGATCGACCGCGACATAGGCGGCGGTGCCGTGACGCAGGATGCGCAAAGCGACGGCATGGTGCGCATGGGCGGATTTCTTGATCAGCTTGACCGCCTCTTCGGGGTTTTCGACCGGCGCGGTGCCGACGCCGATCACCACGTCGCCGGGCTCAAGACCCGCCTGTTCCGCCGGTGAGCCGGGTTCAACCGCGGCGATGACGGCGCCGTGGCTGCCCTCGGGCACGCCAAGCTGCGCGCGCGCCTCGGGCGAGAGCGGCTGGAGGGCTAGGCCAAGATGCTCCTGGCCCGCCGCCGCCGCGCCGGCATGGGCGGCGCCGGGCTCGTCGGGGAGCGCGGCGATGGTCACCGTCTCGTCCTGGCTGGCACCGTTGCGGAGCACGCTGACATGCGCCGTAGCCCCCGGCTTGAGGCCGGCGATCTCGCGCGCCAGATCGCGCGGATCGGCAACCGCGTTGCCGTTGACGGCGGTGATCACGTCACCCGGCTCGATGCCGGCGAGCGCGGCGGGGGAGTGCGGCTCGACATTGGCGACCAGCGCGCCCTTGGCCCCGCCCTTGCCGGTCGGTAGATCCAGCGCCGCCTCGATGTCGGGCGCCACCGGCTGTGCCGCGACGCCGAGATAGCCGCGCGTGACATGGCCCGAGGTCTCGATATCGGCGATCACGGTTTTCACCAGATTGGAGGGGATGGCGAAGCCGATGCCGATACTGCCGCCCGAGGGCGAGAGGATCGCGGTATTGACGCCGACCACCTTGCCATCCTGGGTGAACAGCGGCCCGCCGGAATTGCCCTGGTTGATCGGCGCATCGACCTGGATGAAATTGTCATAGGGGCCGGCGCCGATGTCGCGCCCCTTGGCCGAGACGATGCCGGCGGTGACGGTGCCGCCGAGGCCGAACGGATTGCCCATGGCGATCACCCACTGGCCAGGCTTGAGCGCGTGCGAATCGCCGAGCGTCACGGCGGGCAGCGGATGATCGGCCTTGACCTTGAGCACCGCGAGGTCGGTGCGGGCATCGCGCCCGATCACGGTGGCCGGCAACTCGGTGCCGTCATCGAGCGTCACCATCACCGATTTGGCGTCCTTCACCACATGGTTGTTGGTGACGATGATGCCGTTCGGGTCAACGATGAAGCCCGAGCCGCGGGCCTCGATCATCTGGGGATGCGGCGGTGCCGCGTCGTTCGGCCCCATCCCGAAGGGCATGGGCATGGGCGCCGGGCCCTCGTCATCGACCGCGCTCGCCTTGAGCTTGCTAGTGATCGAGACCACCGCCGGTTTCACGCGGCTCACGATCTCCGAGAAATCGGCCATCACCGCGTGGGTTGCCGGCGCCGCTGTCGCGGCCTCGCTCGCGGCATGGCCGCGTTCGATGGCCGCGTAGCCGCCGAGCATGGTGCCGGCAAGCAAGAGAGAGGCGAGCAAGCCCTTGGCGCCCGCCGTGTGGCGGGGGCGGAGATTGGGGCGGGGGGTGGGCGAGGGGTTGGCAATCGGTTCGACGGGTTCTCTGATTGACATCGCATGTCTCCTGCACAAAAGAAGTGGCGTTGCCACGACAGGTGGAGATATGAGCGTCTTGTCCGAACATTGCCGTGACGGCGCAATGAAAACGGCGCAATGACAGACCTGTCATGCGCAAGTTATGATTAAGGAATGCCCAGGATCATCTTGGGCCGGGTTAGCACAGGGGTAGTGCAGCGGTTTTGTAAACCGAAGGCCGGGGGTTCAAATCCCTCACCCGGCACCAATCAAATCATATAGTTAATGGAATAGCGGCTTTTGCGTATCTGGCATTGCCATGGCGATGCTATGTCCGCGCATTTTACTTGTATCGCCAATCATAGCCTGCCGAGGGGTATGAATGCCATCACAAGACGAATGCCGTCACAAGACGAATGCCGTCACAAGAGGCGGGCGACCGTCGACTGCCTTGCTGTCCAACGGGGCTCAATCCGGGTTCGCGGCCTGAGAGTTTGCAAAAGAATGCCCTCGCGCCCGGAATTGATCGAAAATAGCAAAATTTCCCCGGGGTATTGGTTTTCAAGTTCGATTGTTTGCAGGCTCTGAACGTCAGTCCTGGCCGCGATGGCATCTGTCGGGGTCGCAATTGCCCGCATCCTGCCGCGATGCACTTGCTGCCAGCGTGCCATACACAAGATGGTATTATGACACAGTAAGATCAAAGGCGGCGTTATGAGCGCTGCATTCGGTCAAAGACAGGCGGCGTTCAGCGGATGGATATTTTCAAAAAATGGGTGTTTCGAAATCTCCGCACCGAGATGCCCGCGTTTATCTCGTTATGTCTGCGTTTGTCTCGTTAGAAATCTTATCGCGGATATTAAATGAAATGCAAAGGTTGACATGTCCAGTGCAAAACGTCTAGACTAACATGGATGCGAGAGAAAAACCGCAACATATCGCTACAGAAAAACAATAATAACATCTATTACCTGCATGTGTTACTCACCGGCCCGGCCTCGGCGTGGAACGAGGCGCTTGATCGTTGTGCCGGCATGGGCTTTGGGCAGGTTTTACTTCCGCCCCTTGTTGCGCCGGGAAGCGGGGGCAACCTGTTTCTCGCCGGCGACCTGGACCTGCCGCATCCCGCTTGTGCCTGGCACGGGGATACGACGGCGCTGGTCGCGCATCTCGCCGGCTTGTGCCGGGCGCGCGGCGTGCGGCCCCTGGTCGATCTCGTGCTCGATCAGGTCGCAGCGGATGGCGCCTTGCGCCACGCGCATGCCGATCTTTTCGAAGCCGCGGATGGGCCCGCCGGCCTCGATCCGCGCATCCCCCGCGCCGGGTTTGGCGCCGTGCGTGCGCTGTGGGATGTGCCGGACGCCGCCGCCGCCCTGATCGCGCTCTGGACCGCGCGGCTGCGCGGCTGGGCGGATGCGGGGCTTGGCGGGGTTCGGCTTCTCGGGCTCGGCGCCGTGCCGGGAGCCCATCTCGCCGGTCTCATCGCCGGTGTGCGGCAACACGCGCCGGATTTCCGTTTCCTCGGCTGGACACCGGGCGTGCCCCGGACGCGCTATGCCGAATGGCGCGGCGCTGGGCTCGATCTCGTGTTCTGCTCGCTGCCGTGGTGGAATTTTCGTGACGGCTGGTTCTGGGATGAAATCGCGGCGCTGCGCGATGTCGCGCCGGTCGCGGCGGCGCCGGAGGCGCCTTGCGGCCACCGCCTCGCCACACAATGGCAGAGCCCGGCGCTGCTTCGTGCTTTCTATCTGCGCGCGCTCCGCCTTGCCGCCGTGCTCGGCGCCGGCTGGCTTCTGCCGATGGGGTTCGAATACGCGGCCGGCCGCGCCCTGCCCGATGCCGATCCCCGCCCCGACGATTTCGCCGCCATGCGCAACGACGCCCCCTTCGATCTCACCGCTGAAATCGCCGCGCTCAACACGTCGCGCAACGAGATCGCGGGTCTCGCCGCGGGGGAGGCGCGGCTGCTGACCGGGCCGGGCGGGGATGCCATCGCGCTGCTTCGCGGCAACGCCGCGGAGGCCACGGCGCTGGCGCTTCTCAATACCCGCCTCGAAGCGACAAACACGCTGCGTTGCGCCGATCTTCTGCCCGCCGCGGCTGTGCCGCTCGCGGGCTTTCGGGCCGGGGAGGGCGTGCTCGGCCCACAAGACGAAATCTCCCTCGCGCCGGCCGAGCTTCGCCTCCTGCCCACGCTGCCGGCGGATCGGGTGCGGCTCCCCGCCATTTCGGGCAAGAAAAACGCCCTCGCCGCCGCCGCCGCGCCCCGCATCGCCATCGAAGCGATCAGCCCGCACATTCCCGATGGTGACAAATTCGCCGCGCGACGCATCGTCGGCGAAACGGTGATGGTCTCGGCCGATCTGATCTGCGATGGCCATGGCGAACTCGCCGCCGTGCTGCGTTGGCGCGCGGCCGATGCGCGGCCATGGCAGGAAGTGCCGATGGGACATCTCGGCAACGATCGCTGGGCCGCGGAATTTCCGCTGACCCGCTTGGGCCGTCACGAATTCATGATCGAGGCGTGGTGCGACGCGTTCGCGACGTTTCGCGCCGAACTCACAAAAAAATACGCCGCCGGTGTCGATCTAGCTGTCGAACTGATGGAGGGGCGCGATCTGATCGCCGCCGCCGCCGCGCGCGGCAAAGGCGGCCTCGCCACTTCGCTCCAGGCGGTGCTCGAGCGGCTGGAACGCGCGGAGGAACCCGAACGCGGCTATCAGATTCTGATCGAGGAAACGACGGCGGAATTGATGCGGAGCGCCGACGATAGGCCGTTCAGTGTCCGCTCCACCCCGCCGCTGCCGCTCGACGCCGAGCGCGCAAGCGCTGGATTTGCCAGCTGGTATGAACTCTTTCCCCGCTCGATGAGCGATGATCCCGGACGGCACGGAACGTTCGATGACGTCATCCGGCACTTGCCACGGATAAGCGCCATGGGCTTTGACGTGCTCTACCTGCCGCCGATCCATCCGATCGGAAAAACCAACCGCAAGGGGCGCAACAACGCGGCCGTCGCGGCGCCGGGTGATCCGGGCAGCCCCTATGCGATCGGCGATGAGACGGGCGGACACGATGCGATCCACCCCGAACTCGGCACGCTCGAGGATTTCCGTCGCCTGCGCGATGCCGCCGCCGCGGCGGGCCTGGAGATGGCGCTCGATTTCGCGATCCAGTGCTCACCCGATCACCCCTGGCTGCGCGCGCATCGCGACTGGTTCGCCTGGCGTCCGGACGGCTCGCTGCGTTATGCCGAAAATCCGCCGAAGAAATACGAAGACATCGTCAACGTCGATTTTTACGCCACTGGCGCGATTCCGGCTCTCTGGCTTGCGCTCCGCGATATCGTGCTGTTTTGGCTCTCTGAAGGCGTGCGGCTGTTTCGCGTCGATAACCCGCATACCAAGCCGCTGCCGTTCTGGGAATGGCTGATTGCCGAAATCCGCCGCCATGACCCCGGCGCCGTCTTTCTCGCGGAAGCTTTTACCCGGCCGAAAATGATGTACCGGCTGGCGAAGATCGGATTTTCCCAATCCTACTCCTATTTCACCTGGCGGAACACGAAACAGGAGCTGCAAGCCTACTTCACCGAACTCACGACAACCCCGGCGCGCGAATATTTCCGTCCGCATCTCTTCGTCAACACCCCGGATATCAACCCATATTTTCTGCAAAATGGCGGGCGTGCCGGTTTTCTCATCCGCGCGGCGCTGGCGGCAACGCTTTCCGGGCTTTGGGGAATGTATTGCGGGTTCGAGCTCTGTGAGGCGGCGGCGCTGCCGGAGCGCGAGGAATATCTCGATTCCGAGAAATACCAGATACGTGCCTGGGATTGGGAGCGGCCGGGAAACATCGTCGCCGAGATCGCCCGGCTCAATCGGATCCGCCGTGATAATCCGGCGCTCCGCAGCCATCTCGGCCTCGCGTTCCATACCGCGACCAACGATAGCGTGCTGTTCTACCGCAAAACCAGCGCCGACCGCCGCAATGTCCTCATCGTGGCCGTCAGCCTTGATCCGCACGACGTGCAGGAAGCCGATGTCGAAATTCCTCTCTGGGAATGGGGTCTGGCCGATGACGACGCGATTGGCGCGGAAAATCTGATGACCGGAGAACGCACCATCCTTCACGGTAAATGGCAGACTTTGCGGCTCGATCCGAAGGATCTCCCTTTTCGCATATGGCGCATGGCACCGCTGTCATGACCAGGACAAGGAAGACGGACATGGCAGGCCAACGCCCGCTCGCGCCGACGACGGACCCACTCTGGTACAAAGATACCGTAATCTATCAGGTGCATATCAAATCGTTCTTTGATGCCAATAACGATGGCATGGGAGACTTTCCCGGCCTTACGCAGAAGCTTGATTATATCAAGAAACTTGGCGTAACCACGATCTGGCTGTTGCCGTTCTACCCCTCTCCGCTTCGTGATGACGGCTACGACATCGCCGAGTACCGCGGCGTTAACCCGGATTATGGCACGCTCGCCGATGTCCGGCATTTCATTCGCGCTGCGCACGAACTCGGCCTCAACGTGATCACCGAGCTGGTCATCAACCACACTTCCGATCAGCATCCTTGGTTCCAGCGCGCGCGCCGGGCAAAACCCGGCAGCAAGGCGCGGAATTTCTACGTCTGGTCGGACAACGATCAACGCTATGCCGGCACCCGCATCATCTTTCTCGATACCGAAAAATCGAACTGGACCTGGGATCCGGTCGCCAACGCCTATTTCTGGCACCGTTTCTACGCCCATCAGCCAGACCTCAATTACGACAATCCGGCGGTGCTGCGTGCCGTCCTCGGCGTGATGAAGTTCTGGTTTGATCTCGGTGTCGATGGGTTGCGGCTCGATGCTGCGCCGTATCTTGTCGAACGGGAAGGGACGAACAACGAGAACTTGCCCGAAACCCATGCGGTGCTGCGCACTATCCGCGCCGCGCTCGACGAGTACGCGCCTGGCAGAATTCTTCTCGCCGAGGCCAACCAGTGGCCGGAAGACGTGCAGGAGTATTTCGGCACTGGTGATGAGTGCCACATGGCGTTTCATTTTCCCTTGATGCCACGCATGTACATGGCGATTGCCCGCGAAGACCGCTTTCCGATCACCGATATCCTGCGCCAGACGCCGGAAATTCCCGGTAACTGTCAATGGGCGATTTTTCTGCGCAACCACGACGAGCTGACGCTCGAGATGGTGACCGACCAGGAGCGCGATTATCTCTGGGAGACTTATGCGAGTGATCGCCGCGCCCGGCTCAATCTCGGCATTCGCCGTCGTCTTGCGCCCTTGATGGAGCATGACCGGCGACGCATCGAATTGATGAACAATCTGCTGCTCTCGATGCCCGGCACGCCGATCATCTATTATGGCGACGAGATTGGCATGGGCGATAATATTCACCTCGGCGACCGCAATGGCGTGCGCACGCCCATGCAGTGGTCCCCCGATCGCAATGGCGGTTTTTCACGCGCCAATCCTGCCGATCTGGTGTTGCCGCCGATCATGGATCCGATCTATGGCTACGACGCGGTGAATGTCGAGGCCCAGGCCAGCGATCCGCACTCATTGCTGAACTGGATGCGCCGCATGATCGCGGTGCGTCGCCGCTTCCGCGCTTTCGGGCGCGGAAGCCAGCGTCTGCTTTATCCGGGAAATCGAAAAATCCTGGCATTTCTTCGTGAATATCATGACGAGGACGCAGAGGAGATTCTGCTCTGCGTCAGCAATTTCTCACGCACGGCGCAGGCGGTCGAGCTCTCGCTCGGCGAATTCGCCGGCCGCGTGCCGGTCGATATGATCGGTGGCGCGGTGTTTCCGCCGATCGGCCAATTGCCTTATCTGCTGACTTTGCCGCCCTATGGCTTCCTGTGGTTCGCGCTCAGCCTCGAAGCCGCGCTGCCGCCCTGGCATGTGCCGGCGCCACAGCCGCTGCCGGAATTCGTCACCCTCGTCATCCGCCGCGAGATCGCCGAGGTGCTGGCGCCGCCTAACCGGCTCGTGTTGGAGCGCGACATTCTTCCCGCCTATTTGCAAAGACGCCGCTGGTTCGCGGCAAAGGATGAACCGTTGCGCGGCTGCCGCCTCGGTTTTGTCGCACCACTTGCGGCCGGCGCCGACGCCATCCTGCTCGCCGAAGTGGACGCCGAACTGCCGGCAAGGCACGAGCATTATCTGCTGCCGCTCGCCGTTGCCTGGCCGGAGGGCTTGGCGGAAGCATTGCCCGAACAGCTCGGCATCGCCCGTCTCAGGCGCGGCCATCGCATCGGCATGCTGACCGACGGGTTCGCCGTCGATGAGCTGGCCGAGACGGTGGTGGCGAAGCTTCGCGACAGCGCCGAGATCTCCCTCGGCGATGAGGGCCTCATCCGCTTCCTGCCCACCACGCGGCTGGTTGAAAGCGACATCACGACGGCTCCCGCCGATATCCGCCGCCTGGCGGTTGAGCAGACCAACTCCTCGCTGGTCATCGGCGATGTCGCGGTATTGAAATTGATCCGGCGGATGGCCCCGGGCATTCATCCTGAAGCAGAAATGACCCGCTATCTGACCGAGCGCCGCTATCCCAATTGCGCCGCCCTGCTCGGCGAAGTGGTGCGGCTCGATGGCGCCGGGACATCCCACACGCTGATGCTCTTGCAGTCCTTCATCCGCAACCAGGGCGACGGCTGGACCTGGACGCTCGATTTCCTCGCCCGCGTGGTCGAGGAACTCGCTGTCACCGATGCGGATGCGGCGGCGACCACGGATGCCTTCGCGCCCTATCTCGCCTTTGCCCGTATTCTCGGCCAACGCTTGGCGGAACTTCACGCCGTGCTGGCGGCACCGAGCGATGATCCGGCCTTCGCCCCCGAGCCCGCCGATGCCGCGGTGACGCAGGCTTGGGCGACATCCGCAGGGGCGGAGATCGACGGTGCCGTTGCCTGCCTCGGCGCGGTCACCGATTGGCCTGATCCGGCGACGCGGACGCTGGCCGCCGAGGTGGTGGCGCGCGCGCCGGATCTGCGCCGCGCAGTGGCGCGGCTGGCCGAGCGCGGCCGGGCGTCGCTCGTCACACGGGTGCATGGCGATTTCCATCTCGGTCAGGTGCTGACGGCAAAAGACGATGTCTATCTGATCGACTTCGAGGGCGAGCCCGCCCGTCCGCTCGCCGAACGGCGCCGGAAATCCTCGCCGTTCCGCGACGCAGCCGGGCTGCTCCGTTCGCTCGATTATGCCGCGGCCACCGCCAATCAGAGCCTGGCCGGGCTATCCGACGCGGTTCTGGCGCGGCGGGACGAATTGCTGGAGGTGTTTCGTGTCAAAGCCAAGGCGGCATTCCTGGAGGCGTATGACGCCGCCCACGCGGAGGCGCCGCAGCGCTGGGCGAGGCCAGACCATGAGCCATCGCTTCTGATGTTGTTCCTCATCGAAAAAGCCGCTTATGAAATCCGCTATGAGGCCAGCAATCGGCCCCATTGGCTTCCGATCCCCCTCCGTGGCCTGGCCGAACTCGCGTCCCGGCTGGCGGCGGCGGAGCCCGGCGATGCATGATCTCGCGCCCGATCCGGCGGTGATGGAGGCGCTGGTGGCGGGGCGGCATCGGGATCCCTTCGCCGTGCTCGGCCCGCATCCGCATGGCACCGGGCAGGTGGTGGTGCGGAGCTTTCAACCCCAGGCGGTCCGGGTGGAGGCGATCGACCGCCATGCCGGCCACGTCCTCGCCGAGCTCGGGCGCGTGCATCCGGCCGGGCTGTTCGCCGGGCTGCTGCCCGCCGAGGTGCCGTATCTGCTACGGATCGATGACGGGCGGATGCGGCGCGAGACCGAGGATGTCTATGGTTTCGGCCTGGTGCTCGGCGATCTCGACCTCCATCTTCTCGCCGAGGGCCGCCATCACGATCTCGGCCGCTGCCTCGGCGCGCATCTCACCCGGCATGAGGGCGTGCCGGGAGTGCGCTTCGCCGTTTGGGCGCCGAATGCGCGGCGGGTCTCGGTGGTCGGCTCGTTCAACGGCTGGGATGGCCGCTGCCATCCGATGCGGCTCCGCCATGGCGCCGGCGTCTGGGAATTGTTCATCCCCCGGCTGTTGGCGGGAACCCTCTACAAATACGAAATCCTGGCGCCGGATGGGGCGTTGCTGCCGCAGAAGGCCGATCCGGTGGCGGCCGCGACGGAAGTTCCGCCGGCGACCGCCTCGGTGGTGGCGGCGCCGGAATGGACGGGCTGGCGCGACGCCGCCTGGCTCGCCGGGCGTGCCGCGCGCCAGACCGCGGCCTCCCCGCTCACGATTTACGAAGTTCATGCCCTGTCCTGGATCCGTGCCGAGGAACCGGGACGCTGCGGCTGGGAAATTCTCGCCGCGCGGCTCATCTCCTATGCCGTCGCGATGGGGTTCACCCATCTCGAATTGCTGCCGGTGATGGAGCATCCTTTCGCCGGCTCCTGGGGCTATCAGCCGCTGGCGCAATTCGCGCCGACCGCGCGACTGGGCCCGCCGGAGGCCTTCGCGCGCTTCATCGATGCCTGCCATCAGGCCGGGCTCGGCGTGATTCTCGACTGGGTGCCGGCGCATTTTCCCAATGACGCGCACGGACTAATCCGTTTCGATGGCACGCCGCTCTATGAGCATGCCGATCCGCGCGAGGGATTTCATCCCGACTGGAACACGATGGTCTATAATCTTGGCCGCAACGAGGTGCGCGGCTTTCTGATCGGCAGCGCGCTCTCGTGGCTCGAGCGCTACCATGTCGACGGGCTGCGCGTCGATGCTGTCGCCTCCATGCTCTATCGCGACTATAGCCGGCGCGAGGGAGAGTGGGTGCCCAACCGGTATGGCGGGCGGGAAAATCTGGAAGCGATCGACTTCCTCCGCGAACTCAGCGCCACCATTGCCGCGCGTTGCCCCGGCGCCCTGCTGATCGCCGAGGAATCCACCGCCTGGCCAGGCGTGACGGCGGCGCCGGCGGCCGGCGGCCTCGGTTTCGACTTCAAGTGGAACATGGGCTGGATGCACGACACGCTGCGCTACATGCAGGAGGATCCGATCCATCGCCGCTATCACCACGACGATATGACTTTCGGCCTCGTCTATGCGTTTTCGGAACGTTTTGTCCTGCCGCTGTCGCATGACGAGGTGGTCTACGGCAAGGGCTCGTTGCTCGGCCGCATGCCGGGCGATCGCTGGCAGCGTTTCGCCAATCTCCGTGCCTATTTCGGCTTCATGTGGGCGCATCCCGGCAAGAAGCTGCTGTTCATGGGCGGCGAGATCGGCCAGGAGACGGAATGGAACCACGACGCGGCGATCGCGTGGGAGCGGCTCGACGATCCGGCCCATCGCTGTGTGCAATATCTGGTGCGCGATCTCAACCGCCTGCTCGCCGCGACCCCGGCGCTCTACCGGCGCGATGCCGATCCCGCCGGTTTCCGCTGGGTGGTGATCGACGACCGCGCGCAAAGCGTTTTTGCCTGGCTTCGCTTCGGTGATCCCGGCGACCCGCCTTTGCTCGTGGTCTGCAATTTCACGCCGGTGCCGCGCGCGGCCTATCGGCTCGGCGTACCGCGGGCGGGGATTTGGCGTGAGGTGCTGAACACCGATGCCGAAATCTATGGCGGCAGCGGCATGGGCAATGGCGGGCAGGCGCTGGCGGCGGCGGAGCCGAGCCACGGCTTGCCGGCCGCGCTCACGCTTACCCTGCCACCGCTTGCGACCCTCATTCTCCGCGCCGACTGAGAGAGGAGCCGAAGACGCCATGCCGGCACGCCCCGACAAACTCCTTCCCGGTCGCCCCGATCCTCTGGGCGCCATCTGGGATGGGCTTGGCATCAATTTCGCGGTTTTCTCCGCCCATGCCGAAGCCATAGATCTCTGCCTTTTCCAAGCCTCCGGCCGGCGCGAGATCGCGCGCTACCGATTGCCGGAATGCACCGACGAAGTCTGGCACGGCTATCTGCCGGAAGCGATGCCGGGCTGCGTTTATGGCTATCGCGCCTTTGGGCCCTACGCGCCGCGTCACGGCCACCGTTTCAACCCCAACAAGCTGCTGCTCGACCCTTATGCGCGCACGCTGATCGGCGATCTGCATTGGACCGACGCGCTCTATGGCTACCGCATTGGCAGCCAGCGCGCCGACCTCTCCTTCGATCGTCGCGACAGCGCCGCCGCCATGCCGAAAGCCGTCGTCAGCACCGACACTTTCGATTGGGGCGATGATCGCCGACCAGATATTCCGTGGCCGGATACGGTCATCTATGAAGCCCACCCGCGCGGCTTCACCATGCGCCGCGAGGATCTGCTGCCACCCGATCGCGGAACCTTCACCGCTCTCGCCGATGGGCGGATCATCGACCATCTGCGCCGCCTCGGCATCACCGCGATCGAGCTGATGCCGGTCCACGCCTTCGCTCAGGATCGGTTTCTGGTCGAGGCCGGCCTTAGCAATTATTGGGGCTATTCGACCCTCGCCTTCTTTGCGCCCGAGCCGCGCTATCTCGGCACCGGGGCTGCCGACAGTCTGCGGATCGCGGTGCGCCGGCTGCACGCCGCCGGGATCGAGGTCATTCTCGATGTCGTCTACAATCATACCGCCGAGGGCAATCAGCTTGGCCCGACCCTTTCCTGGCGTGGCCTCGACAATGCCAGCTATTATCGGCTGGTGCCCGGAAATGAGCGGCACTACATCGACGAGACCGGCTGCGGCAACACGGTCAACCTCTCGCATCCGCGTGTTTTGCAGATGGTGATGGACAGTCTGCGCCACTGGGCGAGTGCATTCCGGGTCGATGGATTTCGCTTCGATCTCGGCTCAACCCTCGGTCGCGAGGGCACCGGCTTTGACCCCGGCTCGGGGTTTTTCGACGCGATCCGGCAGGATCCGGTGCTGTCCCGCCTCAAATTGATCGCCGAGCCCTGGGATGTCGGCCCCGGCGGCTACCAGCTCGGCAACTTCCCCCCCGGTTTCGCCGAGTGGAACGACCGTTTCCGCGACAATGCGCGGCGCTTCTGGCGTGGCGATGATGCTCAGCGGGCGGAATTATCGGCGCGGCTTTCGGGATCGAGCGATCTCTTCGAGCGCCGCCGCCGCCGCCCTTTCGCGTCCATCAACTATATCGCCTCACATGACGGTTTCACGCTGCACGATCTCGTCAGCTACAACGATCGGCATAATGAGGCGAACGGCGAAAGCAATCACGACGGCCACGACGCGAATTACAGCCACAATTGGGGGATCGAGGGGCCGAGCGATGATCCCGATATCATTGCTATACGAGAACGTATAAAGCGTGCCATGCTGGCAACGGTGTTCTTCGCGCACGGCACGCCGATGCTGCGCGCCGGCGACGAGATGGGGGGCACGCAGCAAGGTAATAACAATGCTTATTGTCAAGACAATGAAATTTCCTGGATCGACTGGCCGGGGGCGAACGCCGGACCGGCTCAGAATCTGATCGACTTCACCGCCCGCCTGATCGCCACGCGGCGATCGCTGCCGATAGTGCGCGGCGCCTATTTCATGCATGGCCGTAGCGAGCCGCTGCCGGGGATCGCCGATGTCGCCTGGTTCGATGAGTATGGCGAAACAATGAGCGAAGCCGCCTGGAACGACCCGATCGGCCGGCGCCTCGCTTTGCGCCGAGCCGGGCCCGCCGCCGACCACAAGCGCGGCACCGATGTCGTGATGCTGCTCATCAACGGCTCCGAGGACGATCACGACTTCATCCTGCCGCCGCCGGCGCTGCCCTGGCACCTGCTCATCGATAGCGCGCAGCCGGAGCGTTCACCCGGTGTGCTGGACGGGACGACGATTGCTGTCGCGCAGCGCAGCGTCATCTTGCTCGGGGCAAACGTCCCCCCAGCCGCCGCCCGCACGGAACACAAGGCATGAACGCCACCTTTTCGCAGATGCTTCCTTTCGGCGCCAATCCGCGCGCCGACGGCCGCGTCCATTTTCGCCTGTGGGCGCCTTCGGCCGCGGGCGTCACCCTGGAGATCGAGGGGATGGCGCCGGTTGCCATGCGGCGCGAGGCGGACGGCTATGTCAGCGCCAAGCCCCGCTGCGCCCCCGGAAGCCGCTACCGCTACCGTCTGCCCGACGGACGCGCCGTGCCCGATCCCGCCGCCCGCGCCCAGGCCGATACCGTGCATGGACCGAGCCTCGTCGTCGATCCCCATGCCTATGTCTGGCGCTATCCCAACTGGCGTGGGCGGCCCTGGCACGAAACGGTGCTCTATGAGCTGCATCCCGGTCTGCTCGGCGGGTTTCGCGGCGTCATGGCGCAGTTGCCGCGCTTGCAGGCGCTCGGGGTGACCGCGGTCGAATTGATGCCGGTCGCGTCTTGCCCGGGGCGCTGGAACTGGGGCTATGACGGCGTGCTGCCCTTCGCGCCCGACCCCAGCCTCGGCAGCCCGGAGGAATTGAAGGCGCTGATCGATGCCGCGCATGGGCTCGGCCTCTCGATGTTCCTCGACGTCGTCTATAATCATTTCGGCCCCGACGGAAACCATCTGCACGCCTATGCCGCGCCCTTCTTCCGCGCCGACGCGGCCACGCCCTGGGGCGAGGCGATCGATTTCGGCCAGCCGGCGGTGCGGGATTTTTTTCTGCACAACGCGCTCTACTGGCTGAACGAATACCGCTTCGACGGGCTCCGCTTCGATGCCGTCCACGCGATCGCGCCGGCCGCGGCCCTGCCGGCGCTCGCGGCGGCGATCCGGGAGGGCGTCGATGCCGGCCGGTACGTCCATCTCGTGGTCGAGAACGACGACAACCGCGCGAGCCTGCTGCGTTGTGATGACACGGCGCCGGGCTTCGATGCCCAGTGGAATGACGATTGGCACCATTGCCTGCACCGGCTGCTGACCGGCGAGACCGGCGGCTACTACGCCGATTACGCCGATCCCGCCGAAAAACTCGCCTGCTGCCTCGCCGAGGGGTTCGCCTGGCAAGGCGAGGCCGCCAGTTATCGTGACGGCGCCGCCCGCGGCGAGCCGAGCCGGCATTTGCCGCCGAGCGCTTTCGTCGGCTTCCTGCAAAACCACGACCAGATCGGCAATCGCGCGTTCGGCGAACGGCTCAGCCGGCTCGCCACCCCCGCCGCCCGCGACGCCGCGCGTCTCCTGCTGCTGCTCGCGCCGCATGTGCCGCTCCTGTTCATGGGCGAAGAATGGGACGCCACCACGCCGTTCCTCTATTTCACCGACCACGCGCCGGCGCTGGCGGCGCGGGTGCGCGATGGCCGGCGGCAGGAATTCGCGCGCTTCGCGGCCTTCGCTGATCCCGCCGCGCGCGCCCGCATCCCTGATCCCAACGACCCCGCGACGTTCCGCGCCGCCATCCCCGATCCGGTGGAGGCGGCAAGCCCCGAGGGCCGCGCCGCCATCGCCTGGACGCGGCATTTGCTGGCCCTTCGCGCCCG
Source organism: Pseudomonadota bacterium (assembly GCA_021801255.1). Taxonomy (GTDB): domain Bacteria; phylum Pseudomonadota; class Alphaproteobacteria; order Acetobacterales; family Acetobacteraceae; genus Acidibrevibacterium. Next base: position 199,317 of record JAJYYH010000033.1, read on the forward strand.
CAACATCGTCCCCGGCCTCGTCGGCTGCCGCAGCCTCGGCGCCGAAGCGGTGGGGCCGGGCGCCGTGCGCGCCGCCTGGCGGCTCGGCGATGGTCGCGAACTCGGGATCGCCGCCAATTTCGCCGCGACCCCGGCGTCGCTCACCCCTTTTGCCGGCGCGGTGCTCGCGGCCTCTCGCCCCGGAATTGCCGAGCGCGTCCGGGAGGGCGAAATCCCGCCCCATGCCAGCGCCGCCTTCGTCAGCCTTGGGTAAACCGGCGCAACGCTTGGCGGGGCTCCCGCGGGCGACACTTCGTCTGCAATTCCATCGTGGCTTTACCCTCGATGACGCGACGCGTCTGATCCCCTATGCCGCTCGCCTCGGCGTGAGCCATCTCTATGCGTCGCCGCTCTTTACCGCGCGCCCGGGCTCGACGCATGGCTATGATGTCATCGACCCCAACCGGGTGAACCCGGAACTCGGCGGCGAGGAGGCGTTGCGCCGCCTCGTCGTGGCGCTGCGGGCGAACGGGATGGGGCTGATCCTCGATATCGTCCCCAACCACATGGCGGTCGGCGGCGGCCATGGCAGCCGCGGCAACCCGTGGTGGCAGGATGTGCTCGAATGGGGGCGGGCGAGCCCTTACGCGGCCTTCTTCGATATCGATTGGGCGCCCCCGGCACGCCATCTGCGCGGCAAGGTGCTGGCGCCGTTTCTCGGCCGCCCCTATGCCCAGTGCCTGGCCGCCGACGAAATCGGCCTCGTCTTTGACGCCGAGGAGGGCCGGCTGGCGGCAACGTATTTCGAGCACGCCTTTCCGCTCGCGCCCCGCGACTATCCCGCCGTGCTCGGGGAGGGCGACGCGGCCTTGGCGGCGATCGTCCGGCCGCTCGCCGATCTGCCCTCGTCTCGCCGTCTCGTGACCACTGCGCGCGGTGTGGCGGCGGCGACACGTCAGCGCCTGCGCGATTCCTCCCTCGCGCCGGCGATCGCGGGGGCGCTGGCGCGGTTCGATACCAGGAGCCCGGAGGGGCAGGCCCGGCTGCACAACGTGCTCGAACGGCAAGCCTACCGCCTTGCCTGGTGGCGTGCCGCCGAGGACATCAACTGGCGCCGGTTTTTCGACATCATCGGCCTCGCCGGGCTTCGCGTCGAACGACCGGCGGTGTTTGAAGCTACCCATGCGGGCGTGCTCCGACTCTACGCCGAGGGGCTGATCGATGGCGTGCGGGTCGATCATATCGACGGGCTCGCCGATCCCGCGGGCTATCTCCGGCGTCTCCGCCGCCGCCTCGCCGAGGCCGGCAAAACCCGCCCGGTGGATGCCCCTGTCGGTCCACCCTACGTTTGGGTGGAAAAAATCCTCGCCCCCGATGAGGCGCTTCCTGTCAGTTGGGAAACCCACGGCACCACCGGCTATGATTTCATGGACCAGGTCGGGGCGGTGCTGCACGATCCGTCGGGTGCCGCGGAACTGAGCCGAAGCTGGGTGCAGGTCGCGGGCGGGACAGCGGATTTCGCCGCCGAGGCGCGTGCCGCGCGCCGGCAGGTTCTGCGCGAAGTTCTGCCCGCCGAGATCGCGGCGGCCGCCCTCGCCCTCCACGAGAGCCTGCGCGATGACCCCGCTTCCGGCGATGACGGGCTGGCGGCGGTGCGCCGGGTTCTGGCGGCGCTGGTGGTCGCGTTTCCGGTCTATCGCATCTATGCCGAGCGTGGGCGCGCCTCTGATCAAGACCGGGCGATCATGGCGCGGGCTGTCATCGCCGCGCGCGCCCGGCTCGCGCGCGCCGACCATGATCTGCTGGCGCGGATGGCGCGCTGGCTGCTCGGTGACGGGCAGGGCACCCTGTCGGGCGCCGCCCGCGCCCGCCTGCGCCGCGCGATGCGGCGCTTTCAGCAACTCACCGCGCCGGTTGCGGCGAAAGCGGTCGAGGACACCGCATTTTACCGCTATGGCCGGCTGATTTCCCGCAACGAGGTGGGAAGCGATCCCGATCATTTCACCCTCGCCCCGGAGGCGTTTCATGCCGCCATGGCGGCGCGTCAGGCGCAATCGCCCCATGCCCTGCTGGCGACGGCGACGCATGACCACAAACGCGGCGAGGATGCCCGCGCCCGCCTTGCGGTGCTGAGCGAGATGCCGGAATTATGGGCCGAACGTCTGGCCGCCTGGATGCGGCGAACCGCCGCTTGGCGGCACGAAGATGCCCCGGACGCGCCGGATACGGCGATTTTGTTCCAGACGATCCTCGGCGCCTGGCCGCTCGGTCTCGCCGCAAACGACGCCGAAGGGCTCGCGGCTTTCACGGCGCGGCTCGCCGCCTGGCAGGAGAAGGCGTTGCGCGAGGCCAAGCGCCGCTCCAGTTGGGCCGCGCCGGATCTCGGCTATGAGCATCGCTGCCGAGACTTTCTCGCCAGAGTGATGGCTCCGACGCGCGCCGAGGGGCTGACCGCGGAACTCGCGGCGATGGTCGCGCGCCTTGCCCCGGCCGGGGCGCTGAACGGTCTGGCGCAAACCACGCTCCGCCTCACCGCGCCGGGCATTCCCGATCTCTATCAGGGCACCGAAATCTGGGATTTCAGCCTGGTCGACCCCGATAATCGCCGGCCGGTGGATTTCACCGCGCTCGCGCAAGGGCTGAGCGTGGCATCGCCAGCGGCGTGCCTGCCGCGCTGGCGGGATGGGCGGGTGAAACAGGCGCTGATCTGCCGGCTGCTCCAGCTCCGCGCGCGCTTCCCGGTGCTGTTCGCCGAAGGGGTCTATATCCCCCTCTCAGTGATCGGGCGCCACGCCGGGCATGCGCTTGCCTTCGCGCGAAGCCATCGGGAGCAAGCGGTCGTGGTGGTGGCAACCCGCCTTGCCGCGCGCCTGCCAGGGGTTGCGGAACAGCCGCTGGTGATGCCGGCGGCGTGGGAAGACACGGCGCTCCGCCTGCCGGAGCGGCTCTGGGAGCGGCGAGGGGCGGCGGTGCTGACCGATACCCCGTCGCCGCCGCCGGGGCGAACGCTCCCGCTTGCCGCGCTGCTGCGGGATTTCCCGGCCGCGGCCCTGGTGTTCGACCGTTCTGGCGAGGAGAGGGGATGATGATGACCGACCCGGGCGAGGCAATGATGGCGCGGCTTGCGACGCTGGCGGGCATCGCGCCCTCCTATCGCGATGCCGACGGCCAGATCCGCCCGCTTTTGCCTGAGACGCGCGCTGGCGTCTTGCGCGCGCTCGGCTTTGATTCGGAGGTGCCAGTGGCGGTGGCGGAGGCCGTCGCGGCCCTGACAGAGGCGCCGTGGCGGGAGATGCTAGCGCCGGTGGTGGTGCTCTCGGCGGGCGATCCGCAACCGGAACTGCCTGTGGTGATCGCGGAACGGGCAATCCCTGAGACCGTGCGCTGGCGGATCACGCTGGAAGATGGAACCGCGCGGGAGGGGCGCGCGGCGCTCGCCGAACTTCCGGTCCGCGAGCGCGCCGCGTCGATGGGCCGGCTCAGGCTGGCCTTGCCGCTGCCGGCCGACCTGCCGCCGGGCTATCACCGGCTGGAAATCACTATTGGGATGGCGGCCGCGAGCACGCGACTGGTGCAGCCGCCCCCCCATGCCTGGCTTCCCGAGTGGCTCAGCGAAGGGGCGCGGAAATGGGGCATCGGCACCGCGCTTTTTGCTTTATGGTCGAAGCAAAGCTGGGGGATCGGTGACTACGGCGATCTCGCGCGGTTCGCGGCGCTGGCAGGGGAGTGGGGCGCCGAAATCGTTGGCATCAATCCCGTGCACGCGCCGATGCCGGGGGCGGGGGCTGATCCCAATCCGTACCGTCCTTCCAGCCGCTACTTTCTCAATCCGCTGCATCTGGATCTGGCGGCGCTCGGGGGGGCGGCGCCAGGGCCTTGGCCGGTGCCAGAGGCGGGCGTTGACTACGCGCTGGTCCATCAGCGCAAGCATGCGGCGCTCGCGGCGCTGTTTCGTGCCGGAACGTGGGATGCCGCGGGGTTCGCCGCGTTCCGCGCCGCCGGTGGCGTGGCGCTGGAGCGTTTCGCGGTTTTCAACACGCTGGCCGAGCATTTCGCGCCGCGCCTGGGGCGAGACTGGCCGGCAGCGCTGCGCCACCCGGACGCCGCCGGCATCGCCGCGTTTTGCCACGAGAACGCCGACCGCATCGCCTATCATGCCTGGCTGCAATTTCTCGCCGAGGGGCAGATGGCGCGCGCGGCCGGCGCCGGCGCCGGGCTCTATCGCGACCTCGCGGTCGGGGTCGATCCGGACGGGGCGGAGGTCTGGGCCGATGCCGGGCAATTCCTGGCCGGGGCACGGATCGGCGCGCCGCCCGATGCGTTCACGCCGGCGGGGCAGGATTGGGGCTTGCCGCCGCCCGACCCGCGCGTGCTCACGGCCTCGGGCTATGCCGGCTATACCGCGCTGCTTGCCGCCAATATGCGCAACGCGACAGCCCTGCGCATCGATCACGTGATGGGCCTCGAACGGCTCTACGTCATCCCACCCGGCGTGACGGCCGCCGAAGGCGCCTATCTCCGCTATCCGCGTGAGGATCTGCTCGGCCTGCTGACGCTCGAAAGCCACCGCCATCGCTGTCTTCTGGTCGGCGAGGATCTCGGCACGGTGCCGGAGGGGTTCCGCGCGCGGCTGGCGGCGGCGGGGATCCTTTCCTATCGGCTGCTGCTGTTCGAGCGCTGGCCGAACGGCCTGTTCCACCGCCCCGGCCGCTATCCGCGCCGCGCGCTTGCCAGTTTCGCGACCCACGACCTGCCGAGTTTTCGCAGCTGGTGGAAAGGGGCCGAGCTACCGCCCGAAGCGCGGGCGCCGCGCCAGCAGGAGCGGGAAGAGCTGCTCGCCGCCTTGCGCGATCGCGGCTTTGCCCTTGAGGATATCGCGCCCGTGGCGGCGCTCGACCCGGCCGCGCTGGCCCGCCTCATCGCCGCTCTGCACGCCTTTCTCGGGCGCAGCCCAAGCGCGCTGGTGCTCGCTTCGCTCGGCGATCTGCTGGCCGAATGCGCGCAGATCAACCGCCCGGGGACCGCCGCCGCCTCGAATTGGCGGCATCGCCATCGCTTGCCGCTCGAAGTCATGGATCAGGAGACCACGCTGCAACAGGGGCTCGCCGCTCTCACCGAAGCCCGCGCCGCCCCGGCTGAGGCGGAAGAATAGCCCTGCCTCATGCATCACGCCGTCGTGAGTAGTTTCAAAATGGGAGATGGCCTGGCGATCGCTATATCCCGGCCAGGGGCAAAGCCCTGGAGCTTGGGATGCGCGCCTCGATCTTGCCCAGGCAGCGCCGGCGCCGCAGATTGGCGCCATGAGCGAGACCCCTTCCCTGCCCGCCCCACGCAACCGCTTCGTGCGCGCCCGCGATGCCCGCCAGAGCGAGATCGCCGAGGATTACGTCGAGCTGATCGATGATCTGATCCGCGCCCGCGGCGCCGCGCGCGCCTCGGAAATCGCCCGGGCGCTGGGCGTCACCCATGTCACAGTGATCAAGACCGTGGCTCGCCTCGTCCGCGACGGCTTGGTCGAGACTGAGCCCTACAGCGCGGTGACGCTGACCGCGGCTGGCCAGGCCCTCGCCACCCGCGCCCGCGCCCGCCACGAAATCGTCGCCCGCTTCCTTCAGGCGATCGGTGTCGATGAGGTAACGGCGCGCGAGGACGCCGAGGGCATGGAGCACCACGCGAGCGAGGCGACGCTCCGGGCGATGGAAGCGCTGATGGCCCGCCTCGTCCCGGCTGGCGAGGGCGGCGACTAGCTCACCTTATTCAGTGCGCCCCAACGGCGCGGTTCACCGGTGGAGGGAGGATCCATCTTTGGGTGGTTGAGCTTTCCACACCAGCCGCCACGGTTTCCGTCCCAACCTGCTGCATCTGGCACTCGGGCTGATGCTGCCCTGGTGGGTAGCCCATCGCGACTTTGACCCCGAGGCCAGGCGAAGCGGCTGCCGATTGCCTTGCCTACGACACTGAGCACATGCGCTGGCGTCACCTGAACTTCTTCCAGCACCAAGCCTACCGCCCAAGACATGAGCGAACACGGGGGTACGCCATAGAACGGGCAGGATAGCACGGTTCGCGGCACGTAGCGGGAACATGGCCGGGATTAACTGACGGGGTTGGTTGTTGGCCGGCTCCGTTTGGCGATGGCTGCCACGGTGTTCT
>JAJYYH010000002.1 GCA_021801255.1 Pseudomonadota bacterium
TGCCGCCCTATGAGTCAGACTTTTTTCGCTTGGGGAATCCCCTTCGTCTTAATGATTTCGCTTTACCAGGCAGGTGTTGCAAATCGGACTCAGTCCACCCGACGAGAGAGCGTTGAACAGCCCTGAATTGGAGGGCCTTCCCGAAGACCCGGAACTTGCCTTCGTTGCGCTTGAAAACATTCTTCGGGCACGTCTCGTCGAAAGTCAGGCACGTCTCACCGAAAGTAAAAATCAAATAACTGGCACGTTGTTAACCAGCCGCCATGCAGGGCGTATGTTAACCAAGTTATATTAATCCGTCCATAAGTATTTTCGTATTTCTTATTGACGGGGTAGAGCGCGTATGATTCATTGTGGAGATGAGAAATGATGATGCGCGCTCACTTGATCATGCCACTTTGGAGGTGCTGCGCATACGCGCGGTGCGCGGTGTGCGAGCGGGGGAAAGTCCCGCGGGTGTTGCGCGTGCCCTGGGTGTTACGGCACGGACGATGTATGGCTGGTTGGCACGCTACCGGCGCGGCGGCGGGAGGGCAGCAGGCATCGCTGCCTGGACGAGACCGCCTGTCCGAGCTGGATGAATGCCGATCTTGATGAATGCCGAGAGGCGCTCAATCAACTGGTCCTGGGTTCTCTCGGGATATCGATCGGGGCGGCGGCTGTTTGAACCTTTTCAGCCACATGGGCCGGTCTCGCGCCGATCAACATCGATCGAAATGATTTCTTGACATATTTCGATCAGGCGAGATATATTACAATAGAAAAAGCTTGGTGGCCGCTATGAGGGCGTCAGCTTTGCTGTCAGCTTGCCTGATTTTGTCTGGCTGCAACACGCTGTCAGGCTGGTTTCCTGGCTCGCCTCCGCAAACCGTGACGCAAGTAACGGAACGGGAAACTGCGGTAGTGGTAGTGTTGAAGCGGGATGAATGCATTTTTTTCAGCTCGGAGAATAAAGCGAAGCCAGCTTTTGTTGCTCCTATCGTGGCGGCGGGAATAACGATGGCGGTGACTGCGGTCGCTGACGCGATCAAAACCGCCGTCGCGCAAGCGCAGGACAATCTAACGGCAACGTATATCGCGTACGGCGAGGGACCGATAGATCTTAGTAAATCCAAACAATTTTTTTGCTTAGATATCGTCAGAGGGCGGTTCGGTCCGCGCGAGCGTAGCGCTCCTAAACTTAAGGGTAGCAAGCTTACAAGGAACAATCTGGAGAGTCTCGGTGTTGCCGACGACCCTTCGCTGTTCGTCGAGATATTGGTATTGGTCTCTGATGACAAAAAGACAGTCACATTTGAGCCGGTCGTTGTTCAGTTCGATAACACCGCGGCGCCCAATCCCGGCTGGCCGGCGGAAAAAGACATTGGGATCATGCTGTCATTTGCCAGTTCGCCGCTCATCTTGGGAGGAAGCACTGCTGCCGCCGATGCGGAAAAGGCGGCAACGATATCGGTGCCAATAGCCCTCGGAAAGATGAAGCGCGGAACGTATATCTTTACCAATTGCGCGCAAATTTGGAAGCCCCAGACCGCACAATGCCGCGATCTTTTCTCGAACCAGATGCGCACGGTTCCGATAGATGCCACTAAGGACAAACCACTGAATATCTACGCCATCGTGACCGAGAGCGGTAGTCCTGATTTCTTCGACAAGATTGTCCTTGACTCTGTATCCGGCACCTCTGTCAATAACTTCTTGAACGCGGTTACCGATGGACTGATGAAAAACACGCCGCCATCAAAATAACGAGTCTTGCTCATCCGGTTGTGAAATGGGCATTGAGACTCCGGGCGAAGGCGTATATTTGGCGGGACGATCATGATCCTGGTGGGACAGCGATTCCGGTAAATTCGGAGACGCGACCGTCATTATATGTTACCTTTGCCCATATACCGCACTTGCGAACATACTCAACGACATCTTCGTCGCCAATTTGTTCCTCAAGATATTGTTGTTTTAATTTAGAAAATTCTGCGCTATCGCCATCTCTTATGAGGCTAAAAAGGCCACCTATGCTCCGTTCGCAAAGATCCTTTGCGTCTGTGACGTATTCATAATACGTAGCTTGGATTTCTTCATTTGTAGAAAACACAGTCCATTCAATATGGCAAAGATCGCTGCACCGCTGATAACTACGTTCTAATTCACCAAAGTCAGGTAGATAAAATTTTGTATCTACTTTTAAGGTCTGGAGAAGCAACAGAGTAAATTTCCGGGTTCTCCAAAGAAATTTTCTGTTCCCGCGGATTTTACGAATGCGGTCTCGCATTTTCCTAAATGAAGATAAATCCCCGAGATTCCCAAGGCGCTCCGCTGCATTCGTTTCGGCGAACCAGTGGAAAAGCATGATGTGCTCGATCGCCAGGCGAAACTCGAAAGCGGCATAAGAGAGAAGGGCTGTGTTTCGTCCTTGGTTGCTCAGTGACAACCATGCCGCCCCTTGCGAGACGTGGTGATCGAGCGTCGTGTGTCGCATTGGAGCAATCTGGGCTGGCGGCATAGCTGTTCCATGCTGCTAGGATGGTTTTAGCGAGTGATTTATGCCCCCGACGGGCGCAAGTAGACTCAACACAATGGTCGTGGAGGCAACGATCCGCCGCTGCGGATGCGTTCAGAAAATCAGGCGCAGGTAGCCGGTATGACAGCTCCCTGAGGTCAACTTGGGCCTGTTGGTCAGGAGTTTCTAAATGCCACTAAAAGGGCGATGCACGCGCTTCAAACCGCCCCTTCTCGTCTACTTCGGCGCCATGCGAATAGCCCCATCAAGCCGGATGGTTTCGCCGTTCAGCATGCGGTTGGAAATGATGTGAAGCGCGAGATCAGCGTATTCTTCCGGCCGGCCGAGGCGCTGGGGAAAAGGGATGCTGGCGGCGAGGCTGTCTTGCACTTCTTGCGGCAGGCCGCGCAGCATCGGCGTGCCAAAAATCCCCGGCGCGATGGTGCAGACGCGGATGCCAGCGCGGGCGAGGTCGCGGGCGATCGGCAGTGTCATCCCGACGATCCCACCTTTCGAGGCGCTATAGGCGGCCTGGCCGATCTGGCCGTCGAAGGCGGCGACCGAGGCGGTGTTGACGATGACGCCGCGTTCGCCATCGGCGAGCGGGTCGAGGCCTTGCGCGTCGGCCGCCATCAGGCGGATCAGGTTGAAACTGCCGATCAGATTGACCTCGATGACGCGGCGGAAATCATCCAAGGGCAGCGGCCCGTTCTTGCCGACCACGCGGCCAGGCGTGCCGATGCCGGCGCAGTTGATCAGAATGCGCGCAGGGCCGTGCCGCTCGCGCGCCGCCGCCACCGCCGCCTCGGCGCTCTCGGCGCTCGCGACATTGCAGGTAAGCGCGATGCCGCCGATCTTGCCCGCCACCTCGGCGGCGCGGGCGGCGTTCATGTCGAGCAGCGCCACTCTGGCGCCAAGCGCCGCCAAGGCCCGCGCCGTCGCCTCGCCGAGACCTGACGCGCCGCCAGTGACGAGCGCCGCCGTGCCTTTGGGATCCATGATGTTCTCCTCCACAAGGGGTTTCGTGCTTGGTGGCATGGCGTGATGATCAAGGCAAGGCTAGGGGATTCGCCCCTGGCCTTCCGCCCCGCGCCTGCGCTAGACCGCATGCCAGCCGCCCGATGGAGAACGAAGATGTCCGTGATGCCCGATCACTGGATCCGCCGCATGGCCGAGGAAGCGCGCATGATCGAGCCCTTCGTCGAGACCCAGCGGCGCGAGGGCGTGATCAGCTATGGTCTGTCCTCCTATGGCTATGACGCGCGTATCGCCGACGAGTTCAAGATTTTCACCAATGTCGATTCCGCCGTGGTCGATCCCAAAGCCTTCAGCCCGCAAAGCTTCGTTGATCGGCAAGGCCCGGTATGCATCATCCCGCCCAATAGTTTCGCGCTCGGCCACACTGTCGAGTATTTCCGCATCCCGCGCGATATCCTGGTGATTTGCCTCGGCAAATCGACCTATGCGCGCTGCGGCATCATCGTCAACGTGACGCCGCTCGAGCCGGAATGGGAGGGGCAGGTGACGATCGAGATCAGCAATACCACGCCCTTGCCGGCCAAAATCCATGCCGGGGAAGGTATCTGCCAGTTTCTTTTTCTCCGGGGCGAGAGCGCGTGCGAGACCAGTTACGCCGACAAGGCGGGCAAATACATGGGCCAGCGCGGGGTCGCGCTGCCCCGGCTCTGAGAGTTTGAAAAAGAATGCCCTCGCGCCCCGGAATTGATCGGAAAAAAGCAATGTTTCCAGAGGGTATTCGTTTTCAAGTTCGATTGATTTTCAGGCTCTGAGCGATGGACCGCATTCTGATCCGCGGCGGCCGGCCGCTTTCGGGCGCCATCGCGATTGGTGGGGCGAAAAACGCGGCGTTGCCGCTGATGGCCGCGGGTCTCTTGACCGAGGAGCGGCTGACGCTCGAAAACGTGCCACGGCTTGAGGATATCCGCACCATGGCGAGCTTGCTCGCCCAGCATGGCATCGCGGTGGAGTGGGGGCCGGAGAAAAAAACGCTCGGGCTCGGCGGGCGCATCACCTCGACCGAGGCGCCCTATGACATCGTGCGCAAAATGCGCGCCTCGGTGCTGGTGCTGGGCCCGCTGCTCGCGCGCTGTGGCGAGGCGCGGGTGTCGCTGCCCGGCGGCTGCGCCATCGGCACCCGCCCCGTCGATCTCCATCTCAAGGGGCTGGAGCAGATGGGGGCGGTGATCCGCATCGAAGGCGGCTATATCGTGGCCTCGGTCGCGGGCCGGCTGCGCGGGGCGGAGATCGTGCTGCCCTTTCCCTCGGTCGGGGCGACCGAAAACCTGCTGATGGCGGCGAGCCTGGCGGAGGGCCAGACGATCATCGCCAACGCCGCGCGCGAGCCCGAGATCGGCGATCTCGCTGAGTGTCTGGCCGCCATGGGGGCGCGGGTGAGCGGCATCGGCGGCGATCGGCTGGTGATCGAGGGCGCGACGAAGCTCCATGGCGCGTGCCATGCCATCATCCCCGACCGCATCGAGACCGGCACCTATCTCTGCGCCGCCGCGATCGCCGGGGGCGAGATCGATCTGCGCGGGGCGCGGCTCGGCGATGTCGCGGCGCTGGCCCGCGCGCTCGATGACGCCGGGGTCGAGATCAGCGAGACCGCGACGGGCATCCTCGCCCGCCGGCGCAACGGGCTGGCCGGCGTCGATGTCATGACCGAGCCCTATCCCGGTTTTCCCACCGACATGCAGGCGCAGTTCATGGCGCTGATGTCGGTCGCCGAGGGGGCGGCGATGATCACCGAGACGATTTTCGAGAACCGCTTCATGCACGTTCCCGAACTCAACCGCATGGGAGCGCGGGTGAACGTGCATGGCGCCTCGGCGATCGTGCGCGGCGTGCCGCATCTCTCGGGCGCGCCGGTGATGGCGACCGATTTGCGCGCCTCGGTCTCGCTGGTGCTGGCGGGGCTGGCGGCGCGCGGGGAAACCGTGGTCAGCCGGGTCTATCACCTCGATCGCGGCTATGAGGCGGTGGAAGCCAAGCTCGCCGCGTGCGGGGCCGATATCGAGCGGATCGCGGAGGATAGATGACGCCGCACAGTTTTTTCTGTCTCGACGGGCATACCTGCGGCAATCCGGTGCGCCTCGTCGCCGGGGGCGCGCCCATGCTCGCGGGGGCGACGATGAGCGCGCGGCGAGCCGATTTCATTGCGCGCCACGACTGGGTGCGCCGCGCCCTGATGTTCGAGCCGCGCGGGCACGATATCATGTCGGGTGCCATTCTCTACCCGCCGCTCCGCCCCGATTGCGACGCCGCGATCCTTTATATCGAGGTCTCGGGCTGCCTGCCGATGTGCGGGCATGGCACCATCGGCACCGTTACCATGGCGCTCGAACACGGCCTCATCACGCCGGCGCGGGAAGGCGTGGTGGCGCTCGATGCCCCGGCGGGGCGCGTCGTCGCCGAATATGAACGCGACGGACGCTTCATCGCGCGCGTGCGCCTGCACAACGTGCCCTCCTATCTCGCGGCGAGCGAACTGCGCATCGATTGCCCAGGCGTGGGCGAGATCGTGCTCGATGTCGCCTATGGCGGCAATTTCTATGCGATCATCGAGAAACAGCCGAATTATGCCGGGCTGGAGACATTTTCTCCGGGCGATATTCTCCGCCTGAGCCCGCTGGTGCGCGACGCGGTGAACGCGGCGGCCGAAATCGTCCACCCCGAGGATCCGACCATCCGCGGCGTGAGCCATGTGCTCTGGGCCGGTGCGCCGCGCGATCCGCGCGCCGATGCCCGCAACGCGGTTTTCTACGGCACCCGCGCCATCGACCGCTCGCCCTGCGGCACCGGCACCTCGGCGCGCATGGCGCAACTGGTCGCCCAGGGGCGGCTTGCGGTGGGCGGCGAGTTCATCCATGAAAGCATCATCGGGAGCCTCTTTGAGGGCCGCGTCGAGGCAGCAACGACGCTCGCCGGCCTTCCCGCCATCCGGCCGAGCGTTGCCGGCTGGGCGCGGCTCTATGGGCTCAATACGATTTTCGTCGATCCGCGCGACCCGTTCTGGGCCGGGTTTCAGCTCGGCGAAGGGTGATCGCGGGCGCTCAGAGCCTGAAAATCCATCGAACTTGAAAAAGAATGCCCTCTGAAAACATTGATTTTTTCTCGGTCGATTCTGGGGCACGAGGGCATTCTTTTTCAAACTCTCAGTGCGCGAGGAGCGGCTTGAGCGCCGCCGCCACACCATCGAGAGTGATCTGGGTGCCGATGCAAAGGAGAACAAAGGCGATCAGCCGGCTCATGGTGCGCACCCCGGCGGGGCCGAGAAAGGCCATCAGCCGGTCGGCGGAGCGGTAGCTGATCCAGATCACCCCCGCGAGCAGCACGGCGGCCAGCGAGGCGCCGAGAAAAAACCCGCCGACCGCGAGTTCGCCCGCCGGCCGCTCCGAGGCAAAGGCGATGGCCACCGAAATCGTCCCCGGCCCGGTGGTGAGCGGCATGGTGAGCGGGAAAAAGGCGATATCCTCGGCCGCGCCCTCCGGCGCCGATTGCGGCTCGGCGCGCGGCTCCTCCTTGTGTTCCGGCCCCGAGAGCAGCGCCCAGGCGCGCACCGCGATCACCAGGCCGCCGGCGATGCGCAGGGCCGCCAGCGTGATGCCGAAAAAGGCGAGCGCATAGGTACCGCCCCAGAGCGAGCCGAGCATCACCAGCACGGAATACATGCCCACCCGCCCAGCCAGCCAAGTTCGCTGGGCGGGGCTCCGATCGGCAGTCGCCTCGCGAAAGATCAGTGCGCCCCCGATCGGGTTGATGATCGAGAACAGTGCCGGGAAGGCGAGGAGGAAGCTGTTGGTCGCGGCGTTCCAGAATTCCATGGGCCGATGGTAGGGATGTCCCTCCATCCTGGCCAGACGCCACTCGCCTCAACTCCCCGTGGGCGGCGCCTCAGGCGCGCGATTTGAGCAGGTCGCGGATCTCCTCGAGCAGGACCTCCGAGCGCGGTGGCGGCGCCGGGGCGGGACGGCGCTGGAGCCGCGACAAGGCCTTCACGACCCAGAAAATCGCGAAACTCACGATCAGGAAATTAATCACCGCGTTGAGAAACAAGCCGACATTGAGCGTCACCGCCCCGGCTTTTTGGGCGGCCTCGAGGGTTGCTTCGTGATCGCCTCTGAGTGTGAAAAAGACATTGGAAAAATCGATGCCGCCGACGATCAGCCCGAGCACCGGATTGAGCAGATCCTTGACCAGACTGCTGACGATGCCGGTGAAGGCGGCGCCGATGACAATACCGACCGCGAGATCGACGACATTGCCACGCATGATGAAGGCGCGGAACTCATCAACCCAGCCCGGCCGCTTCGGCACGGTGACATTGAGCGCCATTACGCCCCCCGTTCGCTCTTGTTGCGGGGCAGAGACTATCACACGTGCGCGGGTTTGTCCCACGCCGGCGCGAAGCCGGGGTTGACGCAGCGCTGATCCTTGGGCAGGGCGGCGATAGCGGCGCGGTCGCTGTCATCCAGCGCCACCCCGAAGGCCGCGAGGTTGGCACTCTGGCTCTCGCGCCGCGCGGCTTTCGGGATGGCGGCAACGCCCGGCTGATCGAGCAGCCATTTCAGGGCGATCTGTGCCGGACTGGCGCCATGTTTTTTGGCGATCGCCGCGAGGACCGGGTGCTCCGCCAGCCGTCCCTGGGCCAGCGGGCAATAGGCGGTGACGAACAACCCCTTCGCGCGGGCATAATCCAGTACCGCCGACTGGTCGAGCAGCACATGATATTCGACCTGATCGCACACGATCGGCGCGCGCACTTCCTCGACGGCGCGCCGGAGAAGGGCGGTCGGGAAATTGGACACCCCGATATGGCGCACCAATCCCGCCTCGCGCACCGCCATCAGCGTCTCGAGGGAAGCCGGCAAATCCATCTCGGGCGCCGGCCAATGGATGAGGTAGAGATCGACATAATCAAGCCGCAGCGCCTTGAGGCTCGCCGCCAGGGCGCGCTTGATGCCGTCGGGCGAAAGATGCTCCCACCACACCTTGGTGGTGACGTGCAGCTCGCCGCGCGGAATGCCCGCCGCCGCGATCGCGGCACCCACCGCGTCCTCATTGCCATACATCTCGGCGGTATCGAGATGGCGATAGCCCAACGCCAGCGCCTGCTCGACCGCGCTTCGGCAGGCCGCGCCCTGCATGCGCCAGGTGCCGAGGCCAAGCTTGTCCATCCGCAAGCCCTGGGCGGTGATCTGTTCCATCGCAACCTTCTCCCGAAATCTAGCGTTTGGAAAAATCGATGAGTGCGGCGACACCACTCTCGGTGCCGATGGCGAGAAACGCGCCATCTGGGCTCCAGGCAAGCGCCGAGACCGGGCCGCGCCCCGGCCCGCAAACCGGCAGGATCCGATGCGAGTCGATATCGGCAAGCACGACCAGGCCATCGGCGAAGCCGGCCGCGACCGCCTCGTGCACGGGATGGCAGGCAACGTACGTGCACATCACGTTGTCACCGCCGGCCAATTCGACCGGCGGCTTGCCCATCGGCCCACCGCCCGTGAAGGGCCACAGCACCACGGTATCGGCCCCCGAGGTCGCCAGCCACTTGCCGCCACGGCTGAAGGAAAGCGCTGCCGTCTTGGCCGGGTAGCCGCTCATGCGCATGTGTTCATTGCTGGAAAGCCGCCAGCCATGCAGCGCATTTTCCTGCATCGCCGTCACCACCACGTCGCCATCCGGCGAAAACGCCAGCGCGGTGTGGCTGCCTTTCCACTCCAGCCGGCGCGGATTGGCGGATTTGGAGGCGACGAACCACAGGCTGACACCATTGTAATGCGCCGTTGCCACCCGCTTGCCCTTGGCGTCAAACGCCAATCCGGTGATCGCGGAGGGGTGATCGAGCACCTTGAGCGGCGCGCCCTGGGCATCGAACAGATGGAGTTTTTTCCCCACCGCTGCCGCCATGACGCCGCTTGCGTGGCTCGCCACATGCTCGACCCACTTCATGCCGAAGCGAGCGATCTCGTGCTTTTCTCCAGCGCTGTTCACCGCCATGAACGCGCCGTCATCGCCGCCCGAGAGAAAACCCTCGCGCGTCACCGCCGGGGCCAGCGCCAAGACCGCGCCGTCATGCGCCGCCACGCGCCGCCACGTGCTGGGCTCGGCGCGCGCCACCAGCGCGATCGAGCCATCGCCCAAGGCAAACGCCGCCGCCGCGCCATCGCGCGAGAACACCGTGGCGACCACAAAGGCGTCGAGCTGCTGCTCGACGCCGCGCTCGGCAAGCAATTGATCGGGATTGGCGAGCCCGCTCATCGCGGGCTCAATCCACTTGGCAGGATTCGAAACCGCGCCGCAATTGCGGGCGATTGAGGTTACGTCCGATGAACACCAGCTTCGAGCGCGGCGCGACACCCGCCGCCCAGGGACCGATGAAATCGCCATCGGCCATCATGTGCACCGCCTGGAAAGCAAACCGCCGCTTCTCGCCAGCGTAATGAAGAATGCCCTTGGTGCGCAGAATATCCTGGCCCTGTGCGGCGAGAAGTGTCCCGATCCAGGCATTGAATTTTTCCGCATCGACCGGCCGCGTCAGCTCGAAGCTCATGCTCGTTACTTCACCGTTATGCTCGTGCCCATCCTCGGTGAGAAAATCAGGCGATATCTCGAGAATGCGGTTGAGATCAAACGCGCCGCGATCGAGCAGCTCGCCAATCGGCACGCCGCCACGCGTCGCGCGATGGATGCGCGCGAAACGGTTGATCGCGCGAATACGCCCCTCCACCGCAGCCAGTTCTTCCCCGGAAACCAGATCGATCTTGTTGAGGACAATAACATCGGCGAAAGCGATCTGCTCCCTGGCTTCCGGGCTATCGTCAAGTCGCGCCGGCAAATGCTTGGCATCGACCACCGTCACGATCGCATCGAGCCGCGTCTTCTCGCGCACCAGCTCATCGACGAAAAACGTCTGCGCGACCGGGGCCGGATCGGCAAGCCCGGTGGTCTCGATGATGATGCCGTCGAGCTTCCCCCGCCGCTTCATCAGACCGCCCAGGATGCGAATGAGATCGCCACGCACGGTGCAACAAATACAGCCATTGTTCATCTCGAACACTTCCTCGTCGGTATCCACGACGAGGTCGTTGTCAACACCCAACTCGCCGAACTCGTTGATCACCACGGCATAGCGCTTGCCATGGTTCTCACTCAGAATGCGGTTGAGCAGGGTGGTCTTGCCAGCGCCCAGATAACCCGTGAGCACAGTGACCGGGACCGGCGCCGAGACAGACTCCGCCATCAATCAACCCTCCAACAAACCATTTCCCCCCATATAGGCGCGCCCACGGTTCCACGCCACCGGGGCGGAAGGAGAAGGCCGGGGCGCTGCCCCCATCCCGGAGGCAAGCCTTCGGAAATAGGGTCCAGGGACTTCTGTCCCTGGTGGGGTCGAGGGGCAAAGCCCCTCGCCTTCTCTTACAACGCCCCGCCGCGCCGCCCCGCCGCCGCGGCAAGACGCAGGCGGAGCGCGTTGAGCTTGATGAAGCCCTGGGCGTCGGCCTGGTTATAGGCGCCCTGGTCGTCCTCGAAGGTCACCACGCGCATGGAATAGAGGCTGTTTGGGCTCTCACGACCGATCACCGTCGCGTTGCCCTTGTAAAGCTTGAGCCGCACCCGTCCGCTCACCGATTTCTGGCTCTCGTCGATGAGCGCCTGGAGCATCCGCCGCTCCGGGCTGAACCAGAAGCCGTTATAGATCAGCTCCGCATAGCGCGGCATCAAACTGTCCTTGAGATGCGCCGCCTCACGGTCGAGGGTGAGGCTTTCGATGCCGCGATGGGCGGCGAGCAGGATGGTGCCGCCGGGCGTTTCATAGACACCGCGTGATTTCATGCCGACGAAGCGGTTTTCCACGAGATCGAGCCGGCCGATACCGTTGGCGCGGCCGAGTTCGTTGAGCCGGGTGAGGAGGGCGGCCGGCGACAGCGCCGCGCCGTCGATCGCGACCGGGTCGCCGGCGACGAAATCGATGGCGATGGTGGTCGCCTGGTCGGGCGCGTCCTCGGGGCGGATGGTGCGCTGATAGACGATTTCGTCGGGTTCGACCGCCGGATCCTCGAGGATTTTCCCCTCCGAGGAGGAGTGGAGAAGATTGGCGTCGACCGAAAACGGCGCCTCGCCGCGCTTGTCCTTGCTGATCGGGATCTGGTGCGCCTCGGCGAATTCGAGCAGCTTCGCGCGCGAGGTGAGCGACCATTCGCGCCACGGCGCGATCACCGTGACATCGGGTTTGAGGGCGTAATAGGCGAGTTCGAAGCGCACCTGATCGTTGCCCTTGCCGGTCGCGCCATGGGCCACGGCGTCCGCCCCCACCGCCTCGGCGATTTCGATCTGGCGGGCGGCGATGAGGGGGCGGGCGATCGAGGTGCCAAGGAGATACTGCCCTTCATAGAGCGCATTGGCCCGGAACATCGGAAAGACGTAGTCGCGGACGAAGGTTTCGCGTAAATCCTCGATAAAAATTTCTTTCACGCCAAACATTTCGGCCTTGCTGCGCGCCGGCGCCAATTCCTCGCCCTGGCCGAGATCGGCGGTGAAGGTGACGACCTCGCAGCCATAGGTTTCCTGGAGCCAGCGCAAAATGACGCTGGTATCGAGCCCGCCGGAATAGGCGAGCACCACTTTTTTCACGCTTTTCGCCGCCATTTGCCGCCTCCGCACCCGAAGCCCGGCGGGTTAGCTCAGGCCGCCGGCCCGCGCAAGGGCAGGGGGCGGGTTGAGCGATCGGCTACGCCGGCGCATCCTGTCGCCTGATTGAGCATGAGGAGCATCGCATGACCGAGCTTGCCGATACGACCGCCGTCGATCTCGCCGCCGGCTTCGCCCGCAAGGAATTTTCCCCGAGCGAGGTGATCGAGGCGGTGATCGCGCGCATCGCGGCGCGGGAGCCGGAGCTGCATGCGCTTTACGCCTACGACCCGGAGGGCGCGCGGGCGCAGGCGCGCGCGGCTACGGCGCGCTGGCAGAAGGGGGAGGCGCTTGGCCCGCTCGATGGCGTGCCGGTCTCGATCAAGGAGAATCTCGCGACCAAGGGCGTCCCGATGCCGCTCGGCACCGCGGCGAGCGAACTTACCCCGCAGCCCGTCGATGCACCGCCTTCGGCGCGGCTGCGCGAGGCGGGCGCGGTGATTTTCGCCAAAACCACGATGCCCGATTACGGCATGCTCTCTTCCGGCCTCTCCAGTTTCCATCCGCTCACCCGCAACCCGTGGAATCTCGCGCGCAATCCGGGTGGGTCGAGCGCCGGGGCGGCGGCGGCGGCGGCTTCGGGCTATGGGCCGCTCCATATCGGCACCGATATCGGCGGCTCGGTGCGGCTGCCGGCCGGCTGGTGCGGCCTGGTCGGACTCAAGCCGAGCCTTGGGCGGGTGCCGATCGATCCGCCCTATATCGGCCGCGCCGCCGGTCCGCTCACCCGCACCGTCGCCGATACGGCGGTGATGATGGCGGTGATCAGCCGCCCCGACTGGCGCGATCACATGAGCCTGCCTCCCGCCGACATCCCCTGGCAGGCGCTCGGCTGCGAGGTGCGGGGCTTGCGCATCGGGCTGCTGCGCGAGGCCGGTGCGGGGTTCACGCCCGAGCCTGAAATCGCCGCGGCGATCGAGGCGGCGGCGCGCGCCTTCGCCCACGCCGGGGCGATCATCGTGGAAATGCCGCCTTTCCTGACCGCCGAAATGCTCGCCGGCCTGGATACCTTCTGGCGGGTGCGCGCCTGGGCCGATATCAGCGCGCTTCCCGCCGCGCGGCGGGCAAAAGTCCTGCCGTTCATCCATGCCTGGGCGGAGGGGGGGGCGCGGGCCTCGGGGCTTGAGGTCTATCGCGGGGTCAGCCAGATCATGGCGATACGCGCCGCCGCCGCGCGCGCGTTCCGCGATATCGACTTCGCGCTCTCGCCGACCGCGCCGATGCCGGCCTTTGCCGCCGAGCTTCCCGCGCCCACCAACGACCCGGCGCGCCCGTTCGAGCACATCGCCTTCACCGTCGGCTTCAACATGTCCGAGCAGCCGGCGGTCTCGATCAATGCCGGCTATACCCGCGAGGGCCTGCCGATCGGCATGCAGATCATCGGCCGGCGCTTCGATGACATCGGCGTGCTGCGGCTGGCGGCAAAATGGGAGGAAATGCGCCCCGCGCAACGCCCCTGGCCGATCGGTTGAGGAGAGCGGCGCATGCGCGGCGTGAAAGCGGTTCTGTTCGATGTCTTCGGCACGGTGGTCGATTGGCGCGGCAGCCTGATCGCCGAGCTGGGCGCGTTCGGCGCAAGGCGCGGCATCGCGGCGGACTGGGCCGGCCTCGTCGATGCCTGGCGCGGCGCCTATCAGCCCTCGATGCAGCGGGTGCGGAGCGGGGCGCTCCCCTGGACGGTACTCGACGATCTGCACCGCGCGAGCCTCGATGAACTGATCGCGCGGTTTGCCATCGCTGGCCTCGATGACGCCGATCGCGCCTGGATGGTCGCGGGCTGGCACCGGCTGAAACCCTGGCCGGATACCGTGGCCGGGCTTGACGCGCTGAAACAGCGCGCGATCATCGGCACGCTCTCGAACGGCAATGTCGCGCTGCTCGTCAACCTGGCCAAGGCCGGGGGGATGGCGTGGGATGTGGTGTTCGGCGCCGATATCTTCGGCCATTACAAACCCGATCCGGAGACCTATCTCGGCGCCTGCCGCCTGCTCCGCCTGGCACCCCACGAAGTCATGCTGGCCGCCGCCCATAACAGCGATCTCGCCGCGGCCCGGGCGCTCGGCCTGCGCACCGGCTTCATCCCCCGCCCCGGCGAATATGGCCCGGCGCAAGCGCGGGATCTCCGCGCCGAGGCCGCATGGGACATTGTCGCCGAGGATATTCCCCGGCTCGCCGCGGCCGTTGCGTCCGGTTGAGCCATTACGGCGCGGCGTCAGGGGAAAAGGGCAGGCGGAGCAGCGGAACGCCGGCGGCCGAGAGTATGCCGGAATCGAGCGTGAAGGGCAGATCGATTTCCGGCTTGCCGCCCTCGGTGCGCGGCTGGGCCAGAAGGCTCAGCACCGCCCCGATCGCCATCGCACTTTGGCGGGTCATCAAGCCCTGGCGGGCCAGCGTCGCGACCGCCGCGTCGGGATCGACGAGATGCACCGCCCCCACCGCCTGGGGGGCGAGGGCGCGGTCAAGCGTCAGATGGGCCTCGCCGCCCAAGGTCAGCCCGCCCCATTCGAGCCGCGCCGGGGCGAGCCTGAGCCTGCCCCCGGCATCGCGCCAGGCCGCCGCCGTGCGCGCGCTATCGATGATCGGCAAAGGCAGCGGCGGCGCGAGATCGGCGGTGAGGTCGAGCAGCCCGATGCGCCGGCCAAACGGCCAGGTCACCCCCGCCGGCAGGTCGATCGCCCGCGCCTGGAGACGGAAATCGACCCGCGCGTCACTATCGGGTGGCAGCAGGCTGAGATCGATTGCGGCGACCCTGACGGCGCCAGCTCCATTGCCTTCGGGGGAGAGGTTGAGATCCCGCGCGGTCAGCACCGCCGGCCGCTCCTCGGCGCGGGCGCCGAGCCGCGCGCGGATGGACAACGCCGCCGCCGTCAGCGCGAGCGGGGGCAGCGGGCCAAGCCGGAGCCGGGCCGGCAAGGCGGGGGTGATCACGAGGTCGCGCGGGGCGCTGATCGCCACCGAGAGCTCGATCTCGGGGGCGGAGAATTCGAAGCTGGTGGGGGAGCCCGCGGCCCCGGCACGGAGCGCAAATCCCGCGACGATCAGCCGCGCCGCGAAGGGCCAGCCGGTCAGGCGCGTCGGCGCGTCGGCGACGGTGAACCCCTCCGCGATGCGGGCGTCGCGCCAGGATGAATAACTGTCGGCAAGCTCGCCCCCAGCCCAGCGCCAGAGCACGAAATCGGCGAGTCCGAGGGCCATGACCCCGGCCAGCACCACGCCGCCCAGGCGGCGGGCGGAGAAAACCCCGCTCATGCCCAAGCCTCGCGCACAAGCCGGCGCAACGCCGGCAAAAGCTCGGCGGCGAACCACGGATTGCGCCGCTCCCACCCCAAGGTGCGCCAGGAGGGGTGCGGCAGCGGGAGCAGGCGCGGCAGAAAGCGGCGGAAATCACGCACCCTGTCGCCCACCCGCCCCGGCCCGAGGACAAAATCCTGGGCATAGCCACCGACCAACAGGGTGAGGCGGATATCGGCCAACAGGGGCAGGAAGCGCGGATGCCAGAGCGCCGCGCAGCCCGGCGCCGGCGGCCGGTCGCCGCCTTGCGGCAGGGTTCCCGGATAGCAGAGTCCGATGGGCAGGATCGCGACCCGCGCCGCGTCATAGAATGCCGCCTCTGTCACCCCCATCCACGCCCGGAGCCGCCGCCCCGAAGGATCGTTGAAAGGGATCCCCGTCTCGTGCACAAGCGTCCCCGGTGCCTGACCGATGATCAGCAGTCGCGCACTCGCCGCCACGCGAAAAACCGGGCGTGGGCCGCATGGCAGGAAATCGGCGCAGCGCGTGCAGGCACGCGCCTCCGCGGTGAGCCGCGCGAGCGCACCGTCAGGCAAGCGCATAATCCGTCTCGGCGATATAAACCGCCTGCTCCTTGCCGAGGCGCGAGCTGAACAGGGTAAAATGGCCAACCGGCACCGGTGCCGCGCGGAACAGATTATGCGCCTGCACGAAGGCGGCGAGTTTCTCGCCCGGCGGATTGTCGAGCCGGGCAAGCGAGACATGCGGGATGAAGCGCCGCCGTTCGGGGACGAAACCGGCGCGCTGTAGCGCCGTCTCGATCTTGCCTTGGAGATGCTCGAGCGCCGGGTTGCGCTCCACGCCGACCCAGAGCGAGACCGGTTTGCCGGCTTTCTCGAACGTGCCGACGCCGGCGAAGGTCAGCGAAAAGCCCGGCACGCGCAAGGCGGCGAGTGCCAGATCGGCCTCCTCGGCGCGATAGCCTGGTGTCTCGCCGATGAAGCGCAACGTTAGATGGTAATTCTCCGGCCTGATCCAGCGCGCGCCCGGCAGGCCGCCGGCGAGCAAGGCGAGGCGCTGGCGCAGCGCCGCTGGCAGGTCGAGGGCCACGAACAGCCTCATTGAGGGGCAACCTCCGCGATCAGCTTCTCGACATAGGGCAACACCGCCGCCACCACCCGCGCCTCGCCCGCGGCATTGGGGTGCAGGTGATCTTCCTGGTTGAGCGCGGCCACCCCCGCCACGCCGGCGAGGAAGAAAGGTTGATAGATCACCCCCGGTCGCTGGCCAAGCCGGTCGAACACCGCCCGATAGCGCGCGCCATACGCGGCACCCATATTGGGTGGCGCATACATCCCGCACAGCAGCACCGGAATATGCCGTGCCGCGAGGCGGTCGAGAATGGCGCCGAGATTGTCCTCCAGCGCCGCCGGGTCGAGCCCGCGCAGCCCGTCATTGGCGCCCAGTTCGACGATCGCCGCCTGGGGTTCCTCGCCCAGCAACCAGTCCAGCCGCGCCCGCCCGTCCGAACTGGTATCGCCCGAGACCGCGCCATCCTGGATCTCGACCGCGATCCCGCGCGCCGCCAGGGCCGCCGCGAGCCGCGCCTGAAACCCGTCGCGCTGAGGCAGGCCATAGCCGGCGGTGAGCGAATCACCCAGTACCAGCAGGCGCACCGGAGCCGGCGTTGCGCCGAGCAGGGCGAGACCGGCAAGCAGGATAAAACCTTCCCGCAACCGGCGGCGGATACCATATCCCATAGTCATGGATGCCCTCGCTCCCCTCGGTACCACCCCTTCCGCCGCCCCTGCCGCCGCCCCGCCGCTGATCCGCGCGCGCGGCCTTGGCCTGACCGTGCCGTCTGTCGCCGGGCCGGTCAACATCCTCCGCGGCATCGATCTCGACATCGCCGCCGGGGCGACCGTCGCCCTGCTCGGCCCCTCGGGCTCGGGCAAAACCAGCCTGATGCTGCTGCTCGCCGGGCTGGAGCGCGCCACGGCTGGCACCGTCACGCTGGCCGGGCATGACCTCACCCGGCTTGACGAGGACGCCCTCGCCCGGCTGCGGCGCGACACACTCGGCATCGTCTTTCAGGCCTTTCACCTGATCCCAAGCATGACCGCGGAAGAAAACGTCGCCGTGCCGCTCGAACTCGCGGGAAAACGCGACGCCCGCGCCCGCGCTCGCGAAGCCCTCGCCGCCGTCGGCCTCGGCCACCGCCTCACCCACCTGCCGGGCCAACTCTCCGGCGGCGAACAACAGCGCGTGGCGCTGGCCCGCGCCTTCGTCCCCCGCCCCCGCCTCATCCTCGCCGATGAACCCACCGGCAATCTCGACCAATCCACCGGCCAACAGGTCATGGACCTGCTGTTCGACCTCCACGCCCAGCACGGCACCACGCTGTTGCTGATCACCCACGACCCCAACCTCGCCCCCCGCTGCACCCGCCACCTCCACCTCGCCGACGGACGCATGGTGGCATGACGGCAGGGCAGGAAGGGAAGGCCAGGGGCTCTGCCCCTGGACCCCGCTGGGGCCAGTGGCCCCAGACCCCCGTCCCGGAGGCTTGCCGGGACGGGGCGCAACGAGGCTGTTGCCGACGCTCCGTCGCGCCCCTTCCCGGCAAGCCTCCAGAAACAGGGTCCAGGGACATTGTCCCTGGCAGGGGTGCAGGGGGCGGAGCACCCTGGCCTTATTCTTCCCTGCCGGCGTCATGAGCCTCACGCTTCGTCTGGCGTGGCGGGAGCTGCGGGGGGGTGTGCGGGGGTGGTGGCTGGCCTTGGCGTGTCTGATTCTGGGGGTAGCGGCGATGGCGGCCGTCGGGGAGCTGCGGGCGGCGGTTGCGGCCGGGCTGGCGCAGGATGGGCGGCGGATTCTGGGGGGTGATCTCGAGATTGATGCCGGCGCGGAAGGGATGCCGGGCGCGGTTGGAGACTGGCTTCTGGCGCGGGGCGCGCGGCTTTCGGCGGTGGTGCGGTTGCGATCGCTGTTGGTGGCGCCGTCGGGCGCGCGGGCGCTGGTCGAGGTCAAGGCGGTGGATGCCGCCTGGCCGCTGGTCGGAGCGGCAGGGCTTGCCCCGCCGCAGACGCTGGCGGCGGGATTGGCGCGCCGCGATGGGCGCTATGGGTTGCTGGCCGAGCCGGTGGTGCTGGACCGGCTGGGGCTTCGCATCGGGGCGCGGGTGCGGCTCGGCGAGGCGGAATTCGAGCTGCGCGGCGCGTTGACGCGTGAGCCCGATCGGGTGGGTAGCAGCGGTATTTTCGGCCCGCATGTGCTGATCGCCGCGGCGGCGCTGCCGGCGACCGGGTTGCTTCAGCCGGGCAGCCTCGATGACCATGCACTGCGGGCGGTGGTGCCGGCGAGCAGCGACGTCGCGGCGCTGGCGGGCCGGCTCAAGGCGCGTTTCGCGCCCCTGGGCCTGCGCGTGCATGAGGTCGGCGATGCCGCGCCGGGATTGCAGCGTTTTGTTGATCGCACGGCGTTGTTTCTGGGCCTGGTCGGGCTCACGACCCTGTTGATGGGCGGGATCGGGGTGGCCAATGGCGTGCGCGCGTGGCTCGAGCGGCGGGCGCGCAGTCTTGCCATCCTGCGCTGTCTCGGGGCCTCGGATCGGCTGATCTTTTCGCTCGTGGCAAGCGAGATCGCGCTGCTCGCGGCCTTTGGGATCGGGCTCGGGCTCGGCGTCGGCGCGATTTTGCCGGCGCTGCTGGGTGGTCCCTTGGCTGGGGTCTTGCCGCTGCCGCTTCGCCCCGGCGTCTATCCCGGCGCGCTGGCGCTGGCCGCGCTCTATGGCACGCTCACCGCTGCCGCCTTCGCGCTCTGGCCGCTGGCGCGCGGCACGCGGATAGCGGGGGCGGCGCTGTTCCGCGATGCACTGCTGCCGGCGCCGGTGCGGCCGGGGGCGGGTCTGCTCGCCGTGATCGTGGCGCTGGCACTGGCGCTGGTGGCGCTGACGCTGGCCGCCGCGCCGGATCGGCGATTGGCGCTCTGGTTCTGCATCGTCGTGGCGGGGGCCTATGTGTTGCTACGCTTGGTCGCCACGGGGCTGATGCGGCTGGCGCGCGGCCTCGAGAAACGCACGATCGCGCCCTGGGCGCGGTTGGGGCTCGCCAATCTCCATCGCGGCGGTTCGACGACGCCGCTGATGCTGCTTTCGCTCGGGCTCGGGCTTTCGACACTGTCCACGGTCGCGCTGATCGAGGCCAATCTCCGCCGGCAGGTGGCCGAGGAGCTGCCGGCGCGCGCGCCCTCGCTCTATTTTATCGACATCCAGCGCAATGAACTGGACCGCTTCAATGCCCTCCTGCGCGCCGCTCCCGAGGTCGCCGAGGTCGCCGAGGTGCCCAATCTCAGGGCGCGGATCGTGGCCGTCGCGGGCGTGCCGGCGGAGCAGGTGAAGGCGAGCCCCGAAAGCGCCTGGGCGCTGCGCGGCGACCGCGGCCTCACCTATGCCGCTTCCCCGCCGCCGGGCACGCGCCTGGTCGCCGGGACGTGGTGGGCGACGGATTATAACGGGCCGCCGCTGGTCTCGCTCGATGCCGGGATGGCGCATGGCTGGGGGGTGGGGGTGGGCGACGTGCTGCGTGTCAACGTGCTCGGCCGTACGCTCGATTTGCGCATCGCGAGTTTGCGGGCGATCGATTGGTCCTCGCTCGGCATCAATTTCATCATGGTGGCGAGCCCTGGCCTGCTGAGCCAGGCGCCGCACGGCTATATCGCGGCGCTGCGCGTGGCCACGGGCGAGGAGGGGCGGCTGTTGCGCGCGGTGACCGATGCGCTGCCCAATGTCACCGGCATCCCGCTCGCCGAGGTGTTGCGGGCGATCGCGGCGTTGCTCGGGGAGGTCAGCGCGGCGCTGATGGCCGCGGGCGGGTTGACGCTGATCGCCGGGGCGATGGTGCTGGCCGGCGCGGTCGCGGCGGGGCAGCACCGGCGCCGGCGGGAGGCCGTCATTCTCGGGACGCTGGGTGCGACGCGAGCGCAGTTGGTTGCCGCCTGGCTCACCGAATTCGCCACAATCGGCCTTGCCGCCGGGCTGATCGCGGCGCTGACCGGGGCGGTTGCGAGCTATGGCGTGATCCGGCTGATCCAGGGCGGCGATTGGCAGTTCGCGCCGATCCCCTTGCTCGCCCCGCTGTTCGGCGCCCTCGCGCTAATCCTCGTGATCGGCGCTGGCGGCCTCGCCGCGACACTCCGCGCCCGCCCCGCCGCGCTGTTGCGCAACGAATAGCAAGGCGCCGCCCGAAGCCCCGGACGGGGGCCGTCATCACGGGATTTGTTGAAATTAATGATTGAATTCGTCTGCCCGCTCAGGTATCGGCGCGTTCAAGTTAGGGCCGCGCGTCGCGGAAAAGGAGAGGAGGGACGAATGGCAAAGCTGATCGGCGGCCGAGCCGTTGTTATCGGCGGCGGCCTCGGCGGCCTCGCCGCCGCGGCGGCGCTCGCCGATCACTTCGCCCAGGTGGTGGTGCTGGAGCGCGATCGCCTGCCGCGGACGGCCCTTCCGCGGGACGGCGTGCCCCAGGGGAAGCATCCGCACGTCCTTCTGCTCGGGGGCCAGCGTGCGCTCGCCGCGCTCGCCCCTGGTTTCGAAGAGGCGCTCGCCGAGGCCGGCGCCGTGCCGATGTGCCTCGGCCTGGACGGACACATCGACTGGCCTGGCCACGATCCGCTGCCGCAGCGCGATTTGGGCGCCACCGTCTATTCGGCGTCGCGGGCGCTGATCGAGGAGACCTTGCGGCGGCACGTCGTTGCGATGGCGAATGTCACGCTCCGCGAGGGTTGTCGCGCCGAGGCGCTCCTCGTCGGCGGCGATGGGGCGCGGGTGGAGGGTGTGCGCCATAGCGCGTTGGCGGACGGCGGCACGACCACGTCCGCCGATTTGGTGATCGATGCCTCGGGGCGCGGGGCGCTTACCACCCGGCTGCTGGAGGAAACCGGGCGGCAGCTGCCGGAAGAGACCGAGATCGGTATCCAGCTCGCCTATGCGACGGCGGTCTATGCCATTCCCGAGGACGCGCCGGCCGACTGGAAATTTGCCGTGCTGTTCCCCAACCCCCGGGAGAGCAACCGTCGGGCGTTGCTGATACCGATAGAGGGCAATCGCTGGATCGTCAGCATGGTCAGCTTCCATGGCGAGATGCCACCCGACAATCCCGCCGGGTTCCTGGAATTTGCGCGCACGCTGCGTACGCCGACCATTTTTCAGGCCATAAGGAACGCCAAACTGCTCGAACCGATCACGCGCTTCGCATATCCGGGCAGCACGTGGCGGCATTTCGAACGACTTGCCGATTTCCCCCGTGGCCTGCTGCCGATCGCCGACGCGGTATGTCGTTTCAATCCGGTCTATGGCCAGGGAATGAGCGTGGCCGCACAGGAAGCCGCGCTGTTGCGTCGCCTGCTCGGCGACCTCGCCGGCCACGACGATCCACTGGGGGCGTTGGCGGGCGCTTTTTTCCGCGACATGCCGGCTATTCTCGCCTCACCCTGGTCCACCGCGCAGGCCGATCTGGCCTACCCCCAGACCACCGGCGCGCGCCCGGCCGATTTCGCGCAGACGATGCAGTTCTCCAGCGCCCTGGTCCATCTCGCCGTGCGTGAGCCGGATGTGCATCAGACCTGGGGGGAAGTTGTCAATCTGGTGCGCTCGCCAACCGTCTATCGCGAACCCGCATTGCAGCGTCGCGTGCAGGCGGTGATGGCGGAGATGGCGGCCGCGCAGCGCGGGGCCAGCGCGTAATCCTCCTGCGGGGACCAGACGACACCGCGTGCCCTCGATTGTCCGGAATTGGCGTCCGCGGCGGGATTCGAACCCACGGCCCCAGGATTCATACCACTTCGGCTTGCGCCGCCGCCCGGTCGGGGAGCGATCGGGCGTTCGTGGTCCGGACTGTCCCTTCACCCTGGACCTAGGAAAAAGGTCTTTAGGTGCCGCCCGTCCAGTCTCTACACCTTCCCCGCGGCATCCCGCGAGGGCTTGGCTCGGGATTGGCCCGGCGCGAGAGGCGCCGGGCGTTCCCCGAATTTGAGCGGATCCGCCGCGCCGTTTCCGCGCGCGACGCCCAGTTCTACCACAAGGAATCCTGTGCTCTATCCTGCTGAGCTACGCGGACATCGCGGCCTTCTCTAGCCGAACGCCGCGGCGCGATCAAATGGCCACGCGCACACCGAGTTCCACCACCCGATCGGGGGGGATGCGGAAAAATTCGGTGGCGGAGACGGCGTTGCGCGCCATCGCGAGGAAAAGCCACATGCGCCACAGCGACATCTTCGGCACCATCGCCGGCACCAGCGTCTCACGGCCGAGGAAATAGCTCACCTGCATGGCATCGAACGGCACGTTTTTCTCGCGCAAGGCCGCGAGATCGCGCGGGATGTTCGGGCTCTCCTTGAAGCCGTAAGAGAGGATCACGCGGTGGCAGCCGGCGCCGAGATCCTCGATCGTCATGCGACTCTCGGGAGCCACTTCCGGCACATCGAGATTGTTCACCGTCACAAACAACACCTGCTCGTGCATTACCTTGTTGTGCTTGAGATTATGCAGCAGCGCGCCGGGCACGTAGTCGGGGTTGCCGGTGAGGAACACCGCGGTCCCTGGCACCCTTATGGTGCGCGACTGCGGCAGGCGGGCGAGGAAGGTGGCGAGCGGCAGGCTGTCCTGCTGCCAGCGCGCGAGCATGAGATCGCGCCCGCGCCGCCAGGTGGTCATCAGCGCCATCAGCGCCGCACCAATCGCCAGCGGTACCCAGCCACCCTCCACCACCTTGAGCGAGTTGGCGGCGAAAAACGTCGCATCGAGGAGAAAAAAGAAGCCGAAGACCAGGATCGTCGCGGCACGCGACCAGTGAAACTGGCGGCGGAAGACCACGGCGGCGAGGATCGCGGTGCAGGTGAACGTTCCGGTGACCGCGATGCCATAGGCCGAGGCCAGGCTGTCGCTGGTCTTGAACGCCAGCACCAGGATCAGCACGGCCAGCGCCAGGATATAGTTGATTTGCGGGACGTAGATCTGCCCCTCCTCGGTCTCGCCGGTGTGGCGCACCGTCATGCGCGGCAGGAAACCCAGTTGCATGCACTGCCGGGTCATCGAATAGGCGCCGGAGATCAGCGCCTGGCTGGCGATCACGGTGGCAACAGTGGCGAGGATCACCATCGGCAGATGCAGCCAGATCGGGCCGAGCAGGAAGAACGGGTTGGCGAGCGCGCTCGGATCATGAATGACCAGCGCGCCCTGGCCGAAATAATTGAGCACCAGACAGGGCAATACGAAAAACAGCCACGATAGCCGGATCGGCCGCGCGCCAAAATGCCCCATATCGGCATAGAGCGCTTCCGCCCCGGTCACCGCGAGCACCACCGCGCCGAGCACGATGAAGGCGAGAAAACGATAGCGAAAACAGATCAGCACCGCATAGCTCGGCGACAGCGCCGCCAGCACGAAGGGATGCTGGAAGATCTCGATCGCGCCGAGCACGCCGATGGCGGCAAACCACAGCGCCATCACCGGGCCGAACACCCGCCCGACACTGCCGGTGCCGCGCGATTGCATTACGAACAGGATGACGATCACCACCGCCGCGATCGGCAGGACATACTCGGCGAGACCTGGCGTCGAGACCTCAAGGCCCTCCAACGCCGAGAGCACCGAAATCGCCGGCGTGATGACGCCGTCGCCGAAAAACAGGCTGGCCCCGACAATGCCGACGATGGCGAGCCCCCGCCTTGTGCTCGCCTTCACCGAGACTCGCTGCGCGAGCGCCATCAGCGCCAGAATACCGCCCTCGCCGCGATTGTCGGCGCGCATCACCAGCAGCACGTATTTTACCGTGACGATGAGGAACAGCGACCAGAAGATCAGCGACAGCACGCCCAAAATTTCGGTCTCGGTGATGGCGTTGGGCTGCAACAGCACCAGGCTGGCGTGGAAGGCATAGAGCGGGCTGGTGCCGATATCGCCATAGACGACGCCGAGCACGGCGAGCAGGGCGCCAAGCGGGGGCAGGGCGCGTGGCTTGATGGCGTTTGCCGCGGCGCTCATCTCGGGCTCGGCGTTTGCGAGATGCGGCGCGGTGCGGGTCTCGGGGAGACGGGCATCAGGGAAGCCTCTGTGCACGTGGCGGGGCAGGCGGGGCCGAACGCGGCCGGCACCCATACGCCGCCCGGCGCGCCCGGCGCAAGAGTGGCGGCCAGCGGTCCAGACTCGCATCCTGGAAAGGATTGCACAGGCGCCGCCTTTGCTGGGATTAGGGGACAAGGCCCCTTACCTGAAATAAAAACCCCGTTATCGAGAATAGTCTGGCAAGCTGGCCGGCCGCGCCCCGAAAATCGCCGTGCCAAGGCGAATATGGGTGGCTCCGGCGGCGATCGCTGCCGGGAAATCCGCTGACATCCCCATCGAGAGCACCCCGAGCCCGTGCCGGCGCGCGCACGCGGCGAGCCAGGCGAAATGGGGCGCCGGGTCGGCCGCCGCCGGGGGAATGCCCATCAGGCCGGTCAGCGCGGGGCCGAAGCGGGCTTGGCAGGCGCTGATGAAGGCGTCGGCCTGACCGCGTGGGACGCCCGATTTCTGCGGCTCGCAGCCGAGATTGACCTCGACGAGAAGGTCGGGTTGGCGGCCCTCGCGCGCAATTGCTAGGGCGAGGGCGTCGGCGAGGCGCGGGCGGTCGAGGCTTTCGATGACATCGAACAGCCGCACCGCTTCCCGCGCCTTGTTGGTCTGGAGGGGACCGATGAGATGCAGACGCAAATCCGGCGACGCGGCGCGCAGGGAAGAAAATTTGGCGGCAGCTTCCTGCACCCGGTTCTCCCCGAAGAAACGCTGGCCCGCGCGGAGCGCCGCCTCGACGGCCAGGGCGGGGTGGGTTTTCGAAACCGCGACCAGGGTAATCGCCGCCGGATCGCGCTTGCAGGCGCGGGCGGCGGCGGCGATCTCGGCTCGGACCACCTCCAACCGGGCCGCGATCTCGCCGAGCGGGGTCGTTCGTGCTTCAAGCCGGGTCATGGATGGAAAGCTCCTGGCTTGGGCGCGCGCCGTCAAGTCTCGCCGGAGCGGTGCCCTGCCGCCGCTCTGGCTGTTTAGCGACGCCGCCCGGCTCAGGGATCCGCGTCCGCTGATTATCCGCCTGCCGCCCGGGCTGTGTGGCGTGGTGCTGCGCCATGACCAGCGCCGGTTGGGGCCGGACCTCGCGCGGCTCTGCCGGGCGCGGCGCGTCAAGCTCGCGATTGCCGGGGATTGGCGGCTGGCGCAGCGCCTGCGCGCTGGGCTGCATCTCCGCGCCGGGCGCGACCCAGCTTTCCAGGCGCGCGTTGCTTTCCGTACCAGCTCCGCCCATTCGCTCCCCGAACTGCGCCGCGCCCGGCGCGCCGGGGCGGTGCTGGTCTTTCTTTCCCCGGTTTTCCCGACGCGGAGCCATCCTGGGGCGAAGGGGCTTGGTCTTTGTCGCTGGGCGGCGCTTGCGCGTCGCGCCGGCGGGGCGGCGGCGGCGCTCGGTGGCATCGATGGCAGGTGCATCGGCGCGCTGCCGCGTCGTCTCGCCGTCGCCGTCGGGATGATCGGCGGGGCCGCGGCCTGAAATCCAGATTGCGTCGCGCCCGAGATGCTGGTGGCAGAGCGTTGGGGAGACTATGTGAGAGGGGCGAACGCCATGCGAGGAGGAACACGATGCTCAATCCCGTTACACCCCTGCCGCTCAAGGACGCTAGCCTCTTCCGGCAGGCAAATTACGTCGGCGGCAAATGGATCGCGGCCGATAGCGGGCGCGTCCTGGCCGTGCGCAATCCGGCTAACGGCGAGGTCATCGGCGAAGTGCCGGCGATGGGCGCCGCCGAAACGCGCCGCGCGATCGAAGCCGCGCATGCCGCCTATCCCGCCTGGCGGGCGCTCACCGCGAAAGAGCGCGCGGCGATCCTCCGTCGGCTCAATGACCTCATGCTCGCCAACGCCGATGACCTCGCGGTGATCATGACCGCCGAGCAAGGCAAGCCGCTCGCCGAAGCGAAGGGCGAGATCGCCTATGCCGCGAGCTTCATCGAGTGGTTCGCCGAGGAGGGCAAGCGCGTCTATGGCGATACCATTCCGCAAAACGCCAAGGGCCGGCGGATCATCGTCCAGAAAGAGCCGATCGGCGTTTTTGCCGCGATCACGCCGTGGAACTTCCCCGCCGCGATGATCACCCGCAAGGCCGGGCCGGGCTGGGCCGCGGGCTGCACCGGCGTCATCCGCCCGGCGAGCCAGACGCCGTTTTCCGCGCTCGCCATCGCCGTTCTCGCCGAGCGCGCTGGCTTGCCGCCCGGTGTGTGCAATGTCATCACCGGGCCCTCGGGCGAGATGGGGGGCGAACTCACCGCCAACCCGCTGGTGCGCAAGCTCTCCTTCACCGGCTCGACCGAGATCGGGGCGAAGCTGCTCGCGCAATGCGCGCCGACGATCAAGAAAACCAGCATGGAACTCGGCGGCAACGCGCCCTTCATCGTTTTTGACGATGCCGATCTCGACGCCGCTGTCGTCGGCGCGATCGCCAGCAAATATCGCAATGCCGGGCAGACCTGCGTCTGCGCCAACCGGCTCCTGGTGCAAGACGGCGTCTATGACGCCTTCGCCGCTAAGCTGAAAGTCGCGGTCGAGGCGTTGCGTGTGGGCGACGGGATGGAGCCGGGGGTGACGCAGGGGCCGCTGATCAATGCCGACGCAGTCGCCAAGGTGGAAGCGCATATCGCCGATGCCCTCAAGCGCGGCGCCCGCGTCGTCACCGGCGGCGCGCGCCATCCGCGCGGCGGCAATTTCTTCACCCCCACCATCCTCGCCGACGTGTCAGCCGGCGCCGATATTTTCCGCGAGGAGACCTTCGGTCCGGTCGCGCCGCTATTTCGCTTCAAAACCGAGGAAGAGGCGATCAAGCTCGCCAATGACACCGAATTCGGCCTCGCGGCCTATTTCTACGCCCGCGATGTCGGGCGCATCTTCCGGGTCGCCGAGGGGCTGGAATACGGCATCATCGGCATCAATGAGGGCATCATCTCGACCGAGGTGGCGCCGTTCGGCGGCATGAAATCGTCGGGCCTTGGCCGCGAGGGCTCGAAATACGGCATCGAGGAATATCTCGAAATCAAATATCTCGCACTCGGCGGAATCGGGACATAGAAAGTGTAAAAATTGTTTTTTTTTGCAAAAAAACTAAAAAACTCTTATTCGAAGCAGTGATGCCTCAGGCATCGCTGCTTCGGGAAAACTAGGTAAAAGTCTTTTTGCTTCTTTTTCTTCAGAAAAAGAAGATTTCTTCTTTTGCTTCACCTTCCGTTGCTCGCCGAGGACACGCTAATGACCTTCGACTTCGATCTTTTCGTCATCGGCGGCGGTTCGGCTGGCGTGCGCTGCGGGCGGATTGCCGCCTCGCATGGGGCGCGCGTCGGCGTGGCCGAGGAGCGGTTCTGGGGCGGCACCTGCGTCAATGTCGGCTGCGTGCCGAAGAAAATCCTCGTCCAGGCCGCCGAATACGGTGCCCAGGCCGAGGATGCGCGCGGTTTTGGGTGGGATATCACGGCCGTCAGTCATGACTGGGCGGCGCTGATCGCCGCCAAAGACCGCGAGATCGCCCGCCTCAACGCCGCCTACCGCAAGCTCCTGGAAGGCGCGGGGGCGCGGGTTTTCGAGGCGCGGGCGCGGTTTCTTGACCCCCACACCCTGGCGGTGGGCGCGGAAAAAATCACCGCCGAACGCATCGTCATCGCAACCGGCGGCCGCCCGCTTCGCCCCGATATTCCGGGCGCTGCACTCGGCATCATCTCCGATGACGCCTTCTATCTGCCCAAACGCCCCGAGCGCGTGGTAATCCTCGGCAGCGGCTATATCGCGGTCGAGTTCGCGGGAATTTTCCGTGGCCTCGGCGCCGAGGTCGATCTGGTGTTCCGCCAGCCGCGGCCGCTGCGCGGCTTCGATGACGATCTGCGCGAAGCGATGGCCGAAAGTCTCGCCGCCCAGGGCATCCGGCTGTTTCCCGAAAGCAATATCGCCGCGGTCGAGGCGGCTGGCGAGGGCCGGGTCGCGGTGTTGCGCGATGGGCGGCGGATCGCCGCCGATTGCGTCTTTTTCGCAGCCGGCAGGGCGCCCCACGTCGCCGGGCTGGGGCTGGACGCGGCCGGGGTCAAGGCGGCCGAGAGCGGCGCCGTCATCGTCGATCAGGACTGGCGGACGAGCCAGGAGAATATCTTCGCCATCGGCGATGTCACAGACCGCATCAATCTCACCCCCGTCGCCACCGCCGAGGGCCACACCCTCGCCGATCGGCTATTCGGCGGGCCGGCGCGGAACTGGAATTTCGCCGCCGTGCCGAGCGCGGTTTTCTCCACCCCGCCACTCGCCTCCGTCGGGCTCACCGAGGAGGAAGCCGTGGCGCGCGGCGCGGTCGATATCTATCTCACCCGCTTCACCCCGATGCGCCACACCATCAGCGGGCGGGCGCGGAAGACACTGATGAAACTCGTCGTCGATCAGGCGAGCGGACGGGTGCTCGGCGCGCACATGCTGGGCGAGGATGCGCCCGAGATCATGCAGGGCCTTGCGATCGCCCTCACCTGCGGCGCCACCAAAGCCGATTTCGACCGCACCATCGGCATCCACCCCACGGCGGCGGAAGAATTCGTCACGCTGCGCACACGGACGCGAAGTGTGGGCTGAGGTAGAAAGGCCAGGGGTTTCACCCCTGGACCCCACCAAGGGCGGAGCCCTTGGAACCCTTCCCATGATGCGGGTCTGGGGGCGCTGCCCCCAGTGGGTCCAGGGCGAAGCCCTGGCCTTGATAGGCTTCGGCATCACCCCAACGCCTTCCAGAAAAACAACATATCGCAGGGCACCCCGCGAGCGGTGACGGTGAAGCCTGGGATGCGGCCGCCTTCCTGCCAGTGGGTCGCGCGCGCGAGGGCCTCGGCGGGGCCGCCGGCCATGGCGTTCAGCGTCAGCAGCCGGCGCCCGCGCGCCCGCGCCGCGGTTTCGAGCGCCGCCATCAACGCGAGCGCCAGCCCGCCGCCGCGATAGGCGGGCAGGATCAAGAGGTGCTGCACCTCGCCGCGGTGGTCCTGGTAGGGCGGCGTGTTGATATCGAGCTGCACCGCGCCGGCGAGCACGCCCTCGACCCAGCCGGCGAGCAGCACCCGGCGCCCACCCGCGACATCCGCCGAGACGCCCCGCCAGTAACGCCGCGCCTCGGCGCCCGAAAACAGCGGCAATTGCGCGTCGCTATTGGCGGCCAGCGTCAGGATATCGCCGAGGCGGCGGTCGGCCGAGGCGGCGGCGGCGGCGTCGAGCGAGATCACCTGGATGCCGGCGAGCGGTTTGGCATAGGCGAATTCCAGCGCCTTGCTGCCGTCTTCCCGCACCCTTATCGGCCCCTCGCGCAGATAGCCGTGTTTTTCGAAAAACCGCTGCGCCGCGTCGGCCCGCGTGTCGCACCAGAGCTGGAGGCGCTGCATTCCGCGCGCCGCGGTTTCCACCGCGTTCAACAGCCGCAGCGCGAGGCCGCCCCCGCGCAGATCGCGCCGCACCTGGAGGTCGGTCAGCTCGATGGTGCCATCGGTTGCGGTGGGCGCGCTGGCGGCAAGGCCAATGATATCCTCGCCTTGCGCGGCGATGAACAGCGCGCCGCGGCGTTCGGCGTAGTGGGTGGCGGGCCGGGCGAGATCGCCGAGCCGATCCGCTGGCCCCGCCGGGCCGGGGAACTCGGCGCGGGAGGCATCGATCAGGGCGCGGATGGCGGGCGCGTCCTCGTCGCGCCCAGGGCGGATGATGATATCGGGTGGCGCGCGGCGGCTCAGTGGAGGGCCGCGCAAAAAGCGATGATGCGCGCTCCCGCCTCCTCCAGCACCGCCGGCTCGGCGGCGTAGCTGATGCGCAAGTAGGGGCTCATGCCGAAGGCCGCGCCCTGGACCACCGCGACATGCTGTTCCTCGAGCAGGGCGGCGGCGAAATCGGCATCCGACGCAATCATCCGCCCGCCCGCGCTGCGGCGCCCGAGACAGCCGGCGATATTGGGGAACACGTAGAACGCGCCTTCGGGTTTGTGACACGAAATACCCGGCGCGGCGTTGAGCAGATCGACCATGAGATCGCGCCGGGCGCGATAGATCGCGGCGCGCTCGGCGATGAGATCTTGCGGCCCATCGAGCGCCGCCGCCGCCGCCGCCTGGCCGATGGTCGAGACGCCCGCCGTCGCCTGCCCCTGGATATTGACCATGGCGCGGATCAGCTCACGCGGCCCGCCGCAGAAGCCGACGCGCCAGCCGGTCATGGCATAGGTTTTGGACACCCCGGAGACTGTCAGTACACGCGCGCGCAGACGCGGCTCGGCCGCCGCCATGGTGACGTATTCGAACCCGTCATAGATCAGGTGCTCATACATATCATCGCAGAGCACCCAGATATCGGGGTGTTCGAGCAGCACTTTTCCCAGTGCCGCCATTTCCGCGCGCGAACAGGCCGCTCCGGTCGGGTTGTTGGGGAAATTGAGCAGCACCAGGCGGGTGCGCGGCGTGATCGCCTGGGCGAGGTCTTCGGGGCGCAGCCGAAATCCGCTGTTCTGCGGGCAATTCACCGGCACGACGACGCCCTGGGCCAATTCCGTGAGCAAGGTATAGGAAGCCCAATAGGGCGCCGGGATGATGACTTCCGACCCCGGATCGACCGCCGCCATCAGGGCATTGAAAATCACCTGTTTGCCGCCATTGGCGACCATGATTTCATCGAGCGCGTAGTCGAGCCCGGAATCGCGGCGGAATTTGCGCCGCACCGCTTCCTTGAGGGCGCGCGTGCCGTCTTGCGGGGGGTATTTGGTTTCGCCGCGCAAGGCGGCTTCGTGCGCGGCGGCGATGGCGTGGGGCGGCGTCGGAAAATCGGGCTCGCCGATCGAGAGGGTGAGGACGCGGATGCCGGCCTCGCGCAAGGCTCGCGCGCGCTGCGTCATCGCCACCGTCGCGGCCGGGGGGAGGCGTTCGAGGCGCGCGGCGAGCCGGGGCATGGGGAGAATTTATCGCAGCCCAATAAGGCCAGGGCGCTGCCCTGGACCCACTGGGGGCAGCGCCCCCAGACCCGCGTCATGGAAGGGATTGCAAAGGCTCCGCCTTTGCTGGGGTCCAGGGGTGAAACCCCTGGCCAGCCTGTCGCGAAGATCGCGCATTTATTTCCCGACGCCCCCCTTACCTGAGGCCGCGGCAGAAATGTTCGATGCGCTGGCAGGCTTCCCGGAGCGCCGCGGTCGAGGTGGCGTAGCTGATGCGCATGTAGCCAGGATACATGAACGCCGCGCCATGCACCG
The DNA here is from genome assembly GCA_021801255.1 of Pseudomonadota bacterium. Lineage (GTDB taxonomy): Bacteria > Pseudomonadota > Alphaproteobacteria > Acetobacterales > Acetobacteraceae > Acidibrevibacterium. The sequence goes on from JAJYYH010000002.1 coordinate 31,744, forward strand.
CCGCGACCCCTTCTTCCTCGAGGAGGGTGGTGACGAAATCCTCGTCGTTCCTGATCGCAACCCCGCTCCGGCTGGTCTTGCCGAGGCAGCCCGCGAGCGAAGGATAGACATAGAACGCGCCTTCGGGCTTGTGGCACGAGATCCCCGGCGCCTCGTTCAGCATGGCCACGACGAGATCGCGCCGCTGCTGATAGACTTTCGCCATTTCGGCGATCGAATCCTGCGGCCCGTTCAGCGCCTCGACCGCGGCGGCCTGGCTGATCGAGGAGGTGTTGGAGGTCGATTGGCTCTGTAGTTTGTCCATCGCCTTGATCAATTCGATCGGCGCGCCGGCATAGCCGATGCGCCAGCCGGTCATGGCATAGGCCTTGGAGCACCCGTTCATCGTCACCGTGCGCGCTTTCAGGCGCGGCTCGACCTCGACGATGGTGGCCGGGCGGAAGCCGTCATAGACCAGTTTTTCATAGATATCGTCGGTGAAGATCCAGACGTTCTCGTGACGAAGGAGAACCTCGCAGAGCGGGCGGAGTTCGTCAGCCGAATAGGCAGCACCAGTCGGGTTACACGGGCTGTTGATGAAAAACCATTTGGTGCGCGGCGTGATCGCCGCTTCGAGATCCTCGGCCCGCAGTTTGAAGCCGGCGTTCTGCCCGCAGGGCACCAGCACCGGCGTGCCATCGGCGAGCGCCACGATATCGGGGTAGCTCACCCAGCAGGGCGTCGGGATGATCGCCTCGTCGCCGGGATTGAGCGTCGCGACCATGGCGTTATAGATCACCTGCTTGCCGCCCGTGGCGACGATGATCTCCTCGGGCTTGTAGTCGAGCCCGGAATCGCGGCGGAATTTCTCGGCGATCGCCCGGCGCAGCGCCGGGGTGCCGGCGACATCGGTATATTTCGTCTCGCCCGCCTCGATGGCGCGGATCGCCGCGTCCTTGACGTTGCGCGGCGTGTCGAAATCGGGCTCGCCGGCGGAGAGGCTGATGATGTCGCGCCCTGCCGCCTTGAGCGCGCGCGCCTTGGTGGAGATCGCGATGGTCTGGCTCGGGCTGATGCGTTCGAGGCGTTCGGCGATGAAGCTCATGGGGAAAACTCTTGCGGAGGCGTCGTGCGCCGGGGGATGAAACGGGGCGACCCTAACGCCCGCGAGAGGGGCCGGCAAGCGTCGCTCGGAGCGTGGGAATCAATCGAACCGGGGAAAGCAGGCCCTCTGGAAAGCCTGGTCTTTTCCGTTGATTCCCGGGGAAGAGGGCAATGCTTTCCAAACGCTCAGGCGGGGCTGGGCGCCATCATCGTGCGCAACTGGCCGCAGGCGGCGAGAATGTCGCGCCCGCGTGGCGTGCGCACCGGGGCGGCGTAGCCGGCATCCATCACGATCTCGGCGAAGCGGGCGATGGCGCGCGCGGTGCTCGGCGCGAAGCGGCTGCCCGGCCAGGGATTGAAGGGGATGAGATTGACCTTGGCCGGCAGCCCCGCGATCAGCCGCACCAGCTCGCGCGCATCCGCCTCGCTGTCGTTCACCCCGCGCAGCATGACATACTCGAACGTGATGCGCCGGGCATTCGAGGCACCGGGATAGCGCCGGCAGGCGGCGATCAGCTCGGCGATCGGGTATTTGCGGTTGAGCGGCACCAATTCATCACGCAACGCATCGCGCACCGCGTGCAGCGACACCGCGAGATTGACGCCAAGCTCGGCCCCGGCGCGGTCCATCATCGGCACCACGCCCGAGGTTGAGAGCGTGATCCGCCGGCGCGACAGCGCGATGCCCTCATGGTCCATGATGATGGTCATGGCGCGGGCGACGTTTTCATAATTATAAAGCGGCTCGCCCATGCCCATCAGCACGATGGTCGAGAGCAGCCGCGGCGTCTCGCCCTTGGGGCTTGGCCATTCGCCATAGGCATCGCGGAGCGCCATGAACTGGCCGAGGATTTCGGCGGCGCCCAGGTTGCGCGTCAGGCGCTGCGTGCCGGTATGGCAGAAGCGGCAGGAAAGCGTGCAGCCCACCTGCGAGGAAAGACAAACGGCGCCGCGATCCTCGATCACGTCGGGGATATAGACGGTTTCCACCTGTTCGCCGTCGCGAAAGCGGAGGAGGAATTTTTCCGCCTCATCGCGGCTTTTCTGCCGCAGCGCCGTCTCCGGCCGGGAGATCACGAAATGTCGGGCGAGCTTTTCGCGCAAGGGCCGCGCGATCGAACTCATGGCGGCGAAATCGACGACGCCCTGGTGATAGATCCAATGCCAGATCTGCTTGACGCGGAATGCCGGCTCGCCGAGCGCGGCCAACGCGGCTTTGAGTTCCTCGCGCGAGAGGCCGACGAGATCGCGCCTGCCATCCGCGAGTTCGGCTGGCGGCGGGGCAAACAGCGCCGCCTTGGCGAGGATGCGGTCGCGCTCGGCGTCGCTGAGGGCGGCGCTCATTTGGCCGGGCAGGCCTTGTTGATCGCGGCATAGGCGGCGGCAAAACCGTGCAGGCTGAACTGGTCCGTCACCTGGAGATGGCGGGGGGCGGGGCTGTGGATGGCCACCTCGTGCCCCTTGAGCAGGGCGGCGACGACGGCGTGGCCGTCGCGCGCGAAGGCGGAATGCTGGGCGGTATAGAGCGCGAAACTCGCTTTCTCCACCTGGAGCCGCGCCTCGGCATTGGCGGGATAGGCGAAGCCGGCGCTCAGCGCCACGGCGTCGCGCCCCGAGGGACGCTCGGTCACTGACAGCACGACATCGCCGCGGCCGGCGATTTTGCTCGAGGAGGATCGCGCCCGGGTGAAGGCATAGCACACGGTCTGGTCGGCCTCGTGATGGGTCGCGGCGATCCAGTCACCGAATGTGCCAAGCGGGCGCGGCGTGTCGGCCCGCGCGGGGGCGGGTTTGGTGCTCTCTTGGCTCGCGGCGTGAAGCGGAGCGGTGAGGCCGAGCGAGAGAGCGAGGAAAAGGGCAAGGGCGGGGATGATGCGGCGCATGGGGCGTTGCAATAGGATTTCGGCGCTGGCCCGACAAGCGCCGACACATGCTTTTCCTTATTTTAACCGGCACCCACGAGGATGCCCCGGGCAAAGGCGCGCATCGCCGCGCAAGGCGAGGCAGACGACCGATGGATCCGTATTTCGCTCCCCCAAGGGAAGTGCTCGAGGCCTTGACGGAGGCGCGCGAACACGCCCTCAGGCGCCGCCTCCAGGAGATGGAGCGCGTCCGGCTCCGCCTGCAGCGCCTTGCCACGCTGGCCGCGGAACTCGCGGCCTGGCGGGCGGAGGCGTTGGTCGCGGCGGCGTCGGGCGGGACAGGGCGGCATTGGTTCGAGATCGTCGGCGCGGCGCGAGCGCGGCTCGATCATCTGATCGAGGCCGGCCAAGCGGCCCTCGCGGAGGCCGAGCAGGCGACGCGCGGGGCGCGGCGGGATGCCAATGTCGCCGACCACCTCGCCGAGACCGTGGCGCGGCAACGCCTGCGGGCCCGCGCGCGCGCCGAGGAGCGGCGCATCGCCGAACTCGTAGCGACCCGCGCGGGGCTTTGATTGACAAGCCCGCGGGTTTCGCCCTAGTCGAATCCCATTAATCGCGGAGGGGTGCCCGAGTGGCTAAAGGGGGCGGACTGTAAATCCGCTGGCGCACGCCTACGTTGGTTCGAATCCAACCCCCTCCACCATTTTTTCCTCCCGGTCGCGCGCTGTTCGCGTTTCCGGGCATCGCGCGGGTGTAGCTCAATGGTAGAGCCCCAGCCTTCCAAGCTGGTTACGGGGGTTCGATTCCCCTCACCCGCTCCAACCGCCGCTCCCCGCATGGGCCTTGATCCGTTCCTGCTGGCGCCCGTGCTGTTCCTCGGCCTGTGGTCCTCGGGCTTCATCTGTATCAAGATCGGCTTGGCCTATGCCGATCCGCTGACTTTTCTGGCGCTCCGCTATGTCTGCGTGCTGGCGCTGCTCGCCCCCGTGCTGCTCGTGGTGCGTCCCCGCCTGCCACGCGGGCGGGAGTGGGGCGATCTGATCGTGGTTGGGCTGCTGATCCAGTTCGGCTATTTCGCCGGCTGCTATCTCGCCGTCGAATTCGGCCTCTCGGCGGGTGGGCTGGCGCTGATCACCTCGCTGCAACCGATCCTGGTGGCGCTGCTGGCGCCCCGTTTCGTCGGCGGCAGCGTGGGCGGGGCGCAATGGGCGGGAATGGCGCTCGGGCTTGCCGGGGCGGGGGTGGTGATCGTCTCGCGCGCCGCCGTCGGGCAGGTGACAGCGCTTGGCATCGGTTTTGCGCTCGCCGCGCTCGCCGGCATGACCGCCGGCGCGCTCTATGAGAAGCAGCGCGGCGCGGCGCATCATCCCTTGAGCGCGATTGCCGTGCAATATGGCGTCGGGCTGGCCGCGACACTGCCCCTGGCGTTTCTCATCGAGCCGATGCGCATCGCGTGGACGGCGCCGCTGCTCGGCGCACTCGCCTATCTCGTGCTCGCCAACTCGCTGATCGCCGTGAGCCTGTTGCTGGCGATGATCCGCCGCGGCGCGGTCGCGCGGGTCTCCGCGCTGTTTTTCCTGGTGCCGCCGACCGCCGCGCTGATCGCCTGGGGGCTCACCGGCGAGCGTCTGGCGCCGCTTGGCTGGGGCGGCATGGCGCTCGCCGCGGCGGGTGTCGCCGTGGCGGCGCGGGGCTAGAGCAGGCAGCCGCCGCCCCTTGACAGGGCGCCCGGCGCATTGTGTCTAGCGCGTTCGCGTGCGTGCCGTGCAGGGGTGTAGCTCAATTGGCTAGAGCGCCGGTCTCCAAAACCGGAGGCTGGGGGTTCGAGACCCTCCACCCCTGCCAGGGGACCGGGCGGGGCCAGTGGCGCATGATGCCAGTGGCGCGCGATGATGGAAAAGGAACAGGCGGCGTGGCGGTCAATCCAGTGAAATTCCTGCGCGAGGTGCGCATCGAGGCCGGGCGCGTCACTTGGCCGTCGCGCAAGGAGACCTCGATCACCACCGCGCTGGTGCTGGCGCTCGCCGCACTGGCCGCGCTGTTCCTGTTCACCATCGACCAGGTGGTCGGGTTGGGCGTGCGCGCCATGTTCGGGATCGGCGGCTGATGGCGTGCGCGGAGGCATTGGGGAACGGGTGATGGCCAAGCGTTGGTACGTGGTGCACGTCTATTCGGGATTCGAGAAGAAGATCGCCCAGCAGATCAAGGAGCAAGCGGCCCAGAAAGGCCTCGCCGAGGAGATCGGCGAGGTGATGGTGCCGGCCGAGGAAGTGGTCGAGATGCGGCGCGGCCAGAAGGTCAACGCCGAGCGCAAGTTCTTCCCCGGCTATGTTCTGGTGAACATGGAGCTCTCCGACGAGGCCTGGCATCTGGTGAAAAACACGCCGAAAGTGACCGGCTTCCTTGGTAGCAAGACACGGCCCTCGCCGATCTCGGACGCCGAGGCCGAACGGGTCATGAACCAGACCCGCGAGGGGGTCGAGCATCCGCGCCCCTCGGTGCTGTTCGAGGTCGGCGAGCAGGTGCGGGTCGCCGATGGTCCCTTTACCAGTTTCAATGGCACCGTCGAGGAAGTGGACGAGGAAAAAGGCCGGGTGAAGGTCAGCGTCTCGATTTTTGGCCGAGCGACGCCGGTTGATCTCGAATACGGGCAGGTCGAGAAGATGTAGCGCGCCGCGGCGGCGGCGCCGTTTGGGAGGAATAAAAGCGATGAAAAAATTCGGCCGATGTCCGTCTGCCGCCTTGCTCGGGGTGCTGGTTTTCGCCCCGTTCCTCGGTCTGTCCTCGCACCCGGCGCTGGCCGAGGTGCCGGGCGATGTCGTGCGCATCGGCGTGCTCGACGACATGAGCGGCCCCTTCGCCGATCAGGGCGGCGCGGGTGCGGTGGTCGCGGCGCGGCTCGCGGCGGAGGATTTCGGCCCCGAGAGCGGCGGTCTCAAGGTCGAGATCCTTGCCGCCGATCACCAGAACAAGCCCGATATCGGCACCGCGATCGCGCGGCGCTGGGTCGATGAGCAGGGGGTGGACGCCGTCGTCGCCCTGCCCAATTCCGGGGTCGCGCTGGCGGTTGCCGCGGTGATGGCGGAACGGCACCGCACCGCGCTGGCCTCAAGCGCGCTGACCTCCGATCTCACCGGCAAATCCTGCCAGCCGACCACCGTGCAATGGGTCAGCGACACTTGGGCGCAAGGCGCCAGCACCGCCCATGCGATGGTCGCGCGCAACCTCAAGACCTGGTATTTCCTCACGGTCGATTACGCTCTCGGCCACACCCTCGAGCGCGACGCGACGACGACGCTGGTGGCGCTCGGCGGCAAGGTGCTGGGCAGCGCGACCGCGCCGCTCGGCACCAGCGATTTCTCCTCGCCGCTGCTCCAAGCGGCCAATTCTGGAGCTCAGGTGCTGGCGCTCGCCAATACCGGGGCCGATGCGATCAACGCCATCAAGCAGGCGGCCGAGTTCGGGCTCGGCGCCAAGGGCACGCAGCTTGCCGCGCTGTTCCTGCAGATTTCCGATATCCATGCGCTCGGCCTCAAGACTGCGGCGGGGTTGCAACTGGTCGAGGCGTTCTATTGGGATAGCAACGAGACGACCCGCGCCTGGAGCCAACGCTTCGCCGCCCGCATGCAGGGCCGTATGCCGACCGAGGACCAGGCCGGTGTCTATTCCGCCACCCTCGCCTATCTGCGCGCGGTGCGTGCCGCCCGTAGCATCGAGGGTGAGGCGGTGGTGCGGCAGATGGAGAGCGCGCCGATTGCCGATCCGCTGTTCGGCACGGTGACTATCCGCCCGGATGGGCGGGCGGTGCATGCGATGTATCTGTTCCAGGTCAAAACCCCGGCTGAAAGTCACGGCGAATGGGATCTCTACAAGCTCGTCGCGACCATTCCCGGCGAGAGCGCCTTTCGCCCGCTCGCCGCCGGCGGCTGCCGGTTGGTGGCCGGGAGATGAAGCGGGGGGCAATGCAAGAGATCGGGCGGGATCAGGCGGCTTTTTGCAGAGCCGGGGCGCGCGTGAGGCGGACGACAATCGGGCGGTGATCGGAGGAGCCGCGCGGGAGCACCGCACGGTCCTGGCAGATCAGGCCACGGGCGAGACAGCGGTCGATGCGCAGCGGCAACACCTCGCCCATCACATGTGTCGGCTGGCGCGGGCCGACATCCTGGAAGCCGGGGAGCAGCGCCGGGCCGAGCAGGTTGAAATCGCCGAGCACCGCGGCATGCGCCGGCAGCGCCTTGCCGATACGGCGCAGCTGCCGCCGGTTCAGCACCTGGCCATGCGAGAGATGGACGTTGGCGAGGGCGAAATCGCCGAAATCGAGGATCTGACAGACGCGCTGGATGATCGTGCCGGAGGGCAGCCAGAGGACGCGCGCTGGGGCAGCGAAGGGCGCGCGGCTCCAGGTGGCGAGGCCATGGACGCGCCCGGGCAGCGGCACGCGGGCGTAATCCCCGCCGATCCAGCCGGGCAGTTGGTTCATCGCCTCGGTTGCCTCCTGCATCAGCAGGATATCGGGGCGCTCGTGGTGGATCAGGCGCACGACATCCTCAAGCGAGGCGCCCTTCAGGCGAAGGAGGTTCCAGCTGATGATCTTCATGGGGTGCCATGCCTAGCCGAATGTGACAGGAAGATGAAATGGCAATTTCGTGTACAAATTGCTACCGGGGAAAAAATGATCCCTGGCATCGGTTTGGGCGGACCCGGGTCGGGCATGTTCAGGCGGGCGGGTGAGGTGAGACAGGCAAGCCGCAGCCGTGCGTTCCAGGCGCTCGCCTTGGCGGTCCTCGTGACGCTGGCGGCGTGGCCGCTGGCGGCCGCGCCGACGCCACCAGCGGCGCCGGATCTGCCGGTGAGCGCCCGCATCACCCTCCCGGCCCCCGACATCGATCCCTCGCCGCCGCTCGCCCCGGCATCCTGTCCCGTGCCCGCGGCGTTGACCACGGCGGGTCTGCCGCTCGGGGCGGTGCGCGCGGCGTTGCGCCCCGGCGGGCATCTGGAGATTCTCGCCGTCGGCTCGGGCAGCATCCTCGGCCCGCCGCCCGGGGAGGTGTTCGATTCATTTCCCTACCGGCTAGCGCAGGCGCTCAAAGGAACGGCGCCGGGGGCGGAAATCGTGCTCAGCCTTTATGGCGGGCGCGGACTGACGGCGGCGACCCTCGCGGCGACCCTCGACCAGACGCTCGCGGCGCGGCCGGCGCAGCTCGTGCTGTGGCAGACCGGGACGATCGAGGCACTGCGCCAGCTGCCGCCACCGGCTCTGGCCCACGCCCTTGACGAGGGTGCGGCGCGGGTGCGCGCCAGCGGCGCGGCGCTGATCCTGATTGACCCGCCCTATAGCCGGTTTCTCCGCATGCATGCCGATCTCGCACCCTATGAGGCGGTGCTGCGCGGCGCCGCGACCTTGCCCGGGGTGATGCTGTTCCCGCGCTTCGATCTGATGCGCGGCTGGGCCAAGGGCGGCGGGATCGATCTCGAACGGGTGGGGCGGGCCGAACGGCGGGCCGAGGCACGGCGGCTGCAGGCCTGTCTCGGCCGGGCGCTGGCCCAGCAGGTGCTGAGCGGCGTCGCCCTCGCCGCGCCCGCAATGGGACCGCGCCTCGGGCGCTGAGGCGCATGGCGCGGCAGATGATCGGCGACCTTGGTGAAACATCGCGAGACCCCTACTTGATTGCCCATCCCAGGTCGGCTAGGCCAGAGACCAGGGCCGGAGTGACCTATCCGGCACGTCGGAAAAGCAGGATGATCGGCCGATGCGGATTCTTGGACGGCGATGCGCGGTATTGCTCGCGACGCTCAGCTTTCTCTTCGCGCCAGCCCAGGTGATGTGGGCCGGAAGGGCTCTGGCGCAGGCGGCCGGGGCGCAGGCGGCCGGCGAGGCTTCGGCGGTGCATGCGCCGACCCCCTGGGAGATGGCCATGCAGCCGGGGTTCAGCCCGGTGAAGCGCGATATCATAGACCTGCACGACCTCGTGCTGGTGATCATCACCCTGATCACCCTGTTCGTGGGCGCGCTGCTGATCTGGGTCATGCTGCGCTACAGCGCCAAGCGCAATCCGGACCCGAGCCGCGTCAGCCACAACACCTTGATCGAGGTTCTGTGGACGGTGTTGCCGATCCTGATCCTGGTGGTCATCGCCATCCCATCCTTCCGGCTGGTCTATTATGAGGATCGCACCCACGATCCGGCGCTGACCATCAAGGTCACGGGACACCAGTGGTATTGGGAATACACCTATCCCGACCAGGGGAATCTCGACATCGAGAGTCGCATCATTCCCGATAGCCAGCTCAAGCCCGGCCAGATGCGGCTTCTGGAAGTGGATAATCCGCTGGTGGTGCCGGTCGGCAAGGACATCCGTATCCTCACCACCAGTTCGGACGTGATCCATAGCTTCTTCATCCCGAGCCTGGGCGTGCAGCGCTATGCCATTCCCGGCCGGACCATTGAAACCTGGGTGAGGGTCGATAAGCCGGGTAGATTTTATGGCGAATGCAACCAGGTATGTGGCATGAACCACAGCCAGATGCCGATCGTGGTCGAAGCGCTCAGCGAGCAGGATTTCAAATCCTGGACGGAAAAGGCGAAGGCGGCGCAGCAGACCTCGGAGAATGGGATTTCGGCACCGGAAACCCCGCGCTTCGCCGCGGCGGGCGGCTTGCTGGATCAGGCACGCTGATCGATAAAGCGCGGCGCTGGTCCCGCCCCGCGGGCAGCGCCTTTCGAGGAGTTGAGCAACGATGGCAAGTGCGACCACCCACGACCACGCCCACGGCGAGCATCACGGGCATTATCCGGGATTCGCGGCGCGCTGGTTGTTCAGCACCAACCATAAGGATATCGGCACGCTCTATCTGATCTACGCCGCGGTCGCCTCGGTGATTGGTGGCGGCCTGTCGATGATCATGCGCGCGCAATTGATGTATCCCGGCCAGCATATCGTCGAGAACGGCCAGATCTGGAACACCATCGTCACCGCGCACGGCTTGATCATGATTTTCCTGGTGGTCATGCCGGCGTTGATCGGCGGCTTCGGCAACTGGTTCGTGCCGCTGTTGATCGGCGCCCCCGACATGGCGTTTCCGCGCCTCAACAACATCAGCTTCTGGCTGCTGGTGCCGGCCCTGCTATTGATCTGCACCGGGTTGCTGATGGGCGAATCGGGTTCCGGCTGGACGCTCTATCCACCGCTCTCGAACGCCATGTACGAACCCGGACCGGGGATGGATTTCACCCTGTTCGCGCTCCACCTCGCCGGCATCTCATCGCTGCTCGGCGCCATCAACTTCATCACCACGATTTTCAACATGCGCGCTCCCGGCATGACGCTGCATAAGATGCCGCTTTTCGTGTGGAGCATACTCATCACCGCTTTTCTGCTCCTGCTTTCGATCCCGGTGCTCGCCGGCGCCATCACCATGCTGATCACCGACCGTAATTTCGGCACGACGTTCTTCGATCCCCAGGGCGGCGGCGATCCCGTGCTATTCCAACATCTGTTCTGGTTCTTCGGTCATCCCGAAGTCTACATCATGATCCTGCCGGCCTTCGGGATCATCAGCCACATCATCTCCACCTTCAGCCATAAGCCGATCTTCGGCTATCTCGGCATGGCCTATGCCATGGTCGCGATCGGCGTGGTGGGCTTCATGGTGTGGGCGCATCACATGTTCGTCTCCGGCATGGACGTCGATACGCGGGCCTTTTTCATGGCCGCGACGCTGGTGATCGCGGTGCCGACGGGCGTGAAGATCTTTTCCTGGATCGCCACCATGTGGGGTGGGTCGATCGAGATGACGGTGCCGATGCTGTGGGCGGTCGGCTTCATCTTCGTCTTCACCATCGGCGGCGTCACCGGCATCGTGCTCGCCAATGCCAGCCTCGATCAGATCCTGCACAACACCTATTACGTGATCGCGCATTTCCACTACGTCCTCTCGCTCGGCGCCATATTCGGCATCTTTGCGGGATTTTATTACTGGATCGGCAAGATGACCGGGAAACCTTTCCCGGAATTCTGGGCCAAGGTGCATTTCTGGATGTTCTTCGTCGGCGTCAACCTGACCTTCTTCCCGATGCATTTCCTCGGGCTCGCGGGCATGCCGCGCCGCTATCCCGACTATCCGGAAGCCTTCGCCGGGTGGAATTTCGTCTCCTCGATCGGCGCCTATATCGCGGGGGCGTCGGCGCTCGTCTTTTTCTACGTCGTGTTCCGTACCTTCACCTCGAAGGAGCACCTCGCCGATAATTACTGGGGTGCCGGAGCGACGACGCTGGAATGGACGGTGAGTTCGCCGCCGCCCTTCCATACCTACGAGGAACTGCCGCAAATTCGCTGAGCAAACCAGAGGACAGCGACCAGAGGGGCCATGAGCGACGCGGTCTGGAGTGCGCAAGGAGCGGTCGGGCCCGAAGGCGGGGAGGTTTTCTCCCCGCCCCATTGCTCGTCCGCGACCGTTGGTGACTGGATCAGTCTGCTCAAGCCGCGGGTCATCCTGCTCGTGGTGTTCACCGGCTTGGTCGGGCTTTGGGTGGCGCCGGGGCGGCTCAACCCGGTTTTGGCGATCGCCGCCATTCTCGCGATCGCGGTCGGCGCGGGCGCGGCGGGCGCGATCAATATGTGGTATGACCGCGATATCGATACGCTGATGCGACGCACCCGGCGCCGGCCGATTCCCGCCGGGCGCATCGCACCCGACGAGGCGCTGAGTTTCGGCATCGCGCTGGCCGCCGCCTCGGTGGGGGTGCTGGGGCTCGCCACTAATTTCGCCGCCGCCCTGGTACTCGCGGTCTCGATCGCCTTCTACGTCGTCGTCTATACCATGTGGCTGAAGCGGCGGACGCCGCAGAACATTGTGATCGGCGGCGCCGCCGGCGCCTTTCCGCCGCTGATCGGCTGGGTCGCGGTGACCGGCCACGTCGCCCCGCTGCCGCTGGTGCTGTTCGCCATCATCTTCTTCTGGACGCCGCCGCATTTCTGGTCGCTCTCGCTCTATGCCCATGGCGACTACGCCCGCGCTGGCGTTCCGATGCTGCCGGTGGTGGCGGGCGCGCGGGCGACGCGGCGGCATATTCTCGGCTATACCCTGCTGCTGGTGCCACTGACGCTGCTGCCCTGGGGCTTGGGCGAGGCGGGGGTGATCTATGCCATTGCCGCCACCGTGCTGGGCCTCGGCTTTCTCCTCGGGGCCGGGCGGATCATGCGGGACGGTCAAGATGCCAGCGGGCGCAGCCTTTCCGGCGATGCCCCGGCGCGGGCGACGTTCCGCTATTCCATTCTCTATCTCTTCGCGCTGTTCGCGGCGCTTGCCGTCGATCATCTGGTGGGCTGAGCGATGCCCGGAACATCCCCCTCGGAGCCGCCGGCGGTGATTGCGCGGGCCGAGCTTGAACGGCGCCGTCGGACGCGCAACTGGGCGCTTTTCGTCGTGCTGTTCGCCCTCGCGGGGCTGTTCTTCGCGATCACCATCGCCAAGATGACGCAGCATTGACGCGGTTTATCCCTCTGCCCGCGCTCGCCGATCGCCCGACCCTTGAACGCGCGGCGCTTTTGATGATGATGATGATGCGGTTGACCCACCGGGCGGGTTGCCCGGCAGAGACAAGACGGACAAGGCATGAGCACTGACACACACGCCGCCACGATTCCGGCCAGTTCCGGCCTGAAGCAGCCCTATCACTTGGTCGATCCCAGCCCGTGGCCTATTGCCGGCGCGCTCGGCGGCGGATTGACCGTGCTCGGAATCGTCTTTGTCGCGCATTATCACAACTGGGCGCTACTGATCCTGGGCCTGGCCGCGGTGCTGGCGGTGATGTTTTTCTGGTGGCGCGATGTCCTCAAGGAAAGCCACACGCCGGGGCTGCATAGCCCGGTGGTGCAGCTTGGCCTGCGCTATGGCATGATGTTCTTCATCACCAGCGAGGTGATGTTTTTCGTGGCCTTCTTCTGGGCCTTTTTTAATTTCGCCCTGTTCCCCGAGCATGTCGCTTTTGCCAAGGTGATGATGTGGCCGCCCGAGGGCATCCGTACCTTCGATCCCTTCCACATCCCCTTCCTCAATACTATGATCCTGCTGCTCTCGGGCACCACCGTCACCTGGGCGCATCACAGCCTGCTCGAGAACGACCGCAAGGGACTGGTTGTGGGCCTGGCCTTGACGGTGCTGCTCGGCCTCAGCTTCACCGGCTTTCAGGCGCTTGAATATTCGCACGCGCCGTTCCATTTCGGCGGCACCATCTACCCCTCCGTGTTCTTCCTCGCCACCGGCTTCCACGGCTTCCATGTCATTGTCGGCACGCTGTTCCTGATCGTCTGCTTCCTCCGCGCCCGCGCCGGTGATTTCACGCCCGAGCGTCATTTCGGCCTCGAGGCGGCCGCTTGGTATTGGCATTTCGTCGATGTGGTCTGGCTGTTTCTGTTCGTGTGCATCTATTGGTGGGGGGCGTCGGCGGTTTCCGCCGGCTAGCAGCGATGGAGTACCCGGCGCCGTCGGGGTCCATGCTGCTCATCGCGGCGCTCCGCGGGCGCTGTCCGCGTTGCGGCCGAGGCCCAGTTTTCGCCGGGCTGCTCGCGGTTCGTCCCGCGTGTCCGGTCTGCGGCCTCGATCTCAGCGCCCATGACGCGGGTGACGGGCCGGCGGTTGCGGTGATGCTGGTGCTTGGCGCGGCGGTGGTGGGGCTCGCCTTCTGGGTGGAATTCACCTTCTCGCCGCCGCTCTGGGTGCATGCCGTGCTGTGGCCCGTCGTCACCGTGCCGCTCGCCATCCTGATGATGCGGCCGCTGAAGGCGGGGTTGATCGGTTTGCAATACCGCTACCGGCGCGCCGAAATGGGGTCTTGAGGCGGGTGGCTCGCTCCGCCCCGATCGATGGCGCATGAAATCGCGCTTTCTTATCCCGACGCTGAGCACCGTGGTCATGCTCGTCATTCTGGTCAATCTCGGGCTCTGGCAAGTGCGCCGCCTGCACTGGAAAGAGGGCGTCCTCGCTGATATCGCGCGCGCCGAGGCTGCCCCTGCCATCCCGTTGCCCCGGGCGCCGGCGACGTTCGAGAAGGTGCGGGTCAGCGGGAAGTTTCTCGGCGTGGTGGCGCTCTACGGTGCGGAGGTGCGGGAGACGCCGCATGGCCCGGACATGGGTGGGCAACTCCTGCAGGTTCTGCTGCCCGATACCGGCCCGCCGATCCTGGTCGCGCGCGGCTGGATCCCCGATGCGGCGCTGGCCGCCTTCGCCGAGCCCGCCGAGCCGGTGTGGGTTGAGGGCTTTGTGCGGACGGCGGCTCGACCGGGCTGGTTTACGCCCCGCGATGATGCCGCGAAACTTCGCTTCTACACGCTCGATCCGGCGCGGATTGGTGCGGCACTTGGCCTCAAGCAGGTGGCGCCGTTTATTCTCGTGGCATTGGGGCCGACGCCGCCGGGCGGGGTGCCGGAGCCAGCGCACAGCCTGCCGCGCCCCCCCAACGACCATCTGAGCTACGCCCTCACTTGGTTCGGCCTCGCCGCTGTCTTGCTGGTGATCTATGCGATCTGGCTGCGCCGGAGCATGCGCCAATGAACGCGGCCTATCGCACGCTGCTCGCCCGGTTCGCCCGCATCCACACGATCGCCGAGGCGCAGGCGATGCTGAACTGGGACGCCGCCGTCATGATGCCGCCCGGCGGGAGTGCGGCGCGCGGCGATCAGCTCGCGGTGCTGGCCGGGCTCGCGCATGAGCTTCTGGTCGCCCCCGAGATCGCGGCTCTCCTGGATACGGCCGAAGCCGCTGGCGACGGTGACGAGGACGGCTGGGGTGTGGCCAATCTCGCGCTGATGCGCCATGCCCATCGCCGCGCCACCGCCTTGCCCGGTGATCTCGTCGAGGCCCAGGCGCGGACCAATTCGGCGTGCGAGAAAGTCTGGCGCAACGCGCGGGCGGCGCGCGATTTCGCCACCGTTGCCCCGCACCTTGACGAGGTGGTGCGGCTGGCGCGCGAGGCCGCGCAAGCGCTTGGCGCGGCGCTTGCGATGTCGCCCTATGACGCGCTGATGGATGGGTTCCAGCCGGGCATCGGTGCGGCCGATGTCGCGCCGATTTTCGCCACTCTCGAAGCCTTCCTCGGCGATGCCCTGCCGCGCGTGGAAGCGCGCCAGAAGCCGCCGCACCGACCTGAGGGGGGATTTCCCGAGGCGCACCAGGAAGCGCTCTGCCGGCGCCTCGCCGCGCGTGTCGGGCTCGATTTCTCCCATGCCCGGCTTGACCGCTCGCTCCATCCCTTCTGCGGCGGCACACAAAGCGATATCCGCATCACCACCCGCTACGATGAGGCGGATTTTGCCCAGAGCCTGATGGGCGTGCTGCACGAGAGCGGGCACGCGCTTTACGAGCAGAATTTGCCGCGCGCTTATGCCCGTCAGCCGGTTGGACAGGCAGCGGGGATGGCGGTGCATGAAAGCCAATCTCTCCTGATCGAGATGCAGGCCTGCCGCGGGGATGCTTTTCTCACCTGGCTGGGGCCGGTTCTACACCAGGCTTTCGGCGGCAACCCGGGCACCTACGCGCCGGAAAACCTCGCGCGGCTATGGCGGCGCGTGGCGCGTGGATTGATCAGGGTCGATGCCGACGAACTCACCTACCCCGCCCACGTCATCCTCCGCTTCCGGCTCGAGCAGGCATTGATCGCGGGCGACCTCGCGGTTGCCGATCTGCCGGCGGCGTGGCGCGCGGAGATGGAGCGCCTGCTCGGCATCGCGCCGCGCGATGACGCGGAGGGCTGCCTGCAGGACATCCACTGGTATGACGGCGCTTTCGGCTATTTCCCGAGCTACACGCTTGGCGCGATGGCGGCGGCGCAATTGATGGCGGCAGCGCGGCGCGACACGCCGGGGCTGGATGCCGCTCTCGGCGGCGGCGATTTTGCTCCCCTGCGTGGCTGGCTCGCGCGCCAGGTTCACGGCCATGGCAGCCGCCTCGGCTGCAACGACCTGCTCCGCGCGGCGACCGGCAAGCCGCTCGGCGCCGAGGATTTCCTGGCCCATCTCGGCGCCCGCTATCTTGTCTGATGCGCGCACGGCGTTTTCAAGTCCATGTCCAACCCGAAGGACGCCATCCGCCGCTGCACCGCGGTTCGCGGTCATGAGGCACACGTAAGCAAGGGTCGGCTATTTGCTGAGTTTTCTGGTTGTTCGCTGTTTGGAATGGCTTGCAACCTTGTCAAACGGGTAGCTTGAGAACGAGCTTTCCGGCGAGCAGATATAAGATGGCCTTAACCCGGATTTCCCGCATGAATGTGGGTTCTCTTGTACCGGCTGGCCGAATCTGGCATGAGTTCCAGCATGTTGTGGTCGATGCGGGGGCGCGCGGATGGAACACCCAGCGGGTGAAGCGGATGAGGTTGCGCTTCGGGTTGATTTCGACCGCCGCCTGAAGCTGGAATTCCACGGCGGCCGGATCACCTCCGACGCCGGATGGCTCGCTTACCGCGAACTGGATGACGCGCTCGGGCTGACCGATGTGGCGGGGGCGGCGCTGTCGGAATGCCGTCGTGGCAAGAACACCCGGCACCTGCTGAGCGGCCTGCTGCGCCAGCCGGTGTTCGGCCGCCTCGCCGGCTACGCGGATGTGAACGATGCCGACCTCGTTGCGCAGAATCTCATTCGCCTGGCGCAGTTCGCGGTTCGCGGTTCTCCCGCTCCAGCGCTTTCATCCGATCGCGCTCATCGCTGGTCAGCCCAGGCCGTAGCCCACGGTCCCGCTCCGCCTGGCGGACCCAACCTCGAAGGGTTTCGCCCGTACAACCAATCTTCGCTGCGATCGCGCCGATCGCCTCCCATTCAGAGGCGTGCTCCTTCGCATGCTCCAATACCATGCGGACCGCACGCTCGCGGACCTCAGGCGAATATTTCTTCGATGTCTTTCGCTTCTCCATAGCTTCATCCTCTCAAGAGTTGGAGCCTCCGGCAAATCCGGGGCGGTTCAACCCGGCCAGCCGAGCGCGTAGGGGCGTTCTACGACCATCGCGGCACGGCGGAGGAGCACATCAAAGAGGGCAAGAACGCCGTGACCTGCACACGGCTGTCCTGCCACCGCTTCGCCGCCAACGCCGTTCGGCTGCACCTGCACGCGCTGGCCTACAACCTCGCCAACTTCCGGCACACCCTGAGCTTGCCCGACGCGGTGAAGCACCGGTCGCTCGCCAGTCTGCGCGACCGGGTGGTCAAGATCGGCGCCAGGATCGTCCGCCACGGGCGCTCGATCACGTTCCAGATGGCGGAGGTGATGGTGCCGCGCACGCTGTTCCAGCAGATACGCGATGCCATCGCGATGCTCCGTCCGCCGCCGCCGGCTCGGTGTTGAGCGCCGCCTTTACCGGCCGCGCAGACTGTCGGCAGGGGAATTGCGCCCGGCTGTCTCTTTACAGGGGAAGATCTCCGGTCAGACCGAACTTAACGACCAATAGCTACGGCCGAGGGCGCCATCGCGGCACTCCCTCCGTTGCAAAGGCCGTCGGATAGCGGGTACGCTGCCTCCCGGATCGCCGGATAGGCCGGCCATCCGGAGAATGTCGGTTTAAAGCAACTGAAAAGGGAGGTTTCGTAATCATATGTCGAGTCACATAAAAACCGCACTTGTCGCTGCCGCCATGCTTGGCGCGGCGACAGGTCTGGCGCTTGCGGGCGATGCGCCCAATACGGCCTGGCCGATGTCGGGCCATGACTATGCCAACCAGCGCTACAGCGCTCTTTCGGAAATAAATGGCAGCAATGTCGGGGGCTTGAAACTCGCTTATACGCTGCAACTTGGCTCGCTGCGTTCGAACGAAATGACGCCGCTCGTCATCGGCGATACGATGTTTGTCTCGACCTCCTGGGGGCCGAAATTTGTCTATGCGCTCGATGCCAGGACCGGCGTCCTCAAATGGCGTTACGAGCCTGACATTCCTGATGACGTGCTGCAATACGGGTGCTGCGACGTGAACAGCCGCGGCGTCGCCTATGCCGATGGCAAGCTCTTCGTTGGCCGTCTCGACGGCAAACTGGTGGCACTCGATGCCGCGACCGGCAAAGAGATCTGGACCGCCAATGTCGTTGACTACAAGCAAGGCTCGGTGATCACCTCGCCGCCGCTGGTGGTAAAGAATCTCGTCATCACCGGATTTGGCGGCGGCGAATACGGCGCGCGCGGCTATCTTTCGGCCTATGACGCGGCCTCCGGCAAACTGCTGTGGAAGACCTGGACGGTGCCGGGGCCGGGCGAGGCCGGCAACGATAGCTGGAAGGGGGATAGCTGGCAGCATGGCGGCGGCGCGCCGTGGCTGGTCGGCTCCTATGATCCTAAGACCAACACGGTGTTCTGGGGCACCAGCAACCCCAGCCCGTGGAATTCGATTGTTCGTAGCACGGGGAATGGAGATTACGGTAGGCTGCGCAATCTCTATACGGCGAGCACGCTGGCGCTTGATGCGGATACCGGTCATATCAAGTGGTATGTTCAATCCACGCCGGAAGATGCGTGGGATTACGACGGGGTCAATGAAATCGTTCTTGCCGATCTTGCCATGCAAGACGGGACGACGCCAGTTTACATGAAAGCCGATCGCAACGGCTTTTTCTACGTCGTGAATCGTGAGACGGGCAAAGTGCTTTCGGCCGAGAAATTTGTTCCGACAAACTGGGCCGAGCGCATCGATCTTGCAACGGCAACTCCGGTCGAGGTTGCGGATAAGCGGCCGGGGCCTAATCATCCGGCCAAGGATATCTGTCCGAATCTTCTCGGCGGCAAAAACTGGCAGCCGATGTCGTTCAGCCCGCAGACTGGGCTTGTCTATATCCCGTCTAATAACTTGTGCATGGATTGGTCGGTCAGCAATGTCGATTATCATCGCGGCGTGTTCTATCTTGGTGCAGAATTCCCGACCAAACCGGGACCGGGGGGCTACCTTGGTGCCCTGCTCGCCTGGGATCCAGTGAAACAGAAGGAAGTCTGGAGCTTCAAGGAGCCGCTGCCGTTCAATGGCGGAACACTCGCGACCGCCGGCAAGCTGGTTTTCGCAGGTGACATGGAAGGCAATTTCCGTGCCTTCGACGCACAGGACGGAAAAGTGCTCTGGGCAAAGAATCTCGGCAGTGGCATTGGCGCGGGGCCGATGTCTTTCAGTGTCGATGGCAAGCAATATATCGCCATTGTCGTCGGTCGCACCGCCTCTATCCCGGCCTTCCTGGGTGATGTCGGCAAGAAGATGTTGCAGATGACGCCTGAAGGTGGGGCCTTGTTTGTCTTCTCGCTCTGATCTCGACGCGGGGAGGGCCTTCGCCGGCCCTTCTCCTGTCATGCGCGCTTTGGAGTTTTTCTCATGGTGAGCGGTTTCCTCTCGCGCATCTGGCAACGCACGCGCTTTCCGGCGTTTGCCGTCGCGGTTTTTGGGGTGTTGTGCGTCCTGTCTTTTATCGCGCCGGCCTGGGCAGGGGACGAGACACCAGCGTTTCGCGCCTGCCTTGATCCCGATAATCTGCCTTTCAGCGCGCGCGCCGATGCCGCGGGTGGGCAGGATCGCGGCTATTATGTCGAACTAGCCAAGGCGATCGCGGCCGATCTTGGGCGTCCTTTCGAGCCGGTGTGGTATGTGATGCGCTTTGCTCGGCATGCCGTCGGCGAGGAGCTGCTTTCCGGCAAATGCGATGCCTTCTTCGCGCTGCCGCAGATGCCCGGCGCGGCGGGGCCGCAGGTGATTTTCTCACAGCCGATCCTGCGCGAAAACTATGCGCTCGTTACCGAACCTGGACACGAGATCAGGCGGCTTGACGATCTCGATGGCCACAAGGTCGCAGTGCTGTTTTCGTCGCCCCCGCAGAGCTGGCTCGCCGAACGCGGCGGCGTTAGCGTGGTTACGGAGATGGATTCGGATGGCGCCATGGTGGCGCTGGCGGAGGGTAAGGTGGACGTGGCGATGATCTGGGGGCCGAGCGCGGGATTCTTGAACCAGAGCCGCTACCATGGGCGTTTCGCCGTTGTTCCCCTCGCCGGGCCTGGCATGGAGTTCGAGGCGGCGATTGGCTTCGATGCGCGCCATGGCGATCTCCGTGACGAGGTCGATCAGGCGCTCGTCCGTGAGAAAAAACTGGAAAGCACCTTGCTCGACAAATATGGCTTTCCGCGCGGCGCGCCGATCAGGCTTTCGATGGCTGTACTCCGCTATCGGCTCGTCGCGGACAATCAGCCCGGCAATTCCGGAAGCGGCCGCGAGATCATCAACGCCTATTGCGCGCATTGCCATGGCGTCGATGCGCGCGCGCCGGCGACGCGGCAGAATCTTCACCTTCTCCAGCAGCGCTATGGCGATAATATGGATCAGGTTTTTATGACCACGGTGCATCACGGGCGGCCGGACAAAGGCATGCCGAACTGGTCTGGGGTCTTGACCGAAGACCAGTTCAAGGATGTTCTCGCCTATCTGAAGAGTTCGCAGGATTGAAGCACGCCTATCTGGCGATGCAGACACCTACCAGGGCTATTGCTCTGATGCATTCTACTGATTCACATTGGCCGGCCGACGTGCGAATCTGGCTGGATGGCACAGACAGTATGGGTGCTGGTGAGCGGGCGGGACAGGCAGCGGTTGGAGGCGATCACGTCGGACCGTAGGCGCCAACGGAAACATATCGAGCGGGCGCGGGTCGTGCTTGCTTCGGTTGGTGGTGGACCGGTGCAGCAAACTGCGCTGCAACTCGGCATCAGCCGCCCGATGGTCTGGCGCTGGCAGCAACGCGTTGCCGAAGAGGGCGTGTACGGGTTGCTGCGCGACAAGACACGCAAGCCCGGCAAGCCGCCGATCCCGGCCGAGACCGTAGCGCGCATGGTCGCGCTGACCTGCGCCGATCCGCCGCACCAGGCAACGCATTGGACCGGGCGTGCCATGGCCAAGGCGGCTGGCATCTCGTTGCGCCCGGTGCAGCGCATCCGGGAGGCGCATCACCTCCAGCCGCGTCGCGTGTGCACGTTCAAGCGGTCGCGCGATCCGCGGTTCGCCGACAAACTCGTCGACATCGTCGGCCTCTACCTTGATCCGCCGGCGCACGCGGTGGTGCTGTCGATCGACGAGAAGAGCCAAATCCAGGCACTCGACCGTACCCAGCCGGGGTTGCCGATGAAAGCAGGCCGTTGCGGCACCATGACTGACGATTACAAGCGCCATCGGCACCAGGAGTTCATCCGCTTCCTCAACGCCATCGAGCGCGACGTGCCGGCCGGCAAGCTGATCGAGGCGGTGGTCGACAACTACGCCACCCACAAGCATCCCAAGATCCGCGAGTGGCTGGCGCGGCATCCGCGCTGGACCTTCCATTTCACGCCCACCTCCGGGTCGTGGCTGAACGCGGTCGAGAACTTCTTCTCGACGCTGACGCGCAAACACATCCGTCGCGGCAGCTTTCATTCGATCGTCGACCTCCAAGCCGCCATCAACCGCTATCTCGCCAAACACAAAGCCGAGCCCAAGCCCTTCGTCTGGAGGGCCTCCGCCGCCTCGATCCTCGCCAAGCTCGACCAACTGCCTGAACCAGCCGAATGAGTCAGAGCAGTAGGAACGATCGCCACCAGAGCAGGTCTTTATTTGGCGCGTCGCTATCAATGGTCACTATCAATGGTCATCGTCGTCGTGGCCGCCGTAGCCGTAGCCGCCGTAGTAGCCATAGTATGGCGGCGGCGCGTAATAAGCTGGAGGCGGCGCATAGGCTGGCGCTTGCGCCGCTGGGGCCGGGGTCTGAACCACCACCGGAGGAGGTGGTGGATAATACGAATACGCATGCCGGTAATAGTCGTCGTCGTCGCAGCCAACGAGGCCGACGCCGACGGCACCGAGGAAAACCGAGGCCACCAGAAATCTAGACATTACTCCATCTCCCAGTCAGAATTTGGCCAGTCAGAATTTGGCCAATCCGGATTTGAGCAGCGTCACCTTAACCCGAAACACATCACGGCTGGTTCAACTCGCAGTGCGGTTACGTTTTGTTATTCGGAAGGGTCCGCGCGCGAGTATATTCGATGTGCGGCGGCTCGTTCGCGCCGCGCGGATGCCATCATCGGACGCTCTCCCTATCGTCAAGGATTCCATCGCATGACCTCTCGTTCACGTGGGTGCCTGCTGCTGGGTTGCCTCGCGCTAGCCACCGCCATCGGCGGTCTCTCCGCCGCCCACGCCGATGACTGGCATGGCGACGATTGGCACGAGCACGGCTGGGGCGACTGGGGCGATCGGGACTGGCATGACTGGCACGAGCATTGGGGTGGCCCCGGTTATGGCTACCCCTATGGCGCGCCGCCGCCCGTGGTCTACGCGCCACCCCCCGTCTATGCCCCCCCGCCCCCCGGCAGCTATCCACCGCCGATGTATTATCCGCCGCGCTACGGCGATGATGACTGACGCCGCGCTACGGCGATGAGGACTGACCAGCGCCAAAGCCGAGTTGCATCGTTGTGAGCCTTGCCCGCGCGCGGCGCGGCCGGAGCCGGCTTCCAATCATCGCCGGGGCCTGGCCGGGGCCGGCGCGGCGGCTGTTCGCCGCGCGCTTCCTGCGCAGCCTCGCGCAAGGCTCCCTGGTGGTCGATTTTACCCTCTATCTCCGCCTCTTGCACTGGAGCGCGACCGCCATCGGTGCGCTCCTGGCCGGGAGCTTCGTCCTCGGCGCGGTTCTGAGCCTGCTGGTCGGCCCGGCCAGCGATCGATGTGGCTGCAAGCCCCTGCTGGTCGGCTACGAGCTGGCCATCGCGCTGGCGTTTTTTGCCACCGCCTGGACCACCAACCCCTGGGTTATCGGCTGCGCCGCCGTGTTCGCCGGTTTTGGCCGCGGGGCCAATGGCGCGCCGGGCTGCTTCGTGCCGGCGGAATTGAGCTGGCTCGCCCGCGTCGTCCCCGCCGCGCGGCGGGGCGCTGCCTACAGCATCAACACGGCGATGGGCTTCATCGGCATGGGTCTGGGGGCGCTGCTGGCCATTACCCCCGCTTTCTGGACCCGGCTGCTTCCCGGCGCCGCGGGCTATCGCCCGCTTTTCCTGCTCGGCGGCGGCATCGCCGTGGCGATCGCCTCGCTCCTCGCGGCAACGCCTGAACAGCTCCCATGCGCCCCGGCCGAACGAGAGGCGCGCGCCCCACCCCCGCGATCTGCCCCGCTGCGCCGGGGTGAGCGTCGGCGGCTCTGGCAGATCGCGATCATCAGCCTGTTCAGCGGCGTCTCGCTCGGCCTTTCCGGGCCGCTGATCGCCTATTGGCTCGCGGTCAAATTTCGGGTTGATCCGATGCACATCGCGCCGGTTCTTGCCGTGGCCTTCGTCGCCGCCGCGCTCTCGGCCTTTGCGACCGCCTGGCTTGCCGAGCGGTTTGGCGCCGCGCGCAGTTTTGTTTTCCTTCAGGGATTTGGTACCCTCCTGCTGTTCAGTTTTCCCTTCATCCCATCATTTACGCTCGCCGCGGCGGTTTGGATATTACGATTTGCCATCGAACGCGGCGCAACCGGTGCCATGGAAGCGGTCATCATGGGCCTCGTCCGGGCCCATAAACGTGGCCTGGCAGGCGGTCTCGGCACCGCCTCGCTGGCCTTGCCACGCGCGCTCGGCCCGCTCGCGGCCGGCTACTGGATCGCCGCGGGCGATCTTGCCACCCCTTTTGTAATCGCCGCCGCTCTGCAATCCATTTACGCGGCCTTGTTCGGCATTGCGTTCTTCTCGCGTGATCGCGCCATCACGGATTCTTGATGATAGCTGCCCGTCACGGTAACATTCCACGGGATGACAATCGAAAATACCCAGTTATGAACTTGGATTTTTCATACTTGAGAATGAAACGCATTTTCTGATGTTACAAAAATCTTTCAAATATTTTTTGATTTTGTGATTTGATCGACTTCATCAGCAATTTTTTGGGCATATCGGTATGCAGGCCACGGATTGGCAGTCTTTGCGACTGTGTTCCGTTCAGAATAGCCTCGCCGTTGGGCGAGACGCCTTGCCGTCGATCTGCGTGCTGAAATGGGGTGGTCTCGGCAGTGTGCTCACGACACGACCCTTTCTCCAGGCGCTGCGCGACCGGTTCGCAGGGCTGCACCGGATTATTTATATCACGACAGCTTCCAACGCGCCGCTGGTCGAACGCTTGGGCCTGGTCGATCAGATTTTTATGTTGGAGCCGCGCGGCTTTCGCATTATCCCAGCGCTGCGGCTGACACACCGGTTGCGCCAGGCTCAGACAAGCATCTTCTTCGATCTGCAGATCCATACCCATCGCCGTCTCGCGCAGACGGTCGCACGATTGAGCGGCGCGTCCCGCCGGTTCGGCTTTTTCCGGCCACGCGAGAGCATTCCGCCGCACTGCCACGGCGTCTATGCCAATCCCTTCGCGCCGGTCGATCAACTCTATCTCGAAATGGCACGTCTCGCCGGCGCCCCACCGCCGCGCCCAAAACATATCCGCCCGCTCGGGATCAGTTTAGGGGACGAGGAAAAAGCGCGGGCCCTTCTCCATGGCTGGCTCACCCCCCAGGAGCGTCTCCTGGTCGTCAACCCCAATGCCTCCGCAACCGCTCTGGTCAGGCGCTGGCCGATTCCACGCTACGCGGCAACACTCGCGGCATTGCTGCGTGAAATGCCGCGGCTGAAAATCGCCCTGATTGGTTCTGACAGGGAGCGCGCATATGTCGAGACCCTGCGTGCGATGCTTCCCAGCGAAAAAACCCGGGTTAAAAACGTGGCTGGCCTGACCTCGCTTGGCAGCTTGATGGCGCTCATCGCGCGGGCCGATTGCGTGCTCAGCAATGATAGCGGCCCGCTCCATCTTGCCCTGGCGCTCGATGTGCCGACCGTCGGCCTGTTCGGCCCCGTACACCCGGACCATAACGCACGGCTAGGGCGGCCGGAGCGTAAAATCATTCTTTACCATCCGGTGCTTTGCAGCCCCTGCGTACACCACGTCGCGAAACCTCCTTGTGGCGGCAATAACCATTGCATGCGGATGATTTCCCCCGAAGAGGTCGCGGATGCGTGCCGGGTTCTGTTGTCAAACCCTCCGCATGGGTCACGAGACGCCTTGCCGGAATGGCGATTTACCCGCTACGGGCCAGACGCCGATGCGCTGCGCGCCATTGCGGGCATGCGGGCTGACCCATCCGCCCCGTGCACTACTCCCTCAATGTAATCCGCACCGGCGCGCCATTGCGGCTTTTCGGCAGGCACGTCACCCGGTCGCCGCTGCGCTGAAAGGTGAGGTCAACCCGGTCCGCGCCGAGCGCCAGACCGCGCAGGTGCAACAGGTCGAGGCCTTCGGGGAGGGCCGGGTGGTCGAGGGTAATGCTGCCCTCCCAGCCATCGACCGTGAGGCCAAGGCAGGATTGCAGCAGCATGAACACCGCGCCCGCCGCCCAGGCCTGCGGCAGGCAGGCGACCGGGTAGGCGATCGGGGCCTCGCCGGGGGCGCGGCGGAAGCCGCAAAACAATTCCGGCAGACGCATGTCGAAATGCACCGCCGCCTCGAACATTTTCTCCGTGAAATGCAGCGCCGGCCCGGCATGACCATAGCGGGCGAGGCCGGCCACGCAAAGCGCCGTGTCATGCGGCCAGATCGAGCCGTTGTGGTAGGACATTGGGTTGAACCGCGCCTCGCCGCGCGCCAGCGTGCGGATGCCCCAGCCAGAATCGAAGCGCCCGCTGGTGAGCAGGCGGGCCTCACGGGCGGCGCGCTCGGGCGCGGGCAGGCCAGAAAACAGCAATTGCCCGGCATTCGAACTCAGCACCCGACAAAGTGCGCCCTCGCCGTCAACCGCGATGCCGTAGCTGCCCGCCTCTGGCATCCAGAATTTTTCCTCGACCGCCAGGCGCAGCGCCTCGGCGCGCGCCTCCCAACCTGTCGCCAGCGTTGCCTCGCCGCGCCGGCGTGCGAGTTCCGCCATGGCCCGGAGGGCGGCGAACACGTAGCCCTGCACCTCGACCAGCGCGATCGGGCCGGGGGGGAAATTGCCGTCGGCATGGAACACCGAATCCTCGCTATCCTTCCAGCCCTGATTGGCGAGCCCGGTTTCGGCGCCACGCGCATAGGCGAGAAAACCCGCCGCGTGGCCATCACAGCTCCGCTCGATCCAACCCATCGCAGCGAGCAGATGCGGCCAGAGCGTGGCGATGAAGGCGAGATCGCCGGTGCGCGCGGCAAAGGCCCCGGCCAGCATGACGAACAGCGGCGTGGTATCGACGCCGCCGTAATAATGGCCGAACGGCAGCTCACCGAGCGCTGTCATCTCGCCCTTGCGCGCCTCGTGCATGATTTTCCCCGGTTCGGCGTCGCGGAAGGCCGAGGTTTCCCGCGCCTGGGTGTGGGCCAAGAATTTCAGTACGCCGCGGGCGAGGCCAGGATCGAGCCACAACGTTTCCAGCGCGGTGATGATGGCATCGCGCCCGAACGTGGTGGAAAACCATGGGATGCCGGCATAAGGGTAAGGCCCGGTCGGCAATTCGGTGGTCAGCAGCGCGAGATCGGCGGCCGAGCGGTCGATCCAGGCGTGGAACAGCCTGACCGAGGTGGCGAGCCGCGCGCCGCGCCGGCGCTCGCGCCACATGCTTGCTCGTGCGCGCGCCGCCAGGGCACGGAATTGTTTGGCCTCCGCCACCGCTGCGGTGGGGCCGATGCTGAGATAGAGCGTGGCACTGCCCTCGGGCGGTAGTTCGAAGTGGAATTCGGCGCGATCGGCGGCAAGCGTCGTGGGATCGGCGGAAAATCCGATAAATGTCTGGCGCTCCACGCCATCGAGGCCGCGATAGGCGAGCCGCACCCCGCGCCCTTCGATCACCGGCGCCAGCGGCGCGCCACGTTCGGCGCGCCGGCTGCCGCGCACCTCGAACATATCGCGGAAATCGGCGTCGAACAGCAGCACCAGCGGCACCACCGCTGGCCTGGTGCTGAAATTGGTGAGTTGCAGCCGCTCATGCAGATGGCGGTTCCAGAGAAAGCGGCGACGCTCAAGATGGATCACCCCTTCGGGCAGCGGCACGCCCCCGAGCGGGGGCAGCGGCCGGTTGGTCAGATTGGCGGTGAAGAAGACGTTGTCATGGCTGATCGCGGTGGCGAGCAGCGCCGGCGCGGTCTCGCCGAACAGCAGGCGGAGGCGCGAAAGGATGCGCGTGTCCTCGTCGAACAGCCCATCGCCGACGCCGAGGATATCGCCGCTGGCCTCCGAGACGACGAAAGTATCGCCGCGCTTGAGCGCGTGGAGGTGCAGCGGCAGATGGGCCGGCGGCGGATCATCCGCCATGCGGCACCAGGGCCGGGCGGCGAGCGGCGCTCATGCAGTGGTACGGCATTTCCGGGGCTCCTTGTTCGCGGCGCTTCACCTTGGCTCGGCGGAATTTATCGTGCTCGGATGCCGTCGGATAGTCACGTCCTGGTGCGACGATTTTGCTGGCCAGCATGTCCGATGCGTGATTAACATGACGTTAACGAGAAATTTATAAGGGAGACAGTCATGGCGTTCGCCGATCTTTATGACATCAAGGGTACCGACCCCGCCTGGACGGTGCCGCAGGATTTCACCGCGGTATTCAACTGGGAGTTCGCGCCCGAGCGCTCGCGCCTGCTCGGCCTCTATGAGCGCGGCAAGACCATGCAGTGGAATGCCACCGACCGCCTCGACTGGAGCCTGGAACTCGACCCCGAGGATCCGCAGCAACTACCGCCCGATGCGCTGCCGATCAACGCCGCGCCGTTTTTCCAAAACCTTTCGCGCCAGGAGCAGATGACGATCCGCCGCCACCATCAGGCCTGGAGCACCTCGCAATTCCTCCACGGCGAGCAGGGGGCGTTGATCTGCGCCGCGAAAATCGTCCAGCAGGTGCCCGATCTCGACGCCAAGTTCTACGCCGCGACCCAGGTGATGGACGAGGCGCGCCATGTCGAGGTCTATAAGAAACTGCTGGAAAAATTCGGCCTCGCCTATCCGATGACGGCGCCGCTCAAGCAGCTTCTGGAGCAGGTGCTGCGCGATCCCCGCTGGGACATGACCTATCTCGGCATGCAGGTGGTGATCGAGGGCCTCGCCCTCGCCGCTTTCGCGCGCATCCGCGATCAGGCGCAAAACCCGCTCGCCGCCGCGGTGAACGCCTATGTCATGGAGGACGAGGCCCGCCATGTCGCGTTCGGGCGGCTGTCGCTGCGGCAGTATTACCCGGAACTCAGCCAGGCGGAGCGCGACGAGCGCGAGGAATTCCTCGTCGAGGCCTGCTATCTCATGCGCGATCGCTTCGACGCCGTCGAACTCTGGCGCCATCTCGATCTGCCGGTCGAGGCGTGTCTCGATCATCTGCACAACAGCGGCGCGCTGGCGTCCTTCCGCACCCGGCTCTTCTCGCGCATCGTGCCGACGGTGAAGGATATCGGGCTTTGGGGCGCGGTGGCGCGGAAGGGCTATGCCCAGATGGGGGTGCTTGACTTCGCCAATGTCGATCTCGAGGCAATGGCCGAGAACGATGAGAAGGTGGCCAGCGCCTTCGACGCCCGCCGCCGCCATGTCGATGCGACGATCGCCGCCGGGGCGTAGCGCGGCGGGCGCGAAAGCACATGGCGCCGGGCGTGTGTCGGGCGCCGTGTGTATGCGGATCGAATACGCGCCAGGGTAGAGTTGGCCATGCGGGCAGTTTTGCGCCGCGCGGCCCCGCCCGGAACCCGCCGCCACCGGTCTCCGAGGATTTGTCCACTGCCCAGCGAATTGCCAAGAGTTTCAATGGGGTGACAGACAAAGCTCAATTAGCCTTCCGGGACATGAAAAAATTCACAATAAAATCAAATGATTAGAGGTTTTGTTGTGATTTCAGCCAGACCTTTCCACAGCGACCAATTCCGGCGGCGGCGCCCTCTCGCGACATTCTGCCCACAAACTTATTCACAGGTCGTTCCCCGTTGGGCGGTGGCGCGAATTACAACCATTGGCAGCGCCGGTGATGACGTCGGCCGGGTCGGCAGCACACCCCTTGAGCCAAGGCAAGGCAGCGCCTAATCCCCTTGCCATGCCGGAGTCGTCGCCCTCACCCCCGCCCCCCATCGCGCCCCCCATCCCGCCGCGGGCCGGCGCCGCGGTGATCCTCGACGCGCTGGCGACCCTACCGGAGGTGCCCGGGGTCTATCGCATGCTCGATGTCAAGGGCAATGCGCTCTATGTCGGCAAGGCGCGCAACCTCAAAAAACGCGTGCCGGCCTATACCCAGCCGGCGCGGCTGCCTGAGCGGCTACGGCGGATGGTTGCCGAAACTTGCGCGCTCGAAATCATCATCACCCATAGCGAGGCCGAGGCGCTGCTACTCGAAGCAACGCTGATCAAGCGCCTCAAGCCGCGCTTCAACATCGTTTTGCGTGACGACAAATCCTATCCCTGGCTGATGCTGACCGAGGATCACCCCTCCCCGCAAATCGCCAAGCATCGCGGCGCGCAGGTGCGCAAGGCGAGCTATTGGGGACCATTCGCCTCGGCCTGGGCGGTCAACCAGACGCTCACCGAATTGCAACGGATTTTTCTCCTGCGAAGCTGCGCCGATACGGTCTTCAGCGCCCGCACGCGGCCCTGCCTGCTCTACCAAATCCGCCGCTGCTCAGGCCCTTGTGTCGGGCGCATCAGCGCCCCCGACTACGCCGCCCTGGTCGAGCAGGCCAAGGCGTTTCTGGGCGGCGGCGGCGTGCGTATCCAGCGCCAGCTCGCGGCCGAGATGGAGGAAGCCTCGGCGGCCCTCGAATTCGAGCGCGCGGCGATGCTGCGTGATCGCATCCGCGGCCTGACGCAGGTACAGGGCCACGGCGCGGTCAACCCGGGGAGCCTCGGAGACGCCGATCTCATCGCCGCCTGGCAGGCCGGCGGGCGCACCGCGATCCAGGTGTTTTTCATCCGTGGCGGGCACAATAACGGCAACCGCGCCTTCTTCCCGAGCCACGCCGAGAGCGAGCCGGTCGAGGCCGTGCTCGCCGCCTTCGTCGCGCAATTCTATGACGACAAGCCGCCGCCCCGCCTCATCCTGCTCAGCCACGACCTTCCCGAGCAGGCGCTGATCGCCGAGGCGTTATCGCTCAAGGCGGGGATGCTCAAGGTGGCGCGGCGGGTGGAACTTCTGGTGCCGCGGCGCGGCGAGAAGCGCGCCGCCCTCGACCTCGCCCGCATCAACGCCCGCGAGGCGCTGGAGCGCCGCCTCGCCGAGGCCGCCGGGCAGGCAACCTTACTCGCAGGCCTCACCGAGCTTCTCGGCCTGTCCGCGCCGCCCCGCCGCATCGAGGTCTATGACAACAGCCACATCATGGGCACCAGTCCCTATGGCGTGATGATCGTGGCCGGCCCCGAGGGGTTCGAGAAATCCGCCTACCGCAAATTCGCCATTCGCGGGCCGATCACCCCGGGCGACGATTTCGCCATGCTGCGCGAGATGCTGGAGCGCCGCTTCGCCCGCCTGCCCGCCAGGCGCGAGGACGCCCCCGATGACGCCGCCTGGCCCGATCTGTTGCTCATCGATGGCGGCGCCGGTCAGCTCGCCGTTGCCGCGGCGGTGCTGGCCGCGCGCGGCATCACCGATCTGCCTCTCCTCGCCATCGCCAAGGGGCCGGATCGCGACGCCGGGCGGGAGTGGTTTCATCGCCTCGGCCAGCCCCCGTTCCAGCTCCCGCCGCGCGCCCCGGTGCTCTACTACCTCCAGCGGCTGCGTGACGAGGCGCATCGTTTCGCCATCTCCAGCCATCGCAGCGGCCGCGCCAGGCGGCTCGTGCAAAGCGAACTCGACGAGATCGCCGGTATCGGTGCGGCGCGCAAACGGGCGCTGCTCAATCATTTCGGCTCGGTGCGTGGGGTCAAGCAGGCGGGGCTCAGCGATCTCGAAGCCGCCCCCGGCATCAACCGCGAGATGGCGCGGCGCCTTTATGCGCATTTCAACCCCGGTGTGCGGCTGGCGGAGATTTCCTCGCCACGGCGAAGCGGCTAGTCTCGCGCCCCAATGCTCACCGACCTGCCCAATCTCCTGACCCTCTCGCGGATCGCGGCGATCCCGCTGCTCGTCATGCTGCTCGCCTTCGGCCGTGCCTGGGCTGACCTCGCCGCGACCGCGCTGTTCGCGCTGGCCGCGATCACTGACTATCTCGACGGCCAGCTCGCGCGGCATTGGCGCCAGACCTCGGATTTCGGCCGCATGCTCGACCCCATCGCCGACAAGCTCCTGGTCGGCGCGGTGCTGATGGTGCTGGTCGGCACCAGCCGCCTCAGCCGCTTCGGCCTCTATCCCGCCATCGTCATCATGCTGCGCGAGATTTTGGTAAGCGGGCTTCGCGAATATCTCGCCGGTATGCGCGTCGGCCTGCCGGTGACGAAACTCGCCAAGTGGAAGACCGGCGTGCAGCTCACCGCCCTCGGCGCGCTGATCGCCGGCAACGGCACCCCGATCCTGCTCGGCCTCGGCACTTTCCCGCTGGCGCTGATCGGCGAGGCGCTGCTCTGGCTCGCCGCGCTGCTGACGCTCCTGACTGGCTGGGACTATCTCACCGCCGGGCTGCGCCACGCCGCCGCCGTGCCCCTGCCACCTGAGCGGCCATGAAATGTCTCGGTCTGGTCGGCTGGTCGGGCAGCGGCAAGACCACGCTCCTCACCGCGCTGCTACCCCTCCTCATCGCCCGTGGCCTCACCGTCTCGACCCTCAAGCACGCCCATCACGGCTTCGATCTCGACCAACCCGGCAAGGACAGTTTCCGCCACCGCGAGGCCGGCGCCCACGAGGTACTGGTGGCGAGCGCGCGGCGCTGGGCGCTCTTGCACGAGAATGCCGACGCCACGCCGGATTTCGCCGCCCTCCTCGCCCGCCTCTCGCCGGTCGATCTGGTTCTGGTGGAGGGCTTCAAGCAAGCGCCCTACCCGAAGATCGAAGTGTTCCGCCCCTCCCTCGGCAAGCCCCCCCTCTGGCCGGAAACCCCCGATATCCGCGCGGTCGCGAGCGACGCCGCCGGCCTCGATTGCCCCTGCCCGCTCTTGCCGCTCAACGCGCCAGGGGTGATCGCGCGGTGGATCGTGGCCGAGCTTGCTCTCGATCCCGTCCAAGCCGCTTGAGTCGCTCGCGCCAAACGGGCACATTCCTGGCGCAATTCCGGCACCGATGAGAGATCCATGCCCCGTATCGCCTTGTTCGGCCTTCTGCTGCTGCTGCCCGGCTGTTCGGGGTTCGGCACCTTCCTCGATGACACTTATGGTTTTAACGGCGATGAGCATATCCCGATCGGGGA
Organism: Pseudomonadota bacterium; assembly: GCA_021801255.1. Classification (GTDB taxonomy): domain Bacteria; phylum Pseudomonadota; class Alphaproteobacteria; order Acetobacterales; family Acetobacteraceae; genus Acidibrevibacterium. The sequence continues at coordinate 63,928 of JAJYYH010000002.1, forward strand.
TTCCGAGAATGTCCGCCGCGTCGAGGGCGCGCCGGTTGGCGAGCCGCCGCTCGCCACCGAACCGGGCAATGTCTGGCCTGGCCCGATTCCGGTGGAGCCGACGCTCTCCGATCTCGAGCGCTCGCAGGAGCAGGACATGAACCAATACCGTCCGACCACACCGCCGCCAACCGCCGGTGTCGCCAAACCGGGCGCCGCGAAAACCCCCACCCAGACCGAGGGCAGCATCGTCATCCCCAACGGCGATGGCACCAGCACCGTGATCATGCCCGACGGCAGCGTGCGTACCATCCCCACCCCCACCAGCAAATAGGCTCAGGATGAGCGGCTATCCCCTGCATTTGCTCTATTTCGCTTGGCTCCGCGAGCGCATCGGCGCGGGCGGGGAGACCATCGCGGTGCCGGGCGAGATCGCGACACTCGGCGAATTGCGTGACTGGCTCAGCCAGCGTGGGCCGGGATACGCGAGCGCTTTCGCCGCGGGCAAAACCGTGCGCGCCGCGGTCAACCAGGTTTTCGCAACGCCCGAGACGGTGCTTCATCCCGGCGATGAAGTGGCTTTTTTCCCCCCTGTGACCGGGGGCTGACGGCGAGGACATGTGATGGCCCGCGTCAAAGTACAGGAAGCGCCCTTCGATATCGCCGCCGAAACCGCCGCATTGCTCGCCGGGCGCCAGGATATCGGCGGGTTGGGATGCTTTCTCGGCGTGGTGCGCGGCACCGTGGGTGGTCGGGCGCTCCGTGCCATGACGCTCGAACACTACCCGGCGATGACCGAAGCCGCGATCGCCGCGATCGCCGCCGAGGCTGAGCGGCGCTGGGATCTGCTCGGCTGCACCGTGATCCACCGCACCGGCCGTCTTGCACCTGGCGAGCCGATCGTGCTGGTGCTCGCCGCCGCGTCGCACCGGACGGCAGCGCTGGCCGCGACCAGTTTTCTCATCGACTGGCTGAAAACCCGCGCGCCGTTCTGGAAAAAGGAAAGCTATGCCGACGGCGGCGAAGCCTGGGTCGAGGCCCACGCGGCCGACGACGCCGCCGCCGCGCGCTGGGAGGGGTAAAGGGAGGGCTCTTGGCGGGCCCCGGCCGGGGGGATGAAACCTCTGGCCTTCAAGCGCGCCTGAAATTCAAAAAAACCCGCCAAACATCCAGCCCCCGATGGCACAGGTGAAAGCTCGCCCCGCGAAGGGTTCAGCGCTTGCTGAACTGGAAGCTGCGCCGCGCCTTGGCGTGACCGTATTTCTTGCGCTCGACGACACGCGAATCGCGGGTGAGGAAGCCCGCGACTTTGAGAATACCGCGCAGTTCCGGCTCGTAGTGGGTGAGCGCGCGCGAGATGCCATGGCGCAGCGCCCCGGCCTGCCCGGAAAGCCCGCCGCCGGCGACGGTGCAGAACACGTCGAACTGGTTGTAGCGGTCGGCGACCAGGAAGGGCTGGGTGATCAGCATGCGCAGCACCGGGCGGGCGAAATACTGCCCGACCTTCTTGCCATTGACCATGATCTCGCCCTTGCCCGGCTTGATCCAAACGCGGGCAACGGCGTTTTTGCGCCGGCCGGTGGCATAGGAACGGCCCTGGGCATCGCGTTTGGTTTCGTATTTCGGCGCCTCGGCCAGTGCCGGGGCGGTGGGGATCACGGCGAGATCCTTGAGATCGGCGAGGGTACGCGTCGGCGTTCCGGACATCGGCTCAGCCTCTCGTGTTCTTCGGGTTCAGGGCGGCGAGATCGAGCGGGCGCGGCGTCTGCCCGGCATGCGGATGTTCGGCCCCGGCATAGACGTGGAGGTGGCGCATCTGGGCGCGCTGGAGCGGGCCACGGGTGATCATGCGCTCGACCGCCTTCATCACCACCTGCTCCCCCCGCCGCCCCTCAAGACGTTGGCGCAGGGTTCGGCCCTTGATGCCGCCGGGATAGCCGGTGTGGTAATAAAACACCGATTGATCGGCCTTCTTGCCGGTGAGCCGGACTTTTGCGGCATTGACGACAATGACATGATCGCCGCAATCGACATGCGGGGTGAATTGCGCCTTATGCTTGCCGCGCAGCCGGGTGGCGACGAGGACGGCGAGACGACCAAGCACCGCGCCCGCAGCGTCAATCAGCACCCAGTCCTTCTGCACCTCCGCTGGCTTCAGCGAGAGCGTTGTCTTCATGTCCGTCTTCCTTCGCGAAAGTCTGCGGCTTATGCCGTTCAGCGCTGATGCCGTCAAGCCTCGTCGTGCACGGTAATATGATACCACAAAGGAGAGCGGGATGCGGGAGCCTGTCCATGTCATCGGCGCCACCGGCAAGAGCGGTCTCGCCGTGGTGCGCCGGCTGCGCGCGGGGGGCATTCAGGTGGTGCCGGTGGTGCGCAACGGCCCGGCGTTTCGTGCGCTTGGCCTCGATATCGCGCCGCGCGTCGCCGACCTCGCCGATGCCAGGGCGTTGCGCGCAGCGCTCATGGATGCGGGCGCGATCGTCAATACCGCCCATGCCCGCCATACCGCTTCCCTGCTCGCCGCTTCACCCGAGGCGGCGCGCCTCGTGCTGCTCGGCAGCACCCGCCGCTTCACCCGTTTTCCCGACCCGCGGGCGGCCGAGGTCGCGGCCGGCGAGGCGGCCTTTCTCGCCTCGGGCCGCGCCGGCGTGATGCTCCACCCGACGATGATCTATGGCGCGGCGGGCGAGCGGAACGTCCAGCGCCTGGCCGATATTCTCCGCCGCCTGCCGATCGTGCCGCTGCCCGGCGGCGGCAGGAACCTCGTCCAGCCGATCTACCAGGACGACGTCACCGCGGCGATCGTCGCCGCCCTCGGGATCGCCTGGGAGAAGCCGGAGATCCTGGTCATCGCCGGGCCGGCGCCGATAACCTACGCCGATTTCACCCGTGCCGTCGCCGCCGCCGCCGGCCTTAGGCGCCCGCGCCTAGTCCCGGCGCCGGGCCTTCTTCTGACCCTCGCGGCGCGCTTTGGGCGCCATGTTCCGGGCGTGCCGCGCGTGGACAAGGAAGAAATCCGCCGTCTGCTGGAGGACAAGAGTTTTGACATCGAACCGATGATCGCCCGCCTCGGTATCCGCCCGACGCCGCTTGCCGAGGGGCTTGCGCGAACCTTCGAACGGGCCAAGATCAGCAAATAATCCGCAAGAGGAGCCCTCGATGCCGGTCATCAATCGTATCGCCGCCTATGCCGAGGAATTGACTGCCTGGCGCCATGATCTCCATGAACATCCCGAACTGGGGTTCGAGGAGACCCGCACCTCGGGCGTGGTGGCGGAAAAGCTCAAAGCCTTCGGCGTCGATGAGGTCGTCACCGGCATCGCCAAGACCGGCGTGGTGGGCGTGATCCGCGGCCAGGGTCAGGGCGGGCGGGCGATCGGGTTGCGCGCCGATATGGACGCGCTGCCGATCGAGGAGGCGACCGGCCTGCCCTACGCCTCGAAAACCCCCGGCCGGATGCATGCTTGCGGCCATGACGGGCATACCACCATGCTGCTCGGTGCGGCGCGCTATCTCGCCGAGACCCGCAACTTCGATGGCACCGTCTATGTCATTTTCCAGCCCGCCGAGGAAGGATTGGGCGGCGGGCGGGTGATGGTCGAGGAGGGGCTGTTCGAGCGCTATCCGATGGAGCGGGTGTTCGGCATGCACAACTGGCCGGGCCTGCCCGAGGGCGTCTTCGCCTGGCGCAACGGCCCGGTCATGGCGGCGGCGGCGCAGATCGACATCACCCTCACCGGGCGCGGCGCGCATGGCGCGCAGCCGCATCTCGGCAACGATCCGGTGGTGATCGCAAGCCATATCGTGACCGCCCTGCAAAGCATTGTCGCGCGCAGCATCGACCCGGTGGAGGCCGGTGTTCTCACCATCGGCCATATCCACGGCGGCGATACCTATAACGTGATCCCCGAGATCGTGCGGATGAAAGGCACTGCGCGCTGGTTCCATCCCAAGGTCGGCGATCAGCTGGAAGCGGGGGTGCTGCGCATTACCCAAAGCGTCGCCGAGGCGTTCGGTGCCAAGGCCGTGGTGCAGTTCCGCCGCACCTATCCGGCAACCGTGAACGACGCCGAGGCGACCGCCCTCGCCCGCCGCGCCGCCGAAGGGGTGGCCGGGCAGGGGCAGGTCAGGCACATGGACCAGCCGACCATGGGGAGCGAGGATTTCTCCTTCATGCTCAACGCCAAATCGGGCAGCTATATCATGCTCGGCGGCGGCCGCGGCCCACAGGAGGCGATGGTCCACCACCCGGCTTATGACTTCAACGATGCCCTGCTGCCAATCGGCGCCTCGTACTGGGCAACGCTGGCCGAGCAGGTGCTGGCGCGGGCCTAGACAAGGTAAAGCCGAGAGGGCTGGAGGAGAGGCGATGGCGAAGCGCGTTTTCATCGACGGCGAGGCCGGCACCACCGGGCTCGGCATCCGGGCTCGGCTCGCGGCCGAGCCCGGCGTCACCTTGCTCAGCCTCTCCGACGCGCGGCGCAAGGATGAAGGCGCGCGTCGCGCGGCGATGGCGGAGGCCGACCTTGCCATTCTCTGCCTGCCCGACGCGGCGGCGCGCGAGGCCGCCTCCCTCGCCGCCAGCCTGGGCGCGGCCGCGCCCCGCCTGCTCGACGCCAGCACCGCGCACCGCGTGGCCGAGGGCTGGGAATACGGCTTTGCCGAACTTTCGCCTGGCCAGGCGGCGCGCATCGCCGGGGCGTCGTGCGTCGCCAATCCGGGCTGCTACGCGACCGGCGCCATCGCCCTCTTGCGCCCGCTGATCGATGCCGGTTTTCTTCCCCCCGACCATCCGCTCAGCATCACCGCCGTCTCGGGCTATTCCGGCGGCGGGCGGGCGATGATCGAGGCCCATGAGGCAGCAGGCGGGCCGGCTTTCGAGTTCTACGCCCTCGGGCTTGAGCATAAGCACATCCCCGAGATCATCCGCCATGCCGGGCTCGCGCGCCGGCCGATTTTTATCCCCTCGGTTGGGCATTTCTTCCAGGGGATGCTGGTTGCCATTCCGCTCTTTCTCGACGATCTGCCGGGCCGGCCGACGGGCGACGATCTCGCGGCGGCGCTTGCCGCGCATTATCGCGGCCAGGAGCTTGTGGAGTTCGCCCCGGCCGAAGAAACCGGCCGCGCGACGGCGGAAATCCCCGGCGGCAGCGATGTCATGACACTCTCCGTCTATGCCAGTGCCGCCCACCGCCAGGCGGTGCTGCTGGCGCGGCTCGACAATCTCGGCAAGGGGGCCTCCGGGGCAGCAGTGCAGAATGCGCGGCTCATGCTCGGCCTCACCGCGCCAGCGTCGCGGGCGCGGGAGACTGCCGATGTCGGATGACGGGCCGCTCTACAGCCTCGATGGCATCGCGCCTCGGATCGCCCGCGATGCCTGGATCGCGCCCACCGCCGTCGTGATCGGCGATGTCGTGCTCGGGCCGGCCTCCAGCGTGTGGTTTCATTGCGTGCTGCGCGGCGATGACAACGCCATCCGTATCGGCGCGCGCTGCAATGTCCAGGACGGCACCATCGTTCATGTCAATAGCGGCGAGATCAGAGGGCGTCCCATGGCGACGCTGATCGGCGATGACGTCTCGATCGGCCACGCCGCCATCATCCATGCCTGCACGCTGGAAAACCGCGCTTTTGTTGGCATGGGCGCCACCGTGCTCGACGGCGCGGTGATCGAGGAGGGGGGCATGCTGGCGGCCGGCGGCCTGCTGGCGCCGGGCAAGCGGATCGGGCGCTGCGAGCTTTGGGCGGGCGCGCCGGCCAGGCTGGTGCGGGTGATGGCGGCCGCCGAGCGCGCGCAATGGGACCAGACGGCCATGCACTACGCGAAACTCGCCGCGCGCTTCCGCGCCGGCCTCGGCGCCGGCTGATTTTCCCCTTGATGCGCCGCCTGCTCGCCTTCCGCCCCGACGGTTTTACCCTGGCGCTGGTCGCCGTGGTGACGGTTGCCACGTTTCTGCCCTGCCAGGGCACCAGCGAGCGCGTGTTCAAATTTCTCGCGATCTTCGCCATCGCCGCGCTGTTTTTCCTCCAGGGCGCACGGCTCTCGCGCGCGGCGGTGCTCGGGGGCATCACCCATTGGCGGCTGCATCTCCTGATCCTGGCCGCGACCTTCGGGCTGTTCCCGATCCTCGGGCTGGGGCTGCACGCCCTCGCCCCCGGTCTTCTCAGCCAGCCGCTCTGGCTCGGCGTGCTGTTCGTCTGCGCGCTACCCTCGACGGTGCAATCCTCGATCGCCTTCACCTCGATCGGGCACGGCAATGTGCCGGCGGCGATCTGTGCCGCGACCGCCTCCAACCTCATCGGTATTTTTCTCACGCCGATCCTGGTGGCGCTCATGATGCAGCTCCATGGCGGCGGGGTGTCGCTCGACGAGGTTGGCAAGATCGTGCTGCAATTGCTGCTGCCGTTCATCGCCGGGCAGGTTCTGCGGCCCTGGATCGGCGCCTGGGCGCTGCGCAACCGGCGGATCCTCGCCGTCACCGATCGCAGCTCGATTCTGCTCGTCGTCTATGTCGCCTTCAGCGAGGCCGTGGTGCATGGTATCTGGCACCAATTGCCTCCCGCGCGCTTCGCCGTGCTGATCGCGATCAATGGCGCGCTGCTCGGCGCGGTGCTGCTGGCGACGACGTTTTCAAGCCGCGCCTTCGGATTTTCCCGCGCCGATGAGGTGGCGATTGTCTTCTGCGGCTCGAAAAAGACTCTTGCGAGCGGCATCCCGATGGCCAATGTCCTGTTCGCCGGCCCGAGCGTCGGCATGACGGTGCTGCCGTTGATGATTTTCCACCAGATGCAGCTTATGGTGTGCGCCTGGCTCGCGCGGCGCTACGCGGCGCGAGCCGAGGCGGAAAGCAGCGCCGAACTGCTGCCGGTGAGTGCCGCTGGCCGGCCCTGACCCTCTTCGTTCATGATAAGTTGAACGGGGGGAAATTTTGTCCGTGTGAAATCTGGCCGATTTCTCGGGTATCAGGGTTTTTGCCGGAAAATGGAGGAGGACGGACATGGATCGGGCGAGCCTGGCCTGGACGCGGGGGGTTTTCGGCCTCCGCCACGCGCTGCCGCTGGTGCTGCTCGCCCTGCTCGCCGCCTGCGCGAGCCAGGTGCCCTCAACGCTGCACACGATCGGCGGCTATCCCGCCCCTGGCCCGCCGGGCGACCCGTGGGGGCCCTATATCGAGCAGGCCTCGACCCGCTTCGGCGTCTCGACAGGCGTCATCCGCGCCGTCATCCAGAAGGAATCGCGGGGCAATGTGCGCGCCGTCTCGGCGTCCGGGGCGCGCGGGCTGATGCAGTTGATGCCGGCAACCTACGCGCGGATGCGGAGCGAATATGGCCTCGGCGCCGATCCCTATAACCCGCGCGACAATATCCTCGCCGGCACCGCCTATCTGCATGAGATGGCGCGTGCCGTGGGCCCGGCCAACATGCTCGCCGCCTATAATGCCGGGCCGGAGCGCGTGGCGCTCCATGAACAAGCCGGCGTGCCGCTGCCCGACGAAACGCGCGCCTATATCGGCCAAACCCGCAAGAGCGCGGGCACGGGCCAAAAAGTCGCGCTGCGGCAGGGAACGACGCGACACCCGATCCGTCGGCCGACGAAAAAAATTACTTCCCATCACCCTCACCACCCCACAAAAACCGCCAAGGCATCCCCGCCACCCGCCCCCGCGCCCACCGGCGCGGCGACCGCCACGCCGACACCCACGCCGTGAGCCCGGAACCGCGGTTGCGCTGCGTCTGCTCTCGGCCAGCCCGGCGCTTCTATCAGCCTTCGGGCCGGCCCGGCGCTCCCGCTCGCCGAAGAGGCCAGCAGACATTCTCCACAACCATCCGCACCGCGCGTTCGCGGACCTCCGGTGAATATCTATTCGATGTCTCTCGCTTTTCCATCGCTTCATCCTACTCAAGAGTTGGAGCCTCCGGGATTCCGAGCGCGGTTCAACTGCTCCCGCAGCCGGTCAGCCTTCCACACCCGGGCAAAGGCCGCCACGCGACCGTAGGATCCGCCGTATCCCAGCGACGCCAGATCAGCGTGAAGCTGCTTGACGATGCGCCTCTGCTTGCGCGACTTGCCTGCTTCCGTCTGCAGCCAAAGCGAGAACTTCGTCATCCTCCACCGCATGCCCGCGGCTGAGGATGACGAAGTCGTCGGCATAGTTCACGACATGTGCCCGAAAGGCCTCGCCGCGGCCCTGGTTGCGCCAGTGCCGAAGGAAGCGGTTCATGTAGCGGTTGGC
>JAJYYH010000046.1 GCA_021801255.1 Pseudomonadota bacterium
ATCGTGGGTCTCCCTTGCCGCTGGCGGGCGGGGGCGCGGTCCCTTGCCCTGGGGCAGGACCGCACCCCCGCCCACCAGCTCCAGATTGCAAAACCCAACACCGAATGTCAGATCAAATGTTGACTAGTGCACGGAGACCGCGTGCGAGTTGATGTTCCAGGTGATCGCCGACCGGGCAGAAAAAGCGGCGGTCATCGTCACCACCAACCTGCCGTTCTCCGAATGGTCACAGGTCATCCCCAATCCGCGCCTGTGCAAGGCGCTGATCGACCGCCTGACCGACCGTGCCCACATCATCACAACCGGCACGGACTCCTACCGCTTCCGTCGTACGACGGCCCAACGGAAGGCGAGCAGATCATGAACAGGAAGGAGAAAAACCGCCGCTGACAGGCAGTGCCGCCCCGCGGGGCGGCACTGCCTGCCCAACCCCCGGAGGTGGGCCAGAATCCATTGTCACAGCCAAGCCAGATCGGATCACTGTCGTTGGGTCTTGATGCCCAGGTGCTCGCGGACTTCCTGAAAGGTTGTCTCGATTCGCCAACGGCACACGAAGCGTCTGAGGATCGCGGTCGGATCAAGATCAAGATCGGTACATAGAAACGCCTGTGGATCACGCTCACCGGAGGGATCGCGGACCAGGGCCCAGCGGATCTGGGCGCGCAGCACGTGGGATCCGGCGCGGAGGCATGACGCGAGGGCTCCAGCGAAGCGAACCCGCGCGGAGGAACAGGGGAGGCTGCGCAAGAGCTTCTTTGATCCCATCCGGCGAAGGCGGGTTAGATTCTGGGGCCGAGTGCTCGCGCCACCTCGTCGAGGGCAGCAGGGTCTTCGATGGTGGGTGGAGGGTTCGCAGGCTCGCCGTCGGCGAGCCTGCGGATTGCGGCACGGAGGATTTTCCCCGAGCGAGTTTTTGGTAGGCGCGGCACGATGCGTGCCTCGTGAAACGCCGCGACCGGACCGATCCGCGCGCGCACCATGGCCACCAGTTCACGGCAGATCTCTGCCTCCGGGCGGTTCACCCCCGCCTTCAGGACGGCAAGGCCGAGTGGCACCTGGCCCTTGAGCGTGTCCTTGGCCCCGATTACCGCGCATTCCGCGACATCGGGGTGAGACGCCAGCACCTCTTCCATCGCCCCGGTTGAGAGTCGGTGGCCGGCGACATTGATGATGTCATCGGTGCGCCCCATGACCCAGACATCGCCATCCTCGTCGATTAGCCCGGCATCCCCGGTGCGATACCAGCCGGGAAAGTCGCGCAGATAGGCCTCGCGATAGCCTTCCTCGTTGTGCCAAAGCGTCGGCGCGGCGCCGGGCGGCAGCGGCAGGCGGATAGCAAGGCTGCCGCTTTGGCCGCGCGGTTGCACCTGCCCCGTCTCGTCGAGGGCCTGCAAATCATAGCCGGGCGCAGGCCGGCCCCCCGAGCCGGGCTTGAACGGAAACAGGCCGAATTCGCGGAAACCGGCGGTGATCGCCCAACCGGTCTCGGTTTGCCACCAGTGATCGACGACCGGGCGGCGGAGTTTCTCGGCCGCCCACTCGGCGGTCGGGGGATCGCAGCGCTCGCCGGCGAGGAATAGGGCCTCGAAACGCGCGAGATCATGGCCGAGCAGCAGCTCCGCTTCCGGGTCCTGTTGCTTGATGGCGCGCAGGGCAGTGGGCGCGGTGAACAGCACTTTTACGCCGTGCGCCGCGATGACCCGGCCGAAGGCGCCGGCATCGGGCGTGCCCACTGGCTTGCCTTCATACATGACGCTGGTGCAGCCAGCGAGGAGCGGGGCATAGACGATATAGCTGTGTCCGACCACCCAGCCGACATCGGAGGCGGTCCAGAACACGTCGCCCGCGCCCACGCCATAGATCATGCCCATCGAGCGGCACAACGCGACGGCATGGCCGCCATTGTCGCGCACGATGCCCTTGGGCCGACCGGTGGTGCCGGAGGTGTAAAGGATATAGAGCGGGTCGGTGGCGGCGACCGGTACTGGATCGACCGGCAGGGCGGCGGCCTCGGCTTCCAGAAAATCCTCGTCGCGCCCCGCCATGAGATCGGCGCGCAGCATCGGGCGTTGCAGGATCAGGCAGGTTTCCGGCCGGTGCGGCGAGAGCGCCAGGGCAGCATCGAGGATCGGCTTGTAGGCGACGATCCGCCCCGGTTCCAGCCCGCAGGAGGCGGAAATCACCACGCGGGGTTTCGCATCCGCAATGCGGGCGGCGAGTTCGGCTGCGGCAAAACCGCCGAACACCACCGAATGGATGGCCCCGAGCCGCGCAACAGCCAGCATGGCGACCACCGCCTCGGGCACCATCGGCAGATAGATCACCACGCGATCGCCTGGCCCGATGCCCAGCCGACGGAGCGCGCCGGCGAGGCGGGCGGTGCGATCCCGCAGCGCGGCATAGGAAAAAACCTCGATCCGGCCAGCCATCGCGCTGTCCCAGATCAGCGCTGGTTGCGCGCCGCGCCCGGCCTCGACATGGCGGTCAAGGCAATTATAGCAGGTGTTGAGGCGGGCACCGGGAAACCACGCGCCGAAAGGGCCGGGCGCGGGGTCGAACACTTTATCCCAGCGCCGTTCCCAACTGATGCCGCCGGCCGCTTCCGCCCACCACGCTTCGGGATTTTTCCGCCAGGCCTGATAGGATTGCTGGTAGAGGCTTGGAGAGTCGTTCATCGCATTTTCTCCCTTCGCCGCGTTACATCCGCGGCGATTCCGGGCACGGCGAGCCCAGCTTCTCGTCTCCGAGAGTGCCTCGGCGTGGGACGCTGGTCAACCCGGCGGGCGAGGGGTGGCGCGGCGCGGCGCGGAAACTGAAATATCTCTATTCCGGCTGGGCATTGCCCGAAAAATGCGGCATCATGGCAAGATCGGATCACACCGAACGAAATCCGCGAAGCAAGATTCCAAATGATGCCCGAGGAGGAAACCCAATCATGAGCTTTGCTACAACCCCCGGAAAAGCTGCCAGCCTGGCTGGCATGCCGAAGGTGTCGAAACAGGAGGAGCGCAAGGTCATCCTCGCATCCTCCCTCGGCACGGTGTTCGAGTGGTATGATTTTTTCATTTTCGCGACACTGGCGCCATTTTTTGCCGGGCTTTTTTTCCCTAAGGGAAATGATACTGCAGCTCTGCTCTCGGCCTTCGCGACCTATGCAGTGGGTTTCCTGGTACGCCCCTTCGGTGCTCTGGTGTTCGGCCGGATCGGTGATCTGGTCGGGCGCAAATATACCTTTCTCATTACTATCATGGTCATGGGTCTGGCCACTTTCGGTACTGGCCTGCTGCCAAGCTTTGCTGCGATCGGCTGGACCGCGCCGATCCTGCTCGTCGTACTCCGCCTGCTCCAGGGCCTCGCCCTGGGCGGTGAATATGGCGGAGCCGCGACCTATGTCGCCGAGCACGCGCCCGCCAACCAGCGCGGCCGGGCGACCAGTTGGATCCAGACCACCGGCTCGTTCGGCCTGCTGCTGGCACTGGTGGTGATCTTCATCTGCCGCGAATCCTTCGACAGCGCCGCCTTCACGACCTGGGGTTGGCGCATTCCCTTCCTGCTTTCGCTCGTGCTGCTGGCGATCTCGCTCTATATTCGCCTCAAGCTCAACGAGAGCCCGGTGTTTCTGCGCATCAAGGAAGAAGGCCGGCGCTCGCACGCCCCGCTCACCGAGAGTTTCTTTCACTATCCCAACAATAAATACGTGTTCCTCGCGCTCTTCGGCACCTGCTCGGGCGAAGGCGTGATCTGGTACACGGCGCAGTTCTACGCGCTCTTCTTTCTCACCATCACGCTCCATCTCGACTATAAGCTTGCCTATCTGATGATCGGCCTGCAGCTTATCGTCGGCACCTGGACGCTGGTGTTTTTCGGCTGGCTTTCCGATCGTATCGGCCGGCTCAAGATTATGATCGCCTGCTGCGTGCTCGCGGCGCTCACCTTCAACCCGTTGTTCCATGCGCTGAGCCGCGCGGTCAACCCCGATCTCGTCGCCTTCCAGGCGGCAACGCCGATCACCGTCGCGGCCGACAACTGCAATTTCCACGTCTTCATCGGCCCCTGGTCGCATTTTACCGCCTGCGACCAGGTCAAGGATCTGCTGACCAAGGATGGGCTGTCGTTCAAATCGGTGCGGGCCGCCGCCGGCCAGGAGGTCACAACAACGATCGGTACCACGGTTATTGAGGGGGCCAATATCGCCAAGATCGCCGCGACGCTCAAAGACGCCGGCTACAAGGGCAGCGCCGATCCCGCCAAGATCAACTGGCCGCTGGCGCTGTTGTGGCTGTGGATTATGATGATCTATGTCGGCATGATCTATGGTCCGATCGCCGCCTATCTGGTGGAACTGTTCCCGGCGAAAATCCGCTATACCTCGATGTCGCTGCCCTATCACATCGGTAATGGCTGGTTCGGCGGCATCCTGCCGCTGCTCGCGACCGCGCTCGTCGCGTGGTCGGGAGACATCTATTACGGATTATGGTTTCCGATCATCGTTGCCGCGATGAACGCCGTGGTCGCGGCCCTCTTCCTGCACGAAACCAAGGATGTTGATATCCAAACCTGAAGATGACGGCTTCTGGAGAAGGCGTCCGGGCGCTTGCCCGGGCGTCTTTTTGTCCGCACCGTTTACGCCTTCGCCATGAAGCCGCCATCGACCGGCAAGCCTGCGCCGGTGATAAAATCCGAAGCTTTACTGGCAAGAAACACCGCCGCCCCGGCGAGATCGGCGGGGCTGCCCCAGCGTGCCGCCGGCGTGCGCGCCAGCACATGCTCATGCAGTCCCTCGACGACGCGGCGCGCGGTTTGTGTCATCTCGGTATCGATCCAGCCGGGCAGGATGGCGTTGACCTGGATGTTATCGGCGGCCCAGGCAGTGGCGAGCGATTTCGTGAGTTGCAGCACGCCGCCCTTGCTCGCGGCATAGGGCGCGCTATAGGGCGCGGCGAGCACTGACATCACCGAGCCGATATTGATGATTTTGCCACCGCCGCCCTGCTTCATCACCGGATGCGCTGCCTGGGATGCAAAGAACACGCTGGTCAGGTTGGTATCGAGAATGGTGCGCCACTCATCCTCCGAGTAGGTCTCCGGCGCCTTGCGGATCGACACGCCGGCATTATTGACGAGGATGTCGAGTTGGCCGAATTTTTTTACCGCTGCCGCGATCAGCCCCTCGCATTCCGCCTTTTGCGTGACGTCAGCGGCGAGGAACAGCGCGCGATGGGCGCCGAGCCCAGCGGCGGCGGCGTCGCCCTTTTCCTGGTTGCGTCCGACCAGCACCACCTTCGCCCCAGCCTCGGCGAGCCCGCGCGCCATGCCAAGCCCGATCCCGCCATTGCCGCCGGTGACGATCGCCACCCGTCCCGATAAATCAAACATCCGCATCTCTAGTCTCCTTGCCGCGCCGCTTGGCGCAATGTGAATTTCTGTATTTTTCCTGTCGAGGTTTTCGGCAGTGGTCCGAAGGTGACATGACGCGGGCATTTGAAATGCGCAAGCCGCTCGCGGCAAAAAGCAATGATTTCCTCCGCGCTCATGGCGTCGCCACCCTTATTGCCGGCACCCTCCTTGAGGGTGACGAAAGCGTGCGGCACCTCACCCCATTTTTCATCGGGGTGTGCGACCACCGCGGCTTCGAGCACGGCGGGATGACGGAACAACACCTCTTCCACCTCGAGCGAGCTGATGTTCTCTCCGCCCGAGATGATGATATCCTTGGCGCGGTCCTTGATTTCGGCATAGCCATCGGCGTGCAACACCGCGAGATCGCCGGTGTGAAACCATCCTCCGGCAAAGGCCGCTGCTGTTGCCTTTGGATTCTTGAGATAGCCTTTCATCACCGTATTGCTGCGCAGCATCAGTTCACCCAATGTGGCGCCATCCGCCGGCACGCTCTCCATGGTTGTGGGGTCGAGTACCGCCATATCGGCCATTAGTGGGTGTGGCACGCCCTGGCGCGCCATGAAGGCGGCTTTTTCGGCCAGAGGCAGCGCGTCGCGATGGGGTTGCCAAGCATTTACCGTGGCCGGTCCATAGGTTTCAGTCAGGCCGTAGAGATGATGCACCTTAAACCCGAGTTCCTCCATGCGCTCAATGACGATCGAGGGGGGTGCCGCGCCGCCGGTCATGATATCGACGCGCTTTAGCAAGCGACGGCGCACGCCCTCGGGCGCATGGATCAGCATGTTGAGTACGACGGGCGCGCCGCAGAGATGGGTTACGCCGTGGTCGGCAAGTGCTGGGAAAATTAACGCCGGATCGACCCGGCGCAGGCAGACATGCGTGCCCCCCGCGAGCGTCACGCTCCAGGTAAAAGTCCAGCCGTTGCAATGAAACATCGGCAGCGTCCAAAGATAGACGCTCTCCGGCGTGAGGCCGAATTCGAGCGCCATCGCCGCGGCGTTGAGCAAGGCGCCGCGATGATGCACAACGACGCCCTTGGGATCGGCGGTGGTGCCCGATGTGTAGCCGAGCGAGATTGCCGCCCATTCGTCCGCGGGCAGGCGGAGTTCGAAATTTTCTCTGCCCTGGCTAAGAAAATCCTCGTATTCAATAGCCCCCTGCGTGTGGCTTTCGAGCGCCAGAGGATCGGCGATCTCGATCAATGCGGGGCGGGTGTCGAGGCGCACCAGCGCGGCCCCGACGGCTGGCAGAAGTTCGCGATCAGCGATCAGCACCTTGCTTTCGGAATGGCGGAGAATGAACGCGATGCTTTCCGCATCGAGCCGGGTATTGATCGGGCAGAGCACGGCGCCGAGCCCTGGCACCGCATAATGTGCTTCCAGAAGCGCTGGGACGTTGGGCGCGATGACAGCGACGGTATCACCGTGCCCGACCCCGCGCGCGGCCAGCGCCGAGGCCAAACGACAGCAGCGCGCCAGCATCTCGGCATAGGTGATGCGCCGCGCGCCGTGGATGATCGCGGTCTGCGCCCCCCAGAGGCGCGCCGAGCGCAACAGAAACGAGACCGGCGAGAGCGGCACGTAATTCGCCGGGTTGCGGTCAAGACCGCGATCATACATCGTGCGCGTCGTGGGCTCTTCAGGCATGGGGCGTTTCTCCTGCTTCAGCAATAGAGCCGAGACCCCTTCGACAGCAAGCGAGGCGTACCCGAGATGAGCGACATTCCCCCCGATCTGCAACGCTGGAATACCCGGTTTTCCGCCGAGGATTACGTCTTTGGCACGGCGCCCAACGCGTTTCTCGCCCGCGAGGCGTGGCGCCTCCAACCCGGCGCCAAGGTGTTGGCGCTGGCCGACGGCGAAGGGCGGAACGGGGTGTTTCTCGCCGAGCGCGGAATGGATGTGCTCTCGCTCGATTTTTCCCCACCCGCCCAGGAGAAGGCGCGCAAACTCGCGGCAAGCCGGGGGGTTACGCTCCGCACTGAGACCGCCGATCTCCGCCACTGGGTATGGCCGCGCTGCGCTTTCGACGCGGTGGTGGCGATTTTCATCCAGTTCGCGCCCCCGGATTTCCGCCCCCGCCTGTTCGCTGCCATGATGGCGGCGTTGAAGCCCGGCGGGCTTCTTTTCCTTGAGGGCTACCGCACCGAGCAGCTCGCCTATGGCACCGGCGGGCCTTCGCAGATCGACCACCTCTATACCGAGGCGCTGCTGCGCGAGGCGTTTGCCGGCGCCGAGATCATCCTGCTCGACGCCCATGACGCCCTACTCGCGGAAGGCAGCGGCCATCGCGGGCACTCCGCGGTGATCGATCTGATCGCCCGGCGCCCCTCCGCGTAACCCGCGCGCCCCTTCTTTCAGCGGCGTTATTGCCTATATAAATTGATTGAAAGTCGGGATCCCCCGACGCTTTCAGGAGGCTTGTGGCCATGACACCGAATGTCGGCACCGCTGACCGGGTAATCCGCCTGGTGGTGGGTATCGCCCTTCTCGCCTTCGCCGCGTTTGACCACGGCGAATGGCGGTGGGTCGGTCTGATCGGCATCGTGCCGATCGCAACCGCTCTCTTCCGTTTCTGTCCGGTTTATACTCTCCTCGGGATGCGCACCTGCCCGATGCAGTCCAAGGCGCCGTGAGGGCCAAGGCGCCTTGAGGGTTTTGTTCGCGCCAGCGGCCGCAGCGCGGCGGGCTCAGCTAGGGGCTCGGCGCCGCGGTCGGGGGTGTGAGCGGTGGCGGCGGCACGGACGCGGCGTCGGCGGGTAATGGCGTGGCCGACGGGCTGACCGGCGAGAGAGCGGCCGGGGAGGGGGCGTCGGCGGTCTGCCTCGGCGCGGCGGTCGTGTTCTCGCTCGGTTTCGCGTTCGCGCTCGTGACCGAAGGCGTTGCGCCGGAGGATGGCGCGTCCGGTGCCGTGGCGGTTTCTTTCTCGCCTTTCTGGTCGTCGGCATTTTGCGGGTTGAGGGGGACGATATAGTCCGGCACGATCCGCGCCTGATTGCCGGCAATTACCAGGACATGCTGGCCGAGCGCCAGTGGCACCTCGTCCTTCTGGGTTACCGAGATGAGATCACCATTGCCCTTGCGCACGATATATTCGAAGGCCTTGGTGTCCTTTATGGTATGCTCTGCCCCCGCGCCAACCATGCCGCCGATCATGGTGCCGCCGACCGTGCCGAAAGCCTCGCCGAGCGTGCTGCCGGGAACCTGTGAGCCGGCGATGCCACCCATCGCGCCTCCGGCCACCGCGCCGATGGTTTCCGAGGCGCTCACCTTGATTTCGCGCACGCCCACGACGACGCCCTGGGCAACCTTGTTCGCCTGCTGCACGGCGGTCGCGGAGTAGGTATTGGGTGAATACTCCCCGCCGCAGCCGGTAAGTCCGGCGAGGCCGAGAGCGAGCATGCCATGGACGCAAGACCGGAACACCAGCGGTTCTCTCCTCATCATCACGATCTCTAGATAGGCAACGTGCTCTCCGATGTCATGTCCCGGCGGCGCGCCGGTAGGGGAGCCAGGCTCGGCGCCGGGATTGATCCCGGTCAATGCCCGCCGCCGTCGCTGGTGCAAGGCTAACGCCAGGACGGGGCAGAAAAATGGCAAATGAAATCTCGGTTGACGTGCTGATCCTTGGCGCCGGTGGCGGCGGCTATCCGGCGGCCTTCCGGCTGCACGCGGCGGGCCGCAAGGTGGTCATGGCTGATCCTATCGGCAATCTCGGCGGCGATTGCCTGGCCGAGGGCTGCGTGCCCTCGAAAGCCGTGCGGGAGGCCGGGTTTGCCCGCGTTGCCGCCGATCGATTCCCGCTATTCGGACTCAGCGGCGCGCGGCCGGGTATGGATTGGCCGAGCGTGCTCCGCCACAAGGACCGCGTGCAGAATATCCGCTATGCCCAGCACGCCGCCGAGATCGCCAAAGCCGGCCTGACGCTGCTCAAGGGGCGCGGACGGATCATCGACGATCACCGTGTCGAGGTGACCACCGATGCGGGCGACGTGACGCGCTATCACGCCACCAACCTGATCCTCGCCACCGGCTCCACCCCGCATGTCTTGCCGATCCCTGGCGCCGAACTCGCGCTCACCTCGCATGATGTTTTCCGTCTCAACGCCGACTTGGCGTTTCCGCAACGGTTGGTGGCGATCGGCGGCGGCTATATCGGTCTCGAGACCGCCTCGATGCTGCAAAATCTCGGCGCCCGCGCGACCGTCCTGGAAGCGACCGGGGAGATCCTGCCCGGCGCCGATGCCGATCTCGCGCGGTTTCTTCATACCGCGCTCGCCCGGCGCATGGATCTCATCGTCAACGCCAAGGTCAGCGCCATCCAGCGCGACCCGCAGGGCGGATTGCTCGTGCGCTATGAGAGCGGCGGCGAACCCCGCACCATCGCCGCAGATTGCGTCTTGATGGCGACCGGGCGCGCGGCGGTTCTGCCGCCAGGCGTGGAGACGCTGGGGCTTCGGGCGCATGGCGGGATCACCGTTGACGATCATCTCCGCACCGCGCTGCCGCATATCTACGCCCCCGGCGATATCAACGGCCGCAGCCCGTTGTTTCATTCCGCCGTTTGCCAGAGCTGGCTCGCCGCCGGCGATATCTTGAGCGCCGGACAAGGAATAGCCGGGATGAATTTCGCCGCGGTGCCATTCACCGTGTTCACCGAGCCGGAGATCGCCTGGGTCGGGCTGACGACCGCGGAAGCGGCGCAGCAGGGCATCAAGACCGCTGTCACCGTGTATGACGACCGCACCGATTCGCGGGCACAGATTTTCGGCGAGACCGAGGGCTTCATCAAACTGGTGTTCGCGACTGCGACGCGGCGCCTGATCGGCGCGCAGGTTGCCGGTCTCGACGCGGCCCATATCATTGCCCCGCTGGCGCTGGCGATCGCTGCTGAGAGTACCGCCGAGACCCTCGGCGCGATGGCTTTCCCCCATCCCATGCTCACCGAAGGCATCAACAAGGCGGCGCGCAGCCTCCGCGCCTAATAGTTGGCGCCTAATACTTGGAGGCCGACGGTTGCGCTCTGAGGGTTGGGCGCGGCGTAGGTGAATTATTCGTGAAAAATGGTTAATTTTTGCTTGTTGCCGCATTTTCCAGCTTCGCATTAATCTGGTTTTACAGCATGGTTCTGGCATCTACCATCGCAGAGCAGGAGAGCCGGTGATCATGGCGCATGAGGACAATGGTTATGGTAACGCCGGGGGCGATCCCGATCAGCAGGGAGATCTGCATGGCCAGGCGCCGAACGGCAACGAGGATCCCGATGATCGGGTGATGGGCCCGCCACCGCCGCTGCCGCCCGCCCCACCGCCGCCGCCGGTCATCCCCGCAGCCCCCTCCATCCCGAGCGCCTTCACCAGTTTCGTCGACGGCCTGCCCGGCGGTTTCGTGCAGGCGATGATGGCCGCCACCGTCAACGGCATGCCGTGGACACCGCTCGTCGTCAGCGCCGCGCCCTACGATATTTATCCGCTGTCGCAGCCAACTCTGCTCTTCGCCGATATCGCCACCGCCAATGCCCCGCTGATGGACCTCACGGGCGATAACCTGGTCGGGCTGATCAGCGACGGCACCGCGCCACTGACCGTGGTCGATACCGCCAAGCCCTTCCAATATATCGCAACCGGTGATGGCGGCATGACGCTCTTCGCCCAGTCGGCGAACGGCGCTTTCGTCGCCGAGGGTGGCACCAATATCGTGGTCGGCGGCCAAGCGCACATGGGCACCTGGACCTTCGATCTCGAAGGCGGCACCAACCAGGTCTGGACTAATGCCGGCAATGACGTGATCACCACCGCCGCCGCCGGCCAGGACACGATCGGGCTTGGCAGCGGCAACGATTTCGTCTCCTCGGGCGGGCGCGACATGATCATCGGCGGCTCCGGGAACGACACCGTCGATGCCACCGGCAGCAACGACACGGTGTTCGGCGGCAGCGGTTCGCTCACCTTCATCGATGCCAGCACCGTCGCCGGGGCGCAGGACAACACCATCGTCGCTGGTTCTGGGATGATGACCGTCGAAGGCGGCGTCGGCTCGATCACGGTTTGGGGCGGCACCGGCGGCGGCACGTTTTTTGGCGGCAGCGCGGGCAATAACCTCCTGGTCGGCAATAGTGGCCCGGTGACCCTGGTCGGCGGCGGTTCTGGCGATCAGCTCTATGGCGGGGCGAAAGGCGGCGACGTGCTGGTCGCTAGCACCGGCAACGAAACCCTGCTCGGCGGCGCCGGCGGCAACAACACCATCTGGGGGGGCACCGGCAATGACCTCATCGTCCTCACCGGCGGCAACAACAATACCGTGGTCGGCGGCGCCAGTGGTAATCAGACGATCTGGGCCGGCAGCGGCGGTGACGTCATCGCGCTCAACGGCGCCAATACCGATGTCATCGCCGGTACCGGCGGCATGGATACCATCAATGCTGGCACCGGAGCCGACGATTTCCTCTTCATCAATGGCCAAGTCGGCGGGGTCAGCATCATCAACGGCTTCAATCCGACCAATGACCACATCGATCTGGTGAACTATGCCGCCAATTCCTACACCGTGGCCTCGGCGGCCGGTTCCACCAGCATCACGCTGTCGGACCACACCCAGATCGTGCTGAACGGCGTGAGCCATCTGCCGAGCGGCGCCATCACCTGATCCGGCGCCCTCCCGTCGTGCGGCGGGGGGTGGGTGACAGCGGCGGGGCAGGGCGCTTAATAGGCGCATGGACATCCCGAACCCGCCCCCGGCCGTTGCCGCCCGCCCGCCGCCCTTCACCGAGCGCCGTCCGGTGTTGCGCACCGCGCCGCTGATCTTCACCTCGCCGCATTCCGGCTGCTGCTATCCGCCCGACTTCATCGCCGCCTCCCGGCTCGATCCGCGAAACCTCAGGCGGAGCGAGGACAGTTTCGTCGATGAACTGTTCGCCGCCGCCCCCGGCCATGGCGCCGTGCTGCTCGCCGCGACTTTTCCGCGGGCCTATTGCGATGCCAATCGCGAGGCCTGGGAGCTTGATCCGGCGATGTTCGAGGATGGGTTGCCGGATTTCGTTAACGACAAAAGTCCACGTGTTGCCGCCGGCCTTGGCACTATCCCGCGCGTCGTCGCCTCGGGTGAGCCGATCTATCGCGCCCGGTTACGTTTCGTCGAGGCCAAGGCGCGCATCGAGGCGTGCTGGGAGCCGTTTCACCACCGTCTCACCGCCCTGGTGGCTGAGACGCGGGGGCAATTTGGCCGCTGCCTGCTGATCGATTGCCATTCCATGCCAGCCGCCGGGCTCGCTGGGTTGAGCGCCGTCGATGTCGTGCTCGGCGATGCCCACGGCACCACCGCGACGCCCACGACCACGGCGCGGATCGAGACGCTGCTCGGTGATCTGGGCTTGCGCGTGCGGCGCAACGATCCCTATGCCGGGGGCTTCATCACCCGCCATTACGGGCGCCCGGGCGAGGGGGTGCAGGCGGTGCAAATCGAGCTGGCCCGCAGGCTCTACATGGACGAGGCGCGGATCGAACGTGCCGCGGGTTTCGCCGCGACACGGGAGGCAGTCGCGCGGTTCATCGCGACACTTGCCCGCGAGGCGGCTGATTTGTTGCGATGAACGGGCAGGCGCCGAAGTGGCGTGGGGGATTAGCTACTTTATCTTCGCCTCGCGAAAGACGACGTGCTTGCGCAGCACCGGGTCGTATTTCTTGAGTTCGAGCTTGCCAGCCTGATTGCGGGCATTTTTCTTGGTCACGTAGAAATATCCGGTATCACCTGACGAGACGAGCCGGATCTGAACGACGTTGGACTTGGCCATATCACACCTCTTTGGCGCGGCACCTTGCAGAGCGGCGCCGCGAAGTCAAGATCGGAGCGGTTTCCCGCCGGTTCAGGAAGCGGTTTCGGCAGCGGCGGCCAGCCGTGGCAGATCGCTGCGGGGGGCCTCGCCTAGCATCTCGATGCGTCCGGTGATCTGCCCGCCATCCTCGACTTGGAGCCGGCGGCAGCGCGCGGTGCCGAGCACC
This sequence comes from Pseudomonadota bacterium, assembly GCA_021801255.1. Lineage (GTDB taxonomy): Bacteria > Pseudomonadota > Alphaproteobacteria > Acetobacterales > Acetobacteraceae > Acidibrevibacterium. The sequence goes on from JAJYYH010000046.1 coordinate 13,397, forward strand.
CGGCCGCTGGCCCGCACCACCAAGCTGTTGCGCACCGTCAGGGTTCCGTCAACCGTGCCGGCGACCTCCGCCTCCTCGACCTCGACCTCGCCCTTGAAAACGCCACCCTGGGCAACCGCGAGTTCGTTGGCGTGGATCATGCTCGATTCGACCGTCCCCTCGACCACCAGGCGCTCAGCATCCTGCACGGTGCCCTGCACACTGATACCACGTCCGACGACCAGGGTCCGCGGCTCTCCAGAGCCTTCGCGACCTGGCCGAGCGCCGCTCGGGCGCGGCGCGCCGCCCGGGGCGAGGGAGGGTTGCGGCGGGGTGAGCGGCGTGCGGCTCATGGCGGTCTCCTTCGGGGGCGCGGGGCGGAATGGCGGCACGCCGAGCCCGGAATCGCCAGGCTGGCTGTTGGCGAGCGCGGCGAGCGGGCCTTGCTGCGCGCGCGGCGGCTCGGCCGTGGGGGGGTGCGCGCCTTGCGGTCGGGGATCGCGTGGGACGGCTTCAGCCGCCGGCACGTCTTCAGGCTTGCGGCGTTTGAACACGGTCTCTCCATCTCAATCTGACCTCGAGGAGGCGCTGGCGTAACACAGGCATCGTGCCTCCGGCAACCCGTGCCCTGCGAGCTGGCACACTGCCGGGGGCGACCGGCTCGGGTTGCCGTGCGGCAGGCGCGATGCTACCGCCCTCGGAGACGCCCGGCGTGCCGATGGGGCGCCGACGCGCATGGAGTTTTCGGATGCCCGCCCACAATTTTGATATTCTTGGTCTTGGCAACGCCATCGTTGATGTCGTCGCCGCCGTGCCCGAGGCGTTCCTCGCCGAACACAAAATGGTGAAGGGCACGATGCAGCTGATCGAGGCGGACGCCGCCGAGCATCTCTACGCCGCGATGCCGCCCGGGGTGGAAAGCAGCGGCGGCTCGGTCGCCAATACCTGCGCCGTCGCCGCCGGGCTCGGAGCGCGCGTCGGCTTTCTCGGCAAGGTCGCCGATGACCAGCTCGGCGAGGTATTCCGCCACGACATCACCGCCGCCAGTGTCCATTTTCCGACGCCCGCGCTCGTCGGTGGTGCCCCCACCGCGCGCTCTCTCATTCTCGTCACGCCCGACGGGCAGCGCACCATGAACACCTTTCTCGGCGCCTGTGTCACGTTCAGCGAGGCCGATCTCGACCCCGCGCTGATCGCCGCCGCCGATGTCGTCTATCTTGAGGGCTTTCTGTTCGACCCGCCGCCGGCCCAGGCGGCCTTTCACGCTGCCGCTCGCCTCGCGCGCGGGGGGGGCAAGCGCGTCGCGCTCTCGCTTTCCGATCCGTTCTGCGTCGCCCGCCATCGCGCCGCCTTCCGCGCGCTGCTCGCCCATATCGACATTCTTTTCGCCAATGAAGCGGAAATCCAGAGCCTCTACGAGACCGACGATTTCGCCACCGCCGCCGCGGCGGCGCGGCGCGATGTGGCGCTCGCCGTGCTCACCCGGAGCGAGCGCGGCAGCCTGATCTTGCGGGGCGCCGAGCAGGTCGCGGTGCCGGCTGCACCTGCCGTGGTGATCGACACCACCGGGGCGGGGGATGCCTATGCCGCAGGCTTTCTCGCCGGACTTGCTGCCGGGCGCGATCTGGCCGCCAGCGGCTGGCTCGGCAGCCGCGCCGCCGCTTTGGTGATCGGGCAATACGGCGCCCGGCCGAGGCTCGGCCTCCGCGACCTCGCCGCGAATTGAGTTGAGCATGGGCCTCGGCAGTTTTCCCATTGATCTAATCCTGTTTGGGATGATCGCGCTGTTCCTGGTGCTCCGCCTGCGCAGCGTGCTCGGCCGGCGCACAGGTTTCGAACGCCCGGCCGAGCCCGCTGTCGCGCCGCCCGGCAGTCCGGTGATCGAGGGCCGCGCCGAGCCGGTCCCCGAGGTGCCGGCGCCGCGCCGCACCCTGCCCGATCCCGCGAGTCCCGCCGGTCAGGCGCTGGCGGCGATGCGAGGCATCGATCATGGCTTCGATCCAATCAGCTTCCTCGAAGGCGCCGAGCGCGCCTTTCGCCTGATCGTCACCGCTTACGCCGCCGGCGACCGTGCCACCCTCGCGGGTCTGCTCGGCCGCGAGACCGTACAGGCCTTCGAGGCGGCAATCGCCACGCGCGAGGCCGCTGGCGAGGTGCAGCAGAGCGAGATCAGAGCGATCCTTGAAACCGCCATCACCGAGGCGACACTCGCCAGCACGCGGGCGGCGATCACGGTTCGCATCGTCTCCGATCAGATCGCGTTCACCCGCGACGCCAAGGGTGCGGTCGTGCAGGGCACCGAGGCGGTCACCGAGATCATCGATCTCTGGACGTTCGAGCGTGATCTCGCCAGCGCCGACCCCGCGTGGCGGCTGGTGGCGGTCGGGCAGAGCTGATGGCGGCGTCCGCGTGGCGCCTGGCCCTTGGCCTAGCCGGCGCTCTGCTGCTTGCCGCCTGCGTGGCCCCGGCACCTTCGGGTCCGGTGGCGCCGGGGTCGATGCAGCTCACCCCGGTCGATTTCGCGCAACTGCCCGGCTGGGCCGAGGACGACGCGGCGGCGGCGCTGGCCTCATTCCAGCGGAGCTGCGCGCGGCTGGCCGTGATGCCGGCTGATCAGCGCCTGGGCGGGGCCGGTCTGGCCGCCGAGCGCGGCGGGCAGGCGCAATCCTGGCGAGCGCTCTGCACCGAGGCCCGCACTGTTGCCACCGGTGATCCGCAGGCGGCGCGGCGGTTTTTTGAAGCCAGCTTGCAGCCCTTCGCGGTCAGCGTGGCGGGGCAGAGCAATGCCCTCCTGACCGGCTATTACGAGCCTGAACTGCGTGGCGCGCGCAGCCCTGGCGGGGAATTCCAGACGCCACTGCTCGGCCGTCCGCTCGATCTCGTGACATTCGATCTCGGCGATTTCTTCCCTGATCTCAAGGGTCGCCATGGCGCCGGGCGGGTGGTGAACGGTCGGCTCGTGCCCTATTACACCCGCGCCGAGATCGATGCCGGGGCGCTCGAGGCGCAGCGCCTCGCGATCCTCTGGCTGGCCAGCCCGATCGATGCATTTTTCCTCCAGATCCAAGGGGCCGGGCGTATCGATCTCGCCGACGGCCATGTGGTGCGCGTCGCCTATGCCGCGCAGAACGGCCTTCCCTACGTGCCGATCGGGCGGGTTCTGGTGCAGCGCGGCGCCCTGAGCGCCGATCAGGTCTCCGAGCAATCGATCCGCGCCTGGCTCCTCGCCCATCCCGCCGAGGCGCGTGCGGTCATGGAAAAAAATCCTGACTATGTGTTTTTCCATGAATTGCGCGACTATCCGGCGAGCCTCGGCCCACCCGGGGCGCTCGGCGCCGCTCTCACCCCGGGCCGCTCCCTCGCCATCGATCGCGCTTTCATCCCGCTTGGCGCGCCGGTTTTTGTCGCGACCACCGATCCGCTGAGCGGGGCGCCCTTGCAGCGGCTGATGGTGGCGCAAGACCTCGGCGGGGCGATCACCGGTCCGCTTCGCGCCGATATTTTTTTCGGCTGGGGCGAGGAGGCCGGCGCACGCGCCGGGCGGATGAACGCTGCGGGCACGGAATACCTGCTGCTGCCACGCTAGCCAACCGGCTGGTTTTAGCCGAACGTCGCGAGCAAATCCTCAACCTGCGCCAGGGTGAGGGAGCGTGGCGCGGCGGTGCGCAGCAGCAGAAAGAGGCGCGCCGCCTCCTCCAGCTCCTCGGCGGCCTGCACCGCCGCGGTGAGGTCGCGCGCCGAAACCACCGGGCCGTGATTGGCGAGCAGCACGGCGCGCGCCCCGCGCGCCGCGGCAGTGATCGCCGGTTCCATCGCCGGATCACCCGGCCGATAATAGGGCACGATTGGCAGGGTGCGGCCGATGCGCATGACGAAATAGGGGGTGAGCGGGGGAATCGGGTTGACGGGATCGACATCCGCGAGACACGAAACCGCCGTCGCCATGGTCGAGTGGAGATGCACCACCGCCCCGGCCTCCGCGCGTGCCTGATAGAAAGCGCGGTGCATGAACACCTCCTTCGACGGCGGATCGCCGGCGATGGGGCGGAATTCGGCATCGAGGCGGGAGAGCCGCGCGAGGCTTAGCCGGCCGAGCGCGGCATTGGTCGGCGTGATCAGATAGCCGTCATTGAGGCGAACGCTGATATTGCCGGCGCTGCCCACGGAAAAGCCGCGCGCGAACAGACTGGCGCCAAGCTCAACAAGCAGGTTGCGGGCCTCGTTCTCGCCGATACGCGGAATTCCGTCCCCCGCCGTCGCGCTCATTGCTGCTTGTAGGGGTTGGCGAAACCCTCTTTCCAGGGATCGAGCGTGATCATCTGATCCGGCCCGGGCAGATCCTTGGTGGTCCAGCCGCCGCCGAGCGCGCGCACCAGATCGACATTGGCCTGCAGGCGGCGCGTCTGCACCTGGATGGCCGAGGTCTGAGTGTCGAGCCACTGGATATCGTTGACCACGACATCGAGGTAGTTCACGCCGCCTTCCTGGAACAGCGAGAGCGAGAGTTGCAGCGAGCGTGCGGAATCGGTCACGGCGGCGCTTACCTGGTCGAATTCGCGGCCGAGATTGTTGAGCAGCGACAGATCGTTCTCGACCTCCTGGAAGGCGAAGAGCACCGTCGAGCGGTAGTTGTCCACGGCCTCGCGCAATTGCGCATAGGCGCGCGCCTCGGCGCCACGGCGATATCCGCCCTCGAAGAATGGCATCAGGAATTGCGGCCCGATCGCCCAGTAGCTCAACGGGGAGGCGATCAGCGTCTGGTCCATGCCCCCGGCGAGGCCCCCGCCGAGCACGCCGAGATTGAGGGTCGGAAAGAACGCCGCCTTGGTCACGCCGATTTCCTCGTTGGCCGCCGCCACCTGCCGCTCCGCCGCCGCGACGTCGGGGCGGCGCTGTAGCAGGTCGGAGGCCAGGCCAGTCGGCACATTGGGCAGCGCGATCGTCACCACTGCGGGCTTGATGGAGAATTGCGACGCCGGTTGGCCGACGAGCGAGGCGATGGCATGCTCGACCAGGGCGCGCGAGGCCTCGACGCTCGATTCCTCGGCCTGTGCCTGTTCCAGCACCGTCTTGGCTTCCGAGATTTCGAGGCCCGAGGCGATCTGGCCCTGATAGCGGTTGACCGTGATATTAACGCCGTCCTGATAGTCCTTCACCGCGTGCGCGATGACGTCGATCTCGGCATCGAGGCCGCGTAGCAGCACATAGTCGCTGGCGAGTTGCGCCTGCAGGCTGAGCTGGGCGTTGACCAGCATGGCCTGCGCCGCCTGGGCATTATAGAGCGCGATCTTGACCATGTCGTGGAGCTGGTTCCAGAGATCGACCTCGTAGCCCGCGCCAGCGCCAACGCCATTGACCGTGTATTGATTGGGCACGTTGAAATTGCGCGCCGGGGATTGCTCGATCGGGTACTGCGCGGGCCCGTTGAACATGCGGTGCTGCTCCCCCGGGGCGCGCGGAGGAACCCAGTTGGCGATCGCGTTCGATGCCACCGTCGGGAAGAGGATGGAATTGACCTCGGCGGCGTAGGCGCGCGAGCTGTCATAATGCGCGACCGCCGCGGCGATATCGGGGTTGGCGGCGTTGAGCTGATCCTCGAGCTGGTTCAGCAGCGCGTCGTTGTAAATTTTCCACCACGGCCCGCGCGGCAGGCTGTCCTTGGGATCGGCCTTCTGCCACGGCCCGCTTTCCTTATAGGAAACCGGCACGGCGACGATCGGGGCGTGGTATTTCGGTGCAAAGTCGGTGCAGCCGAGTAGCGGAACGACGGCCGCCAAGGCAAGCCAACGCGCGCGCGGGATCATTTCCCGGCCTCGGAGAGCTGCTCCCCTCCCTTACCCTTGGTGCCACCTTTCTTCTCGCCGACGAGCCGCACGAGATCGCCCGGCGAGAGCGAGTCGGGCGGCGAGTTGATGACCACGTCATCGGCCGAGAGCCCAGCGATGACCTCGACATCCTTGCCCATGTCGAGACCGATCGTGACATCGTGCATTTTCACATGGTGGGTCGCGTCCAGCACCGCCACCTGCAAGCCGTTCTGCTGGAACATCAGAGCACTGACCGGGATGCGCACGGTCGAGGGATCGGCCGGCAGTTTGAAATGGACGGTGGCGTAAGTGCCGGGCTGGAGCAAGCCATCGGGGTTATCCGCCCACAATTCCACAAGCAGGGTGCGGCTATCGGGGCTCACGGCGTTGGCAGTGGTATTGAGCTTGGCCGGAAACACCTTGTTTGGATATTCCGGCATGTGCAGATCGGCCTCCATCCCGGCCTTGATCCGCGAGACATAAAGTTGCGGAATACGCACATAGACGCGCATCTTGTGGATATCGGCGACGGTGAACAGTTCCGGCCCGGTGCCGCCGCCGGCATTAATCAGCGCGCCGATATCGGTGCGCCGCGCGGTCACCACGCCGTCGAAGGGGGCGACAATGCGCTTGAACACCTCGAGCGCCTCAAGCCGGCTGAGATTGGCCTCCGCCGCCGCGACCACGGCGTGCTTGGCCTCGTCGTCATAGACCTTGACATCGGTATCCTCATGCGAGACCGAGTCGGAGGCGAGCAGGCGCTTCCAGCGCTGGGCGGTGACATCGGCGAGTTTCTGGTCGGCGATGGCACGCGCCACCGTCGCCTTGGCCTCGGCGTATTGCTCGTCGAGGTCGGGTGTGTCGATCTCGGCGAGGAGATCGTTGGTTTTTACCTTGGCGCCGATATCGCGGTACCACATTTTGACGTAGCCGTTGACGCGGGCGAAGATCGGCGCCTCGTACCAGGATTCAACGTCGCCCGGCAGGACCAGTTCATCGGCGTGCTCGTTGGGCACCGGCTTGATGACTGCCACCGCGGGCACCGCTGCCTCGTTGGTCGCCTCGACCAGCTTCGCCTCGGCCTTCTTGCGATCCATGATGCCGCCCACCGCGATGCCGATCGCGACGGCGAGCACGATCAGCCCAAAAATCAGCGGCCCGCGGGTCTTGCGCGGCGTCGTGCGCGGACTGCGGTTGTCGCTGTTGTCCATGTTCTCTCCGAGCGATTAGACGTTGCGGGCGCGGGGCGTCTCGGGCTGCCTTATCCTAAGGATGACAACAGCCATCCCGGGAGGCAGACCTAAGTGCCCCCGGGCCGCATCCCGCCCCGGGGGCAAGGCGTCTCTAGAGCCAGCCTTCCCGAGGCTCAAGCGTAAAACTCTAATGTTTGTTTTAGCCCCAGGGGAGAGGGCGGTAAAGCGGAAGATGCGGCCCTGTTTGACTTGCTGGATCGGTCTCGTCAAAATGAAAATTTAACGTGTGGTTTCGGAGTTCGCATGATCCCGCCCCTGATGCCGACCTACAACCGCGCCGACCTTGCCTTCGTGCGGGGCGAGGGCGCTTGGCTGTTCACGGCGGAGGGACGACGATTCCTGGATTTCGGGGCGGGCATCGCGACCTGTTCGCTCGGCCACAACCACCCCCATCTCGTGCACGCGATCACCGACCAGCTCGGCCGGGTGATGCATGTCTCCAACCTCTACCGCATCCCGGAAGCCGAGCGTCTGGCCGAGCGTCTGGTTGCGGCGAGCTTCGCCGACAGCGTCTTCTTTTGCAATTCCGGCGCCGAGGCCAATGAGGGCCTGGTCAAGATGGTCCGCAAGACCATGGCCGAGACCGGCCAGCCCGAGCGCCATCGCATCATCTGTTTCGAGGGCGCCTTTCATGGCCGCACGCTGGCTATGCTTTCGGCCACCGGCAATGCCAAATACCTGGCCGGCTTCGGCCCCCGCGTCGAAGGGTTCGATCATGTGCCGTTCAACGACATCGCCGCGGTGCGCGCCGCGATCGGCCCGACGACCGCCGGCATCCTGGTCGAGACAATTCAGGGCGAGGGTGGGATCCGCCCGGCGCGGCTCGAATTCCTCCGCGATCTCCGCGCCATCTGCGACGATTACGGCCTCGTCCTCGGCATGGACGAGGTCCAGTGCGGCATGGGCCGGACGGGAAAACTCTTCGCCCATGAATGGGCCGGCATCGCCCCCGATGTCATGACCCTCGCCAAGGGCCTCGCCGGCGGCTTCCCGATGGGGGCGTGCCTAGCCCGTGAGTGGGTGGCGAAACACCTCACGCCCGGCACCCATGGCACCACCTTCGGCGGCAACCCGCTCGCCTGCGCCGCCGCCAACGCGGTGCTCGACGTTCTTCTGGCGCCCGGCTTCCTCGCCGAGGTTGAGCGCAAGAGCGATTTGCTGTGGCGCGAACTCGGCGCTCTCGTCGGGGAATTTCCCACCGTGTTCGAGGAATTGCGCGGCGCCGGGTTGATGCTCGGGCTGAAATGCCGCCTGCCCCAAACCGAGGTGCAGCAGGCATTGCTCGCCGAGGGTCTACTCACGGTCAATGCCGGGGAAAATGTCGTGCGTTTCGTGCCCCCACTCATCGTCTCGGAGGCGGAATGCCAGCAGGCGGTGGCGATGGTCCGCGCCGCCGCGAAGCGCCTGGCGCCAGCGCATCAACTCGCAAACGCCTCATGACCCAGGCCGCGACCCGTCCCAGTGCGCCGTTCGCGCCGCGTCCGGCGCCGCGACATTTTCTCGACCTGCGTGATTTCGACGCCGCGACGCTCCACCACATGCTCGAGGTTGCGCGCGGCTTCAAGCAGACGAAAACCTCCTCGCGCCCGCTTGCGGGGAGGGCACTGGCGCTGATCTTCGAGAAACCCAGCACCCGCACCCGGGTGAGCTTCGAGGTCGCCATGCGCCAGCTCGGCGGCGAGGTCATCGTGCTCTCCGGGCATGACATGCAGCTCGGCCGCGGCGAGACGCTGGCCGATACCGCCCGGGTGCTCTCGCGCTATGTCGATGCCATCATGCTGCGCACCGATCGCGCGGCGAAACTCCACGAACTCGCCGCCCACGCCAGCGTGCCGGTGATCAACGGCCTCACCGAACTCTCCCATCCCTGCCAGATCATGGCCGATATCCTGACCTTCGAGGAGCATCGCGGGCCGATCGCCGGGCAAACCGTCGCCTGGTGCGGGGATGGCAACAATGTCGCGCGGAGCTTCATCGAGGCCGCCGTGCGCTTTCGCTTCCCGCTTCGCCTGGCGACCCCGGCGAGGCTCCGCCCGCCCGCCGCCCTGCTGGAGTGGGCGCATGCCGAAGGCGGGGAAGTGAGCTTGACTGAAAACCCCCGTGCCGCGGTCGCCGGGGCGAAACTCGTCGTCACCGATACCTGGGTCAGCATGGCCGATGAGAATTCCGCTGAACGCCACGCCCTGCTTGCGCCCTTTCAGGTCACGTCACGGCTGATGGCCGAGGCCGCGCCCGATGCGCTCTTTATGCATTGTCTACCCGCCCATCGCGGCGAGGAAGTGAGCGCCGAGGTCATCGATGGCCCCCAATCGGTTGTGTTCGACGAAGCCGAAAACCGCCTCCACGCCCAAAAAGGCATTCTCGCCTGGGCCCTCGGCGCCGTGCGCTGAGGGTGCGAAAAAATATGCCCTCGCGCCCGGAAATCGATCTGAAAGAGCCACTTGCAAAACGCCATGGCGTTGGTGCGGGAATTTTCTTCTGCAGTAACAACCCGAGGTAGAATTCCGGCCATTCCCCCCCGGTTTGCGGCGTCGGCTGCGGTCTAGCAGCCTGTCGGAGTTAGCTTGGGGATGTTTGGCTGGACGAAGTCATTGGCGTCTGCATGACGGTTCCCTCCGTGCGTGACTGGATAGCGGAATCCGCACTTGAGACCTCGGCCATTGTGCCGACGATCACTGTGGGGTGCCACCTGATGTTCGGGGTGCTCAGCTTCACCGCGCTGCAACTGCTGCGCCTGGTGACGTAACGGCCCGCCTGCCGGCGCCGCCCCGCTTGCCCCTGCCCCCAGGGGCGAGCCCGCCACCGGCTGGCCCGAACGGGCGGAAAACCCGCCGCAGCCCGCGGCCGACGCCGGAAACCGGGGGAAATGGCCGGAATTCTGCCCAGGGTTGTTACCGCCGAAGGAAATTCCCGCACCGGCGCCGCGGTGTTTTGCAAGCGACTCAATTATCAATTTTATTCGTATATACTGATACTGAGCCGGCCGGCTGAAACGCTTCAGCATGCGGCATTGTGCCGCCGGCAGGGGCTCTCGCACGAAAATTTGCTGCGACTGCGAAGGTTGCGCTGGCGGTGTTTTCAATCTTATGTAGCGCCTAGTCGCCGCTCGACGAGCCAGCACGCCACGAACAACCGCGGTTACGCACCGCCAGAATGGGGATCCCCGCATGAGCGACATCGCCAAAGGCTCCGCTACCCTGACCTTGGAAGGCAGCAACCGCGCTGCTGAACTGCCGATGTTGACCGGCACGCTCGGACCGGCGGTTGTCGATATCCGCAGGCTTTACAATGATCTGGGCATTTTTACCTATGATCCTGGTTATGGCGGCACCGCTTCCTGCGAAAGCAAGATCACCTATATCGATGGCGACGAGGGGGTGCTGCTCTATCGCGGCTATCCGATCGAACAACTGGCTGAGCACTCAAGCTTTCTTGAAGTTGCGTATCTCCTGCTGAACGGCGACTTGCCAACCCGGGCGGAGCATGCCGAATTCGAGCGTGGCATCATCCGCCACACCATGCTGCACGAGCAGTTACGGAGCTTTTTCAATGGTTTCCGCCGTGATGCGCATCCCATGGCGGTGCTTTGCGGGGTGGTCGGCGCGCTCTCGGCCTTCTATCATGACAGTCTCGACATCAATAATCCCGAGCACCGCCGCATCAGTGCCTTCCGTCTTATCGCCAAGGTGCCGACCATCGCCGCCTGGGCCTATAAATATTCGATTGGCCAGCCCTTCATGTATCCGCGCAACGACATGTCGTTCGCCGAGAATTTTCTCTACATGATGAACGCAGTGCCGGCGGAACCGTTTAAGGGCAGTCCCATTCTAACCCAGGCGATGGACCGCATCCTGATCCTGCACGCCGATCACGAGCAGAACGCCTCGACCAGCACGGTGCGGCTGGCGGGATCGACCGGGGCTAATCCGTTTGCCTGCATTGCCGCCGGCATCGCGAGCCTTTGGGGCCCGGCGCATGGTGGGGCGAACGAGGCGGTGCTCAAGATGCTGGAGGAGATCGGCCATGTCGATCGCATCCCCGAATTCATCGCCCGCGTGAAGGACAAGAACAGCAACGTTCGGCTGATGGGCTTTGGCCATCGTGTCTATAAGAACTATGACCCGCGTGCCAAGATCATGCAGCGCACCTGCCATGAAGTGCTCGGTGAACTTGGCATCAAGGACGACCCGCTGCTTGATCTCGCGGTGGAGCTGGAGCGGATCGCCTTGAGCGATGAGTATTTCATCAGCAAGAAGCTCTATCCGAATGTCGATTTCTATTCCGGTATCATTCTCAAGGCGATGGGGTTCCCGACCAGCATGTTTACCGTGTTGTTCGCGGTGGCGCGCACCGTCGGCTGGATCAGCCAGTGGAAGGAAATGATTGAGGATCCGTTGCAGCGTATTGGCCGGCCCCGCCAGCTCTATACCGGGGCGCCGCGCCGCGACTACGTGCCCGCCTCGGCGCGCGACTGAACGCGGCGCGCCACGTTACGGTCGTTAGAGCCCGGAGCGGATTGCCGCTCCGGTTTTTTTGCCGATGCCTCCAGCGACCGGACCCTGCGGGATATATACTATACACATATCAGGCATGCTTTTATTCATGCGTTTCTGTGGATAAAAATTGTCCACAGGGTGTTTGTAAGTAATCTCAAGAAGATTTCCCAAATGATTCGAAAGACTCATTTTCTCAAGAAAATCGATTCACGTCTGCCGACGTCCATGATGGAGTTGAGCTTGGCTTTTCGAGGGAAAAGCGGTCCTTATTTCACCCTGAATCCTTAGAGTCGCGGGAATTTCCCCACATAAAACCACCTGAAGTTAAATTCTTGCTTCCTCTCTTTCAACTTAATGGTTATAAACGGGAGGCTTAACAATCTATGGCAGCATTATTCTTTAGGAACACGTCTTTATGCGAGAGTATCGCTCACTCGATGCGCTTGTGCGGGCACGCCTGGAGAAATGGCCGCAACGCCCGCCCGGCCTGCCTTCTCGCTCGCCCGGGAGAGGAACCTGGCTGCGGGGCCGGCCGGCCAATACTTCTGGAACTTATGACCCGTTCTTAAAATTACCTGGTAGCAATAGGATGCGCACATTACCGGACGGGCCTCTGGCTCAATTTCGGTGGCACGCCTGTGGAGCCTTTTGTGGATATCTTTGCCATCGAGGCCTGCGGCTCGCTCCAGAACCTACTCGACAAGCGCTCCCGCTTCGCGCCAAGCACCCAGTCTCTGCTCGCCGTCTGCCCAGTCCCGTGGCTGCTCGCGCCCATCGGCAATGGCGATGACACGCCACGCTGGCAGGCAACCGGGCTTCTCCGCGCCGAGCCAGCGGTAGCATTGGTCATGCCGATGCGTGACATGCGCGTGCTCTATGGTCTCAAATCTCGCCACTATCAGGGTTTTGCCGCCAACCAGATTCCCCATCCGCACGAATATTTCGTGCCAATGGACGCGCTCATCGCCGAGAACAGCGAACTCAACCCGGCACTCCGCGCCATCGTCGGCCGCGCCTCGGCCACCGGTAATTTCTTCGACCAAGCCTAATTCCGCAGCCTGCAGATCAGCCGCCGATCTGGATGTCCACGCGGCGATCCGCTTGGCCGCTCAGCAGCGTATCGGTCGCGCCATGGGCGTTGTGGCGAATCCGTCCACGCTCCACGCCATCGGTCACCAACTGATCGGTGACCGCCTGGGCACGCTGGCCGGAAAGGGCAAGATTGGCCGGCGTGCTACCCGTGGCGTCGGCGTAGCCGGTCACTACCACCTGCTGGCGGGGATGCGCCTTGGCATAATCCGCCGCAACCTGGATCACCGCTTGGGCGGTTTGATCAAGTGCCGCCGAACCCGGCGTGAAGAACACCGGATAATCCGAGAGCTCCTGATGCCACCAGCCGTTGCATGCAGCGAGGCCCGCGAGCAGGGGCAGCAGCAAAATCAGGCGGCGAGGCCGCCATGGTTTGGGCATACGCATTCCTGAACCTCATCATGCCAAGATGCCGATACGTGGATGCCGATACGTGCCCGGATCGCTCCGAGGCGTCAATCATGCCGCGATTGACCGCTTGTGCGCGAGGGGCGAACAATGGCGAGAAAAGAGAGGATGGAGGAAACCGATGCGGAGAGTCGCCCCCTTGCTCGCGACGCTGGTGGTGCTGGCCACGCCCTGGCTGCCCGGCGCCTCGGCCGGCGCACTCGATCCGGCGCGGCCCGAGGAGGTCGGGATGTCCACGGACCGTCTCGCCCGGATCAAGACCGTGTTCGACGCCGAGGTAGCGGAGGGGCGCATCCCGGGTGCCGTGGTGATGATCGCCCGCGAGGGCCACCTCGTCTATGCGGCGGCCTTTGGCTATGCCGATAAAGCCGCCGGCCGGCCGATGACCGCCGATGCGGTGTTTCGCCTCTATTCCATGACCAAGCCAATCGTCTCGGTCGCGGCGATGACCTTGGTCGAGGAGGGGCGGATGCAGCTCACCGATCCAGTGGCGAAATACCTTCCCGAATTCGCCCATCTCATGGTCAGCGTGCCGGGCCACAACGCGCTCGGGCAGAACATCTACACCCTGGCGCCGGCCGCGCGCGGCCCGACCATCCAGGATCTGCTGCGCCATACCGCGGGATTGGCCTATGGCGAAATCACCACCAACCCGCTGGTCCGCGAGGCCTATATCAAATCCGGCCTCTTCAAGCCGGATTTCGACTACAATGTAACCGATCTCGCGCCCCGCGATTTTGTCAGCCGCCTTGCCGCCGCGCCACTCGCCTATCAGCCGGGTACGGTGTGGGAATACAGTCTTGCCGTCGATCTTCTCGGCCGTGTCGTGGAACAGGTGTCTGGCGAGCGGCTCGCCGATTTCGTTGCCGAGCGGGTGCTGCGCCCGCTCGGGATGAACGATAGCGGCTTCTCAGTGCCCGTATCTGAACTGGCGCGCCTTGCCGAGCCTTTGCCCGTCGATCCGGCGAGCGGCGCCGTCAACCGGCTGATCGATGTTTCGCGCGTGCCGGCCGAGGACTCGGCGGGCGCCGGAGGCGTTGGCACGGCGGCGGATTATCTCCGCTTTGGCGAAATGCTGCTCGAGGGCGGAAGGCTCGACGAGGCCCAAATCCTGAGCCCGACGACGATCGCGCTGATGACCTCCGATCAGCTCGGCCCGGCGATTCGCCCGGTGATTTCCCCGGGCGAGATGCTGCTCGGCGTGCCCGGTTACACGTTTGGCCTCGGCTTCATGGTACGCGAAACTGCGGGGCTGGCCGGGGTGCCGGGGTCGGCGGGCGAGTTCATGTGGGCGGGTTATGCCGGCACCTTTTTCTGGGTCGATCCCGCCGAGCAATTGGTCGCGGTGATGATGATGCAGGTGCCGGGCCCGAGCCGCGCTTGGTACCGCCGCGAGATCAAGGATCTCGTCTATCAGGCAATCATCGAATAGGGGTAGGGGTACCGACGATGAGCGTGGCCCGCCCTCCGGTGGTGCTGGAGATGCGCCATATCGGCAAGACTTTTGGCACCGTGCGGGCGCTCGCTGACGTCTCCTTCGCTGCTGCGGGCGGGGAAATCCACGCGCTGATGGGCGAAAATGGCGCTGGCAAGTCGACGCTGATGAAGATCCTCGGCGGGATCTATCGGCCGGATGGCGGCGGCGAGATCCGACTCGACGGGGTTCCGCTTGTGATCGAAGGACCGGCGGCGGCGCGGCGGCAGGGCATCATCGTCATCCATCAGGAACTGGCGCTTTCGCCTAATCTGACGGTCGCCGAAAACATGTTTCTCGGCGTCGAGCGAAAGCGCTTTGGCCTGATCGATCGGGCCGCGATGGCGCTGGCGGCGCGCCCGGTGCTCGCCCGTCTCGGCGCCGCGTTTGGCCCCCACACGCCGACGGCCGCGCTCTCGATCGCGGCGCGGCAGATGGTGGAGATCGCGCGCGCACTTGCCGCCGAAGCCCGCATCCTGGTGATGGACGAGCCGACCACTTCGCTCACCGAGCGCGAAACCACCAAGCTTTTTGGCATAATCGAGGGGCTGCGCGATGCTGGCCTCGCGATCATCTACATCAGTCACCGCATGGCCGAGATCGACCGCCTCGCCGATCGCGTGAGCGTGCTGCGCGATGGCCGCCT
Organism: Pseudomonadota bacterium; assembly: GCA_021801255.1. Classification (GTDB taxonomy): domain Bacteria; phylum Pseudomonadota; class Alphaproteobacteria; order Acetobacterales; family Acetobacteraceae; genus Acidibrevibacterium. The sequence goes on from JAJYYH010000046.1 coordinate 28,549, forward strand.
CATCGGCACGCTGGCGCGCGCCGAATGCTCGCACGCGCGCCTTGTGCAGATGATGGTGGGACGCGAGATCTCCACCTTCTACAAAAAAGCGCACGCGCCGGCGCCGGCGCGGCGCGAGGTTCTTCTCGAAATACAGGATATCACCGATGGCCAGCGCGTGCGCAACTGCTCCTTTACCCTGGCAGCGGGCGAGGTGCTGGGCATCGCGGGCCTGGTTGGCGCCGGGCGCAGTGAACTCGCTCGGCTGGTTTGTGGCATCGCGCCGCGAACCGGCGGGCACGTGATCCTCGCTGGCAAGGAGGTCATGCCGCGCAACCCCGCCGCCGCCATCGCCGCCGGGATCGCCTACCTCACCGAAGACCGCAAGCACGATGGCGTGCATCTCGACATGACGGTGCGCGAAAACATCGTGCTCGGGGTGATCGGACGGGATGCACGCCTTGGCGTGCGCGACGGCGCCAAGGCAAAAGCGCGTTCGGCCGCGGCCATGGCGCGGCTCGGCGTGCGCGCGGCCCATGACGGCCTTCCCCTGCGCGCGCTTTCGGGCGGCAACCAACAGAAGGTGCTGCTCGCGCGCCTGCTCGAGACCGGGCCACGCGTGGTTTTTCTTGATGAGCCGACACGCGGCATCGATGTCGGCGCGAAATCGGAAATCTATCGCTTGATCGATGGGCTCGCGGCACAGGGCATGGGGGTGGTAGTGATCTCGAGCGAATTGCCCGAAATTATCGGCATTTCCGATCGTGTGCTGGTGATGCGCGATGGCCGGATCGCGGGTGAGCTGCGCGCCAGCGCCACCGCACCGATCTCCCAGGAGGCGATCATGGCGATCATCACCGGGCTTGCCGCCCGGGCCGCGTGAGAGGCGATGATCAAGGGATTGGAAAACGTGTCCATCATCAGGGAAGAACCCGCCCCGCGTGCTGATTGGCGGGCACGCCTGCAGATCATCGGCATGCTGCCGGTGCTCGTTCTGATCATCGTGATTTTCGAACTGCTCGCGCCGCGCTTTCTCACCTGGAACAATCTCCTGATCGTGATGCAGCAGGCGGCGATCAATATCGTGCTCGCCGCCGGCATGACATTCGTTATTCTCACCGGTGGCATCGACCTTTCGGTCGGCGCGATCCTTGCGACCGCGGCGATGCTGGCCGTGCTCACTTCACAAAATCTGGCCTGGAGTCTTGCCGGGGTCATCGCCGGCCTTGCGGGGGGCATGGTGTGCGGGGCGTTCAACGGGGCTTTGATCGCCGCACTCGATCTGCCGCCGTTCATCGTCACACTCGGCTCGCTCACCGCGGTGCGTGGCGTTGCTCGCCTGCTCGGCAATGACAACACGGTATTCAACCCGGCGCTGCCGTTCGCGGTCATCGGCAACGGGAAATTCCTCGGCGTGCCATGGCTGGTGATCATCGCCTTCGTGGTGGTCGTGCTCGCCTGGTTCGTGCTGCGGCGCACGGTGTTGGGGATGCATATCTATGCCGTCGGCGGCAATGCCGAGGCCGCGCATCTCGCCGGCATCAAGGTTGGCCGCGTGCTGTTCATCGTCTATGTCATCTCCGGTCTGCTCGCCGGATTGGGCGGGGTGATGTCGGCGGCACGGCTCTATGCCGCCAACGGTCTGCAGCTTGGCCAGAGCTATGAACTCGACGCCATCGCCGCGGTGATTCTGGGCGGCACAAGCTTCACCGGCGGCGTCGGATCGATCTGGGGCACCCTGATCGGCGCGCTGATCATCGCCATTCTGTCCAACGGCCTGATCCTTCTCGGCGTTTCCGATATCTGGCAATTCATCATCAAGGGCCTCGTCATCATTATCGCGGTGGCACTTGATCGTTACCGCATGAAAGCAGGGCTGCGTGGCTGAAATGACCGACAAAAGGAGGATTCCATGGGTGTGAAACTAACGGGCCTGAAGCCGGCCGCCTGGGCGGCGCTGCTGGCGATCGCGCTGAGCGGAGGTGCGCGGGGCGCGGAGCTGAACGAGATCGGCATCTCGGTCGGCTCACTCGGCAATCCGTTCTTCGTCACCATCGCCAAGGGCGCCACGGCGGCCGCAATGAAGATTAATCCCGATGTCAAGGTCATCACAGTTGCCTCAGACTATGATCTCAACAAGCAGTTTACCCAGATCGACAATTTCATAGCGGCCGGCGTCAACATGATTCTGGTCAACGCCGCTGATCCGGTGGCGATCGAACCCGCGATCAAAAAGGCCGAGGCCGCGGGGATCGTCGTTGTCGCGGTCGATGTCGCGGCGCACGGCGCACAGGCGACGGTGATGACAGACAATATCCAGGCCGGGATTGAAGCCTGTGGCGCGATCGCCGAGCATCTGCATAATAAGGGCGATGTCGTTATCGTCAACGGCCCACAGGTCTCGGCGGTTATCGATCGTGTCAAGGGCTGCAAACAGGTCTTCGCAAAAACTCCCGATATCCACGTCCTCTCTGACAACCAGGACGGCAAGGGCTCGCGTGACGGTGGGTTCGCGGTGATGCAGGGCCTCTTGACCCGCTTTCCCCATATCGACGCGGTATTCGCTATCAACGATCCCGAGGCGATCGGCTGTTCACTCGCCGCGCGCCAGCTCAGCCGCACCGATCTCGTCATCAGCAGCGTCGATGGCGCGCCGGATATCGAGGCGGCGCTCAAGGATAGAACGACCATGATCATTGGTTCGGCTTCGCAGGATCCCTACGTCATGGCGGCGCGCGCGGTAGCGACCGGCTATAGGATCCTGCAAGGTGAAAAGCCCGCCAATCCCGTCGAACTTCTCGCGCCGCGTCTCATCACGCCGGATAATGTCGCTCAGTATCAGGGCTGGACGAGCGCACGATGACCGCCGTGATCCGGCTTGAGGAGGATTGGCGGAAGGACGCGCTGATCGCCCGTGTCATTGTCGATCATCCCGGCAAGATCAATGTCATTGGCCGTGCGGCGATGGGGGCGTTGCGGGCGATTTTCGCCGATCTTGGCAAGCGCCCGGAATTACGCGCCGCGGTGCTGCGCGGGGCGGGCGAGCGCGCCTTCATCGGTGGCGCCGATATTGCTGAGATGGCAGTGCTCGAACCCGCCTCGGCGTGTGAATTCATCACCGAGTTGCATGGCGTGTGCGCGGCGATCCGGGACTTGCCGGTTCCCGTCATTGCGCGCCTCAATGGCTTCGCGCTCGGTGCCGGTCTTGAAATCGCCTGTAGCTGCGATCTCCGTATTGCCGCGCGCGCGGCGCGCCTTGGCATGCCGGAAGTGAAGGTCGGTATCCCCTCGGTGATCGAGGCGGCGCTGCTGCCGCGCCTGATCGGCTGGGGGCGCGCGCGAGAGATGGTTCTGCTCGGCGAGATGATCAACGCCGACGAGGCCGCGCGCATCGGCCTTGTCGAGCGTGTCGTCGATGCGGGGGCGCTTGATGCAGCGATCGAAGACGCGCTCGCGAGCCTCCTTGCCGCTGGGCCGCAGGCCATCCGTTTACAAAAAGCGTTGATTGGAAAATGGGAGTCGCTTCCCATTGCGGCAGCGATCGCGGCTGGGATCGCAACCTTCGCGCAAAGTTTCGAAGGCCCCGAGCCGCACCAGATGATGCAGAAGTTTCTTACGCAAAAGCGTGAGGGATGATCCGTGGGTACCGCGCTCCCGGAGCGCTACAAGCCGCGTCCCGATCGTCGAAAGTCTTTGATGGAGGTCAAAAATGGCTGAACAATTCGCGCGCTACCCGAGCCTTGCCGGGCGAGCGGTATTTGTGAGTGGGGGTGCGACCGGAATCGGCGCTGCTCTCGTCGAGCATTTTGCCGCGCAAGGTGCCCGCGTCGGTTTTGTCGATCTGCTCGATGACGAAGCGATGAAGCTTGCCGAACACAGCGAAAAATCCGGCTATCCCAAGCCTGCCTATCGCCATTGCGATCTGCTCGATATCGCAGCCCTAAGGCGCGCTATCGCCGAACTTGCAGGCGAAGTCGGACCATTCACCATCCTGCTCAATTCGGCGGCCAACGACCAACGCCATACCATCGAGGAAGTGACGGCGGAATATTGGGATAATCGGCTTGCCATCAATCTCCGTCACCAGTTTTTCGCGGCCCAGGCGATCGCGCCGATGATGATCGCGGCGGGCGCCGGGTCGATCGTCAATATTGGCTCCGCGAGCTGGCACCTTGGCCAGGGCGGCATGCCGGCTTATGTCGCCGCCAAGGCCGGGGTGGAAGGTCTGACACGCGGGCTCGCGCGCGATCTCGGCGCCCACAAGATCCGCGTGAACTGCATCATTCCCGGCTGGATCATGACCGAGCGGCAGATCGCGCTCTGGCTAACGCCCGAGGCGGAGCGCGGGTTGATGGAAAAACAGTGCCTCAAGGAGAAAGTCTATCCCGCCGATATCGCGCGCATGGCGCTCTGGCTTGCCGCCGATGACAGCCGGCTGTGCTCGGCGCAGAACTTTGTCGTCGATGGTGGATGGAGCTGAGAACCCATGGGTTGCCGTGCCGCCGGCTTGCGGCCATGATCGGGACGGCAACAAGTAGGGAGGGGCGCGATGGCGCGCGCAATTTTTGGGATAACGCGGGTGGTGCGCGGGCCGGAAAGCGCCTGATGAGCGCCCGCTTCACCTCGCTCACGCCGCTTCTGGCGCCGCGCTCGGTTGCGGTGATCGGTGCCTCGGACGAGCCGACGCGCATCGGCGGCCGGCCGATCGCCTATATGCGCCAGCAGAATTTCGCGGGGCGCATTCTGCCGGTCAACCCCAAGCGCACCACCGTGCAAGGGCTGCCTTGTTTCCCGACGGTCGCCGATCTGCCGGAAACCCCGGATGTCGCGATCGTCGCCGTGCCGGCCGCTCTCGCGGTGGATACGGTGGCGCAACTCGCAGTCCGTGGCGTTGCCGGGGCGATCGTGCTGACCGCGGGTTTTGCCGAGATGGACGCGGCCGGCGCGGCCGCGCAGGAGGCCATGGTCGCGGCGGCGCGAGGCGCGGGCATGCGTCTTCTTGGCCCCAATTGCCTCGGCCTTTTTAACGCGCGGATCGGGTTTTATCCGACATTTTCAGCCTCCCTTGAGACCGGCTTTCCGCTGCCGGGGCGGATCGGCATCGCCAGCCAGTCCGGCGCTTATGGCACGCATCTCTTTGCCACCGCCCGCGCCCGCGGCCTCGGCACGCCGCTCTGTATTACCACGGGCAATGAAGGCGATGTGACGATCGGCGATGTCATCGGCTGGCTTGCCGAGGATCCCGAAACCGATGTCATCGCAGCCTATGCTGAGGGCATTCGTGAAGCCGAGAGTTTTTTTGCCGCCCTTGCCGCGGCGCGAGCGGCGAAAAAACCCGTCGTGATGATGAAAGTCGGCCGCAGCGCGCTCGGCGGGGCGGCGGCGCGCTCGCACACCGCTTCGATCGCCGGCGATGACGCGGTAACGGATGCGGTGCTCAGCGAATTTGGCGTGGTGCGTGCCGTCACCACCGAGCAAATGCTCGATATCGCCTATTGCGCGAGCAAGCGCATTTATCCCGCGCGCAATACGCTCGGCGTGATCACGGTGAGCGGGGGCGCGGGCGTGCTGATCAGCGATGCCGCTGAGGAATTGGGTCTCGCCATGCCGGAAATGCCGAGCGCCGCGCAAGCCGCGCTTAAGGCTTTGGTGCCATTTTCGGCGCCGCGCAACCCGGTGGATTGCACCGCGCAGGTCTTCAACAATCTCCCCCTGATCGGACACTTCGCCGAGACCATGGTGGCCGAGGGCGGCTATGCCTCGGTGCTCGCGTTTTTCTCGCAAACCGGTGGCGCAGCCTCGATCGCGCCGCATCTCAAGACGCAGCTCGGCGCGGTGCGCGTCCGGTATCCCGACCGGCTTTTTGTCCTCTCGGTGATCGCGTCCCCCGAACTGGTTCGCGCCTATGAAGCGGAGGGGTTCCTGGTGTTCGAGGATCCCTCCCGCGCCGTCGCGGCGATCGCGGCGATGGGGCGGTTTGGCGCCGCTTTTGCGGCACCGCCGCCGGCCGCGCCTCCAGCGGTGCCGGTGGTGACGCTGCCGGCGCAAACTCCCGACGAGGCCGCTTGCAAGCGCCTCTTGAGCGTGGCCGGCATCGCCTCCGTTCCCGAACGGATCGCGACCACGCCCGCGGAAGCGACAGCGGCGGCCTCGGCGCTCGGCTTTCCGGTGGTGATGAAAATTCTTTCGCCGGATATTCTTCATAAATCGGAGATCGGCGGCGTGCTGCTCGGCATTACCGATGCGGCGGCGGTTGCGCGCGGTTTCACGACGCTGATCGAGCGCGCGCGGGCGGCGCGCCCCGCGGCGCTGATCGAGGGCGTGCTGGTGGCGAAACAAATGAGCGGTGGGGTGGAGTGTATTCTCGGCATCCATCGCGACCCGGTGTTCGGTCCCGTCGCCGCTTTCGGGTTGGGCGGGATTTTCGTCGAGGTGTTGCGCGATGTCGTGTTCCATCGCTGCCCATTCGGCCTGGATATCGCGACAGCGATGATCCGCTCGATCCGCGGCGCGCCGCTCCTGCTCGGCGCGCGCGGGCGGGCCCCCGCGGATATCGACGCGCTGGCGCGCATGCTGGCGCGGCTTTCGGTGTTTGCCGATCAGGCCGGGCAGCGCTTGCGCGCCATTGACCTCAACCCGGTTTTTGCCCTGCCAGAGGGCGCTTTCGCGGCGGACGCCGTGATCGAGATTGGAGAATGACATGGCGATTGTTGCCGAAAAACTGCTGAATTATCCCATCCCGGAAATGCGTCAGCGCCTGACCCGACGCGATACGATTTTCTATGCGCTCTCGATCGGCCTTGGCCAGGATCCGATGGATCGCCGCCAGCTCCGCTATGTCGATCATCACCGCGATCTTGTGGCCTTTCCCTCCATCGCCGTGGTGCTCGGCCATCCCGGCTTCTGGGTGTCGCTCTCCGATACCGGCATCGATGCCGTGCGCGTGGTGCATGGCGAGCAGAGCATAAGCTGGCACAAGCCGATCCCGATCGAGGGCGAGATTATCGGGCGCACCCGCGTCACCGGGCTGGTGGATAAAGGCGTCGGCAAGGGCGCCTTGATGTATAGCGAGAAGCAGGTGATCGATGCCGCCTCGGGCACGGTGCTGGCGACCCTGTCGAGCACCACCTTTCTGCGCGGCGATGGTGGTTTCGGAGGGCCCGCCGGTCCGGTGAAGCCCGCCCATCCCGTGCCCGAGACCGCGCCCGCGATCACTCTTGATCTGCCGACGCGCCCCGAGCAGGCGCTCATTTACCGCCTCAACGGCGATGACAATCCGCTCCATGCCGACCCGGATTTCGCCGCCCGTGGCGGCTTTCCGCGTCCCATCCTGCATGGGCTCTGTACGCTCGGGGTGGTCTGTCATGCATTGCTGCGCACGCTCTGCGAGTACGACCCCAACGGGCTGCGCGAGATGGATTTGCGCTTTTCCGCTCCGGTGTTTCCCGGCGAGACCATCCGCACCGAGATCTGGCCGCAAGAGGGCGCCTTCCGTGCCCGCGTCGTCGAGCGTGACGTGGTGGTCGTCAATAACGGTCGCGTGGTGCTCGCACGATGATCAACCGCATCGTCAGGACCATGGCCGAGGCGATGGCCGGGATTGCGGACGGCGCGGTGGTGTTGTTGGGCGGTTTTGGCAGCGTCGGCCAGCCGCAGGCCTTGATCGACGGCTTGATCGAGCACGGCGCGAAAGATCTCACCGTGGTCGCCAATAACGCGGGCAGCGGCGGGGAGGGTCTGGCGAAGCTGCTGGCGATGGGAAGAGTGCGCAAGATCGTCTGCTCCTATCCGCGCAGCCCTTCCGCGACGGTCTTCGAGGATCTCTACAAGGCGGGACGCATCGAATTGGAACTGGTGCCGCAAGGCACGCTCGCCGAGCGCATGCGCGCCGCCGGGGCGGGTGTGCAGGCCTTTTTCACGCCGACCTCGTATGGCACCAAGCTTGCCGCCGGCAAGGAAACGCGCGAGATTAACGGCCGGAATTGCGTTCTGGAATACGCGCTGTCAGGTGATGTCGCGCTGATCGAGGCATGGCAGGGCGATCGCTGGGGCAACTTGACCTATCGCCGCTCCGGGCGGAATTTTAATCCGGTGATGGCGACCGCCGCCCGGCTCACCGTCGCCCAGACGCAGCATATTGTCGAACTCGGCGCGCTCGATGCGGAGGCGGTGGTGACGCCGGGAATTTTCGTCGATCGTGTCATCCATGTGCCGTACGGCGATCCGCCGCTCTGAGGGGAGAAAGCAATGCCCGAGACATCTTCAGTGGCGTTCAAACCCTTGGGTCGCGCGGCCATGGCGGAGCGCCTGGCGCGCGACATTCCCGAGGGCTGGTATGTCAATCTTGGCATCGGCATCCCGACACTGGTTGCCGATCATGTGCCGCTCGATCGCGAGGTGATTTTCCACTCCGAGAATGGCGTTCTTGGTATGGGCCCCGCGCCGGCGGCGGAACATATCGACCCCTGGCTGATCAATGCCGGCAAGCAGCACGTGACACTGCGCCAGGGCGGTTGTTTCGTGCATCACGCTGATAGTTTCGCGATGATCCGCGGCGGGCATCTCGATCTCTGCGTGCTTGGCGCCTATCAGGTGGCGACAAACGGTGATATCGCCAATTGGGCGACGAGCGAGAACGACACGGCGCCTGCCGTGGGCGGTGCCATGGATCTCGCGGTCGGCGCCAAGCGGCTCTGGGTGGTGATGGAGCAGACGACGAGGGAGGGGCACGCGCGTCTGGTCAACCGTCTCTCCTATCCGGCGACCGCACTCGCCGTGGTCAAGCGCGTCTATACCAATCTCGCGGTGTTCGAGGTGACCGAGCGGGGGTTTGTCGTGCTCGACATGATCGCGGGTCTGAGTTTCGCCGCGTTGCAGGCGCGGAGCGAAGCAAAACTCCATCTGCCAAGCTGAGCCATCTGCAAGCTGAGAGGGTGCGTTTTGTCGATGACGAACGAGCCGGGGGGGATGAACGAAGGGGCGGGCCACGCGGAAGGCATTCGCCTGATCCGCGAAAGCGCGGCGGCGGTGGCGCCGCGGCAGGGTGGTCTTCGCCGTATTCGCGCGTTGCGCTTCACGCGCCCGGGCTTCGATCCGGCGATCTGGCGCGAGATCTGCGCGATGGGCTGGGTCGGTATCCGCATTCCCGAGGGGCAGGGCGGCGCGGGGCTCGGCATGGCGGAATATTGTGCGCTCGCCGAGGAGTTTGGCGCAGCCCTCATGCCCGAGCCGTTGATCGGCGCGGTGCTCGCGACCGCTGTGCTGCCCGCGGCTTTGCTTGCCGATCAGCTTTCCGGACGACGGCTCATCCTCCCCGCCTGGCAGGAGAAAACCGGCGCCCTGCACGCACCGCTTGCCACGAGCTTCAGCAATGGGGGGGTTTTCGGGCACAAGATTTTTGTGCCGATGGCCGCCGGGGCGGATGGTTTTGTGGTCACCGCGCGGGAGGGATATGCGCTCGTTCCGGCCAGTGCCGAAGGTGTCTCGCTGGTTCTTGCCGACACCCAGGATGGCGGACATTTCGGCGCGCTCTCTTGCGACGACGCCCCGGCCTCCGCGCTCGCCGGTGATTTCGCCGCCGCCCTCGAGGAAGCGACACTTGCCACCAGTGCCTATCTGCTCGGTTTGATGGATCGGGTTTTTGCGCTCACCCTGGATTATCTTCGCACCCGCACGCAGTTCGGCCGCAAGATCGGGAGTTTTCAGGCGTTGCAACACCGTTCGGCGGATTTGAAAATCCAGTTGGAGCTGACAAGGGCGTCCGTCGCGGCCGCCGCAGACGTTCTCGATGCCACGGCCGAACCGGCGTCGCGCCAGGCGGCGGTTTCGCGGGCTAAGGCGCGGGCCTCGGATGCCGCCCTCAGGCTGACGCGGGAAGCCATCCAGCTCCATGGCGGCATCGCCTACACGGATGAATACGATGCCGGGCTCTTTTTGCGCAAGGCGATGGTGGTTGCCAATCAATTCGGCAGCAGCGCCTGGCATCGCGCGCGCTTCGCCGCGATTGCGCCTGACAGCGAGGATGAAGGCCCATGACCGATCCCTTCCCGCCGCCCGCCGAAGTGCTTGATCAACTCGATGACGAGGCGTTCCGTCTGGTGGTTCGCCGGTTTCTTGCCGAAAATTATCCGCCGGCTTTGCGCAATCCGCCGAAGCGGCTGCACTGGCGTGAGAACAAGGTATGGTATCTGAAACTCGCGGAAAAAAACTGGCTCGCGCCCGGCTGGCCGCGCGAATATGGCGGCATGGGGCTGTCGGCGGCGAAGCAGATCATCATGACCGAGGAATTCGAACGCTACGGCTGCGCGCGCGTCAACGATCATGGCATCGTCATGGTCGGTCCGCTGCTCATCCGCTATGGCAGCGAGGAACAGAAGCGCTACTTCCTTCCCAGGATACTTTCTGGCGAGCATATCTGGTGCCAGGGCTACAGCGAGCCCAATGCCGGCTCCGATCTTGCGAGCCTGCGCACCGAGGCGGTGCTGGAGGGCGATCACTGGGTGATCAACGGGCAAAAAACCTGGACCACGCTCGCTAGCGACGCCAACTGGATTTTTCTTCTCGCGCGCACCGACAAGCGGGCGAAACAGCAGCAAGGTATCAGTTTTTTGCTTGTGCCGATGGCGGCCAAGGGGGTGAGCGTCCGCCCGATTATCAATCTCGAATTGCACGATGAATTCTGTGAGACTTTTTTTGACAATGTCCGAGTGCCCAGGGAAAATCTGGTCGGGGCGATCAACCAGGGATGGACGATGGCCAAGGCACTGCTCGGTTTCGAGCGTATTTTTCTCGGCTCGCCGCGCCAGTCAGCCTACGCGTTGACGCGGCTGCGCCGGCTCGCCGAACATGTCGGGATCAGCGACGCGCCGGTGTTCGTCGACCGCTACACGAGGCTTCGCCTCGATCTCGCCGATCACCGCGCGCTCTATGAGACCTATGTCGCGAAATTGCGGCGCGGTGAAGCGCTGGGCGCCGATGTTTCGATGTTGAAAGTGAACCAGAGCGAGATCTTTCAGCGCATCAGCGAGTTCATGCTGGAAATCGCTGGCGAGAATGCGGGTTTACTCGAACCAATCGAGGGCAATCGCGATTTGCATCCCGCTGGTATTTTCATCCAGGCACGGCCCGCCAGCATCTATGGTGGCACCAATGAGATCCAGCGCAACATCATCGCCAAAAACGTCCTCGATCTGCCCGCCTGAGCGTTTGAAAAAGAATGCCCTCGCGCCCCGGAATTGATCGGAAAAAAACGATGTTTTCAGAAGCTATTCTTTTTCAACGCCGATTGATTTTCAGGCTCTGAGATGCATGCCCGTCTCGACGGGCGGGCGATCGCGGTGATGACCCTGCTCTGCCTGTTGTGGGGCGTGCAGCAAGTGGCGATCAAGCTCGCGCTCGCTGATGGTTTGCCTCCGGCTTTGCAGGCCGGGCTGCGCTCGTTGATTTCTTCCCTGCTGCTGATCGGCTGGGTCGGCGCACGCGAGGGTATTCCTGGCCTGCTGCGGCTGTTTCGCCTCGATGCCACGTGGCTGCCCGGGCTTGTCCTGGCGGCGCTCTTCGGCGGCGAGTTTCTGTTGTATTATGCCGGGTTGACGCGCACCAGCGCTTCGCGCGCCGTGTTGTTTCTATACACAGCGCCGTTTTTCGTAGCCCTCGGCGTGCATTTTTTTGTGCCCGCCGAGCGGCTTGGCTGGCGCCAAGTGACTGGCCTGCTCTCGGCGTTTCTCGGCGTGGCGCTCGCCTTTGCCGATGGCATACGCGGAAATGGCGCGGGTGGCACATTGAACGGCGATCTCTTGGTGCTGGTGGCAGCTTCGATGTGGGCGGCGGTGACGGTGATGGTGAAGGCGGTGAAGCGTCTTTCTGGAGTTTCACCAGCAAAAATCCTGCTTTATCAACTTGCGGGATCGGTGCCGATCTTGCTCGGCGTGGCGCTGTTCAAGGGGGAAGCGGGCGCGATCGGACGGGCCGGCGGCGTCGCTTATGCCTCGCTCGCTTATCAGTCGGGGGTGGTGGCGTTTGCCAGCTATCTCGCCTGGTTCTGGCTGGTCGGGCATTATCCCGCTGGCCGGCTCGCGGCGTTTTCTTTTCTTACGCCGCTTTTTGGCATGGTAGCCGGCATTGCTGTTCTACATGAGCCGGCGTCGCTGGTTTTGGCGCTGGCGTTGGCGGCGGTCGCTTTGGGTCTCTATCTGGTGAACGGCCCGGCGCCACGGAAAGGGAGAGCGGAGCATGGAAGAGATGCCGATCGTCACGCGGCGGCGGATTGAGGCAGGCTTTGCCAAAGGGATTTTCGATGAGATGACGGCGACTTTCGGCGAGGAGGCGGCGCGCGCGGTGCTCGCGCGGGCGGTGGTCAAGATGGCACATGAAGTGGCGGGCGAGATGGCGGCGCGCGCGCCGGCGGGACCGAGCCTCGAGCATTTCCGCGCGATCCAATCGCTCTGGCGCGCCGAGGATGCGCTCACCATCGAGGAAATACCGGCGCCGGAGGGGGAGTTCCACTTCAACGTCACGCGCTGCCGCTATGCCGAGATGTATCACGCGATGGGACTTGGTGAGATTGGCGCGCTGCTTTCGTGCAACCGCGACGGCGCATTCTGCGAGGGGTATGACCCGCGGCTGAAGCTCACCCGCACGCAGACCATCATGCAGGGTGCGGCGTATTGCGATTTCCGCTATCGATGGGGTGAGGGATCGTGAGGGATTTCAAAAATCCCCTATTTGGCGCGATAAATTGTCCACTGAACCGGGAAGGCTTTACCGTAGCGCTGCAGCGCGGAGCGGCTGATGAGGGACACTCGCCGCTCGCCCAGATCCAAGCGGGTCCCCAGATCCAGTGGACCCAACAAGGTGGGGGCCTGGGTTTCGCTGCTTACCGCCGCGCGAGGCTCGCGCCAGTGACGATGAGCGCGGCCGCGCCGATGAGGGAAGCTTGCAGTGATGCCGCGCTGGTCAGCACAAGCAGCAGAGTGGAGAGCAGCGGCGCGAAATAGGAGAGTGCTCCGAGCAGCGGCAGATTGCCGTGTTTGGTCGCGTGATCCCAGGCAAAAAAGGCCAGTCCCACCGGGCCGAGGCCGAGGGCCGCGAGTGCTAGGAATTGCCGGGGCTCGGGCGTGATGTGGGGCTCGAACAGCCAGTGGCAGAGCCCCGCCGTGAGGGCTACGGCGGCGCAGAGCACGCCGATCGGCTCGCTTCCCCGCGCCGCATAGCGGCGGTTGAGCACCGAATAGCCGGCCCAGACGAACGCCGCGCACAAGGCGGCGAGGAAGCCGGCGATCGGCATGGTCTCGGGCAAGCCCGCTCCCGGCCGGCCCAGCACGATCAGCGCGGTGCCGGCGAGGCCGAGAGAAGCGCCGCCAAGCTGGCGCGTCCGCGCCGCCAAGCCGGGCGCCGAGGGCCGCGCGAACAGCACGATGAGCAGTGGCCAGAGATAACAGATCAGGCTGGCGGCGGCGACCGGGGCGTGGCTCAGTGCAAAGAAATAGAGCGCATGGTAGCCGAACAACCCGGTAAAACCGAGCAGCCAGGCGCCGATCGGCTGGCGGAGCCGGGCCCGCGCTTTTGCCCCGCGCGCGGCGATCAGGGTGAGGCTTGCCATGGCGGCGACCGCGAAGCTGAACTCCAGCGTCTCGAAGGGCGGCAGGGTGCGGGTGAAGCTCGCGAGCAGGGCGAGCGCCGACCACAGCGCGATCGCCAGACCGCCAAGCGCGGTTGCGACAGGCGCCGAGGTGGTAGGGCGGGCCGAGATGGCGGGCGTCGTCAGTCGGCGCTATCCTCGAGCAGCGCGACATCGAGCAGGCGCTCGATGACATCGGGCTCCTGCGCGCCGGCGATGGCGTGCCGGCCGCCGAGGATGAAGCACGGCACGCCATTGATGCCGAGCCGATGAGCGCGGAGATTGTCGGCATGCACGGCGTCGATCTCCTGATCGCTGGCCAGGAACACCCGCAGCGCCGCGCTATCGAGCCCGATGGTCTCGGCGAGGGCGGCGAGCCAGGCGGGGTTGCCGATATCGACGCCCGCGGTGAAATAGGCGGCGAACAGCGCCTCGATCGTCTCCACTTCGCGTCCCGAGCGGGCGGCGAAGCGCACCACGCGGTGGGCATCGACGCTGCTCGGCGTGCGCTGCATGCGATCGAAGCGGAATGACAGGCCCTCGCTCTGCCCGATCTGGCTGATCGAGGCAAAAAGGCGGGCGGCGCGATCCTCGCTGCCGAATTTGCGCGTCAGATACTCGCTGCGGCTCATGCCGGCGCGCGGCATGTCGGGGTTGAGCAGAAAGGCCCGCGAGAGAAACGAGACCTCGATCTCCGGCCGGCGACGCAGGCTGTGGCGCAGGCGGCGCAGCCCGAGATAGCACCACGGGCAGACCAGATCATAGACCATCTCGATCACGAGGCGGCGGGGCGGCGGCGGCAGTGCGTTCATGGCCGTGCCATTCTAGGATGGAACGAGGGCGATTGCGAGCGCGCGGGCCGGTGCCGACTTGTTTTTCAAACCGAGATACTGCCGGGGCAGTTCATTCGCCGCCATGCGGGGGCGATTCGTGCATCAGGGTGAGGGCGCGGCGCAGCCGGATGATGCCGCCGCGCACCTTGCCCGCCGCGCAGAGCCGCCCGCCCTCCTTGGCCAGGGAATCGACCTCGGCCAGCATCGGCGCGCGCGCCTCAGGGTTGGCTGCCGGCTTGGCCGTGGCCGCGACGTCCATCTCTTCCTGCACTTCGGCGCGGAGTTGGGCGCAGTAATCCGGGGTGTCGGTGATCACCTGCGCCGCGTCGTCGGCCGGCGCGTCGCCAATCGCCAGCCACGCCGCGACCAGCAGTATCGAGCCCATCGCCAGCACTCCAGCGCGCCACATGGAGGGCTTTTTGCCTGAATGCATGTCACCCGGCGATGGGCGGCGGATGAACACAATGTCAGGCATCGCCGTTCAGAGCCCGCAAATCAATCGAACTTGGAAAAGAACGCCCTCTGGAAACATTGGCTTTTTCCCGTCGATTTCGGGGTGGGAGGGCATTCATTTTCAAACTCTCAGTCCTCCTGGCCGGGCAGGTTGAGGGTGGCGGCGAGGCCGGGGGCGTTGTCGGTGAGCGTCAGGGTGCCGTCGTGCAGTTGCGCCACGGCGAGAGCGAGGGCGAGGCCGAGGCCCGAGCCCGGCGTGGTGCGCGCGCTCTCGCCGCGATAGAACCGCTCGGTGACGCGCGCCCGCTCGGCCTCCGGGATGCCCGGCCCCTGATCGGTGACGGTGATGCGCACGATCCGCCCCTGGCTTTCCGCGAGGAGCCGGATCTCACCCTGGGGGGGCGAGAATTTCAGGGCGTTGTCGAGCAGATTGGCGACCGCCTGCTGGATCATGTCGCGATCGCCAAAAAGCATCAGTGCGGCGGGGCTGCGGAAGATGAACGTGAGGCCGCGCTCTTCGGCCACCGCGCCATAGAGTTCGGCGAGATCACCCAGCACCGGCACCAGGTCGAAGGGAGAAAAAGCCGAGCGCCGCGCGCCGGCCTCGATCTCGGCGATGCGCAGGATGGCCTGGAACACCGCGACGATGCCATCGAGATCGGCCTCGGCGCGCTCGATCGCGGCGCGCAGATCGGCGGCG
The DNA here is from genome assembly GCA_021801255.1 of Pseudomonadota bacterium. GTDB lineage: Bacteria > Pseudomonadota > Alphaproteobacteria > Acetobacterales > Acetobacteraceae > Acidibrevibacterium. Next base: position 44,132 of record JAJYYH010000046.1, read on the forward strand.
GCGTCGGCATGGGCGAGCGCGTCCTCAAGCCGGGTGCGGGCGCGGGTGATCGGCGTGCGCAGATCATGGGCGATGGCGTTGGAGACCGCGCGCACGCCCTCCATCAGCCGCGAGATCCGCTCCAGCATGTCGTTGATGGTCTCGGCGAGGCGGTCGAACTCGTCGCCGCGCCCGGAAAGCCGCACCCGTCGCGTGAGATCGCCGGCGCCGATCGCCGCCGTGGTGCGCGAAATATCGGCGAGCATACCGCGCAGCACGCTCCGCACCAGAAACGCGCCAAGGCCGCCGAGCCCGGCCACCACCAGGACCGCCCACAGCATGGCATCGGTGAGAATGCGCCGGAGCTTGACACGGGCCTCGACATCGCGCCCGACGAGTAGGTGAAAACCGCCAGGGAGGGCAAAATTATGCACCCGTGCCAGCGAGCGCACCCGGTCGCGCACGATCGGCATCTCGTACCAGTCGTCGTCGGTGGTGATGCCCGGCGGCCAGCGATCGAGATTGCCGGCGAGCCGCCGGCCGGTGTTATCGACCAGCATGTAGATCGCGTCATCGTCGATGTTCTCGGCGAGCCGCTCGCGTATGGTAAGGATGAGCGCCGGCAGGCCGCCGCTCTCCCAGCGCTCGTTGAGCCCTTGCGCATCAGCGCGGATCGCCGCGTCAACCTGGCGGTCGAGCAGGGCGGCGGTGTCCCACCACAAAAACAGCACCAGCGCCAGCGCGCTCAGCCCGAACAACGCGGCATAGAGCCCGGCGAAGCGCAGCCCCGCCGAGCGCAGCAGGCCGCGCGGCCAACGCAGGCGCCCGGCATGCCCGCTCGCGATCCCGATCCGCCGGGCACGGGGCAGCGCGGGAGGCGGCGCCGGCATGTCCATGGCTCCGGCCTGGCCCGACGCCGTCCCGCTCACGCGCCTTCGGCGCGCAGCATGTAGCCGGCGTTGCGGATGGTGTGGATCATCGCGCTGGCGAAGGGCTTGTCCACTTTCTGGCGCAGGCGCGAGACATGCACGTCAATCACGTTGGTCTGGGGATCGAAATGATAGTCCCAGACGCCTTCCAGCAGCATGGTGCGCGTCACCACCTGGCCGGCATGGCGCATCATGTATTCGAGGAGGCGGAATTCACGCGGCTGGAGGTCGATTTTCTGGCCCGCCCGGCGCACGTTGCGGGCTAACAGGTCCATTTCGAGATCGCCGACCACGAGCTTGGTCTGCGGCCCCTCGTTCCTGCTCCGCCGGGTTAGCGCCTCGACGCGGGCGAGCAGCTCGGCGAAGACGAAGGGCTTGGTGAGATAGTCATCGCCGCCCGCCTTGAGGCCGCGGATGCGGTCATCGACCTGGGCCAGCGCCGAGAGGAACAGCACCGGGGTATGGTTGTCCTGCGAGCGCAGGGTTTCCAGCAGGCGCAGGCCATCGACGCCGCCGGGCAGCATGCGGTCGAGAATGATCGCGTCGAAATTCTCGCTGGCGGCGAGGAACAGCCCGTCGCGGCCGTTATCGGCATGCTCCACCACATGCCCGGCCTCGCGCAGGCCCTTGGCGATGAAACCCGCCACGTCCTTGTCGTCCTCGACCAGCAGAATGCGCATTTCGTGTTCCTCTATTACCGCGCCGCGCCGGGCTATTCGCCCCCGAGGCTGGGCCGTCGTCCGATCACTACCGGGATCTGTAGATCATGGCCATGGCGGCGGAGGGTAATTTCTGCGGTGGTTCCAGGGGCGAGGGCCGCGACATCGCGCACCACGTCGCGCGGCGTCTCGACCGGATCGCCATTGATCGCGAGCAGGCGGTCGGCCACCCGCAGACCGCTCTCGGCGCCGGGACCGCCAGGCTGTAGCCGATCGATCTCAACGCCGTCGTCCTGGGGCGCCAACGGGTTGCCGATGAAGCGCGCGCCGAGCCAGCCGCGCTCGATATGGTGCTGGCTGCGTAGCACATCGATCACCGAGAGCGCGAATTCGCTCGGGATGGCGAAGCCGATGCCGACCGAGCCGCCGGCGGGCGCCTCGGTCGCGGTGTTGATGCCGACCACCCGGCCATGGATATCGAATAGTGGTCCGCCGGAATTACCCGGATTGATGGCGGCGTCGATCTGCAGGAAATCATCATAGGGATCGGCGCCGATATCGCGCCCGCGCGCGGAAAACGTGCCCACCGAGATCGAGGTGCCAAGTCCGAAGGGATTGCCGATGGCGATCACCCACTCGCCGGCGCGCAGCTTTGAAGAGTCACCCCATGTGACCACCGGCAGCGGATGCGGCGGATCGACGCGGAGAATGGCGATATCGCTGAAATCATCGGCGCCGACCACGCGGGCCGGCAAAATGGTGCCGTCGGCGAGGGTCACGTCGAGGGCCGCAGCCTTGGCGATCACGTGGTAGTTGGTGACGATCAGGCCGGCTTTGTCGATGATGAAGCCGGAACCGACAAGTTTGACATGGCGGGCGCGCATGCGCTGGCGTAGCATCCGCGCCATCGGCGTGCCGGTCATGGCATTGGCCATGCCGCCGGCGCCGGGCGCGCTTCCCGTCGCGCCATTTTCCGCCGTCCCGGTTTCAGTTCCGTCCTTGCCCGTCGCGTGCGCGGTTTTCTGATCAGCCGCTTTCGGATCGTTGGCGACATTCTGGGATGGCGGCGCGGGCGGCGGCAGGGCGGGTGCGAGGCTCTCCGCCTCGGTGAGCGGCTCGTTGTTGAGCGCAGTGACCGAGACGTTGACCACCGCCGGCCACACCCGCTCCACGACCGTGGCAAACCCCGAGGAAAAATCCTGCGCCGCGAGCGGGGAGGGGGCGAGCATCGGGGCAAGCAACAAGAGCAAGCCCCAACGCCGCGGCAGGCGCCACGGCAACACCCATCGCCGTTGCGGAGGCTCGGGGCCGGGAAGGAGCGGGATGATGATACCTGGCATGTTTTTCGCTCAACGCTTGGTTAATCGGCGCTTGGTTAATCGGCGCTTGGCTAATCGGCGCGGGCCGGCGGGCGATGGCCGACAACGACGACGATCTGCATCGCCCGGCCGTCGCGGAACAGGGTGAGCCGCGCCCGCTGGCCGGGCGGGATGGCGGCGACGGCGCGGATCAGCCCTTGGGTATTATACACCGGCTGGCCATTGACCGAGAGGATAACATCGCCGGTCCGCACGCCCGATTGCGCCGCCGGCCCCTGATGGATGACCTGGGTGACCGCCACGCCCGAAGCCTGACCGTTCTCCGGCAGGTCTTCCAGTCCGACGCCGAGCCAGCCGCGATCGATGTGGCCATGCGCGAGGAGTTCATTGACCACGCCCCGCGCCTCGCTGCTCGGGATCGCGAAGGCGATGCCGACCGAGCCGCCGGAGGGCGAGACGATGGCGGTGTTGATGCCGATCACACGGCCCCGCATGTTGAAAATCGGCCCGCCGGAATTGCCGGGGTTCACCGGCGCGTCGATTTGCAGGAAATCGTCGAACGGGCCCGTCTCGATATCGCGTCCGCGGGCCGAGATGATGCCGGCGGTGATCGAATTGGCGAGCCCGAACGGGTTGCCCGCGGCGATCACCCAGTCGCCGACTTCCGCCGCCCCGGAATCACCCCAGGTGACCGCCGGCAAGGGGTGCGCGGGCGTTACCTTGAGCACCGCGATATCGGTCAATTCGTCGGCGCCGATCACCTTCGCGGCGAGGCTGGTGCCATCGGCGAGCGAAACCTCGATATCGCGCGCCATGCCGACGACGTGATTATTGGTGACGATGATGCCGCTTGCATCGATGATAAAGCCCGCCCCGGCGTCGGTGGCTTTTTCGGGGCGACGGCGGAGCTGGTCACGGAATTGTTTTTCAAACGGCGTGCCGCGCAATGCCGGGGGCAACGCGTCGAGCGCCTCGCTGGTGCTCACCGGCTCGGTCACCGCAATGCTGACCACCGCCGGCAGGACTTTTTTCACCAGCGGCGCGAAGGAGGCGGGGCCGTCGTCAGCGAACGCCGGCGCCGCGCCCAGGCAGAGCAGCAACGCCAGGCAAAGCGCCCGCCCGGCCTCTGCCGGCCAGATTTCACCAAGAGTGCGGAACCGCCGCATCGTCACGCTCCTCGCCTTGCCGCGTCGCCGATCGCCGCTCACGCCGCACCGAAATGGCATCTCGGGCCGGCTGCGACAAGGCCGCAATCCCGCGATTTCAGTCATTTGCCTTTGCCGTCGGCGGCTCCATCCTCGGGCCAAGCGTGTTTTGGATAGCGCCCGCGCATGGCGCGGCGGACCTCGGCCCAGCCTTCGCGCCAGAATTTTCCGAGATCGCCGGTGATCGCGACCGGCTTTCCGCCCGGCGACAGGAGCGCGAGCTGTAAGGCAATGCGCCCGCCGGCCAGTGCGGGGGTCGCGGAAAGGCCGAAAAACGCCTGCGCGCGCGCCGAGGCGAGTGGTATCGGGGCGGTGTAGTCGATCGGCGCCCGCCCGTGCGGCAGCTCAAGGGTCTCAGGCAATTCCCGCGCCAGCCGGGCACGCTGCGCGGCCGTCAGCATTTCTTGCAACAGCGACATGAGATCGCGATCGGTGGGCCGCGCGATCGGGAGGCGGCCCGCGGTAAGCCTTGCGGCGAGGCGCGCCGCGATCACGGCGTCGGAAACATCCGGCCAGGCGCCGGGTTCCAGCAGGGCGAGACGGGCAACGCGCGCCTGGGTTTGCCGCGCCACGGGGCTCCAGGGCAAACGGCCGGGATCGGCCTTGAGCCAGGCAGCGAATGCGCTCTGCCGTGCTTCCGGTGCCGCCGGCTCGGTGTGGTCCTCGAGGACCAGCGCGCCGAGGCGTCGGCGGCGGCGGGCATAGACCTGGCCGGTCGCCGGATCGACGCTGGTCTCGACGGTCTCGCTGATGCGCCGCGCGATCGTTGCTGGGAGCGCCGCGATCGCGAGCGGGGCGGCGAGGCGGATACGGGCCGCTCCCGCGGCCTCGATTGCCGGGGCGACAAGGAAAGCGGCGCGCGCCAGCGGATCGGTGAGCGGCAGCCGCGCGCCGCCGCCACCACTGAGCCGGAAGCTGCCGGGTTCGCCACGGCGGGCGGCGATACGGTCGGGAAATCCCGCCGCCAGCAGCCGTGCCGGATCGCCGGCCGGCGGCGTGCCGGGCCGGACACCGAGGCGGCGGCGATACTGTGCGCTTGCACGCAGGATGCGGCCCACAAGCGGAGTGCGCGCCTCCCGCGGATTGCCGAGCAAGGCGAGGCGAAGCCCGATATCGGCCGGAGAATCAGTCCCACGCAGCGGATCGCGTTCTTCTAGTAATGCCGTAATATCGGCGGATAGCGCCTTCTCTTCCAATGTCTCCGCTGCCAGCATCATCGCCGCGAGACGGGGATGGGAGGCGAGTTCTGCCATGCGCGCACCGGCCTCGCTGAGGCGATTTTCCCCTGCCAGCGCGCCGAGTTTGCCCAGCAGCGCACGCGCGGTGGCGAGGCTGCCGGCAGGCGGGGCATCGGGAAAAGGCAGATCCTCGGGCGGGGTGCCCCAGGCGGCGCAGGCGAGCACCAGAGGGGAAAGGTCGGCGGCGAGTATTTCCGGCCGGTCGAAGGTTTTGAGGCCGCGATGGAGTGCCGCCGTCCATAGCCGGATGACGACCCCCGGCGCTTCCCGGCCGGCGCGCCCGGCGCGCTGCTCGGCGCTCGCCCGGCTGATCCGCTCGGTGGTGAGCCGGGTGAGGCCGGTTGCCGCATCGAGGCAGGGCGCCCGGCGGAAGCCGCCATCGATCACGACACGCACGCCGGGCACGGTGAGCGAGGTCTCGGCGATGGCGCTCGCCAGCACCACCCGCCGGCAAGCTGCCGGGCTGAGCGCGCGATCCTGTTCGGCTGGCGGCAGATCACCATGCAGCGCCGCCACCAGCGCGCCGCATCCGGCAAGCAGCGTTTCGGTGCGGCGGATTTCCGCCATGCCGGGCAGGAAGGCGAGAATGTCGCCCTGGTGCTCGGCCAGCGCGGCGCGCACCGCGCTCGCCATGGCGAGTGGCAGATCGCGCGGGCTGGCTATATCGCGCTCCGCATGGCGGAGGGCGATGGGATGGGCACGGCCGGGCACCGCGATGATCGCGGCACCGAGCAGGGCGGCCAGCCGCTCGGTCTCGGCGGTCGCCGACATCACGATCAGGCGCAATTCCGGGCGCAGCGTGCGTTGCAGATCGCAACACAGGGCGAGCGCCAGATCGGCGTCCAGCGAGCGCTCATGCACTTCATCGAGGATCACCGCCGCGACCCCTTCGAGCCCAGGATCGGTGAGCAGCCGGCGGAGCAGCAGTCCTTCGGTGATCACCTCGATGCGGGTCGCGGCCGAGACTCTGGCCTCAAGCCGGGTGCGATAGCCGATCAGCCCGCCAACCGCCTCGCCGCGTGAGGCGGCCATGCGGGTTGCGGCGGCGCGGGCGGCGAGGCGGCGAGGCTCCAGCATGACGATGCGCCGATCGCCGCGCCAGGAAGCGTCGAGCAGGGCGGGCGGCACCAGGGTGGTCTTGCCGGCGCCGGGCGGAGCGGTCACAATCGCCCTCGGCCGCTTCGCCAAAGCCGCCGCCAGGGCGGGCAGGGCGGCGGCCATCGGCAGGGTGACAGGGACGGCGGGCATGGCGCTTGCCATAGCACGGGCCACCGCCGATCGGTAATTGCCGCTTGCAAAGGCTCGAGGGGGCGCCGCTTGGTGCGCCTTGCCGCATCGCATCGAGGAGTAGCTATGTGCGTCCGCGGGATGCTGGGTTCGCTTGCCGTCAGGGTGGTGCTGCTCGTGCTGCTGCTCGGCGGGGGCGCCACCGGTTTGGCCGAGGCGGCCGAAACCGCGCCCTTCGCCACCGCGCGCGACCGGGTGAGCCTGGTCGCCGATACCGATGCCTATGCGCCGGGCACGCCGCTCCGCCTCGGGCTCCGCTTCCAGCTCGCGCCCGGCTGGCACATCTACTGGAAAAACCCCGGTGAGGCCGGCGCGCCGCCGACGCTTCATCTCGACCTGTCGCCAGGGGCTGGCAGCGGCGATTTCGCCTGGCCGGCCCCCGAGCGGATCAGCGAAGGCCCGGTGGTGGTGTTCGGCTATACCGGCGACGTGCTGTTGCCCCTCCCGCTCAGCCCGCCTTCGCGCGGCAACGCCCCGCTCGCCATTTCGGCGCACGCGACCTGGCTGGTCTGCGCCCGCATCTGCGTCCCTGAGGAGGCGGATTTTCATCTCGACCTGCCCGCCGGGCACCCGGCGCCAGCGGCCGAAGCGGCGCTGTTCGCGGCGGCGGATGCGCGTATGCCGCGCGTCGTCGCCTGGCCAGCGGTGATCACCCCGGAGGGGCATCTCGTCCTGACGCCAGGGAATGACCCTCTCGCCGCGACGCGCCATGCCTATTTTTTCCCCGATCAGCCAGGGTTGATCGACCCCGAGGCGACGCAGCCCGAAAGCGCGGGCGGCGGGCGGATTGACCTCGCGCTTGCGCCGCAAAAGAGCTTTGATCCCGCCGCCGACCTCGCCGGGGTGCTGGAATTCGCCGGCGATCCGGCGCGCGCGGTGGCGCTGCGCGCCGCTCCCGGCAGCGCGCCGCCCATCCCGGAGGGCGCGCTGCCCCTGGCCGAGAGCCTGCTGTTCGGCCTGCTCGGCGGGTTGATCCTCAATCTCATGCCCTGCGTGTTTCCGGTGCTGGCGATGAAGGCGGTCGGGCTGGCGCGGCTCGCCGGCGCCGGGCGCGGCGCGGTGCTTGCTCAGGCCCTCGCCTATATGGCGGGCACGCTGGCCGCTTTCGCGGCACTCGGGGGCACGCTGATCGCGCTGCGCGGTGCTGGCGATGCCTCAGGCTGGGGGTTTCAGTTCCAGAACCCGGCCTTTGTCGTCGCCATGGCCTGGCTGCTGTTCGGCGTCGGGCTCAATCTTTCCGGCGTCTATACGTTGGGCGGCGGGGCCTTGGGCGGTGGGCTGGCCGGACTCGGCCAGACGCTCACCACCCGCCACGGCGTCGCCGGGAGTTTTTTTACCGGGCTGCTCGCGGTGCTGGTCGCGACCCCCTGCACCGCACCGTTCATGGGGGCGGCGATCGCTGCCGCGATGGCGGCGCCGAAGCTGGTGGCGCTCACGATCTTTCTCGCCATGGGGCTCGGTCTGGCCGCACCCTACGTGCTGCTCGCACTCCTGCCGGGCCTCGCCGGGCGGTTGCCGCGGCCGGGGCGGTGGATGGACGTGCTGCGCCAGGGGCTGGCCTTTCCGATGTATGGTGCCTGCGCCTGGCTTGCCTGGGTGGTGGCGCGCGAGGCGGGATCGGCCGGCGTGCTCGGGCTCGCGGCCGGACTCGTGCTGCTCGGCTTCGCTGCCTGGACGCTCGGCCAGGCACAACAGGCCGCGACCGCGGAGGTGCGGCGCATCGCGCAGGCGGCGATGCTGACCGCGGTACTCGCCTCCGTCGCCGTGCTTTCTGGCCTCGCGGTGGCGCGCGACGCGCCGGGCGCGCCGATCGCCATCGCGTCGGATGCCGCCGAGCAACCCTATTCCCCCGCTGCCCTCGCCAGCTTGCGCGCCAGTGGCCGGCCGGTGCTGGTGAACATGACCGCGGCGTGGTGCGTCACCTGCCTCGTCAATGAGCGCATGGCGCTGACCTCGGCCGAGGTGCGCCGGGCGCTCACCGATCGCGGTGTCGTCTATATGGTCGGCGACTGGACCCGCCAGGATCCCGCGATCACCGCCTATCTCCGCCAGTTCGGCCGCGACGGCGTGCCGCTTTATGTGCTCTATCCCGGGGCCGATCGTCCGCCCATGGTGCTGCCGCAGATCCTCACCGAAACCAGCGTGCTCGCGGCACTCGAGCGGGTGCATCAGAAAGAGGCGCAGGCGAGCGGGACGCCGTAATGCCTGTCAGCGTCATGCTGGCGGTGCTCGCCGGGGCGTTTCTGCACGCGGCGTGGAATGTCTCGGTCAAGGCGGGCAGGGACAAGCATCTGGAGACCGCGCTGCTGCTCGCCGGCGGCGCGCTGATCGCCGTCGTGCTGCTGCCCGTGCTGCCGCGTCCCGCGATTGCCAGCCTGCCGGAAATCGGCATCTCGGTGGGACTGCATGTCGCCTATTTCACCCTGCTGGCGCGGGCCTATCACGCCGGAGACATGGCGCATCTCTATCCCCTGATGCGCGGCGTGCCGCCGCTCCTGCTCGCCGTCCTCGGCCCGCTTTTCGGCGAAACCTTGCCTCTGGCGCATTGGTGGGGGATCGGGCTGATCTCGGCCGGCGTGCTCAGCCTCGGCTTGGGCAAGGGCGCCGCGGGGCATGGCCGGGCAAGCCTTATTGCTTTGCTCAACGCCGGGGTGACCGCTGGCTACACGCTCAATGACGGCATCGGCGCGCGGCTTTCCGGCGCGCCGCTTTCCTATACGCTGGCGATGTTCCTGGCGACGGCGCTGGTGTTCCTCGGCTGGGCGCTGTTCCGGCGGGGCCGCGCCCTCTTCGCGGTGCCAGCCCGGCGCTGGGGGATCGGCCTGCTTGCCGCCGGCTGCAGCATCGGTTCCTACGCCCTCGCGCTCTGGGCGATGACCCGCGCGCCGATCGCCCCCGTCGCGGCGCTGCGCGAAACCGCGATCCTCTTTGGCATGGGGCTGGCGCGCCTGATGCTGCGCGAGCGGCTGGGCCCGGCGCGGCAGGCGGCGGCGGCGCTCATTCTTGCCGGCGTGGTGGCGCTGCGGCTGCTGTGAGCCGGCGCGCCTTTGCTCTCCCGGCGCCGGCGCGCTATGAAAAAGCCCGGGGGCGCGAGAGCACGATGGCAGACGATAGCGAGGCCGGGCGCGGCGAAAGCCTGCTGCCCTATGAGGTCTGGACCGAGGCGGCGCTGCGCGAGGTGGCGATCCGTGCGCTTGAACATGCCGCGCAACACGGCTTACCCGGCGCGCATCACTTTTATCTCACTTTCCGCACCGATCATCCCGGCGTCGAGATGCCGGCGCGGCTGCGGGCGCAATATCCCCAGGACATGACCATCGTTTTGCAACATCAGTTCTGGGATCTCGCGGTCGATCGCGATCACGAGCGTTTCGGCGTCGGCCTGAGCTTCTCGGGCATTCCCTCGAAGCTCACCATTCCCTTTGCCGCCCTCACCGCTTTCGCCGATCCGGCGGCGCATTATGGTTTGCGCTTCCAGCCCGAGGAGACCGCGCAAACGCCCGCGCCCGAGGACGCCACCGAGGCTGCGGCCCCAGCCTCCGAAGCCCCAGCCTCCGAGGCGCCGGCCGGGATCGTGCGCCTCGATGCTTTCCGCAAGCGCACACCCACCGAGAAATGATCCCGCCGCCCGCAGATAAGGTATAGAGCGATGAACATGCCGGTTGCCCGCCCGACGCAATTTCTCTATAGCCCGATGTTCCCGCTCGCCCCCGAGAATGTGCCGTGGAAGCAACTCGCGATCGCCGGTGTCGCGACCGAGTCCTGCGCCGAGCGCACCATTCTCCGCATCCCGCCTGCGGTGCTGAGCGAGCTCGCCTTCCAGGCATTCCACGACGTCTCGCATTTGCTCCGCCCCGGCCATCTCCAGCAATTGCGCGCTATTCTCGATGACCCCGAAGCCTCGTCGAACGATCGCTTCGTGGCGCTGCAATTCCTCAAGAACGCCGCCATCGCCGGCAACGGCGTGCTGCCGATGTGCCAGGATACCGGGACCGCCATCGTTTTCGGCAAAAAGGGCCAGCGCGTCTGGGTGGACGGCGACGAGGAGGAGGCGCTCGCTTTTGGTGTCCATCGCACCTATACCGAAACAAATTTACGCTATTCGCAGATGGCGCCGCTTTCGATGTTCGAGGAAGTGAACACCGGCAACAATCTGCCCGTGCAGTTTGACCTCCTCGCCGCCCCTGGTGAGGCGCATGCCGAGGAATACCATTTCCAGTTCATCGCCAAGGGCGGTGGCTCGGCGAATAAAAGCTTTCTCTATCAGGAAAGCCGCGCGGTCCTGACGCCTGAGAAACTGCTCGGCTTCGTCGAGGCAAAAATGAAAACCCTCGGCACCTCGGCCTGCCCACCCTATCATCTTTCCGTCGTGATCGGCGGCACTAGCGCCGAGATGACGCTGAAAACCGTTAAACTCGCCTCGACACGCTATCTCGACGGGCTTCCCATTTCGGGCAGCAAGGCGGGCCACGCCTTTCGCGATCTCGAATGGGAGCAGAAAATTCTTGAGCTTTCGCGCCGCATCGGCATCGGCGCGCAGTTCGGCGGCAAATATTTCTGCCACGATGTCCGCGTCATCCGCCTGCCGCGCCACGGCGCTTCGTTGCCCATCGGCATCGGCGTTTCCTGTAGCGCTGATCGCCAGATCCTCGCCAAAATCACCCGAGCGGGCGTGTTCCTCGAACAGTTAGAGACCGATCCGGCGAAATATCTGCCTGAGGTGACGGATGCGAGCCTCGGCGGCGAGGTGGTGGCGATCGATCTCAACCAGCCGATGGAGGAGATCCGCCGCACGCTCTCGCGCTACCCCATTAAGACACGGCTCGCGCTCACTGGCACGCTGATCGTCGCGCGCGATATCGCGCACGCCAAACTCAAGGAACGGCTCGATCGCGGCGAAGGTTTGCCGGACTATTTCAAGAACCACCCGGTCTATTACGCCGGTCCGGCGAAGACACCTGCCGGCTATGCGACCGGCAGTTTCGGCCCGACTACGGCGGGAAGAATGGACAGTTACGTCGATGAATTCCAGCGAGCCGGCGGTTCGCTGGTCATGCTTGCCAAGGGCAACCGCTCGCGCGCCGTGCGCGAGGCGTGCAAGGCCCATGGCGGTTTCTATCTCGGCAGTATCGGCGGGCCGGCCGCGGTGTTGGCGCAGGAAAACATTCGCAAGATGGAGGTTCTCGAATATCCCGAGCTTGGCATGGAGGCGATCTGGCGCATCGAGGTAGAAAATTTCCCGGCCTTTATCGTGATCGATGACAAGGGCAACGATTTTTTCGCCGGGCTCGAATGATGCGCTTTACTATCGACCGGCTCGATCATCTGGTTCTTACCTGCCGCGATCTCGATGCCACGGCGTCATGGTATCAGCGCGTGCTCGGTATGGAGCGGGAAGTGTTCGGCAGGGAGCAGCGCACGGCGCTGAAATTCGGTGGCCAGAAAATTAACCTCCACCAGCAAGGCCGCGAATTCTCGCCGCGCGCCGCGCACGCCTTGCCGGGCAGCGCCGATCTCTGCTTCATCACGGCACTCAGCATCGCCGATGTCATCGCCCATCTGCTCGCCTGCGATGTCACGATCGAGGAGGGCCCGGTTGCGCGCACCGGCGCGCTCGGGCCGATGATGTCGGTCTATTGCCGTGATCCTGACGGCAGCCTGATCGAGATCGCAAGCTATCTACCGGACTGAGGGTTTGGGAAAATATGCCCTCTTGCCGATTCGATTGATTTTCAGGCTCTGAGTGGACCTCGCGGCTTTCGATTTTGCCCTGCCCTCCGAGCGGATCGCGCAGCACCCGGTGCGCCCGCGCGATGCGGCGCGGCTGTTGCGGGTTGCGGGTGAGCGCCGCGATGATTTTTTCATGCGCGATCTTCCCGGCCTTCTCGGCCCAGGCGATCTCATCGTGGTGAATGACACCCGCGTCATCCCCGCTCAGCTTGAGGCGCGGCGAGGGATGGCGCGCATCGGCCTCACCCTTGATCGGGAGTTGCCTGATGGCACTTGGCATGCGCTTGCGCGCAATGCGCGGCGCCTGCATCCGGGCGATACGATCGTGTGCGCCGGTGGATTGAGCGGGCAGATCCTCGCACGCAACGCCGATGGCGGTGTTCTGCTGCGTTTCGATCGCGCCGGCGAGGCGTTTCTCCGGGCGCTGCGCGCGGCCGGTGCGCTGGCGCTGCCGCCCTACATTCGCCGGCCCGAGGGGCCGACCGAGGACGATGCGCTTGATTATCAAACGATGTTTGCGCGCAACGATGGCGCGGTCGCCGCCCCCACGGCGGGGTTGCACTTTACTCCCGCGCTGCTCGCCGCGATCGCCGCGCGCGGCGTGCGCCGTGTCGAGATCACGCTTCACGTCGGCGCGGGAACTTTTCTGCCGCTGCGCGAGGCCAATCTCGAAACCCACCGCCTGCATCCCGAACGCGGCGAAATTACGCCCCCCGCTGCCGCGGCGATCAATGCGGCGCGTGCCGCGGGCGGACGGATCGTTGCCATCGGCACGACGACGCTGCGCCTGCTCGAATCCGCGTCCAGCGCCGATGGCCGCATCGCCCCCTTTGCCGGGGAGACCGAAATTTTTATCCACCCCGGCCATGTTTTCAAAAGTGCTGATCTGCTGTTCACCAATTTTCATCTGCCGCGCTCCTCGCTCTTCATGCTGGTTTGCGCCTTTGCCGGCCTTGCGCGGATGCGCGCGGCCTATGCGCACGCGATCGCGAAAAAATATCGCTTCTACTCCTACGGTGACGCCTCGCTGCTGGAGCGTGCATGAAATTTGCCTTCACCCTGGAAAGCCAGGACGGCGCGGCGCGCGCCGGCCGGCTCGCCACCGCCCATGGCGCGATCGAAACGCCCTGTTTCATGCCGGTCGGCACGGCGGGAACGGTGAAGGCGATGACGGCGGACGCGGTGCGCGCGACTGGCGCGGAGATCGTTCTCGGCAACACCTACCACCTCATGCTCCGCCCTGGCGCCGAGCGTGTCGCCGCACTTGGCGGGCTGCACCGTTTCATGGACTGGCCGGGCCCGATCCTCACGGATTCAGGGGGGTTTCAGATCATGTCGCTCGCCGGCTTGCGCAAGCTCGACGAAGCGGGCGTGACATTTCGTTCCCATATCGACGGCAGCGCCCATCGCCTCACCCCCGAGCGCGCCATGATGATCCAGCACCAACTCGATGCGACGATCACCATGGTGCTCGATGAATGCACGCAATTTCCCGCAAGCTATGGGCAGGCGCGCACCTCGCTCGAACGCTCGATGCGCTGGGCGGCGCGCTCGCGAGGCGCCTTTGTCGCGCGCCCCGGCTATGGCCTGTTCGGTATTGTCCAAGGGGGTGTCTATCCCGATCTTCGTGCTGCCGCGGCCGCGGCACTCCAGGAAATCGGCTTTGACGGTTATGCGATCGGCGGGCTGGCGGTGGGGGAGGGGCAGGAGACCATGCTCGCCGTGCTGGCCGCCACCTTGCCGCTTTTACCGGCGGAAAAACCGCGCTATCTGATGGGCGTGGGCACGCCCGATGACATCATCGGCGCGGTGACGCGGGGTGTCGATATGTTCGATTGCGTGATCCCGACGCGGGCGGGACGCACCGCGCGTGCCTATACGGCGCGCGGCGTTTTCAATCTGCGCAACGCCCGTTTCGCCGACGATGCTGCTCCGCTCGATCCCGGTTGTGCCTGCCCGGCCTGCACGCGCCACTCGCGCGCCTATGTGCATCATCTCTTCCGGGCCGGCGAAATGCTCGGGCCGATGCTGCTTACCTGGCATAATCTCTGCTATTATCAAAACCTGATGCGCTGCCTGCGCGCGGCGATCGGGGATCGTTCCCTGGCCACGACCAGCGCTGCCCTGCGCGCGGCCTGGCGCGACGGAGAGAAACCAAGATGAGCGAGGACATTTCCGCTCCACTGACCCAGCTTGGCGCGCGCGTCGCCTTGCCGGCGAGCCCGGCGGAGGCCGTGCTGGAGCGGGTCGCGAACCCGCATCGGGGAAAAACCTATGTCGTGCGCTTTACCTGTCCCGAATTCACCGCACTTTGTCCGATCACGGGTCAGCCCGATTTCGCCCATATCGTCATCGATTACTGTCCGGCGGAATGGCTTGTCGAGAGCAAATCGCTGAAACTTTTCCTCGGCTCCTTTCGCAACCATGGGGCTTTTCACGAGGATTGCACGCTGGACATTGCCAACCGTCTGAGTGCCGCGATCACCCCGCTCTGGCTCCGCATCGGCGGCTACTGGTATCCGCGCGGCGGCCTGCCGATCGATGTTTTCTGGCAGAGTGGGACGCCGCCCGAGGGGATTTTTCTGCCCCCCCAGGGCGTCGAGCCCTATCGTGGACGCGGCTGAGGCGATCCGCGCCCGCGCGCTCGCGCTTGGCTTCGACGCCGTGGGTTTCGCCGCGGCCGAGCTGTCTCGCGAAACCGCACCCCGCCTTGCGGCGTTTCTCGCCGCGGGCCACGCGGGCGAGATGGGCTGGCTCGCCGCGCGCAGCGCCGAACGCAGCGATCCCCGCGCGCTCTGGCCCGAGGTGCGGAGCGTGATTGCGCTCGGGCTTAATTACGCGCCCGCCGAGGACGCCCTGGGAAACCTTGCGCAGGGCGATCGCGGCAATATCTCGGTCTATGCACGCAATCGCGACTATCACGATATCCTCAAGGGAAAACTCAAGCATCTCGCGCAGTTCGTGGTCGCGCGGCTGGGCGGCGAGGTAAAAGTGTTCGTCGATACCGCGCCGGTGATGGAAAAACCGCTGGCTGCGCGGGCGGGGCTCGGCTGGCAGGGCAAGCATACCAATCTGGTCTCCCGTCGTTTCGGCTCCTGGTTATTTTTGGGCGAGATTTATACCACGCTCGCGCTGCCGCCTGATCCCGTGCACGCCGATCATTGTGGAAGCTGCACGCGCTGCCTTGCGGTCTGCCCGACCGATGCCTTTCCCGCGCCCTATCGGCTCGATGTGCGGCGCTGCATTTCCTATCTCACCATCGAGCATCGCGGCCCGATCCCCGAGGCGCTGCGCGCGGCGCTCGGCAACCGCATCTATGGCTGCGATGATTGTCTGGCGGTGTGCCCGTGGAACCGCTTCGCGAGCGCCGGGCATGAAGCGAAACTGGCCGCGCGCGACGATCTCGGCGCGCCGGCCCTGGCCGATCTCGCGGCCCTCGGCGAGGCGGGTTTCCGGCGCCATTTCAGCGGCTCGCCGATCAAGCGCATTGGCTGGAAGCGGTTTCTAAGGAATGTGCTCTATGCCATCGGCAATTCCGCCGATCCGCGCCTGTTGCCCGTGGCGCGCGGCCATGCCGAGGACCAGGACGACGTGGTGGCGGAGGCGGCGCGCTGGGCGATGGCAAGGCTCGCCCCGCCATGACGGGGCTGGTCAAGCGCAGCGTGACGCTCGCCGGGCATCGCACCAGCGTCGCGCTGGAGGCCGAGTTCTGGGCGGCGCTCGCGAACCTGGCGGCCGCGCGCGGCCTCGCGCTGGCCGCCCTCATCGCCACGATCGACGCGGCGCGCGCACCGGACCAGCCGCTCGCCTCGGCGCTGCGGGTTTTTGTTGTGCAATCTCTCAAAGGCGGAGAAAAATGGTCGGAGTGAGAGGATTCGAACCTCCGGCCCCTGCGTCCCGAACACAGTGCTCTACCAGGCTGAGCTACACTCCGGCCGTGGCCGCGCATATAACGCCCTAGCCGCGCCGCCGCAAGCCAACGCGTTTCCAGATCAAATGCGAGGGCTCCGCCCTCGACCCGCTGGGGCCAGCGGCCCCAGACCCCCATCATGGGAAGGATTGCAAAGGCTCCGCCTTTCGCTTCGGGTCCAGGGGCAAAGCCCCTGGCCTGATTTCCTCAAATCCACTGCACATCGTCGATCTCGCGCGCCCCGCTGGCGATCATTGCGAGACGGTCGAAGCCGAGGGCGACGCCCCCGGCGGGTGGCATGCCGTGGGCGAGGGCTTGGAGAAAATCCTCGTCGAGCGGCCAGCCGGCGTCGCCCTGGAGGGTTGCGCGGCGGGCGCGGTCGGCCTCGAAGCGGGTGCGCTGCTCGGCCTCGTCGGTGAGTTCGATGAAGGCGTTGGCGAGTTCGATGCCGCAGACATAAAGCTCGAAGCGCTCGGCGACGCGGGGATCGGCGGGATCGCGCCGGGCGAGGGCGGCCTGGGCCGCTGGCCAGTGGGTAAGGAAGCCTGGAGAGGCGCGCCCGAGATGCGGCTCGATGCGCCCGAGCATCAGGCGGAAGAAGAGATCCTCCCAGCTCTCGCCGGCGCGCAAGCAAACCCCGGCGGCAAGCGCGAGGGCTTCGGCATCCCCGGCGCTGGCCAGCACATCGGCGCCGACATGGCGGAAAAACGCCGCGGCGACGGTGAGGCGTTCGGCGTGGGAAAGATCGGTGGTGACGCCGCGGCAGGTGACGACGGGGGGAAGGGTGGCGCGCAGCAGGGCGTGGGTTTCGGCGATCAGGTCATCGAGCGTGGCGCCCGGGCGATACCATTCCAGCATCGTGAATTCCGGCGCATGGAGCGCGCTCCCCTCGCCATTGCGCCAGACGCGGGCGAGCTGGAAAATCGGCCCGGCGCCGGCCACCAGCAGGCGCTTCATGGCGAATTCCGGGCTGGTGTGGAGGAACAGGGCACGGCGCGCGCCGTCGGGGAAAATCCGTTCGGTGCGGAAGGGCACGAGATGCACCTCCTCGCCGGGTGCGGCGACGGCGTAGGGGGTTTCGACCTCCTGATAGAAGCGCGCGCTGAAAAAGGCGCGTACCGCTTGGGCGAGCAAGGCGCGGCGGCGCAAATACGGCAGGCGGGATTTGAGGCTTTCGGGATGCCAGCGCGGCAGGGTCATGGGCGGGGTCCAACAAAAACAGGCGGACCCGAGGGCCCGCCTGCGATTTTGTCCAAAAGCGGCAGGATTTAGAAATCCATGTCGCCCATGCCACCACCCGGCGGCATCGAGGGCGGCGCCTTTTTCTCCGGCTTCTCGGCCACCATCGCTTCGGTGGTGATCAACAGGCCGGCGATCGAGGCGGCGTCCTGGAGAGCGGTGCGCGTCACCTTCGTCGGGTCGATGATGCCGGCCTTGACGAGATCCTTGAACTCCTCGTTCTGGGCATCAAACCCCCAGTTATACTCGTCCTTTTCCAGCACCTTGCCGGCAATGACGGCGCCATCCTCGCCGGCATTCTCGGCAATCTGACGGAGCGGCGTCTGCACTGCTTTGCGGACGATATCGATGCCGAAGCGCTGATCCTCGTTTTCGGCCTTGAGTTTGGCGAGCACCAGGGAGGCGCGGGCGAGAGCGACGCCGCCGCCCGGCACGATGCCTTCCTCGACCGCGGCGCGGGTCGCGTGCAGCGCGTCATCGACGCGATCCTTGCGCTCCTTCACTTCGACCTCGGTCGAGCCGCCGACGCGAATGACGGCGACGCCGCCGGCGAGCTTGGCCAGCCGCTCCTGCAGCTTCTCGCGGTCGTAGTCCGAGGTGGTCTCCTCGATCTGGGCGCGGATCTGGTTGCAGCGCCCGGTGATGTCGGTCTTCTTGCCGGCGCCCTCGACGACGGTGGTGTTTTCCTTCTCGATCAACACCTTCTTCGCCTTGCCGAGCATGGCGAGGGTGACGCTTTCGAGCTTGATGCCGAGATCTTCCGAAATCACCTGGCCGCCGGTGAGGATGGCGATATCCTCCAGCATCGCCTTGCGGCGATCGCCGAAGCCCGGCGCCTTGACGGCGGCGACCTTGAGCCCACCGCGCAGCTTGTTGACGACCAGCGTCGCCAGAGCCTCACCCTCGACATCCTCGGCGATGATCAGGAGCGGCCTGCCGGATTGCACGATGCTTTCCAAGAGCGGCAGCATCGGCTGCAGGCCGGAGAGCTTCTTCTCATGGATCAGGATATAGGGCTGATCCAGCTCGGCGGTCATTTTCTCGGCATTGGTGATGAAATAGGGCGAGACATAGCCGCGGTCGAACTGCATGCCCTCGACGACGTCGAGTTCGGTCTGGATGCCCTTGGCTTCCTCGACGGTGATGACACCCTCGTTGCCGACCTTTTGCATGGCCTCCGAGATCATCTTGCCGATCTCGGCCTCGCCATTGGCGGCGATCGAGCCGACCTGGGCAGTCTCGGAGGGGGTGGTGATCTTCTTCGAGTGCTTCTTCAGCTCCTCGACCACCACGGCCACGGCCTTATCGAGGCCGCGCTTCAGGTCCATCGGGTTCATCCCGGCGGCGACCGCCTTCAAGCCTTCGCGAACGATCGACTGGGCGAGCACGATCGCCGTCGTCGTGCCGTCGCCGGCGATGTCGTTGGTCTTGCTCGCGACCTCGCGCACCATCTGTGCGCCCATATTCTCGAACTTGTCGGCAAGCTCGATTTCCTTGGCGACGGTGACACCGTCCTTGGTAATGCGTGGCGCGCCGAAGCTTTTATCCAGCACCACGTTGCGGCCCTTGGGGCCGAGCGTCACCTTAACCGCATCGGCCAGGATATCCACGCCGCGCAGCATGCGTTGGCGGGCATCGGCCGAGAAGCGAACGTCCTTGGCAGCCATGATTGTCTATTTCCCTCAATGTTTCGATAGAGAACGTAAACGAAAGGCTAGGCGGCCTTTTTCTTGGCCGTGCTACCCTCGATGACGCCCATGACGTCGGATTCCTTCATGATCAGCAGCTCCTCGCCATCGAGCTTGACCTCGGTGCCCGACCATTTGCCGAACAGAATGATATCGCCGGCCTTGACATCGAGCGGCACCAACTGGCCTTGCTCGTTGCGCCCACCGGGGCCGACCGCGATGATCTCGCCTTCCATCGGCTTTTCCTTGGCGGTGTCGGGGATGATGATGCCGCCGGCGGTCTTCTCTTCGGCATTGAGGCGCCGGACGACGACCCGGTCGTGCAGGGGACGGAACTTCATGCGGATCGCTCCTGGATATGATCTTGAAACTGGTGACCGGCCCGTTCTGCCCGGGCCTGTTAGCACTCCCGCTTGGAGAGTGCCAGCGATTTAGGCGGTCTGTCGTAGGCTGTCAAGCGCTCGGCAGCACTTTGTCAAGGTGAGTGCTAACTTTCTGATTTTATATTGTTTTTTATTGAGTTCGGCGCAGCTTTGGCTAGCATCGTGCGAGAGGGAAGGAAACGCGACCGCTCAACCGAGGAGAATGCCATGAACCTGTCGCGCCAATTGCAGGACTACCGTCTGACCACGGCGGAGATCCTTTATCACCTGCCTGACCATCCCGATCTGCTGCAAACCTTCATCTGGCAGGATCTCGACCTCGCGCCACGCTTCCCGGCGCTGCGCCGCTTTCTTGATTTCTGGCACCGCGAAATCGAGGGCCGGCTGCACTCCGTCCGTGTCGCCTCGGCCCGCCTGATCACGCCCGCCGAAATCCGCCACACCGGGCACAGGCTCACGCTGCAGTGAAGAATGGAGGCCAGGGGCGCCGCTCCTGGCCCTTCGCGCTTCATGGGCGGATCTGGCCGCTGCCATGGATGACGTAGCGAAAACTCGTGAGCTGTTCGAGCCCGACCGGGCCGCGTGCGTGAATGCGCCCGGTGGCGATCCCGATTTCGGCACCGAAGCCGAACTCGCCGCCGTCGCAGAACTGCGTCGAGGCATTCCATAGGCCGACCGCGCTGTCGATACCGCCGAGAAATGCCTCGGCCGCCGCGCGATCCTCGGTGATGATCGCTTCCGTGTGCTCGCTGCCGTGGCGCGCGATATGGGCGAGCGCCTCCTCGACCCCGTTGACCACTTTGACCGAGAGCACGGCATCGAGCCATTCGGTGTCGAAATCCATTGGCCCCGCCGCCGGCAATTCAGGGAGGAGGGCGCGGGCGCCGGGGTCGGCGCGGAAGCGGCAGCCGAGGGCGGCGAGATCGGCGACGATGCGCGGCAGGAGGGAAGGGGCGATGGCGGCGTCGATCAGCAGCGTCTCGGTCGCCCCGCACACGCCGGGGCGGCGCATCTTGGCATTGGCGACGACGCGCCGCGCCATCTCGGGATCGGCCGCGCGATGGACATAGGTGTGACAGAGCCCCTCGGCGTGGGCGAGCACCGGCACGCGCGCCTCGGCTTGCACCCGCTCGACCAGAGCGCGCCCGCCACGCGGAATGATCAGATCGATCCGCCCGGCGGCGGCGAGCATCGCGCCCACATGGGCGCGATCGGCATCGGGGGTGATCTGCACCGCGGCTTCGGGCAGCCCGGCGGCGCCGAGGCCGGCGCTGATCGCGGCCTGGATGGCGCGCGCGCTGTTGAGGCTTTCCGAGCCACCGCGCAGAATGACGGCATTGCCCGATTTCACCGTGAGCGCCGCGGCGTCCGCGCCGACATTGGGCCGGCTTTCATAGATCATGCCGATCACCCCGATCGGGGTTGCGACGCGGCGGATGTGAAGCCCATTTGGCCGGGTCCACGCGGCGAGCGTGCGCCCGAGCGGGTCGGGCAGGGCGGCGACGGTCTCCAGCCCCTCGGCCATCGCTTCGATGCGTGCCGGGGTGAGCGTGAGGCGGTCGCGGAAGGCGCCATTGTCCGGGGCGGCGGCGAGATCGGCCGCATTGGCGGCGAGGATGGCGGAAATGCCCTGGCGCAAGGCGACGGCGGCGGCGCGGAGCGCCTGGCTGCGCTGCTCATCCGGGGCGCGGGCGAGGATATGGGCGGCCTGGCGGGCCTCTGTCGTGGCCTCATGCAGCCATGCGGCGGCGGTATCGGGGGCAGCGTTCATGGCGTTTCTCCGCGTCACAACAGGGCTAGATCGTCGCGATGGATGATCTCATCGCGCCCGCGCCAGCCGAGGATCGCCTCGATCGCCTCGGAGCGGTGGCCGATGATGCGCGCGGCATCCGCGCTGGCATAGGCCGAGAGCCCGCGCGCCAGGATTTTGCCCTCCGGGCCCTGCACCAGCACCGGATCACCGCGTTCGAACTGGCCCGCGAGCGCTGTCACCCCGGCGGGGAGCAAGGAGCGCCCGGCGGTGAGCGCGCGCGCGGCACCGGCATCGATGGTGTAGCTGCCCAGCGGCTGCAAACTCCCGAGAATCCATCTCTTGCGTGCCGAACGGCCCTCCGGGGCGGGCAGGAACCAGGTGCGGCGCGCGCCTTTTTCGAGTGCGCGCAAAGGGTGATCGACATGGCCCTGGGCGATCGCCATCGCCACCCCAGCACCCGTCGCGATGCGCGCCGCGGCAAGTTTGGTGCGCATGCCGCCCGAGGAATAGCCGGGCGGCGGCTCGCCCCCCATCGCCTCGATCTCCGGGGTGATCGCGGAGATTTCGGGGATGTGCGTGGCGCCGGGGTCGCGTTTCGGATCGGCGGTATAGAGCCCGTCGATATCGGAGAGCAGGATCAACTGGTCGGCGGCGACCATCTCGGCGACGCGGGCGGCGAGCCGGTCATTGTCGCCGAAGCGGATCTCCGTCGTCGCGACCGTGTCGTTCTCGTTGATCACCGGGATAGCGCCGAGCTGAAGCAGGGTTGCGAGCGTAGCGCGCGCGTTGAGATAGCGTCGCCGGTCCTCGGTGTCATCGAGGGTGAGGAGTAATTGCGCGGCGATCAGCCCATGCGCCGAGAGCGCCTCGCTCCAGGCCTGGGCGAGGCGGATCTGCCCGACCGCGGCGGCAGCCTGTTTTTCTTCCAGCCGCAAGCGCCGCGCCGTGAGGCCGAGGCTACGCCGCGCCAGGGCGATTGCGCCTGAGGATACCACGAGCACTTCCACGCCCCGGTGGCGGAGATCGGCGATGTCTTCGGCCAGCGAGGCGAGCCAGGATGTGCGCGGCGCCGCCTGGGTGGCATCGACCACCAGGGCACTGCCGATTTTCACCACGAGGCGGCGCGCCGCGGCGAGGCGCGGGCTCACGCGGCGCGGCTCCGGCGCTCCGCGTGGATACGGTCCATCACGACGCGGAGCAGCTCGGCCATCCCCGCGCCGCTCACCGCCGAGACCAGCGCGACCGGGCTGCCGCAGGCCTTGGCCAGCGCTGCGCGCCGCCCCGCCTGCTCGCGCGGGGTCATCGCGTCGGCCTTGTTGAGCGCGACGATCGCCGGCTTTTCCGGCAGTCCGGCGCCGTAGGCGGCAAGCTCGGTGCGCACCGTGCGCCAGGCCCGCACCACATCGCCTGCTGCGCCGTCAATAAGATGGAGCAGCACGGCGGCGCGCTCGACATGACCCAAAAAGCGATCACCGAGCCCCGCCCCCTCATGGGCGCCCGCGATCAGGCCGGGGATGTCGGCGAGGACGAATTCCTCCGCCGCTCCCAGCCGCACCACGCCCAACTGCGGGGCGAGCGTGGTGAACGGATAGTCGGCCACTTTCGGCCGCGCCGCCGAAACAGCGGCGAGAAAAGTCGATTTTCCGGCATTGGGCAGGCCGACCAGCCCGGCATCGGCGATCAGCTTGAGGCGCAGCCACACCCAGGCTTCGGCGCCGGGAAACCCCTTATCGGCACGGCGCGGCGCGCGATTTGTGCTCGACTTGTAATGCGTATTGCCGAACCCGCCATCGCCGCCCTGGAGCAGCACCACCCGCTTGCCCGGCCGGTCGAGATCGGCAAGCAGCGTCGCGCGGTCCTCGGCGAGGATCTCGGTGCCGATCGGCACCTTGATCACCACTGCGGGCGCGCCGGCGCCGGTGCGATCCGAGCCGGAGCCGTTACCCCCCTTGCGGGCGCGGAAATGCTGCGTGTAGCGAAAGTCGATCAGGGTGTTGAGATTTTCCACCGCCAAAAACACGATATCGCCGCCGCGCCCGCCATTGCCGCCATCGGGGCCGCCGAATTCGATATATTTCTCCCGCCGGAAGGCCGTGACGCCATCGCCGCCATCCCCGGAGCGCAGATAAATCTTGGCCTGGTCGAGAAATTTCATGGTGCTACAAACAAGAAAGGGCCGGCGCGCGCCGACCCCCCACCTTCATCCGGGCGGGCGCGGCGCTATTCCGCGGCGACGGCCGGGGCCGGCGGGGCGGCGGGCTCGACCGAGACATGCACCCGGCCCTCGGCGCGGCGCTCGAATTTGACCCGGCCAGCGGTGAGCGCAAACAGCGTGTGGTCGCGCCCGAGCCCGACATTGCGCCCGGCCCGCATCTTGGTGCCGCGCTGGCGGACGATGATATTGCCGGGGATCACTTCCTGCCCCCCGGATTTCTTCACCCCGAGCCGCCGTCCCGCGGTGTCGCGGCCATTGCGCGAGGACCCACCAGCCTTCTTGTGTGCCATCTCTGCCTCTCTCCGTTCAGCTGGCGCTGATGTCGTGGATACGCAGCACCGTGATGTGCTGGCGGTGGCCGTTTTTGCGCCGGCTGTTCTGCCGGCGGCGCTTTTTGAAGATGATTACTTTTTCGGCGCGTTCCTGCGCCATGACCGTCGCGGTGACGCGCGCGCCGGCCACCACCGGGGCGCCAAGTGTGATCTGCCCCTCGCCGCCGACCGCCAGAACATCGGTGAAGGCCACCGCCTCGCCTTCGGCGGCCTCGAGCTTTTCCACCTTGAGCACGGCATTTGGTGTCACACGATACTGCTTGCCGCCGGTGCGGATGACTGCGAACATCACTCGAGCTCCTCAAACATGCGACCCGGCCAGGGCAAAATAACCCTGCCGGTGATCTGGCCGCCGGGGAGAGCGGCTTATAGCGCCGCGCCGGGCGCTGTCAATCGGCGCCGCGCTTCTGAGGGGCAGGGCAATCGGGTGAAGGAGTACGTGACAAATCGCTGAAGCGCCGAATCCATGCGTGTCTTCAATTTGCTTCGCGGAGGACGATCATGGACGGCGCGGCACAGGACGACGGCGCGATTTTCGCGGCTGCAGGGTTTCTCCGTCATTTCAACGACCTGACAGACGCTCGCCAGGCCGGCAAGGTGGTCTACCACGGGACGATGTGCTCCTCCTGTCGCTGCTAGCCGGGCTCGCCGGGGCCGAGACCTTTACCGACATTGCCCGCTTCGGCGAGAAAAAGCTGGACCTGCTGCGGCGCTTCCGCCCGTTCAAGGACGGCACCCCGCCGCACGGCCGGATCGGCGAGATATTCGCCGCGCGGGACGCCGACCAGTTCCAGCGCTGCTTCGTCGCCTGGGTGGCCTCGGTGACCGGCATTCCGGCCGGCGTGATCGCGATCGACGGCAAGACCGTCCGCCGGTCCGGCGGCAAGAAGGACGGCGAGGCGCCGCTCCACAGGGCCTCTGCCGACACCGAAGTCACCGGGGCACCACGATCGCGGTGAACACGGCCGCATCGAAACCTACCCAGAACGAATTTGCCGTACGAAATCAATGTGATGTGTGGCTATCGAAAGGGGCCCAGTTCTGTACAGATCAGCAGGGATCACCAAACGCCTCGCGCGGGCAGTCTCCGGAGGTGTCCAGATCCCAAATCCGCATAGTATCTCGCTGACCCCAATGGAGATCAGAAAATTTGATTTAGATCAACGTCGTGTTCGTGCGTTCTGTTGTCCTATGATCAAGCGGAGATAACCGCAACTGCGACAACTCGACAGCATCGCCTAGTCTCCGCATAAACCGGCTATAACTACGATTGTGATATGCGTAACCTAAAACCGTCCAGCGTTATTCCAGATGATGGAATAAAGCTGTCCGCGATCTTCCAGCTATCCGCGCTCAGATATAATGGATAGCTAGCGAAGGTGTCATGAAAGAGGGGCTGCGGTGCGGCCTCTCTTTCTAGATGAAGCAATGCGTAATGCGCGGTGGTTCTTGAGCCGATTCAGGCCGCCGTGGTTTGTGATGGAACGGCAATGGGCGAAACGATTTCATCAAAACCGACCACAAAATATTTTTGGATTGTTTGCGCGTGGGCGCAGACGCGTTCGCGAGCGAACGCTAAATAGAATGGCTTCTCAATCGGTCTCACCGTTTATCATGAAATACAGATAGCCTCTTGGGGTCATTGATGCCAAACCTCCTAATAATTCAGGCAACTCCTTATTGCTCTCGCGAGATGCGAACGCCTTACCGAATTCGCAAAAGAAAAATTGTGGGGGCGGTGGCGCCCTATTTGGCGGCTCTCGCACCACGCGAATGGAATGTGAGTCTGGTTGATGATGCAATCGAGGAACCAGACTATTCCGCTCCTGTAGATGCCGTTGCGATCACGGTCAGGACCGTGACATCTTTGCGGGCTTACGAAATAGCTGATCGGTTTAGAGAGAAAAAAATTCCTGTATTGATGGGTGGACCCCACGCAACTTTTCACGCGGAGGAGATGGCCGAGCATGCCGATGCGGTATGCGTTGGTGAAGGTGAGGAGATTTTTCCTAAAATATTGGAAGATGCAGTGGCTGGACGACTAAAAAAATTTTATCGTAGACATAAGGTGGCCAGTCTTGTTGGCATGCCAACCCCTCGCTGGGATCTACTCAAACCGCAAAATTACGCTTTTTATAGTCCAGTGGTGATCCAACATTCGCGCGGTTGCCCTTATACATGTGATTTCTGTGCAGAGCGGCGATTGAACGGTGACTATGGTTATCGTCATCGGCCTGTCGCAGAGGTGATTGAGGAAATCAAGAAGTGCGGCAAACGGCATATTTTTTTTGCTGCCAGCCAGTTTGTCGGAAATAAATCTCGAACGATGGAGTTTATGGAAGCACTTATTCCTCTGAAAGTGCGCTGGTCAGCTTTGTTTTCATCTCATTTTTGCCTTGACCAAAAATTTCTCAATCTTGCCAAACGATCTGGACTCTTGCATGCCAATATGGGAATTGAAAGTTTAAGTGAAAATACTTTGAAATCCATGAATAAAAGCTTCAATAAAGCAAAAAGTTATGGGGAGATTGTCCGAAATCTTCGGGGAAAAAACATTAGTTTTTCGTTCAATTTTGTTTTTGGTTCAGACGATGATGATAAAGATGTTTTTCCAAAAACACTAGACTTCTTAAACGAACATAAAATTGATGCCGCATACTTCAATGTCATGGTTCCTCTCCGCGGGACGCCTCTCTATGAGCGCATGAAAGCAGACGGACGCCTGATTGACGAAGAAAATATGGATAGATGGCCTGGTGTTTTTTGTTATTTTCATCCGCTGCGGTTTTCTCCGGACGAGCTTGTATTCGAGGTTAAAAAAATACAACGTCAGTTTTATTCCTTACGGTCAATCGTGCGGCGACTCCCTATTCCCCGGACGGAAGCACATCTCGCCTCATGGAATGTGAACTTGCTGCAGCGAAAGGTTGCGATCAATTCGGACTCGATGAATGAGTTTGAAGATTTTTAGCCCACATCATCCAGTGCGCCCCGACGGCGCGGTTCACCGGTGGAGGGAGGATCCATCCAGGGAGTTGTTGGTAGACCCTGGTAGCTGACGAGCGGCTTGGTCGGGTAACCGGGCGGGCCGAAGCCTCGTGACAAAGGCCGCCATGGGCGGTTGAGCAATCCGGCAGGCCGTAACGTGAGTGAAGCCTGAGCAGGCCTCGAAAGTGAAGTGATGGACGCCGACCCGCCTGAATAACGGGGAAGGCCCAGGTGGGACGGGGAGGCAACCGACAGACCTGGGTTCGCGGTCATGAGGCACACGTGAGCAAACATCGGCTATTTATCGATGAAGTTGGGAGGTAGATTCCGGGCGTGTGCCTAAGTGGCGGCCTGGGTTTCGGGGGTTCTACAACGGAAA
>JAJYYH010000011.1 GCA_021801255.1 Pseudomonadota bacterium
GCCAGCTATGAGAGAGCGCTCCGGCGCCCCCTCGGGCTTGATCCCTGCATCATAAGTCATTTCCAAACCTCCAGTCGCAGTGAAATTTACCGCAGCCGGATGTCTCAGTTAACCGTGCCGCACCCCACCGAATCCTTGGCGCATGACACGTTGAACCTACCCTCTCTTCTTCGGCGACAATTTTGTTTTGTTTGCCTTGTTCTTCTTCGCCGTGAGCCACCATTTAATCGGCTGCGGCTCAGGCTGGCGCGGGGCCATGGGCTTGGCGCGGGATCGGGGGGAAGGAATCGCTGACGCCGCCATGACACTGGTTGATTTGTCGGGCGTCGCAGCTTTTGCCGGCATAGGACGTTCGACATTCTCTTGGCCGGTCAGCTTGGCACGCGCGATCTGGCCCGCTCCAATTTTCCCGCTCGCGCATTTTTTTTCCGAGCGCTTGGTGGTTGCGCGCGCCGGCTTTGTCTTCTTGATACTGGCCGGCTCTGGCACCCTCCGAGCGCGTGCCTTGCCCATCGGCTTTTTCTTCCCCTCCATCGTCTTCGTCAATTCCGGCGCGGCGATATCAATCCCGAAAAGTGCTGCCATGTCTTCAGTCTGGAGAACACGGCCCGCCTCCGGTGCAGCCTTCGATGCTGGTAGCGCCTCGCCAATATCCGCCACGAGGTCGTTCTCGTCCACCGCGCGCAGACGAAACAATAAATCCGGGCGCTCATCAAGCCGCGCGCCAACGCCATAGAGCGTCGCTGCCACATGCTTGCACATCACCGCATAGTCGGGACAGCTACACACAAAGCGGATTTCCCCGGGCTTTGGGAACAATCCGTTGTCCTGCCGGCAGAGGCGCGCCATCACGCCCTTGGAAAAGCGCCCTTGCAGTAGTTCCACAACGGAGTCGATCTGTCCCGCGCAATCGCGGCGGATCGACCGCCACGCTTTCTCGTTCACCGCTTCTATCGTCACCTTCACGCGATAAATCTCAGAGCCGATGACCAGCGCCCGCACTTCGCCCGGGGCAATTTGCAGATCGATCACCGAGCCGTTACGGACATAGGCGCGCCCACGTGGCAGGCGGTTGTCATAGTCACGATAGGCCTCCAGATTGTCGGACCACGCTTTGCCCCAAAAGGTCTTCGTGATCGCGCGGCCATCAATCCGCACTGGGGCAAGGCTCTCGCCCTTCTTGCTGAGCTTTTCCGCCGCGCGCTCGGCCTTCATGCGCCGCTCAGCCACCGGAACATACCGCGGCCACCCTCGATGATAACGCGACATATGGGTCAATCCCTCAGCGTGGCGTTGAGATCGAGCGCCACCAATTGCAGAATATCCTGATCATTCATTTCCGTCAGATCAATCTCGCCGCCGCCGGAGAGCAGTTCTGCCGCAAGCGCTTTTTTTGATTCGATCAACGTATCAATTCGTTCCTCGACGGTGCCTCGGCAAAGAAATTTGTGCACCAGCACGTTCGCCTTTTGGCCGATACGATAGGCCCGATCAGTCGCCTGGTTTTCCACCGCCGGGTTCCACCAGCGATCAAAATGCACGACATGCGAGGCCGCCGTCAGCGTCAGCCCCGTCCCGCCCGCCTTGAGCGAGAGGACAAAGAACGGCGCGTTTTCATCATCCTGAAAGCGCCGCACCAGAGCTTGACGATTCTTGACCGCCGTTGCGCCATGCAGGACAAGCCCCATGCGGCCGAACACCGTGCCGAGAAAGGCCGCGAGCGGTTCGCATAGTTCGCGGAACTGCGTGAACACCAGCATCTTCTCCTGGCGCGCCGCCACCACCTCGGCGATCTCGCGGAGCCGAATGAATTTGCCGCTCTCCTCTGCTTCAAAGCTGCCATCTCCGAGCCATTGCGTGGGATGGTTGCAGATCTGCTTGAGCCGCATCAGCATCGCCAACACCACGCCCTTGCGCCGGATACCCTCGGCCGTCTCGAGGCTGCGGGCCAGTTCTTCCACCGCCTGCGCATAGAGCGCTGCTTGCTTGCGGCTCAGATGGCAATGCACGCGGAGTTCCGTCTTGTCCGGCAAATCCTGGATGATCGCCTTGTCGGTTTTCATCCGGCGCAGAATATACGGGCGCATCAGTTCGCGGAGCGGACCGTAGGGATTGTCCTCGCGCTTCGTAAGATTTTTGGCGTAGCGCCCAAATTGCTTGCCGTTGCCGAGAAGGCCTGGGTTGAGAAAATCAAATATCGACCAGAGATCGCTAAGACTATTTTCAACCGGCGTCCCGGTTAGCGCGATCCGCGCCTCGGCACGCAGCGCCTTCACCGCGCGCGTCTGCTTGGCCGCCGGGTTCTTGATCGCCTGCGCCTCATCGAGAACGACAAAACGCCAGGCAATCTCGCGCAGCGGGGCGAGGCGCAAAACCGTGCCATAGCTGGTGATGACGAGATCGCACCCGGCCACATCCTCGGGCGCGAAAAGCCGCATCGCCGCGGCCCCCGTGGTTGCGGGATGAAGGAGGTTAACCCTCAGGTCCGGGGCAAATTTCTCGACCTCGGCGACCCAGTTCGCGAGCAGCGAAGCCGGCGCCACGAGCAGGCTCGGGTGCGACGTGGGCGAACGGGTTTTCCTCGTGAGCAGCAGCGCCAGCACTTGGATGGTTTTGCCCAAGCCCATATCGTCAGCAAGACAGGCGCCGAGGCCCAGCCCGGTGAGCAAATGGAGCCAGCCGAGCCCGACCCGCTGATAGGGCCGCAGCGTGCCGCGCAGCAGCGGACCGGGATCGATGCCCGTCTCACCCGGCGCGCGCAGTGCCCGCAGCGTCTCCGCGAGCCAAGGCCCGGCCACGACCTCCGACCAGTTGTGATCGGCGCCGTCATGCGCTGTCGCCGCGGCCCCGACACCAACGCCCGCCAGCATCCGCATCGCCTCGGCAAAACTCAGCCCCTCTCGCTTCGCGAGCGTCTCCGCCGCGCGGAAACGCTCCATTGTGCGCGCCAGGCGCTCGCGATCCACCTCCACCCATTGCCCACGCAGCAGCACCAGGCCGTCGGTTCCGGCAAGCAGGTTCCGCACCTCCTCCTCCGTCAGCGCTTCGCCCTCGAGCGTCACCGCGAGGTGGAAATCGAGCAGACCATCGAGGCCAAGCGCGGAAGGCGCGCGGGCGCCGATCGTCGCGCTGACACGCGGGCGCGCCGGGCGGTTGGCGCGCCACGTGGCCGGCATACGCACGACCACGCCGGCGTTTTCAAGGTCTTCGGCGCTTGCGAGAAACTGCGCGGCTTCACGCGATGACCAGCGCAGTGGATGAAAAATCTCTCCCTTCTCGACCAGCGGCTTGAGCCAGACGCATCGTTCCGCCGCGCGCTGCACCGGCAGCAACAGCGAAAGCAGCTTCTCGCGCTGGCTCTTGCCGGTGTAGTCGCGCAAGGCCTGGCCGAGCGGCAGGTGCTGCGCCTTGCCTTGCGTCGAGAGCCGGCTCGTGTAGGTCGCCATGAAGGCGAACGGCGCCTCGGTATCCCGGCGATTTTCGGCGAGATTGAAATGCACCCGCCCGAGCAGGTTCCAGGCTGGGTTGAGCGCTTTCAGGAAAGACCCGAGATCGGCCTTCGCCGCCGTCAGGGATTCCGCCAGCGCCGCGCCGATTTCCAGCCAGAGCGCGCGCAGGATATCCGGCGTCAGATACTCCGCCCCCACCATCAGCGGGGCCGAGAGCACGAGGGTTGCAAGCTCGCCCGCGTCTGGCGGGGGCACCTCCGCAAGGCGCTGTTCCGCAGCTTCGGGCCCGTCAAGGCCGGCGGTATGCAAGCGGAGTGCCGTAATGTAGCGCGCGGCGAAATTGCGCCACCAGCCGAAGACCGCCGGCATCGCCTGCCCCACCTCCGCCGCGCCCAGTCGCAACAACCCCGCCCCGCTGCCCCGCGCGAACGCGGCGCCGAGCCGCTCCGCCAAAGCCGCCTCGAACGCCGGCGCCCGCGCATCTTCCTCGGCGAGAAGCCGCCCGTGCGGGGTCAGACGCAAACTCAGCGCTGAAAGAGAAGCATCATTGCCGTCCATGCGGACTACTGTAAACGCCGTAGACGGCCAATTGGAACCCGAGGGAGATTGGATCCAGCTTTCAGGCCGCGGTGTTTCTTGGTACATTTCTGACGTCTGGATCTCATGATGTATCGGCTTAAAAGCCAATCGGTGCCAGAGCGCCCCGGAAATCGCGAGTTTCTTGTGCGACGCTCATCGAGATCATGTTGCCACGTTATCCCAGAACGGGTTCCACGGGCAGATTATCGATGAGCCGCACCGCGCCCAGCCAGGCCGCCACAAGCAGCCGCGCCGGACGAGAAACCCGCTGCAAAGGCAGCAATGTCTCGGCGTCGCGCAGTTCCAGATAATCGATCTTGCTAAAGCGCGCGGCGGCCAGTTTTGCCATCGCCCGCTCTAGAATGGCCCCGGCGGGGGCGCCCTCGGCCAGTGCCGCCGCTGTCTCGCTCAGCGTCCGGTACAGTTCCGAAGCGTCCGCGCGTTCCTCGGCGGTCAGGTATTTATTGCGCGACGACATCGCCAAGCCGTCGGCTTCGCGCACCGTGGGAACGCCTACCACCCGCACCGGAATATCGAGGTCTCGCGTGAGACGGCGAATGACCTGGAGTTGCTGATAATCCTTCTCGCCGAAGATCGCGAAGTCGGGCTGCGCCTGGAGAAGAAGTTTGGTCACCACCAGCGCCACACCGCCGAACATCTGTGGTCGAAAGGCCCCGCACAGGCCTTCCGCCGGGCCACCCAGCGTGATCGCCGTGCAAAAACCTTCAGGATACATCTCGCCAACCGTGGGAGCATAAAGCAACCCGCATCCCACGCTGGCAAGCTTCCCGGCATCGCCGGCCTCATCGCGCGGATAGCGATCAAAATCTTCCTGGGGCGCAAACTGGGTCGGGTTGACGAACACGCTGGCAACCACTCGGTCGGCTAATTCCAGGCCGCGCCGGACCAGGGCCAAATGCCCCTCGTGCAAAGCGCCCATCGTCGGCACCAAAGCGATGCTAGCCCCAGCTTGACGCCAGGCAGCAACCCCGGCCCGAAGTTCAGCGACGGAGCGAGCGATGGGTAACGCAACCATGTGAGAAGTTCCTCCATGAATGGCCCCGTGCAAATGACCGATATCGTGTCTCCGCTCAACCGGGCGAGCACGCTCGCCATGTTCACCACGATGAGCGCGGGAACCTTCACCCTGCCGCCACAGCGTTTTAGAAATCGAGATCGACGTAATGGGCGGGCGGCGTGATGCCTGGAATGCGGTCGGCGAGCAAGGCGCGGAAGCTCGGCCGGCTTTTCATCCGGGCGTACCACTCCCGGGCCGGTGCGGAGAGGCTCCAATCGACCTCGCCGGCGAAATCGAGCGCCGAGAAATGCGCGCTCGCGGC
Organism: Pseudomonadota bacterium; assembly: GCA_021801255.1. GTDB lineage: Bacteria > Pseudomonadota > Alphaproteobacteria > Acetobacterales > Acetobacteraceae > Acidibrevibacterium. The sequence continues at coordinate 5,369 of JAJYYH010000011.1, forward strand.
GAAATCAGCGAGCGAAATGGTGCTGCCGGCAAGAAATTTGCGGGTCTCCGCGAGCCAGCCGAGATAGCGCAGATGCTCGCGCAGGCTGGCGTAGCCGGCGCGCAGGAGGCCGGCATCCGGTTGGCCGCGCCCGGCGAGGCGCTTGAGCAATTTTTCCTCGAGCAGCATGCGCGTGACATCGGCGGCAAAGCGGCCGTCGAACCATGCGGTAAGGCGCCGCACCTCGACCCGTTCGGCCAGTGTGCGGCCCATCAGCGAGGTATCGGGATAGGCCTCGTCGAGATATTCCGCGATCACCCCTGAATCCGGCACGACCAGGCCATTGTCCTCGATCAGCGTCGGCACCGTGCCGGCTGGGTTGAGCGCCAGATATTCCGCCCGCCGCTCCCAGGGTTTTTCCAGGCGGAGATCGAAAGCGAGCCGCTTCTCGGCCAGCACCAGGCGGATCTTGCGAGAATAGGGGCAGATGGGGTGGTGATAGAGGATTCGCATCGCTGGCTTTATGGCATCGCCGCGCCGTTTCGCCAATCGCGTCGGCTTCGGGTCAGATCGGAAAAGTGACGCGCGCGCGCAGTCCGCCCGCCGGGCTGGTGGCGAGTGTGATATCGCCGCCATGGGCGCGCACGATGTCGCGCGCGATGGTGAGGCCGAGCCCGGTGCCGCCGGCCGCCCCGCTCTCGAAAGGGCGAAACACACTCTCGCGCCGTGGCGCGGGAATCCCCGGTCCGTCGTCATCGACCGTCACCACCACCCGCCCGCCCTGGCTTGCCGCCCCCAGGGTGATGTGGCGGGCGTGGCGGCGGGCATTGTCGATCAGGTTGGTGATGGCGCGGCGCGCGGCGTCGGGGCGCAAATGGACGATGAGGCCGGGGGGGCTGCGGCATTCAGCGGGAAGCGAAAGCTTGACCAAGGCGCCAGCCCGGCGCGCGCCGGCGGTAATTTCCTCAAGCATTTGCGCCAGATCGGTGGGCTGCGCCTGCTCGCTCCCCTCGCCGCGGGCAAAAGCGAGATAGCCGCCGATCATCCGCTCCATCTCCTCGACATCGGCGGTCATCTCGGCGACATCCCCGGCAAGCTCGGCGCGCGCTGGCAACATCGCCAACGCGAGGCGCAGCCGGGTGAGCGGCGTGCGCAGATCGTGCGAGACCCCGGCCAGCATCTCGGTGCGTTGGCTGAGAAAGCGGCGGATGCGTTCCTGCATGCGGTTGAAGGCGGTCGCCGCCTGGCGCACTTCGAGCGCGCCCTCGGGTTTGATCGGTCCCTGATCGCGCCCCATCCCGAAAGCCTCGGCGGCGCGGGCGAGGCGGCGGATGGCGCGCACCTGGTTGCGCATGAAAAGCGCCGCGATCACGAACAGCAGGATCGAGGTGCCGACCAGCCATAACACGAAAAGATAAATGGTGCTGGTATAGAGCCGCTTGCGCGGCGCCTCGACTTCCAGCACGCCGCCCCAGAACTGCACATCGACCAGCACCGATTGCGGATCGGAGGTCCAGTCCATGCGGAAGGGCAGCCCGACCTTCTCTTGGAGCGATTCCGCGAGATCGTCATCCATGGGCCCCGGGATGTTGCGGCTTTTATGGCTTGAGAGCGTCGCACCGGGGCGGATGCGGATGGCGAGTTCGAACTGGCGTCGCGCTTCATCGAGGATCCATTGCTGATCGGCCGGGTCGGGCGCGCGGCGCAGGAGGTCGAGGGTGAAGCCGATTTCACCCGCGATCGCTGCGGCAAAGCGGCGCGAGACCAGTTCCAGATGCGTGCCGTAGAAAATCTGCAGCGCGACTGCCTGCACCAGGATCAGCGGCAGCAGGATGATCAGCAAGCTGCGCCCGAGCAGCGAACGCGGCAGCGCTTGCTTGACGAGACGGGCCGGTGCCAGGGCGGAAAGCGTCATCTCAGGGCCTGAAAGTCTACTGAATTTGAAAAAAGCATGTCCTTTAAGAACATTGGTTATTTCCGATCGATTCCAGGGCGTGAGGGCACTTTTTCAAACGCTCAGGCGCCCGGCTTCAACACATAGCCGCGGCCGCGCACGGTGTGCAAAAACCGCGGCTCGCGCGGATCGGGCTCGATCTTGCGCCGCAAGCGGGTCACCTGGACGTCGATGGCGCGCTCGCTGGTATCGTCCATGCCGAGGGCAGCGGCGATTTCTTCCCGCGACGCCACGGCGTTGGGACGCTTGGCGAGTGCCGTGAGCAGCGCGAGTTCCCCGCCTGTCAGCCGCACCACCCCGCCCGGCCCGCGCAATTCACCGCGCTCGGCATCGAACACCGCGCCGCCGAGCACCACCGGCCCCGCCGCTTGCGCCGGGGGTGCCGCGCGGCGGAGGATGGCGCGGATCCGCAGCACCAGCTCGTCGGGGGCGAAGGGTTTGGGCAGATAGTCGTCGGCGCCGGCCTCGAAGCCAGCGATGCGATCCTCCGGGGCGCCGCGCGCGGTGAGCAGCAGCACCGGCGTCGTCGCCCGCTCGCGGCGCAGCGCGGCGATGAAATCGAGCCCCGATTCACCGGGCATCATGACGTCGAGCACCATCAGATCGGGCTGCACGAAGCGCAGCTTGTCGCGCGCCTCGATCGCCGTCTCGGCGGTGGTGACGCGAAAGCCACGCTCGGCGAGAAAGCGCTGGAGCAGGGCGCGCAGCCGGGCATCGTCATCGACGATGAGAATATGGGCTTCCTCGGCCATCGATTCCGCCATGTTTTGCTCCCGGCCGAATTTCACCTGGTGTCCCGTCGGCGAAATTCCTAGGCGAAGTTCCGCGTCATCGGGCCAGGTGCTTGCTTCAGGTGCCGTCCGGGCGCGGCGGGCGGGTCTGCGCCTCGCTCCGCGCGATATAAGCCCGCGCCGCCTCGCTCATGACGCCGCGCAGCACCCGTCGGAAGCCATCGACCGCGGCGCCGCCGGCCTCGCGATAGGCGCGCACGAGTCGCTCGCGCTGGCGCTCGAAGAGGTTGCGCTCCAGCGCCGCGCCCGCTTCGGTGAGGTGGAGCAGGCGCTGGCGGCGATCGCTCCGCCCCGGCTCCTGGCGAACGTAGCCCGCCGAAATCAGCGGCGTCAGCACCCGCGCCAGGCTCTGCTTGGTGATCTGCAGGATGGCGAGCAGCTCGCCGACGCTGATCCCGGCATTGCGGCCGATGAAATGCAGTGCCCGATGATGCGCCCGCCCGAGACCGAGTTCGGCAAGGAATACGTCGGCCGCGGCCGTGAGGTCGCGATAGGCGAAAAACAGCATATCCTGGGTGAGCCGGATCTGCTCTTCACGCAGGAACAGCAGATTGGCGCCGGCCGAAGGATTGGCCTTGGCCTCGCCGGGGCGCGGCGGTGTGAGCGTGTTCAGCGGATCGGGCATCTCCAGCCTTCCTGTCCTCGGCGCGGCATTTTCGCTTGCACCCCGGCCGCGCCGCGAGCTTGGGGTGGGCTGATCCAACGCACGCTATCACCGGACCTATTTAGCGCCCCACGCGGAGCGCGAAAATACTCCTGCCTCAGAGTGCGAATTCCGCCGCCAGCAGGGCATAGGAACGCTGCCGCGCCACTGGCTCGGCGATGGTCGAGAGCACCACGATCTCCGTCACGCCATGCTGTTCGGCGAAGGCGCGAATCTGCGCCCCGACACGCTCCGCCGGACCATAAAAAGCGCGCTCCTTGAGCTGCGCGATGTGCGCCTGCTCGGCCTCGGTATAGGGATAGGCGGCGGCTTCCTCGGGCGTCGGCAGGGGCAGGAAGACGCCCCGATCGCGCCCGAGCCGCCACAGCGCGCGCGAGGCGAAAAGCCGCTCCGCCTCCGCCATGTCGGGCGCGGCGAGCGCCCAGACGCCGATCGCGGCATGCGGCGCCGGATGCGTCGGGCTCGGGCGATAGCCCGCGCGATAGAGCGCCAGAGCCTCGGTGGTGCCGCGCCCATCGGTAATGAAATGGGCAAAGCAGAAGGGCAGGCCGAAATAGGCCGCGACCTGCGCGCCATAATCGGAACTACCGAGCACCCAGACCTCCGGCGCCCCCGGCCCGGCGGGCTGCGCCGTGACGGCGCGGAAGGGGTGGTTTTCCGCGAGCGGCGCGCCGCGCACCCAGGCGAGTAGGTCGCGGATTTGCGCGGGAAACTGCTCGGCCGCAGTCTCGGCGAGCGGGTTGAGGGCGAAAGCCGTCCGTCCGTCCGAACCCGGCGCGCGCCCGACCCCGAGATCGATCCGCCCCGGCGCGATCGCCTCCAACACGCGGAACTGCTCGGCCACTTTCAACGCCGAATAATGCGGGAGCATGACCCCGGCGCTGCCGACACGGATGCGCGTCGTCGTCGCGGCGATGGCGGCGATCAGCACCTCCGGGGCTGTGCCAGCTTGGCTCGCTGAATTGTGATGCTCGGCGAGCCAGTAGCGGGCATAGCCTAACCCCTCACAATGCCGTGCCAGCGCCAGGCTCTCGCGGATCGCCTCGCCCGGCAGGTGCCCCGAGACCACACTCGATTGGTCGAGCACCGAAAGTTTGATCATGTTTTCTCCATGAAATCAGCCATCTCCAAACAACGCCCGCACGACAAGGGAGAGCGCGCCGCCGGCCAGAAAACCGACCAGCGTGCCATTGATGCGAATATATTGCAGATCCTTGCCGATACGGAGTTCCAGGCGCGCCGTCAGCGTCGCGCTATCCCAGCCGCCGATGACGGCGGCGATGAAGCGGGCGAGCTGTACCCGCGCCGAGGGCAGAAGAGCAGCGATCGCCCGCTCGGCGGCGCGCTGCACGCTGGCCCGGGTGGCCGGGTCGGACGCCAGCTTGCCGCCGAGAGCACCGAGCGCCTCGGCAAGAAAATTGATGCTACGCCCAGAGGGGTTGACGGCATCAGCCTCCAGCGCCAGGCGGAGCCGGACCCAAATGTCCCAGAGCCAGGCCTGCAGCGTCGGGTGCGCGAGAACCCGGCGAAACGCCAAGCCGATCTCGGCGGCGCGCGCCGGATCGGCCTCCAAGGCCGCCACCTCGCGGCGGATCCACTCATCGAAGGCGAGGCGGAGATCGGAGCCGTCCGGTCCCATCCGGTCGAGTTCAGCATTCATCGCCACCAGCACCTTGCGCGCAATCGAGGCGCCGAGCGCCCAGCCGATCAGCCGCCCGCCCTGCTCGCGCACCCGCTCCTCGATCGCCTGGCGCAGCAATTCCTCACGGGCATTAATAGTGGCCTTGAACTGCTCAAGGACAAACCCGAAGACTTCCTGATGCCGCCCGCCCTCGATCAGGGTGCGCAGCACGCGGGAGAGCAGACCCGGCCCGGCATTGCCGATCAGGCGCGGCACCAAGCGGCCGAGCAGGCGGCGGGCGCGGCCGTCCTCGATGGTTGCGAGCAGGCGCGGCAGGAGCCCGGCGAGCCAAAATGCCGCGGGGCGCGTCGCGGCGGGATCGGCGAGGAAGCTGGCGAAAATGCCGGGCAGATCGAGCCGGCCGATGAGACGGGCGACCTCGGCCTCGGTGAACACATGATTGGCGACAAAATTGCCAAGCGCCTGGCCGAGCCGCGCTTTCTCGCGCGGTAGGATGGCGGTGTGCGGGATCGGCAGGCCGAGCGGCCGGCGGAACAGCGCGGTGATGGCGAACCAGTCGGCGAGCCCGCCGACCAGGCCAGCCTTGGCTGCGGCGTCGAGGAGCTGGCGCCAAAAGCCCATGCCCGGCAGCGCGTGGTTGCCGAGCACCAGGACCGCCATCACCAGCAGCAGCAGGGTGGCTGCGGCGCGATGGCGGCGGAGCGTCCGTCGTGCCGCGGCGTCAGGGTCAAGCGGGGTCATCAAGCCGGCAACCCTAAGCACGCACGTGCCGGCGCGCAAAACAAAGACCAGGGTAGCATTAGAAGTTTATTCACCTAAACACCGATAGACGATGGCGGAGGCCCTCCCATGAACCCTTTCCCAACGCCCCGTTCCGAGCGCCCGGCCTGCCTTGCCGCTTCCTCCCGGCAGGGTTTGGGGCGCCTCGTCGCCGTGGCCGGTGGCATGAAGCGGCGGGCGGGACGCATCGCCGCCGCACCGGTCGAGGAGGTTCTGGAGGCCCTCGGGGAAGGGGCATTGCTGCTCGATCCTGGGCGTGGTCTGGCGCGCGCCAACGATGCGGCGGGACGGCTGCTCGGCTGGCCGGGCAAACCGCCGCGCCGCGGCACCGGACTTGCCGCCTTGCTCCGCCGCGCTGCGCGGCTCGATGCCGCGCAGCGTCGCAGGATTCTCGCCTGCGCCGCGGCGCTGCAGGGCGCCGCCGATGCCGCCGAATGCGAGGCCGGCGGCCTGATTCTGCGCTTCCGGCGGCTGGCCAGCGGGCAGACGCTGATCGTGCTCGCTGCCACCGCGGGGGATGAGCAGGCGCCGCGCGACCCGCTCACTGGGCTTGCCAATCGCCGCGCCTTCCACACCTCTCTCACCGCGGCCCTGGCCCGGCCCGGCGCGTCGCCCGTTCTGCTGCTGCTCGATCTCGATCGCTTCAAGCATATCAACGATTCGCTCGGCCATCCTGTGGGTGACGCGCTGCTGCGCCTGGTTGCCGAGCGGCTGCGCGGCAGGCTGCGCGCCGAAGATCTGCTGGCGCGAATCGGCGGCGACGAGTTCGCCATCCTGCTGGAGCACGCGGACGGCGTCGCAGGCCTTGCCGAGCGGCTGGTCGAACTGCTTGGCCGACCCTATCTGGTCGAGGGGCATCTCGCCAATATCGGCGTCAGCATCGGCATCGCGCTCGCCCCGACTGACGCGGGCGATCCCGAAACCCTGCTGCGCCGCGCCGATCTTGCGCTCTATGAGGCCAAGGCCGAAGGGCGGCGGGGTTTCCGCTTTTTCCGCCCCGACATGGACATCCGCGCCCAGGCGCGCCGCACGCTGGAGACCGATCTTCGCCGTGCCGTGGCGCTTGATCAATTTACCCTCCACTATCAGCCGCAGCTCGATCTCGCCTCCGGTCGGCTGGTTGGTTTCGAAGCGCTGCTGCGCTGGGCGCATCCGACGCGCGGCATGGTCTCACCCGGCGAATTCGTCCCGCTGGCCGAGGAAATCGGCCTCATCATACCGATCGGCGCCTGGGTGCTGCGCGAGGCCTGCCGCGAGGCGCTGCGCTGGCCGGAAGACATCACCATCGCCGTTAACGTCTCGCCGCTGCAATTCGAGGATGGGCCGGGGCTGATCCGCGCGGTTCAAGGCGCGCTCGCCGCCTCCGGCCTGCCGGGATGCCGGCTCGAGATCGAGATCACCGAGGGCGTTCTGCTGCATGACCGCAAGGAGACGCTGGAAACCCTTCATCGTCTCCGTGCCATGGGGGTCCATATCGCCATGGACGATTTCGGCACCGGCTACTCCTCGCTCAGCCAGTTGCGCAGCTTCCCCTTCGACAAAATCAAGATCGACCGCTCTTTTGCCACCCAGATCGAGGCCGAGGGCGGCAGCGGCAAGGCGCTGGTGCGCGCCATCACGGCGATCGGGGCGAGCCTCGGCATGACCGTCACCGTCGAGGGTGTGGAGACCGACGTCCAGGCCCGTTTTGTCGATGACAGCGGCGGCCATCAGATCCAGGGCTATCTGGTCAGCCGGCCGATCCCGCCCGAGTTCATCCGCGCCCTTCTCGCCCGCCATAATCCGCATCCCGGCGGGCCACCTCACGCTGGCGGGCAGCCTCACACTGGCGAGTTGGGCAAAAAATCCTCCCTTCAGGACAATCTTGGAAGCCGGGCATGACACCGGAACTCCATCGCGTGATCTATTGCAGCCGTGGCGATATCGCCCGCGACCCCTCGCGGGCGCGGGGGGAATTGCAGCGCATTCTCGCCATCTCGCGCAAGAACAACGCCGCCGCCGGGCTGAGCGGCGCCCTGATCTTCGCCAGCGGCAATTTCGCCCAGGTACTGGAAGGGCCGCGCGCCGCGCTTGAGGCACGGTTCGAGCGCATCCAGGGCGATCCGCGCCATCGCGACATCAAGGTGCTTGAATTCACGGCGGTCACGGCGCGCGAATTTCCCGATTGGTCGATGGCCTTTGCCGGAGATCTCACGGCGGATCAGCAGGACCCGCTCGCCTTCGTGGTCTTCGCGGGCGCCTACGCCCACCGCGCCTCGGGCTCCAGCGCCGCGGTGCTCGGCTTGCTGCACGGGCTTGTGCAGCGCGAAGATATCTGGTCGTTCGCCTGAACCGGCGCTGGAAAAGGCCAGGGTAAGGCGAGGGTTCACAAAATTGCGCGGCACGCCCCCGCGCGCAGCGCGGCGTTTCCGCCCGGCCTGGCGGAGTGGCAGAAAAAATCTATTTTTGTCCGTATCCTCGTGTTCATTTGTGAGCAGCGCGGCGGCGCCCTATCATGATTGTCTAAAATGCTGCCCAACGATAGAAGATGGGGAACCGACGGAATGAAACACACCGCGATCACCCTCGATGACAAATACGCCGTCGAGATCGAGGAGGTTCATCTCACCGGCACCCAGGCGCTGGTCCGCCTGCCATTGCTCCAGCACACGCTCGACCGCGCTTCGGGGCGCAATACCGCCGGTTTCATCTCCGGCTATCGCGGCTCGCCGCTCGGCGGGCTCGATATCCAGCTTTTTGCCGCCAAGAAGCATCTCGAAGAGCATCATATCCATTTTCAGCCCGGCCTGAACGAGGAAGCCGCCGCCACCGCCGTCTGGGGCTCGCAGCAGGTGCCGTTGCTGCAAGAGGCGAAGTATGATGGCGTTTTTGCCCTCTGGTATGGCAAGGGGCCGGGGGTCGATCGCTCGGGCGATGCCTTGAAGCATGCCAATTTCGCCGGCACCTCGCCCAATGGCGGCGTGCTGCTCTGCGCCGGCGATGACCACGCCTGCAAATCCTCGACCGTGCCGCATCAGAGCGAACCCGCCTTCATCGCCGCCCTGATCCCCGTTTTGGTGCCCGCCGGCGTCGAGGATATCATCACGCTCGGCCTGCATGGCTGGGCGATGTCGCGCTACTCCGGGCTCTATACCGGCTTCAAGACAGTCGCCGACGTGGTCGAGACCTCGACGACCATCGCCTTCGATCTCCACGGCTTCCGTCCGGTGTTGCCGCCGCGCGCACCGGAGGCGCGGCATTTCATCCGCCTCCACGACGCGCCCCTGGAGATGGAGCACCGCATCCACGCCTTCGGCCTGCCCTCGGTGCGCGATTATGTCCGCGCCAACGGGCTCGACCGGGTGTTGCGGCGCGACAAAAACGCCCGCCTCGGCATTATCACGGCGGGCAAATCGAGCCGTGATCTCGCTGAAGCGCTCGCCGATCTCGGCCTGGAGGGGGCGGATGCCGGGCTTGCCGTGCTCAAGCTGGCGCTCACCTGGCCGATCGTGCCCGAGACCATCCGCGATTTTTCCCAAGGTCTCGATGAAATCCTGATCGTCGAGGAAAAGCAGCCGATCATCGAGAACCAGGTCAAGGAGATCCTCTACGGCTCGGCCAACGCGCCGCGCATCACCGGCAAGCATGATGCCGCCGGGGAGTGGCTGCTGCGCGCTTCCAGCGAACTTTCCGCCGACGATATCGCCCGCGCGCTCGTGCGCCGCCTAGGCCCCGCGGCCGAGACCGAGACCGTGCGCGCGCGGCTCGCCGCGCTCGCCACCAAGGAGGCGGCGCTCAAATCGCTCGATCCGACAGTGGTGCGAAAACCCTATTTCTGCTCCGGCTGCCCGCACAACACCTCGACCAAGGTGATCGACGGCAGCCGCGCGTTGGCTGGCATCGGCTGTCATTTCATGGCGATGTGGATGGATCGCCACACCGATACTTATTCCCAGATGGGCGGCGAGGGCGTGGCCTGGATCGGCCAGGCGCCGTTCACCGAGGAAAAGCACGTCTTCGTCAATATTGGCGACGGCACCTATATCCATTCCGGGATCCTGGCCATCCGCGCCGCCGTCGCCGCCGGCGTCAACGCCACCTACAAGGTGCTGTTCAACGATGCCGTGGCGATGACCGGCGGGCAGCATCTCGATGGCATCTTCACCCCTGCCCGGATCACCCGCCAACTCGCCGCCGAAGGTGTCCGGCGCATTGACGTGGTGACCGACGAGCCCGAAAAATACGCGGCCGTCACCGATCTCGCCCCCGGCGTTCAGGTGCATCACCGTCGCGATCTCCCCGAAGTGGAGCGCGCGTTGCGCGACACGCCGGGTGTTACCGCGATCGTCTATGACCAGACCTGCGCCTCGGAAAAACGCCGCCGGCGCAAGCGCGGCCTGATGGCCGATCCGGCGAAGCGCGCCTTCATCAATGCCCGCGTCTGCGAGGGCTGCGGCGATTGCTCGGTGGCCTCGAACTGCCTCTCGGTGGTGCCGCGCGATACCGAATGGGGGGTCAAGCGCGAAATCAACCAATCCTCCTGCAACAAGGATTTTTCCTGCGTCGAGGGATTCTGCCCGAGTTTCGTGACGGTGCATGGCGGCACCCTGCGCCGCGCCGCTCCCGCCGCCGCCCATCCCTTCACCGATCTCCCCACGCCCAGCCTGCCGCCGCTCGATCGCGCCTATGGGATTCTCGTGGCCGGCGTCGGCGGCACCGGGGTTGTCACCATCGGGGCGCTGCTCGGCACGGCGGCGCATATCGAGGGCAAGGCGGCGAGCGTGCTCGACCAGATGGGGCTTGCGCAAAAAGGCGGCGGCGTCTGGAGTCACATCAAGATCGCGCAAACGCCGGCGGCGCTGCACGCGCTCCGCATCGCGGAGGCCAGCGCCGATCTGCTGCTCGCCTGCGATCTCGTGGTCGGCGCCGGCACCGAAGCGTTGGCCACTGCGGTTGCCGGGCGGACGCGGGCGGTGGTCAACACGCATGAGACCATCACCGCTGATTTCGTGCTCAATCCCGGCACCCGCCTGGATGTCTCGCCGCTCGAGGCAACGATTGCCAAGGTGGTGGGAGCGGGGGCGCTCGATCTGCTGGAGGCGACGGCGCTTGCCACGGCACTCATCGGCGACGCCATCGCGACCAATCTGTTCATGCTCGGCTACGCCTATCAGCGCGGCCTGGTGCCAATCGGTCACGCGGCGATCGAACAGGCGATCGTCCTCAACGGCACCGCCGTCGAGGCCAACAAGGCGGCCTTCAACTGGGGTCGCTCGGCGGCCGTCGATCTGCCCCGCGTGCGCGAATTAGCCGGGGTCAGCGCTGCCCCGTCCGCGCCCGAAAGTCTCGACGCCCTGATCGAGCGATCGGCGGGCGAATTGGTGCGCTATCAGGGGCGCCGTCTCGCCCAGCGCTATCGCAAGCGCATCGCTCTCCTTCGCGCGCGCGAGCAGGAAACGACTGGCGCCACCGTGCTGACCGAGGCGGCGGCGCGGAATTATTTCAGACTGCTTGCCTATAAGGACGAATACGAGGTTGCCCGTCTCCATGCCACCCCGGCCTTCCGCGCCGAACTTGCGGCACGTTTCGAAGGGCCGTTCCGGCTCGAATTCCACCTCGCGCCGCCGCTTCTCGCCAAGCGCGATCCGCGCACCGGGCATCTTCAGAAACGCGTTTTCGGCGGCTGGATGCTGCCAGTATTTGGCGTGCTGCGCCACGGCAAGTTCCTGCGTGGCACGCGGCTCGATCCCTTCGGCCGCAGCGAAGAACGCCGCGCCGAACGCGCGCTGATCGCCGAATACGAAACCCTGCTCGATGAGCTGCTGGTGACGCTGTCGCCCGCCAATGCCGCGCTCGCCGTCGAACTTGCCGCTCTGCCCGAACGAATCAAGGGGTTCGGCCACGTCAAGGAACGCAGCATGCGCGAGACCGCTTTGCGCCGCGCGGCGCTGCTTACCCGCTACCGCGCGGCGCAAACGGCGCTCGCGGCGGAGTAAAACCGAGTAACCATACATCTGGTAGCGCACCAGCGCCGTCGAGGAAACCCGCACCGGCTTCTTCTCACAGGGCTCGAACCTCTCCGCCGGCAATGCGTTCAACTGAAGTTCAACACCTCGAATCGCGAACTTGTTGATCTAACGCAGTAATTCAGGAAAGTCCTGGCCGCGTGGCACCACGGCGGGGCCGTCCGCGTCGCGCCGGGAGCGGCGCTGGCTTTGGCGGCGG
>JAJYYH010000050.1 GCA_021801255.1 Pseudomonadota bacterium
AAGCGTCGCGGGGCATCACGCGGCCCCCCGCAAGCTGAGATTATGTTGCGCAGATCCTGCCGGTATCCGGCAGAACAGCCGCCCAGCGCCGGGCCGCAACATAACCCACCGCGCAACATAATCTCGCCAATGCCCGGCGGCGCCGGGTCCGTCATCGGGGCCACTGAGGCGGACAAACATCGACCGCCCCGGCGCATTGCGAACATCACCCACCACCCAGTAGCGTCCCTGGCGCCGCCCATTGGCGAGGTAATGCCGGCACACGGCTTCGGCGTTGCGGGCGAGGCGCTGGGCGAGATCGCCGGCATCGGGGCGTTCCATCAGGCCACCTCCCGCTCGCCAATGCGCTCGACCGGGTAGCGGTCCAGCAGCCGCCCGAGCACCGCGGCGCCGCTCGCATCGGTCGGCACGAACATGCGTAGCCTCCAGGAGATGATCTCGCCGAACAGGCCATCGGCGCGCAGCCGATCGCGCATCCCCTCGGTGAAGCCGGAGAGTTCGATGCGCAACGCGTTCATGACGCGGACACGGCGGAGTTGCAGACCCTCGGCGAGATAGAGGACCGTCCGCCCCTCCATCAGCGCCGCAAAGGCCGCGTCGGGCGTCAGGGTGGCAGCCCCGGTCAACGAGGCATTGGCCGCCCAGGCAGCCGAGACCTTGCGCCCGATGATCCGCTCGCCATCATCGGTCTGAAGCCGATAGACGCGCGTCGACTCGTTGGGCAGCCGCTTCCAGATCGGCAGCAATAGCCCCGCGACGATGTGCAGCGTGCTCTCGGAGAATTCCGGAACCTGCGCCACCTCGCTGTTCCACGCGGCGGCGAAGGTGTCGCGGTCCGTCTCGGCCCAATGGCTTTCCGCCATCGTTTTCAGCGAGACGGTGTGCTGCTCCATCGGCCGGACCAGCCGCACGCGGCGTTCGATCTCGCCGTCATCGAGCATGACGCTCGGCGCCGGAATCTGCACCGCGGTGCGGCCAGAGCGTTCGTTGACGAGTAGCACCGCCCTGCGGTCAGCGAGATGGTCGAGCGCTTGATCGAGGCTGACCGGATGATTGCGCCGCCGCTCGGTGATGGTCAGCAGCCGCGTTTCGGCGCCGGTCGCGGGGTGGGTGTAGATCGTCCGGCGATCGGTGATGACAAAACTCTCGGCCTGCAGCGTCTCCAGCCCGACATCGTAGGCGCCGCTGGCGATGGCGCCCTCGATCTTCGCGTTCAGCAACTGCTCGAAGGCGGTGAACAGCACGCCCTGCAGATCGATGGTCAGCGCGAGCAGCCGATTGAGGAAGGTCGTGATCGGCGGCAGGTCGTCCTTGAGGCCGGTGGCGTCCATCAGGGACAGGCCGGTGGCCTGCTCGAACGTCTGAAGCGAGCAGCCTTCGACCTTGCCGCGCGCGATCAGCAGATAGAGCTGGCGCAGCGCGTCGCGCGCATACGGACTTTCAAGATTGTCCTCGGGTCGGAACAGGCCCTGACCGCCGGTCTGGCGCTGTCCGCGCGTGATGGCGCCGAGCGTGTCGAGCCGTCGCGCGATGGTCGAGAGGAAGCGCTTCTCAGCCTTCACGTCCGTCGCGATCGGCCGGAACAGCGGCGGCTGCGCCTGGTTGGTGCGGTTCGTCCGGCCGAGACCCTGGATCGCGGCGTCGGCCTTCCAGCCCGGTTCGAGAAGATAATGGACCCGCAGCCGCTGATTCCGCGCCGAGAGCTCGGCATGATAGCTGCGCCCGGTGCCGCCCGCGTCCGAGAAGACGAGGATGCGCTTGACATCGTCCATGAAGGCGGCGGTTTCGGCGAGATTTGCGGAGGCGGCGCGGTTCTCGACCACGAGGCGGTCGCCCTTGCGCACCACGCGGCGCGGGCGTCCGGTCACTTCGGCCACGAGGTTCGTGCCGAAGCGCTGGACGATCTGGTCGAGCGCGCCGGGCACTGGCGGCAGCGAAGCCAGCCGCTCGATCAGCTCGTTACGACGGGCGACGGCCTCGCGACTCACGACCGGTTGGCCATCGCGAAACACGGGCCGCGAAGAGAGATTGCCCTCACAGTCGGTGAAGGGCTCGTAGAGCTGCACCGGGAAGGAATGGGCGAGGTAGTCGAGAACGTACTCGCGCGGCGTGATATCAACGCGGACGTCATTCCATTCCTCGGTCGGGATTTCGGCGAGGCGGCGCTCCATCAGCGCCTCGCCGGTGGAGACAATCTGGACGACCGCGGCGTGGCCTTCGGCAAGATCGCGCTCGATCGAGCGGATCAGCGTTGGCGTCTTCATGCTGGTCAGGAGATGACCGAAAAAGCGCTGCTTGGCGCTCTCGAACGCCGACCGCGCGGCCGCCTTCGCCTGGCGGTTCAGCGTGCCGGTCTCGCCGGTGATGTTGGCCGCCTCCATCGCCGCGTCGAGATGATTGTGGATGATCGCAAAGGCGCCGGCATAGGCGTCGTAGATGCGGCGCTGCTCGTTGGTGAGCGTATGCTCGACCAGCTCGTATTCGACGCCGTCGTAGGAGAGCGAGCGGGCGGCATAAAGGCCGAGCGAGCGCAGATCGCGCGCCAGCACCTCCATCGCCGCGACGCCGCCGGCCTCGATCGCGTCAACAAATTCGGCACGGGTCGCGAAGGGAAAATCCTCGCCACCCCACAGGCCGAGGCGTTGCGCGTAGGCGAGATTGTGGACCGTGGTGGCGCCGGTCGCCGAGACATAGACGACGCGCGCATCCGGAAGCGCGTGTTGCAACCGTAGACCAGCGCGTCCTTGCTGCGAGGGTGCGACTTCGCCGCGTT
>JAJYYH010000037.1 GCA_021801255.1 Pseudomonadota bacterium
GCTCTGGCGTGTCTTGGCGCCGTCGCGCGTGTTCTCGACGATCTGGAGGTAGCGGCGGTCGCCCGAAGGCTTGATGCGGAAGAACATGCGGCGCTCCAACGAGACACCGCATTAATAGCACGATTATGGGTCAATATAAAAGGTGATATGGCGACAATTGTTGCAAAACGTGGCACCACATTCCAGCGGAAAATCGCCCCGCCCGTTGCGTAACCCATTGAAACGATTCATCTCACAATTCGGGAAACGAGCCCGCACTGTTGAACTTCAGCCTTGGCCGGCCTCGCGCAGTTTCGCCAGAATATCCTGATCGATCCTGATGCTGATTTGCTCCTTGGCGGCATCTGATTTCGGCCGCCCTTGCCCCCAGCGCGCGAAGGTGTCGCCACCGAACGCCTCCGCCCGGGCAAGCATCTCACTCGTCAACAGCAAGGTGTCATCCGGGTCAATCAACGGAGCCGGGGCGGCGCACATACACGCGATGAATGCCGCAACCGTCAAACGGGGTCGATGGACCGCTCTCTTCGCCCTCGATAAGGGCGGCGCGCAGGGCTTCCAGCCTGGTTTCCCGCTCTTCAAGCAGGCGCAACCCCGCCCGCACAACGTCGCTGGCGCTGTTATAGCGACCCCGGCTTACCTGGGCTTCGACGAAGCTGCTGAAATGCTTGCCGAGGCTGAAGGATGTGTTCTTGTTCATTCCGATTTTCCTGCCATTATTTATACCAAATTTTGGTATCGACGGCAAGGCCATGGCTGTCCGCCCGATGCTTCACCCAAAGCGGTTCCTTCGCCCTTGGCAGATCGGCGCGCTTGTGCGCGGAATGCGGCGGATTTGCGCAACAGGGGGACGGCGAACATGGGTGCGACGATCGAGGATTTCGCGCGGCTTGATATCCGGGTGGGCACGGTGATCGATGCCCAGCCGTTTCCCGAGGCGCGCAAGCCCGCCTATCGGCTCACCATCGATTTCGGCCCGGAAATCGGCCTCAAGCGATCCTCGGCGCAGATCACCACGCATTATCATCTCGACCAGCTCATCGGGCGCCAGGTGGTTGGGGTGGTGAATTTTCCGCCCCGCCGCATCGGCGCGTTCATGAGCGAGGTGCTGACGCTCGGCCTGCCCGACGCCGAGGGCGCGGTGGTGCTGATCCGCCCCGATTTCAAACTGCCCAATGGCGGGCGGCTGTTCTGATGGCCGAGCACTACTACACCGTCACCTGGGACCAGCTCCATCGCGACTCGCGGGCGCTGGCCTGGCGGCTGCTGCGGCCCGAGCCCTGGGCGGGGATCGTCGCGGTCAGCCGGGGCGGGATGATCCCGGCGGCGATCATCGCGCGCGAGCTGGAATGCCGCCTGATCGAGAGCGTCTCGGTCGCGACCTATGACGAGGAGGAGCGCGCCGCCCCGCGCGTCATCAAGCCACCGACGGCCGCCGGCGATGGCGCGGGGTTTCTGGTGATCGACGATCTCGTCGATACCGGCGCCACGCTCACCGCCGTGCGCGCTCTGCTGCCGCGCGCCCATTTCGCCGCCGTCTATGCCAAGCCGGCCGGGCGCTCCCTGGTCGAGACGTTTATCACCGAGGTTTCGCAGGATACCTGGATCCTGTTTCCCTGGGATACCGCGCCGCAATTCGTGCCCCCGATCGCCCGGCGATGAATTTTTCCCCCGCCTTCCGCGCCGAGCTGGAAAATCTGTTCCGCTGGCGCCGCGATGTCCGCCGCTTCCGCCCCGACAAGCTGGCGCCGGGCACGCTGGAGCGGCTGCTGGGTCTCGCTTCCCTCGCTCCCTCGGTGGGGCTGAGCGAGCCCTGGCGCTTTGTCATCGTCGAGGATGCTGGCCGCCGGGCGCGCATCCGGGCGCTGTTCGATACCTGTAACGCGCAAGCGCTTGCGGGTTATGAAGGCGAGCGGGCGGCGCGCTATGCCGGGCTCAAGCTGGCCGGGCTGGACGCGGCGCCGGCGCAATTCGCCGCCTTCGCCGATCGCGGCACCGAGCAGGGGGCTGGGCTCGGACGCCATACCATGCCGGAGATGGCGGAATATTCGGTGGTCGCGGCGATCCACACCATCTGGCTCGCGGCCCGCGCCGAGGGCATCGGCCTGGGCTGGGTTTCCATCCTCACGCCCGCCGAAGTCGCGGCCATCCTGGAGGTTCCCCCTGAATGGCGCTTCATCGGCTATTTCTGCCTGGGCTGGCCCGAAGAAGAAGCCGACACCCCGGAATTGCAGCGCGCGGGATGGGAGGAACGCGGCGACGCGACGAGCCGCCTGCTCCGCCGCTGAACCCCAACGGGTCGCAGCGCGGCTTGCGCAGGGGAGGCACGCGCGATTGGCACGACCCGCGCCTCTATCGTCGGGTCGCTGACGACGCGGGGCGATGATTTCTCTTCGGTCAAATCGAGAAATTTTCTATTCTTCAGTGAAAAAATCCTCGTCCACGCGCTTGAATTCGAGCGTGCGCGTGGTGCGCACGCCAACCCCGTGGTCGATCATCAACTCGGTCAATCGCTCGCCATCGACGAGAATGACCCGCTTTTGAAGATGTTTGGCATAGTCGATGGCCTGCGGCGAAAACGTCGAGGTTGTGACAAAAACACCTTTCGCCGCCCCGTGTCCCTCAAGGCTGCCGACGAAAGCCTGGATTTCCGGCCTTCCGACGGTATTTTCGTGCCCGTAACGCTTTGCCTGGATGAAAACGCGATCAAGGCCGAGCTTGTCTTCGTTGATCAAGCCATCAATGCCGCCGTCACCGGATTTTCCTCGAAGCTGAGCGGCGTTTTGATGGGAACCGCCATAGCCCATCGCCACGAGGAGATCGATGATCGCCTGCTCAAAAAATTTCGGGCTGTTCTGCAGAATTCGGTCAAGAAGATCGGCACGGAGGGCCGCTTGCGTGATGGCAAACACTTTCTCGATCATTTCATCGGGCGTCGCGCCGGTTTCCGACGTCGCTATTGGCTCCAGTGACGCTGTTGGAGGCGGGCCTTTGACTGTTGGCGAGCCTGCGCGGGGGGCATTAAACCATTCCCGAAATTCTTGAAAATGGTCTAATAAAAATCTTTCAGTTATCTTTTCCGGTGGGTTGGCAAGCACCTCGCGCCCTCTCTCGGAGATTGCGAATTTCCCCCACTTCGGGGTATCCAAAAGTTTCGCTTTCGCCAAAAAAGTTTTGACCCATCCAAGGCGAGTGCGCAGTCGTCGTGTGCCGCTTGGCGTCTTCATCTCGCGTTCTTCGGGGGTGATTCCGAATTTCGCGACAATCTTTTCTTCGACTTCCGATGCTGACGTCTCGCCATTCGCTGCAAGTTTCAGGACGGGCAGCAAGAGCATCTCAAAATCAGGGATCGGCATAATCTCGTATCCTGCGCTGTTTACGCCGCTTTTGGCAAAGCATAGCCACAGGCATCGAAGGCGGCAAAAAGCACTTTCTCCTGCGCGGTGGTCAACTTGACATGCGGCGGGCGGATAGTGGTCCAGGCGTGATCGCCGGTATGGCGGGCGATCAGCGATTTCAGGCCGGGGATGAGCGGTGCCGAGGTGACCGCCTTGCGGATCGCCGAAAGCCGCGTCTGCGCCGCTTCCGCCGCTGGTGTTCCGGCATGGCCACAGACCTCGGCGTTGATGGCGCTGCTGAGATTGGACGCCGCGCTGATGCTGCCGGCGCCGCCGATTCTGAGCAGGTCGTGAAGGGCGCCATCATCGCCGCAATAGACCTCAAAGCCCTCGGCGGCAAAATGCTCGACATAGGTGCGGGTGTTGGAAAAATCGCCGCTGCTGTCCTTGATCCCCTTGATGGCGCCGGGAAACGCCTGGAGCAGGCGGGTGATCAGGGGAAGGGTGAACGGCACCGCCGATTGCGCGGGAAAATGATAGAGATAGATTTTTAATCCTGGCGCGGCGCGGTCGAGCACCTCGCCGAAATAGGCAAATAGCCCATCCTCGCTCGGGTTCTTGTAGAAAAAGGGCGGCAGCACGAGGGCGCCGCGGCAGCCGAGTTTGTCGGCCGCGCGGATCAGGGCGACGGTGTCGGTGATGGCGGTGGTGCCGACGCCGGGCAGCAGGCAATCGGCGGGAATGCCGCGCGCCACCAGCCCTTCCATCAGGGCGATGCGTTCATTGATGCCGAGGCTGTTGGCCTCGCCGGTGGTGCCGAGAATGGCGAGCCCGGTCGCGCCATGGGCGCGGAGCCAGCGGCAATGCGCGGCCATGCGATCGAGATCAGGGCCGAGATCGGCGGCCATCGGGGTCAGCACGGCAACGTTGACGCCGCCGAAGAGGGCGTTTTTCATGTCGGTTCCTCGGGTGGTTTGCGCCGGCGCGGGAGCGTGCCGGGCCAGGTAACGATGTGATGTTCGAGCGGCCCAGCGCTGCGCTCGTTGACCGCGCGGTCGCGTACCGAGATGCCGGCCTCATGCACGGTTGCGGGATCGCCGGAAACCAGCGGGTGCCACCAGAGCAGGGATTTGCCCTCGGCAAGGCGGCGATAGGCGCAGGTCGGCGGCAGCCAGTCGATGCGGCGCACGGAAGCCGGGGTCAGTTGCTCGCAATCGGAGACACGGGCGCGGCGGTTGGTGTAGTCGCGGCAGCGGCAGGTCGCGCCATCGAGCAGGCGGCAGGCGACGTTGGTGAAGGCGATCTCGTTGCTGTCCTCATCGCGCAGCTTGTGCAGGCAGCAGCGGCCGCAGCCGTCGCAGAGCTGTTCCCACTCGCTCGGGCTCATTTCCTCAAGCTGCTTGGTTTTCCAGAATGGCGGCATGATGGCGCGGGCGTGTTCTGTCTTCGGTAATGGTTTGCAAAGGCATTGCCTTTGCCGGGGGCGCGGGGGCAGCGCCCCCGCTGTTTTTTGTCTGATTAATTCTTCGGCGCCGCGAGATCCTGGCTCTGCACCGGAGCGAGCGATTGCGGGCCGCTGCTGCTGGCGGCGGGTGCGGTGTCATACGCGGGTGGTGCCGCCGGCGCGGGTGGCGTGGGCATGGCGGCATTGGCCGGCGGCGCGCTCGGGCCGGCACCGTATTTCGCGAGGATGGCGCGCAGCGGGTCGGCGCCGGGGTTGCTCACCTGCATATCGACGACGATTTCGCGCGCACCGATATCGCGCCCGTAATAGGCTCGGTCCCACTCCGATTTCGCGGCCAGCAGGCTGCCATTGAGCGAGATGCCGACGAAGAGGCCGCTCGACTGCGAGAAGGCGACGATATCGGCGCGCAGTGCGGCCGTCGTTGCCCCCTCGACGCCGGCGCCGAGCTGCGCGAAGGCGACGGAGGCGTCGCCGCCGATCTTGAAGCGGCTGTCCATGATCGCGTTCAGGCCCTTTTCGGTGAGGATCGCCATGATGATTTCGCTGTCCTGGATGCCGGCCTGGAGGCCGAAGCTCGCGGTGCTGAGCTGAAAGAAGGCGGGCGAGGACCAGGAGCCGGCACCGCCGCGCGCGGCCAGCACACAATCGCCGCCGGCGCCGCCAAAGAAAAAGCTGGCGCGGAACACGCGCGGGCAGACCATCACCGCGCGGGCGCGCTGCATGGCCCAGGCGCGATCACCGGAATGGGGCGCGCTCAGCATTTCCTGCACCGTGAGCGTCGCGCGGTCGACGAGGGTCTGCTGTTCGCTCTGCGCCCAGGCGAGGAGCGGGAGGGTGGCGAAAAAGGCCGTGAGCAGGATGCGCAGCATGGTATTTTTCCCGGAAGATGAGGCGGCGATTTTGGCGCGCCGCGCGGCGTGATGGCAAGAAAGCCTTGGAGTCAAGGCTCATAGGGCATTTGGTTGACACCGCCGATCCACCAGCCCTCGCGGTGGTATTCGATACGGGTAAGCGAGAGATTGGCGACCGAGATGGTCTGGGCCTGATCGGCGGCGATGCCGAGCACATGAGCCAGCGCGGCGCGGATCACCCCGCCATGGCAAACCGCGACGACGTCATGCCCGGCATGGGCGATGGCGAGGCGGGCGAGGCCGGCGCCGACGCGGGCGATGACATCGGCCATGCTCTCCCCCCCGCCGGGCGGGCGGGCATCGCCCGGAAGCGGCCAGAAATGCGAGGGTCGGCGGGCGAAGAGGGCCGCCACCTCGGCTTGCGGCAGGCCCTCCCAGGCGCCGAGCGTCTGCTCGATGAGCATCGGCTCGACGGCGAGGGTCTGCGCCGGGTAGCCGGCGGCAAAGATCGCCGCGGCGGTCGCCCGCGTGCGCGAAAGCGGCGAGACCAGCCAGCGCGCCGGGCGCGGCAGGAGGGTGGCGAGGCGGCGATAGAGCGGCGCCTCGGCCGCGAGCGTTGCCGCGCAGAGCGGCACGTCGGCGGCGCCGTAAAGCACCGCGCGGGCCTCGGCAGAGACCAAGGCGTGGCGGATCAGCCAGAAACGGACGGGGCGGGTCATGGCGGTCGGACTCATTCTCCAAGCCCGCTCCGCGCGCCGCGGCGGCGGGCGCGGGGTGCGGTGGGCAGGGCGGCGATGGAGTAAAATACGGTGGAAAGCGGCGGGCGGCCGAGCATCACCGTCCATACCAGCCCGCTGGCGCCGGTGCCATGGCGAAGGATGAGACGATCACCGGGATGCCGGCCCACCGGCTTACACCCGCGATTGTCCAGGTTCATTCCCCCGCTTCCAGGGATCATTCTCCCACTCATAGTGCTGTGAGCCAGTCGCGCAGGGGCTGCCACAGCGCGGTCGCGGCGTTGCGGCCGGCGACCATGCCGATATGGCCGGCTTTTGGGATATGGAGCCGCGCACCGGGGATCATCGTGGCGAGCGGTTGCGCCGAGGCGGGTGGCACCAGCCGGTCGCGGCTCGGCGCCGCGATGAAGCTCGGCAGGCTGAGTGCTTCCGGCACGACAGGGAGGCCGGCAACCAGCCAGGCGCCGCGCGCCGGGGTGTTGGCGCCATACCAGCCGGCGAGGCACTCGCGCGCGACCGGGGCGGCAAGCGGCACGCCATCGTTCAGCCAATCCTCGAGCGCGACGAACCGGCGGGCGGCGGGGCTGTCGGGGGCGAGACGGGCGAAAGCACGGTATTTTTCGGCAACGCCAAAGGGGTCGATCAACGCGAACAGGGTTTGCAGAGCATCGATCGGCAGGCTCTCCTGGAACGCCAGCGCCGGCTCGAACTGCGGGAGCAGCCGCGCCAGTTGCGCCGCGCCGGCGGGATCGGCGGCGTGGAAATCCCAAGGTGTTGCCAGCAAGGCGAGGCCCTTGAGCCGTTCAGCGTGGCGGAGTGCCGCGGCGAGCGTCAAGAGCCCCCCCATGCAATAGCCGGCGAGCACGACGCCGGCGCTGCGCGGCGCGTTGCAGACAAAGGTGAGCGCGCGGTCAAGCCTTCCGGCAATATAGTCGGTGAGGGTGAAGCGGCGCTCGCGCTCGCCCGGCCAACCCCAATCGAGGAGCAGCGGGCGGAAGCCGGCGGCGGCAAAAAAGCGCAGCAGGGAAGCGTCCTCATCGAGATCGAGGATATAGCCGCGATTGATCAGGCTCGGGACGAACAACAGGGTGAGGCCGGTGCCGCCGTAATCGAGCAGGCGCGTCGCGCCTTCCTGCCAGATCACGGGCGGCTCGGGGAGATGGCGCTGCCAGGGGTGGCGGCGATAGGCGGCGATGCCGGTGAGCAGCGCGCGATCCTGGCGCATCGTCTCGACGAAGACGGCACGGGCGAAAGCCTCAGCGTCGTTTGCCCCGCCGGGAGGTGGAGCGGGCGGGTTCCAGCCCGGCCAGACGCTGCTCCAGTTCGGTAATGCGGTGATGGAGGCGCTCGATTTCAGCATCGCGAGCAGCAGATGCAGCAGCAGAGGCCGCGGCCCCCGGCGGGAAAGCGGGGCTGGCGCCTCCGGGCGGCTCATGCCGCCCTGCCTGGCCCGCGGCGGGTGCCACGGGCGGCGCCGGCCACTGCCGGGGCATCGCCTGAATGGTGCTGCCGATCACGCCCGCCCAAAGGGCGAGCAGGGTTTGCCAGCCCTCCTGCAGTTCGCGGTCCCGCGCCATGGCGGCGAGTTCGCTCTGCCACAGCGTGACCCAGTCGCGCGCGAGGGCGGCGAGATCGTCCTTGGGCGCGTCCGAGCCGGTGTGGCCGGGCGCCGCGTCCTCTGCCTCGGCCTTGCTCATGCCTCATCCGTCTCTCATCATCTCGCCCGTCTCCACGACAAGGGCCGATCGTTCCGCGCACCGGCTGGCCGGCAAGCTCGCCGGAGGCCTGCTTGCCCGAAGCTTGGCGGACGCGCACACTCCCGGCTATTGGGCGCCGCAACATAAGGAACGATCGATGGTAGAACCAGAGCCGAAAGAGGGGCCAGGGCCGAAAGGGGGCGAGCCCGCCGCCGTGCCGCCGCTGGTCATCAAGAAATATGCCAACCGGCGTCTCTATAACACGGAAAGTTCAAGTTACATCACGCTCGATACATTAGCCGGAATGGTGCGGGCGGGGCGTGACTTCGTGGTCTATGACGCCAAGACCGGCGACGACATCACCCGCGGCGTACTGACCCAGATCATCGTCGAGGAGGAGAACAAGGGCCGCGCGCTCTTGCCCACCGGTTTCCTCCGTCAGTTGATCGGTTTCTATGGCGAGGGGCTGCAAGGCCTGCTGCCGCGCTATCTCGAACAGGCGATGACAAGTTTCGCGCAGCAGCAGCAGCAGATGCGCGCCACCATGCAGCAGACCATGGGCAGCCTGTTCCCCTTCGATGTCGAGGAATTGGGCCGCCAGAACCGGGCGATCATGGAGCGGGCGATGAACTTCTTCACCCAGTTCTACCCTGCCCCCGGCGCGCCGCGCACGCCGCAGGAGGGCGCCGGGACGCCGCCCGAGCTGGCCGCGGAGATCGCTGCCCTGCACGCCGAAATTGCTCGCCTGCGCGCCGATCTCGCCCGCGCCAAGGCGGCGCAGCAGCCGACGCCTGACCGCGAAGCTTGAAATTGGGAAATTTGAGACCGAGGGCCGCCATCGGAGGAAAAGCGTTGGCGTAGCGTGAATAGATCGTTTTTCCTTTGACGATCTCGCCTTGAAATGGCATTGTCGCGTGGCCCGAGACAGAAATGGCTGAAAAGTCGCAACTGCAGGGTGATTCCCGTCGCGGCCCGAGCCGCGGGGACCGTTTCAATGCGCTGATCGGAGGTCGCCATGCAAAGCCCGGAGTCTCTATCACCGGACACCATCATTGAGGACGGGTGCCGCTCTATCGTCTGCCCGACGGCGGCTTCCCCGGGCGTGCCGTTCGCGCCTGCGCCGCACGATCTCTATCATGAGATCCCCGATGCCGCGCTCGACCCGCGCCCGCATGGCCGCGCCAATCTCGCCGATCGGCATGTCGGTGCGCGCATTCGCGAGCGCCGCACCATGCTCGGCCTCTCACAGCAGCAGCTCGCGCTGATGATCGGCGTCACCTACCAGCAGGCCCATAAATATGAGCGCGGCCTCAACCGCATCTCGGCCGGCAGGCTCTATGACATCGCCCAGGTTCTCGGCGTGCCCATCGCCTGGTTCTTCGAGGGTCTCACTACCGTCGAGCCGGCGGCCGAAATGACGCCGCGGCAGCGCATGTGCCTCGAACTCGCGCGCAATTTCGCCGCCATCGGCAATCAGAAGCACCAGGAGGCGCTGAGCAACATGGCCCGCGCGCTGGCCCTGCAATCGGCGGCCATGCAGGGGCGCTGAGCCGGCCTGACCGCAAGGGGCTGGCCGGGCGGGCCGCGTGTGGCTAAGACGCGCCGGTATGCGCGCCTCGCTCCCAACCTATACCGTCAAGGAAATCTTCCTCACCCTCCAGGGCGAAGGACGCCAGGCGGGAAGGCCAGCGGTATTCTGCCGCTTCGCTGGCTGCAATCTGTGGTCTGGCCGGGAGGCGGATCGCGCCAAGGCGGTGTGCCGCTTCTGCGATACCGATTTCATCGGCAGCGATGGACCGGGCGGCGGGCGCTTTGTGGACGCCACGGCGCTCGCCGCTGCCGTCGCCGCCTGCTGGGGCGCCGCGCGGGAGGAGCGGTTCGTGGTGCTCACTGGCGGCGAGCCGCTGCTCCAGGTTGATCCGGCGCTGATCGCGGCGCTGCACGCGCAAGGCTTTGTCATCGCGCTCGAGACCAACGGCACGCTGCCGGCGCCGCCCGGGATCGACTGGGTCTGCGTGAGCCCGAAAGCCGGCGCGCCGCTCATCCTCGATCATGGCGACGAGCTGAAGCTCGTCTATCCGCAAATCGGCGCCGAGCCGGAGCGCTTCGCCGGGCTCGCTTTCGCGCATTTCCTGCTCCAGCCGATGGACGGCCCCGATCGCACCACCCATACCCGCGCGGCGGTCGCCTATATCGCGGCGCATCCGCGCTGGCGGCTCAGCTTGCAGACCCATAAATTCATCGGCATTCCCTGATGTATGAACTGACCAAGGACTTCCGCTTCGAGGCGGCGCACACCCTGGAGCGTGAGATCGACCGCGCGGCCAGCCAGCGCATCCACGGCCATTCCTACCGCGCCGAGGTGACGATCGGGGGCGAGATCGACCCCGCTACCGGCATGGTGGTCGATCTCGGCCAGTTGGACCAAGCGCTCGCGCGGATGCGCGCGGAACTCGATCATCGCTTTCTCGACGAAGTGCCCGGCCTCGCGCCGGCAACGCTGGAGCGGCTCGCACGCTTCGTCTGGCAGCGCCTGGCGCCCGACTGCCCGGGGCTGCTTCATGTCGTGATCTGCCGCGACAGCCTTGGCGAACGCTGCCGCTATCGACCGGAATGATGTCTCCGCCATTGCCACCCGGCGTGGTGATCCTGCAGGTGCTTCCGGCGCTCGAGACCGGCGGCGTCGAACGTGGCACACTGGAGATGACGGCGGCCATCGTCGCCGCCGGGGGCCGGGCGCTGGTCGCCTCCCGCGGCGGTCGGGGGGTGACGGCGATCGAGCGCGCCGGCGGGCGCCATATCGCGCTGCCGCTGACGAAAAAATCGCCGCTCGCCCTCTGGCGCAACGCCGCCCGTCTTGCCGCGCTGATCCAAGCCGAACGGGTGAGCGTCGTCCATGCCCGCTCGCGCGCGCCGGCCTGGTCGGCCTGGCTCGCCTGCCGCCGCACCGGGGCGCATTTCGTGACCACCTATCATGGCGCTTACGGCGAGGATTTTCCTCTCAAGCGGCTCTATAACAGCGTCATGGCGCGCGGCGAGCGGGTTGTCGCCATCAGCGATTTCATCGCCCGCCGCATCATCGCGCGCCACCATGCCGATCCGGCGCGGATCCGGGTGATCCATCGTGGTGTCGATCCTGTACTGTTCGACCCCGAGGCGGTGGCGCCGGCGCGGCGGGCGCGGCTGGCGGCAGCCTGGGGGCTCGGCGCCGGGCGCCGGGTGATCATGCTGCCGGCGCGGCTCAGCGCCTGGAAGGGCCATGCGGTGTTGATCGCCGCTCTCGCGCGTCTCGCTCGGCCCGATACGGTCGCGGTTTTCGTGGGCGGCGATGCCCGAGGGCGCCTCGCCGGCGCGCTCCGCGCGAAAGCGGCAGAGGCCGGCGTGGCCGGGCAGGTGGTATTCGCCGGTGACTGCGCCGATATGCCGGCGGCTCTCCTGCTCGCCGATGTCGTGGTGAGCGCCTCGACCCGCCCGGAGGCTTTCGGGCGGGTGGTGATCGAGGCGCAGGCGATGGCCCGCCCGGTGATCGCCACCGATCACGGGGGCGCGGTGGAAACCATTTTTCCCGGCGAAACCGGCTGGCGCGTGCCGCCGGGGGACGCCGGCGCGCTCGCCGGGGCGCTCGCCGAGGCGCTCGATCTTGACGCGGCGGCGCGCGCTGCGCTCGGGGCGCGGGCGCGGGCGGCCATTCTCGCGCGGTTCACCACGCGGGCGATGCAGGATGCGACGCTCGCGCTCTACGGCGAACTTCTCGCATGAGCAGCATCCTCATTATCCGGCTCGGCGCCTTCGGCGATTTCATCCAGAGTTTTGCCCCGTTCGCCGCGATCCGCGCGCATCACGCGGGCGATCGCATCAGCTTGCTCACCACCGCGCCCTTCGCCGACCTGGCGCGCCTCGCGCCCTGGTTTGATGCGATCGTGCTCGACGAGCGGCCGGGTTTCTGGAATCCGCTTGGGATTTCCCGTCTCAAACGGCGGTTGCGGGGCTTCGATCTGGTCTATGATCTGCAAACCTCTGCCCGCTCCGCGCGCTATTTCCGCCTCGCCGGCCGGCCGCGCTGGTCGGGTGCGGCTCCCGGCTGCGCCTTGCCGCACGCCAATCCGCGACGCGATTTCCTCCATACCCGCGAGCGCCAGCGCGAACAGCTCGAAATGGCGGGGATCAGGGTCTTCCCGCCGCCCGATCTCGCCTGGCTCACCGGCCGGCCGAAGCCGGATCATCTGCCCGAACGGTACGCCATACTGGCGCCCGGCGCCGCGCCGCACCGGCCGGCAAAGCGCTGGCCGGCCAAGCGCTTCGGGGAGATTGCCGCCCTGCTCGCCGCGCGCGGCATGACCCCGGTGGTGATCGGAAGCGCGCAAGAGGCGCCGCTGGCGGCGACCATCCGCGCGCGGGCGCCGCAAGCGATCGACCTCGCCGGGCGCACCGCGCTCGCCGATCTCGGTCCTGTTCTCGCCGGCGCCGCCTGCGTGATCGGCAACGATACTGGGCCGATGCATCTCGCGACCGCGCTCGGGCGGCCCGCCATCGTGCTGTTTTCAGGCGCGAGCGACCCCGCGCTGACCGCGCCGCGCTATCCCGATGGCGCCTGGCCGACCATCATGCAGGCCCCCGACCTTGCCGATCTCACGCTGGAAAGGGTTGCCGAAGCGTTGCCTTGACGCCATAGACCACGCGGAACCTATGACGAGCGGAGAGATTTGATGCCCGCCTTTACCCTTCCCGATGGCTCGGTGCGCCAATTCGCGCATGCGCCGAGCGGCGCCGAACTGGCCGCCGCCATCGGCCCCGGCCTGGCCCGTGCGGCGCTTGCCGTCGAGGTCGATGGCGAGGCGCGCGATCTCTCCCGCCCGCTCGAGCACGACGCCAAAATCCGCTTCATCACCCGCCGCGACGAGGCGGCCCTCCCCCTGATCCGCCACGACGCCTCCCATGTGCTGGCCGAAGCGGTGCAAGCGCTCTATCCCGGCACGCAGGTAACGATCGGGCCGGCGATCGAGAACGGTTTTTATTACGATTTCGCCCGTAACGCGCCCTTCACGCCCGAGGATTTTCCCGCGATCGAGGCCAAAATGCGCGAAATCATCGCACGCGACGCGCCCTTTACCCGCGAGGTCTGGGAACGCGATGCCGCGATCCGGTTTTTTGAGGCGAGGGGCGAGAAATACAAGGCGGAACTCATCCGCGATCTGCCCCCCGACGAAACCATCACACTCTACCGCCAGGGCGAGTGGGTCGATCTCTGCCGCGGGCCGCATATGCGCTCGACCGGCGATGTCGGAGACGCCTTCAAGCTGATGAAGGTGGCCGGCGCCTATTGGCGGGGCGATCATCGCAACGCCATGCTGAGCCGCATCTATGGCACCGCCTGGCGCGACCAGAAGGAGCTTGACGCCTATCTCACCATGCTGGCGGAGGCGGAAAAGCGCGATCACCGCCGTATCGGGCGCGAGATGGATCTTTTTCACCTCCAGGAAGAGGCGGTCGGCAGCGTTTTCTGGCATGCCCCTGGCTGGGCGCTCTATCGCCGGGTCGAGGCCTATATGCGCCGCCGGCTCGACGCCAACGGCTACCAGGAGGTGCGCACGCCGCAGCTCGTCGATCGCGCGCTCTGGGAAGCCTCGGGGCATTGGGAGAAATTCCGCGAGCATATGTTCATCGCCACCGTCGAGGAGGAAGAAAAAACCCTGGCGCTGAAGCCGATGAACTGCCCCTGCCATGTCCAGATTTTCCGCCAGGGCGTGCGCAGCTATCGCGAATTGCCGCTGCGCATGGCGGAATTCGGCGCTTGCCATCGCTATGAGCCCTCGGGCGCGCTGCACGGCATCATGCGGGTGCGCGCCTTCACTCAGGACGATGCGCATATTTTCTGCACCGAGGCGCAAATCGCCCCCGAAACCGTGCGCTTCGTGGCGCTGCTCGGCACGGTCTATCGCGATTTCGGCTTTCCCGATTTCCAGGTGAAATTTTCCGACCGCCCCGCCATCCGCGCCGGCGACGACGCCGTCTGGGAGCGCGCCGAGGCAGCCCTCAAGCAAGCCTGCGCCGAGGCCGGCGTCACCTATGCGCTCAACCCCGGCGAGGGCGCATTTTACGGACCGAAACTCGAATTCGTGCTGCGCGACGCGATCGGGCGGGAGTGGCAGTGCGGCACCTTGCAGGTCGATTTCGTGCTGCCCGAGCGGCTGGATGCCGAATATGTCGGCGAAGACGGCGCGCGCCATCGCCCGGTGATGCTGCACCGCGCGATTCTGGGTAGCTTCGAGCGTTTTCTCGGCATTCTGATCGAGCACCATGCCGGGCGTTTCCCGCTCTGGCTCGCCCCGGTCCAGGCGGTGGTCGCAACCGTCGTCTCGGACGCCGATGAATACGCCGAGCAGGTCGCGGCCCGGCTCCGCGCCGAAGGGTTGGCGGTGGAGTGCGATACCCGCAATGAAAAAATCAACGCCAAGGTGCGCGACCACAGCGTCCGGCATGTGCCGGTGCTGCTGGTGGTCGGGCGCAAGGAGGCAGAGATGGGCACGGTCGCGCTGCGCCGGCTCGGGGGCGCGGCGCAGGAGGTGCTGACGCTCGATGAGGCGGTCAAAACCCTTGCGGCGGAGGCCACGCCACCCGATCTCCGCCACGCATGAGCGAATAGGCCGATAGTTTTGCTTGATCGCGCCGGCCCGGTTTGCTCAAACTCGGCTTCGCCAGGATCGTAACAGCCATAGGAGAGTGACCCATCGCCAGACCCCCGCTGCCCGCGTCCCCGACTCGCGAAGGCCCGCGTGTCAATGAGGAGATCCGCGTTCCCCAGGTCCGCCTGATCGACCAGGACGGTGAAATGCTCGGTGTACTGACCACCCGGGAGGCCTTGGCCCGCGCCTTCGCGGTCGGCCTCGATCTGTTGGAAATCAGCCCGAACGCCGAGCCGCCGGTGGCCAAAATTCTTGACTATGGCAAATACAAATATGAAATCCAGAAGAAAAAGAACGAAGCTAAAAAGAAACAAAAAGTCATCGAGATCAAAGAGATCAAGGTCCGCCCCAATATCGACGAGAACGACTATCAGGTGAAATTGCGCGCCATGAAGTCGTTCATCGAGGAGGGCGACAAGGTGAAAGTCACGCTGCGCTTCCGCGGCCGCGAAATGGCGCATCAGGAAATCGGTATTCGCGTGCTGGAGCGCATCCGCGCCGATATGGATGCCGCCACCAAGGTCGAGCAGATGCCGCGGATGGAAAACCGCCAGATGGTGATGGTACTGACGCCGCGCTGAGAGTTTGTGAAAGAATGCCCGCGAGCCCCCGGAATGACCTGAAAAACCGAGCACTTCCAGCGGGCGTTCTGACACAAATGCGATTTCTTTTCGCCCGCTGAGCGCCGATGCGCATCCTTGGCCTCGATGCCGCGCTCGGCGCCTGTTCGGCGGCGCTGCTGGAGGACGAAGCAGTGCTGGCGGCGGAAAGCGTCGTGGCCGCACGCGGCCATGCGGCGCTGTTGCCCCCGCTTGCCGCCGCCGTGCTGGGCGCGGCCGAGGGGCGGCTCGATCTCGTCGCGGTGACCATTGGACCAGGCGGTTTTACCGGGATCCGCGCCGCGCTGGCCTTGGCGCACGGAATCGCGCTTGGCCGAGGCGCGGAGATTTGCGGCGTGACGCTCTGCGAGGCGCTCGCGGAAGCCCTGCCCGCGGCGCCGGGAGCCGCGCTCTGGGTCGCGATCACGCAGCCCGAGGCATGCGTGTTTCTCGAACGCGCCGGCGCAAGCGGAGGGTTTTCCCTCGCCGCGCTGCCGGAAACCGGTGGCCCGGTGGTGTTGGCGGGCGATGCCGCGCGGACGGTGATGGAGCGCCTGGCGGCGCGCGGCGATGAGGCGCGGCTCGCCACCGAATGCCTGCCCTCGGCGCGGCTTGCCGCCCTTGCGGCATGGCGGCGCTGGCGAGCGGGGTTGCTCCCACGCCCTGCCGTGCCGTTCTACGCTGCGGCCCCGGCAACCCGCCTTGGCCCCGCACCGCGTCCCCCGCCGGCGCGGGCATGATCATCCCCGCCAGCCGCGCCCACGCCGCATTCCTAGCGGCAGTCCACGCCGCGAGTTTCCCCGCCGGCGCGCGCTGGGATGAGGCGGTGATGGCGGCGCAGCTTGGCCTGCCCGGCGTTTTCGCCCTGGTTGATGCGGCCGGCGGGATGGCGCTGGCACGCGTCGCGGGCGAGAGCGCCGAGGTGTTAACGCTGGCCGTCATGCCCCCGGCGCGCCGGCGGGGATGCGCGCGCGCCTTGCTGGCAGCGGCCCTGGCGGAGGCGGCACGGCGCGGCGCCGGGGCGATGTTCCTGGAAGTCGGCACGGCCAACCACGCCGCCCGCGCGCTCTATGCGGAAGCCGGGTTTGTCCCGGTCGGGCAGCGGCGCCGCTACTATCCGGACGGCAGCGATGCGGTGGTGCTGCGCGCCACGCTGGACGGCTCAATATCTGAAAGTCAATCGGCCTTGGAAAAGAATGTCCTCTGAAAACATTGATTTTTTCTGATCGATTTTTTCTGCCCCTTCTGGGCGCGCGGCATTCTTTTTCCCAACTCTCAGCGCGGCGCGGATTTGCGGATCCAGAGGCGGGTGATGCCGTCTGACCCCAGCGCCATATCCAAGATCTCATGGCCGAGAGAGGCGCTCGCGCGCGGCACGTTGGCAATGGGCTCCGCACCCTGCAGCAAAACCAGTAAAACCTGTCCGATTGGCAGCCGATCGAGCGCAAGACGGGTGCGGACAAAGGTCATCGGGCACGACTCTTGGCTGATATCGAGTGTCTGATGGGCGAGCAGCGCCCTCTGCTGGTCAGAATCTTCAATCATCGCCCGAATATCCATTGCAGGCCAATGAGATTGTCATTTATATTCAAAAAACAATTACTCCCGGAGAGGAAAGAATGATCGATTCAGAAGTAGACCCAGACGTTCTCGCGCTGACTGCGCAAATCGTCTCGGCGCATGTCTCCAACAATTCAGCATCCGTGGATTCGCTCGTGAACCTCATCCAGGAGGTGTACAAGACACTCGCGAATCTTGGCAAGGACCAGCCGGCACCAGAAAAATTGCAGCCGGCCGTGCCGATCAAGAAATCAGTGTTCGCTGATCATATTGTCTGCCTCGAGGATGGCAAGAAACTCAAGATGCTGCGCCGCCATCTGAAAACCGCCTATAACTTGACGCCCGAGCAGTATCGCGAACGCTGGGGCCTGCCGCAGGATTATCCCATGGTCGCGCCGAAATACGCCGAGCATCGCTCGAACCTTGCGAAGAAGATCGGCCTTGGCACCAAGTCGCGGGAGCAGCACTAAAGGCGGTGGCGCCGGCTGCCCGGATCATCGCCGGAGATTCGACAGGAAGGGCCGGATCGGCTAACTGCGACGCCGTGAGAGCAAGGCCTCGCCCGGCCCGGCCATGCAGGGTATGATCACGCGCGTCGCCCTCTTGACGAGAGCGGGCGGCCGATGATCGAGGGTCCGATGGAATCGCGCATCGAGCGCTTATGCATTGAGCGAGGCCTGAAAATGACCGGCCAGCGCCGGATCATTGGGCGCGTCCTCACCGAGGCAACCGATCATCCCGATGTCGAGGAACTCTACCGCCGCGCCAGTGCGCTCGATGCCCGCATCTCGATCGCCACCGTCTATCGCACGGTGCGTCTGCTGGAGGAAAAAGGCATTCTTGAGCGCCGCGATTTTGGTGGCGGCCGCGCCCGCTACGAGGCGAGCGCCCAAGGCCATCATTATCATCTGATCGACGCCGAATCCGGCCGGGTGATCGAATTCGCCGACCCCGCGCTGGAGCGGCAATTGCATCAGCTTGCCGCCCGCCTCGGCTTCGATCTGGTCTCGATGCGGCTCGAATTGTTTGGCCGCCGTAACACCGTGGCCGGCGAGGATCGCCCCGCCCACGCCGAGCGGCGCGAGACAGTGGCTAGGGATGAGCAAGGCAGCGCGCTCGGCGGCCTGCCGCGGCGCTGAACGGCGCGGCGGGCGGACGGGGCAAGGCGGGCCCGGCGGGCGAAACAAGATGTGGAACCCTCAATGACAGCGGAAGTGCCGATCCGGAGTGAGGCTGTGCATGGCTTTGGCGAACTGCGCAGCGGTCATCTCGGCGTGCGCCTGGCACGGACGGCTGGCGAGATCGACGCCCTGGAGGCGCTGCGCTTTCGCGTCTTTTTCGAGGAGATGGGGGCCTGCCCGGTGCCCGAAAGCGCCGCCCGTCACCGCGACCGTGACCGGTTCGACGCCGTCGCCGATCACCTGATCGTGATCGACCACGCGATCGGATCGGGGCCAGAGGGCGTGGTCGGCACCTATCGGCTGATCCAACGCGAAGGCGCTGCCCGCGTCGGCGGCTTCTATTCGGCCGGTGAGTTTGATATCGCCCGTCTGGTCAGCTTTCCCGGCCGTATTCTTGAACTCGGCCGCTCCTGTGTTGATGCCAGCTATCGCAGCAGCGCCGCCCTGCAACTCCTCTGGCGCGGCATCGCGGCTTATGTATTCCTGCACCAGATCGACCTGATGTTCGGCTGCGCCAGCCTGCCCGGCACCGATCCGGACGCGCTCGCCCCGGAACTCACCTATCTCTATCTCAATCATCTCGCCCCGCCGGCGTTGCGGCCGCGCGCGCTTCCCGCCCGCCATGTCGAGATGCGCCGCTTCCCGGCGGCGAGCATCGATCCGCGCCGCATCGCCGCGCAATTGCCGCCGCTGATCAAGGGCTATCTCCGGCTCGGCGGGTTTGTCGGCGATGGCGCCGTGATCGATGCCGATTTCAACACCACCGACGTCATCGTGCTGGTGAAAACCGATCTGGTGACCGACAAATATTATCGCCACTACGAGCGCCAGTTGCGCAACGCCCTCATCTGATCCGGCGCGCGGCGTGGGAAGAAGGAAAAAATGGCGCGTTTTCAGGTGATCATGACCGCTCCAGCGCTGGCCCCGGCGGCATGCCGGCTTTTAGAGGAGGCCGGCTGCGCGGTGCATATGATGGCGCCTTACCCGCGCGCGCCGGCGATCGCCGCGCTGGCGCGCGCGCTGCGGGCGGATGCCATTCTCTGCCGCCAGGGACAGGTGGATGCGCGGGTCATGGCGGCGGCGCCAAGCCTCAAGATCATCGCGCGCCACGGCGTCGGCGTCGATGAGGTGGATGTCGCGGCGGCACGGGCGCGCGGCATCATGGTAACCAACGCGCCGGGCTCGAACAGCGCCGCGGTCGCCGAGCATGCGCTGGCGCTGATCCTCGCCCTGGTCAAACAGCTCAAGCCGCTGGGGGCGGCGGTGGCGCAAGGGGGCTGGCGGGACGGGGCGAACGCGCCGGGAGATCTCGCGGGCAAGCGCTTAGGCCTCGTGGGTTTCGGTGCGATCGGCCAGGCGGTGGCACGGCTGGCGCTTGCCTTCGGGGTCGTGGTCAGTGCCTTTGATCCGACGGCGTCGCCGACGGTTCTGCCGGAAGTGCGGCGTGCCGCGGGGCTTGCCGATCTGCTCGGCGACAGCGATATCCTCTCGCTCCATTGCCCGCTAACTCCGGTGACCCATCATCTCATCGATGCCGCGGCCCTTGCGGCGCTCCCGTCCGGGGCGTTCGTCGTCAATACCGCGCGCGGTGGCCTGATCGACGAGGCGGCGCTGCGTGCCGCGCTCGATGCCGGTCATCTCGGCGGCGCTGCGCTCGATGTCTTCGAGTCCGAGCCGCCGTCGTCCTCCGAGCCCTTGCGCGATCATCCCCGCGTCCTGATCACGCCGCATGCCGCTGGCACGACGCCCGGCGCGCTGGAGCGGATGGGGGTCATGGCGGCCGAGTGTATCGCGGCCCGGCTTACTGGCGCCCCGGTTCCGCGCGAGCGGATCATTTGCGGCTGATGGCATGGTGGCCATTTCTCGCCGCGCTTTTGCTCGGGGCGCTGGCGGCGGCGGCGCTGCCGCCGCTCGGTCTGGTTCCGCTCCTGCTTCTTGCCGTGCCCGGACTACTTTGGCTGGTGGCGCGGTGCGCCCGGGCGTCGGAGGTTTTCTGGCTCGGCTTCGCTTTTGGGTTTGGCCATCACCTTTTCGGCCTCTACTGGATCACCGAGGCCATTTTGATCGAGGCGGCGCAATTCTGGTGGTTCGTGCCACTCGCCGTGCCGGGGTTGGCGGCAATTCTCGCGCTTTTCATCGCCGTGCCGGTGATGCTCGCCTGGTATGCGGCTCCCGGCTGGCGGCGGGTGGTGATGCTGGCGGCGGCCTGGACGCTCGCCGATCTCGCTCGCCAGTTCGTCGGCGGCGGTTTTCCCTGGAACCCCTGGGCCAGCGTCTGGGCGCTGCCGGGGGAGATCGGCACGGTGATGCTACAGCCCCTCGCCCTCATCGGCACTCCCGGCGTGACCGGGCTTACGGTGCTGCTCGCGGGCTTGCCGGCCCTCGGGAGGCGCGGCTGGATAGGGCTGGCGGCGGCGCTGCTGGCTTGGGCAGGGTTCGGCCTCTGGTGGCGCGCGGCACCCGAAGCGGCTCCGCCCGGCTTCACCGCTATCCTGGTGCAGGGCGACATCGCGGAGGGACAAAAATGGAGCGCCGAGAGGGCGCTCGAGATCTTCCGCCGCCATCTCGATCTCACACAGGAGGGGGTGTACCAGGCTGGGCCGGGGGCAAAACTGGTGATCTGGCCGGAGACCGCGAGCCCCTATCCACTGCTCGCCGATGCCGAGGCGCGCCGCGCCATCAGCGAGGCGGCGGGCGGGTCGCCGGCGCTGGTCGGCAGCGTGCGCTGGGGCGCGGATGGGCGGCCACGCAACAGCCTCATCGCCCTCGATGGCACGGGCGCGGTGGTCGGCGTCTATGACAAGTTTCACCTTGTTCCAGGCGGAGAATATCAGCCCGAGTGGCTGCCCTTGCCGGTGCAGATCGTGCCGGGCGGCGGCTTTGCGCCAGGAAAGGGGCCGCGAACGCTCACGCTTCCCGGTCTGCCGGCGGTTGGCCCGCTGATCTGCTATGAGGCGATCTATCCCCATCAGGTTGCCGATGAGCGGGCGCGGCCAGGGGTTTTGGTCAATGTCACCAACGATGCCTGGTTCGGCGATTCGAGCGGGCCACGCCAGCATCTCGCGGCCGCCAGGATGCGCGCCATCGAGGAGGGATTGCCGCTGCTGCGTGCCGCCAATACCGGGATCTCGGCAGCCTTCGATGGGCATGGCAGGGAGCTTGCGCGGCTAGGCCTGGACCGGCAGGGCGTGGTGACGATTCCTGTTCCAGGCGAATTGCCACCCCCACCTTTCGCGCAATTGGGTTTGTTCCTTCCATTCATGCTCGCTTTAGTCGCGGCAATGGTCACCTTTTCATGGAAAAATTCCTTTTTAAAAACTAAAAACCATACTATGATATGAGATCGATTTTTATCATTAATTTTCCCTGAATTAAACGTAAGTGTTGACGATCCTGGGTTGTGCTGTTAACAGAGGGTTCACGATTTTAATGACAGCCGGTGGGGATCGCCGCCGGCCGAAAGTGGATCGCCGAAGATCGTCTCCCAAACCAGGAGTGCCCCAGGAATGCCGTCAGATGAAACGCCCGGACACGTCGAAAAAGACGGCAAGCCAAGCCCGATCGACATCCATGTCGGCGCGCGCATCCGACTGCGCCGCACGCTGCTTGGCATGTCGCAGGAACGCCTCGGCGACGCTCTCGGCCTGACCTTCCAGCAGGTGCAGAAATACGAGCGCGGCGCGAACCGGGTCGGCGCCTCGCGCCTCTTCGATCTCGCCCGCGTGCTCGACGTGCCAATCAGCTTTTTCTTCGACGACATGCCGGAGCCGCTCGCCACCACCTACAGCTCGCCCGCCGCCCGCCGCGCCCTCGGTTTCGCCGAGGCGCAGGAAGGTTTCGGCGACGATACCATGTCGCGCCGCGAAACCCTCGAACTGGTACGCGCCTATTATCGCATCACCGACCCGGCAGTGCGCAAGCGTGTCTTCGAGCTGATTAAATCGTTGACCCCGGAGAGCTGATCCCGCCCTCGGGCGTCGGCTTTTCTATTCGGCAAAATTGCGCCAGAGTTTCGCCTTGGGGAAAAACCAGGGGAAACGTGCCATGGGCATCACTGCCGATCTTTCCGCTTTCACTGCCGCCATCCGGCTCGACCGTTTGCCGCCCGAAGTGGTCGTGCGCGCCCGGCTGTTGCTGCTTGATCTCGTCGGCAACATCGTCCGCGCCCGCCACGATGCCGAGAGCACCCCCGCCTTGCTCGCCGCGACCCGCGCGCTCGGGCTTGCCGCCGGCAATGCCGGAGTGTTCGGCTGCTCGGCGCGCTACACCCCGGCGGGGGCCGCGCTGCTCAACGGTGCGCTCGGCCATTCGCTCGATTTCGACGATACCCATGCCGGCGGCTCGCTGCATCCCGGCGCCCCGGTCATTCCCGCCGCCCTCGCCGCGGCCGAGATGGTGGGTGCCAGCGGCGCCGAGACGCTGGCGGCGATCATCGCCGGCTATGAGGTCACCTGCCGCATTGCCCTCGCTTTGCCGGCCGGCGCGCATTACGCGCGCGGCTTCCACCCCAGCGCGACCTGCGGCGCTTTTGGCGCGGCGGCGGCGGCGGCGCGCGTCTTCGGGCTCGATACGGCGGGCGTCGCCTCGGCGCTCGGCATCGCGCTGAGCCAAACCGCCGGCAGCCTGCAATTTCTCGCCAACGGCGCTTGGACCAAGCGCTTTCAGGTCGGCTGGGCAGCGATGGCCGGGCTCACCGCGGGCGCTCTCGCGCGCGAGGAGTTCAAGGGCGCGGCCGAGGCGCTGGAAGGCCGGCATGGCTTCCTCGCGGCCTATGCCCCTTCGCCCGAGCCGGAGCGCGCGGTGGTCGGGCTCGGGGTCGAATTCGAGCTGATGCGCACCGCCGTCAAACCCTACCCCTCCTGCCGCTATGGCCACGCCGGGATCGACGCGGCGCTGGCGCTGCGCGCCGAACACGACCTCAAACCGGCGGAAATCACCGCCGTCACGCTCGGCCTGTCGCAGGCCGGGATGCTGCTGATCGGTCAGCCACTGGCGCAGAAGCAGAATCCGCGAAATGTCGTCGATGGCCAGTTCAGCGGCCCCTTCGTCATCGCCTGCGCGCTTGCCAGCGGGGCGATGGGCTGGGACAGCTATCGCCTGCTCGACGACCCCGTGGTGCGCGCCCTGATGGCCAAGGTCGTTTGCCGAGCCGATCCCGAGATCGAGGCGGTTTTCCCGCGCTACATGGCGGGCAAGCTTACCATCGCCGCGCGCGGCGAGGAATTCACCCGCACCATTGTCGTCGCCAAGGGAGAGCCCGAGAATTTCCTCACCGAGGCCGAGCTGCGCGCCAAATTCACCGGCCTCGCCGAGGCGGTGTTGGGGCGCGAGCGCAGCGCGCGGCTGGCGGACGCGGTTCTCTCCATCGATCGCGCCGGTGAGGTCGCGGGGCTGATGCGGCTCGCGGCGCCGCTGATGTCGGCCCGCCTCGCTGGCGATTAATCCCAGCCGCGCCGGCGCCGATCACCGCGACGTCGGCGCACTCGGGCATCAGGCGAGGCTGGAGGTGGGAAGCAAGGCCGCGGGTTCGTTGTGACGCAACGCCGGCAGATCGGCGCTCGCCGTGGTGCCGGCGAGCTTGCCGAACACGGCGCCGCTCATGAGCCCGGTGCCGCCCGGGTAGTTGAAATAAAAGAGGCCGCCGACCAGTTCGCCCGCCGCATAAAGCCCCGGAATCGGGCGGAGATCCTGATCGAGCACGCGCGCCCCGGCATCGATGCGCAGGCCGCCGAAGGTGAAGGTAATGCCGCAG
The DNA here is from genome assembly GCA_021801255.1 of Pseudomonadota bacterium. Lineage (GTDB taxonomy): Bacteria > Pseudomonadota > Alphaproteobacteria > Acetobacterales > Acetobacteraceae > Acidibrevibacterium. Next base: position 23,861 of record JAJYYH010000037.1, read on the forward strand.
CCGACCTGATAGGCCTCGAACGGCGGGTCTTCGAGCGGATTGGCCCAATTGCTCTTGGGCACGGCAAGGCCTTCGGTGCGGCGCCCGTCCTTGACATTGGGGTTGAACGGAATGTCGCGCCGGATAGCGGCGTTATAGGCGCGGATTCCGGCGAGAAACGCGGCGGCGTCGACGCCGTCGAGCTGGGGCGCGAGGGCCTCCAGCGTCTCCGCCCGCCGCTTCGTCACCTGCCGGATACGGTATTCGTCGCGCAGCAGGTGCAGAACCTTGGCATCGAAGATCTGCCAGGCGAAATTGCCCGGTTGGGCGAGAATGACGCGGCCATATTTGGCGTAGGTGTAGTTGCGGAAATCGGCGCCCTCATCGACGAAGCGCCGGCCAGCGGCGTTCACCATCACCCCGAACGGGTAGGAATGTTTCTGAAACCCGTCCCCGACCGCGAGATCGCCGAATTCCGGGGCGTTGAAATCCCAGCCCACGGCGTGGCAGCCCGACCAGTTGCCGGCCGGCGCGGCACCGATCGCGAGGGCCATCTTGATGCCGTCGCCGCCATTGAAGCGCGCGCCGCGGACCTTGGCCAATTCCCAGCCCGGGCCGAGATAGCGCGTGCGCATCTCGGGGTCGGCCTCGAAGCCGCCGCTGGCCAGAATGACCGTCGCGCCGCCGAGAAGATAGCGCCGCGCCGGCGTCTTGACCTCGACGCCCCGCACCGCGCGGCCGTCATAGAGCAGGCGGACGGCGCGGCTCTCATAGCGGATATCGATCCCCTGCGCCCGACAGGCGGCGGTCAGCGCCGCGACCAGCCCCGGCCCGCCGCCCCAGGCTTCGACCGTGAGGCCGCCCCAGAATTTGAATTTTCCGTCGACCTTGAACGCCTGGCGGCTATAGATCGGCTGAAACCGCACGCCTTTGTCGCGCATCCAGCGGAGCGTCGGGAAACTCGACCGCACCAGCGTCTCGCAGAGCGCAGGGTCGGTGCGGTTTTGCGTCACGCGGAACATGTCGTCGAAGAATTGATCCTCGGTATAGGTGCCGAAATCGGTGCGGGCGATCTCGTCATCGCTGAGATCGGGCATGACGGCGCGAAGATCCTCGACGCCGCGATAGGCAAAACGGATGGCGCCGGCGGTGAACGCGCTGTTGCCGCCGGCCTCGGCCTCCGGCGCGCGTTCGAGCACCACGACCCGAGCGCCACTCTCCGCCGCCGCCAGCGCCGCACACAGCGCCGCGTTACCGCCCCCGACAACGATCACATCCGCTGCTTCGCTCACGCGTCATCCATCCCCGGTGCTCACTCCGCCTGCATCTCGTAATATCGGTTAACACTTGTCAACGCCGTAGGTTTCCTCTCGCACTTCGCTGCCTGTCACATCGCCGGCGGCGTTGATCAATCGCCTGGATGGGGAAGATTTAGCCAAGGCCAGTTGAAGCCATGCGAGGGCGGGTCTTGAGGGGTGGGTTTGGGGTAGCGCCTGGGGGCAAAAGGTGCCTGCCGGGATGGGGTCTGGGGCCATTGGCCCCAGCGGGTCGAGGGCGGAGCCCTCGTCTTCTCCCTATGTCTCGTCCCCCGCGCGGGGTGGGATGCTTTCGGGCGTCGGGGCGATTATATGGAGGCGATGCCCACCGACCCCCCTCCCCCGCGCGAGCGGCTTGGCGCCGCCTCGGCGCCGCCGCCCCGCCGTCCCGAGCGCACGCCCCGGCTTAGCGGCGTCGGGCGGTTTCTCGCGCGTTGGCTTGGCCGGCTGGTGGGCGCGATCGCCGGGCTTGCGGTGCTCGCCGGGCTGGCCGGGCTGATCGCGGCCTATGGCGCCTATCGCCACTATGCCGCCGATCTTCCCGATGTCGTGGGCCTCAAAAACTATCAGCCGCCGGTGATGAGCCGGATTTTCGCCGGCGATGGCTCCTTGATGGCCGAGCTGGCCACCGAGCGGCGCATCTATGTCCCCTTCACCGCCATCCCGGAGCGCGTGAAAAACGCCTTTCTCGCCGCCGAGGACCAGAATTTCTGGAGCCATCGCGGCGTCGATCCGCTCGCCATTTTGCGCGCCGGCGTCACCGATCTTTCGCACATGCACGAGGGCCGCCGCCCGGTCGGGGCCTCCACCATCACCCAGCAGCTCGCGAAAAACATGCTGCTCGGCAACGAGGTGACGCTGGGGCGGAAAATCCGCGAGGCGATCCTGGCGCTGCGCATCGAGCAGAGCCTTTCGAAGGAGCGCATCCTCGAGCTTTACCTGAACGAGATCTATCTCGGGCAGCAATCCTATGGCGTCGCGGCGGCGGCGGAGGCCTATTTCAACAAGCCGCTCGACCAGCTTACCCTCGCCGAGGCGGCGATGCTGGCGGCACTCCCTAAGGCGCCCAACAACTACAATCCGTTCCATTTCCCAGAAGCGGCCAGGGCGCGGCGGGACTGGGTGCTAGAGCGCATGGTCGAGACCCATGCCGTGACGCTGGCCGAGGCCCGCGCGGCGCAGGCCGAGCCCTTGGTGCCGCGCGGCTTCCACCACCCGGATTTGACGCCCGACAGCGGGTATTTCGCCGATGAAGTGCATCGCGCGCTGCTCGCCCGCTTCGGCGCCGATGTGGTGAGCCAGGGCGGGCTGATGGTGCGCGCGAGCCTTGACCCGCGCCTCCAGGAAGCGGCAGAGAACGCGCTCCGTGCGGGGCTGCTCAATTACGACCGCGCGCATGGCGGCTGGCGCGGCGCGGTTTCTCATCTGCCCGACCCGCCTTCGAGTCTGCGGGCGAACTGGGCGGAGAAACTCGCGGGCGTGACCCCGCCGCCGGGGATGTTGCCCGACTGGCGGCTCGGCGTCGTGCTCGGTGAAACCGATCGGGCGGCGGAGATCGGCTGGCAGGAGGGCGACGCGCCGGCGCAGGCGCATACCGGCACGCTGCTGCTCGCCGATTGCGCCTGGGCGCGACCGCTGGTGAACGGCGCCCTGGGCGGCGTACCGCGGCGGATGCGCGATATCCTGCTGCCCGGCGATGTCGTGATGATCGAGCCAGCGGCGGCGCCGGCGCGCCTCCAGCTCCGCCAGATCCCCACCGTCGAGGGTGCGCTGGTCTCGCTCGACCCGCGCACCGGCCGGGTTCTCGCCCTGGTCGGCGGCTGGAGCCACGCGATCAGCCAGTTCGACCGCGCAACGCAAGCCAATCGTCAGCCAGGCAGCAGCTTCAAGCCCTTTGTCTATCTCACCGCCATGGAACAGGGCATTTCACCGAGCCAGCGCTTTCTCGACGCCCCCTTCGTCGTCGATCTCGGGGATAAGGGGAAATGGCGGCCGAATAATTACGAGATGGATTTCAACGGCCCGATGCCGCTGCATGAGGCGTTGCAGCATTCGCGCAATCTGGTGACGCTGCGCGTCGCCAATCTGCTTGGCATGAACGCCGTGGCGAAAACCGCGATCGCCTTTCACCTCGTGGACGATATGCCGCGCGTGCTGCCTGCCGCCCTCGGTGCCGTCGAGACCACGGTACTGCGCATGGCTGGCGCTTATGCCAGCCTCGATGAAGGCGGGCGCGAGGTTATCCCGAGCCTGATCGATAGCGTCGAGGACCGCGATGGCCATGCGTTGTGGCGGACGGGAGCGATCGGCTGCGAGAGCTGCGGCGCGGCGCCCGACCATCCGCCGCTGCTTGATGACACCCGCCCCACGATCGCCGACCCCGCCAGCGTTTTCCAGGTGGTGACGATGATGGAGGACGTGGTGAGCCGCGGAACGGGGGTGCGCGCGGGGCGCGGGCTGAACCGGCCGATCGCCGGCAAAACCGGCACGACGCAGGATTTTTCCGACGCCTGGTTCGCTGGTTTCACGCCCGATCTCGTCACCGTGGTCTGGGTCGGCTTCGACCAGCCCGCCGATCTCGGCAAGAACGAAACCGGCGGCGAGCTGGCCGGGCCGATCTGGCATGATTTCATGGCCGAGGCCCTGAAGGACCGCCCGGTTCTGCCCTTCACGCCGCCCCCTGGCGTCACGCTGGCCTCCTGGAGCGACAGCGTGCAGACGATGACGGATGCGTTCAAGGACGGGCAGACCCCTGGCGCCTCGGAGCCGATTGGCAGCCCGCTTACCCCGCCCGCCGCGCCCGCCGAAGCGGCGACAACGCCCGCCACGCCGGCATCGGGAGCGGACCAGGCGGCTTCTCCCCAAGGCACCACCGCCGCCGCGACGCCGCCCCCCGCGCCGCAAGCCGAGGATCTCGACAAGACCATGGGCGGGCTCTATTAGACGCGCCCTCCCTTTCGTCCGCGACGAGGTAAAAAATGTCCGCCGAGTCCGAAGCCCTGGTCCAGCAAATCCAGCAGTCGATCGCGCTGCTGAGGAGGCATCTTTGACTGGGACCGCGCGCTCGCCCGGCTCGATGAGCTGAACGCCGCCGCCGAAGACCCCACGCTTTGGGAAAACGCCGCACGCGCCCAAGCCTTGATGCGCGAGCGCAACTACCTGGCCGCTCAGACCGAAAGTGTCCGCCGGCTCGAGCGCGAGACCAAGGATGCCGGAGAACTCATTGAACTCGCGGCAAATGAAGGTGAGGCGGCGCTCGTGGCGGAGGGCGAAAAAACCCTCCGGGCGCTTGCCGAGGAAGCCAAGCGGCGCGAGATCGAGAGCCTGCTTTCGGGCGAGGCCGATGGCAACGATGCCTATGTCGAGATCAATGCCGGGGCCGGCGGTACCGAGGCGCAGGACTGGGCGGAGATGCTGCTGCGGATGTATCTGCGCTGGGCCGAGAACCGGGGCTACAAGGCCGAGCTGATCGACCGCGCCGAGGGAGAGCAGGCCGGCATCAAGTCGGCGACCCTCCAGGTTTCCGGCGCGAACGCCTATGGCTGGCTGAAAACCGAGGCCGGAGTGCATCGCCTCGTGCGCATCAGCCCGTTTGACGCCAACGCCCGCCGCCAGACAAGCTTTGCCAGCGTCTGGGTCTATCCGGTCATCGATGACACGATCGCCATCGAGATCAACGAGGCCGATCTGCGGGTCGATACCTATCGCTCCTCGGGCGCCGGCGGCCAGCATGTCAATAAGACCGAGAGCGCGATCCGCATCACCCATGTCCCGAGCGGCATCGTCGTCGCCTGCCAGACCGATCGCAGCCAGCACCGCAACCGCGCCCGCGCGATGGAAATGCTCCGCGCCCGGCTCTATGAAGCGGAATTGCGCAAGCGCGAGGCGCAGGCGGCCCTGGTGGAAAACGCCAAGACCGAAATCGGCTGGGGCCACCAGATCCGCAGCTATGTTCTGGCACCCTATCAGATGGTCAAGGATCTCCGCACCGGCGTCGAGAAAAGCAACCCCGCCGCCGTGCTCGACGGCGATCTCGACGCCTTCATGGCCGCCTCCCTGGCCGCCCGGGTGGGCGCGACGCGGAGCGAGGCGAGCGCCCAAGCGGGATGAAGGCGCGAACGGGATGAAGGCGCGAAAGCGGTTCAGGTCAACTTTTGCATCACGCCGGCCCGATTCGCTGGGCCGGGTTTTCGTGGAATCTTGGGTTTTCGTGGAACCTACTGACGCATCGCGGTCCCGGCCCTGAATTAGTCCTCGGACAAGCCGGCGCGGCGCAGACCGTCGGCCAGGATTTCGCGATGCGCCGCCTGTACGATCGGGGTGCGCGCCACCACCTCGCGGCGTCCGTAGCCGGGACGAAGCGCCGCCAGTCGGGCGCAGATCTCCGCCGCCTCTTCGAGGCGACCGAGATGGCCAAGGGCGGCGAGATGATAGGGATAGATGGAAACCAGGGTGGGGCGGATTTCGCTGATGTCGCGGGCAATCGCCGCCGCCTCGGCGAAATCGCCGCGCAGCAGCGCCAGCAGCGCAAAGGCGGGATCGAACAGGAAGCCCTCCGGGTCGAAGGGCAGCAATGCGCGGTAGCGCCCAAGCCGGCGCTCCGCTTCGGCGAAATCGCCGCGACAGACTGCCGCCATCCCGGAAAAACCCCAGGCCATCGCCAGATTGGGATTGAGGGTGAGGGCGCGGTCATGGAGCGCGATCGCCTCCTCGTGGCGGCGCTCGATCTGCAATTTGAGCTGCCCCGCGATGCTGAGGGCGCGGGCATCCTGCGGATCGATGCTGAGCGCGCGGCGGATCGCCCCTTGCGCGCGCGCCATCATCTCCGGCGGCTCGGCCGCCCAGCCCTGCGCCAGCGTCATCGCGCCCCATGCGGCAAGTACCGCGTGGGGCGCGGCATAATCGGGCGCCAACTCGGTTGCGAGTTCGAGCAACGGCCCAGCGCTCATGAATTCCGCCGGCTCCAGCCGCGCCACCAGGCCGAGCGCCCGCACCATCAGATCATAGGCCGAGGTATTGCGCGGCATCTGGCCGGCGGTGACGACGCGGTTGAGGCGGCGGATCTCGCTCTGCTGGATCTCGCGATCGATGCGCGCGGAAGCCAGGGCGGCGACGTGGTCCTGCAGACCGAGCCGGTCCTCGAGGCGATGGTCGAACCGCTCGACCCAGATGATCTGGTTGCCCGCGTCAAGATCGATGAGCCGGAGCGTCACGCGCAGCATATCGTCGGCCTGCTGCAAGCGGCCATCGACCAGCAGATCAAGGCCGAAGAAGCGGCGCAGCGCCGCCTCGTCGCGGGTTTCGGCGGCGAAGCGGCTCAGCGCCGAGCAGGAAACCAGGTCCATCCAGCGGAACGGCGCGAGTGCCGTGGTGATCTCCTCGGCAAGCACGACGGCGCGCTCGCCAAGGTCGCGATCCTCGCCCGAGTATTCGAGCGGCAGCACGCCGAGGCGCCGGCCGCTCCGCACCCAGGGCGGCGTCGGCGAGGAGCGCGGGCGCGTGGTGAAGGCCACCGGCGCGGCGCCAACGCGGATTTCGGCGAGCAGGGCGCGGGTCTCTTCCGAGGGTAGCGCACTCAGCCGCTCGCCAAGCGCGGCACGGCAGCGCTCGAACGCCTCGATCGCCAGCCCACGCTCGCCGCGCGCGGCATAGGCGCGGATCAGCGCCCGCCAGGCCTCCTCATGCACCCGGTCGATCGCCAGGACTTGCTGGGCGGCGGCGATCACGCCATCGGGGTCGGTCTGCTCCTCGAGCACCGCCTCGGCGACACGCCGCGCCAAGCTGCGAATCGCCGTGCGCTCGGCGAGCAGCCAGGCATCGAAAGCGGCATCGAGGCCGTTGAGATCGGCGAGCAATTCCCCGCCGATCAGTTGCAGGGCCTGCGGCGCGGCAAGGCTGGCAGAGCGCACTTCGGCGATATCGGTCCAGACCGCCGCGCCGCGGAGCGCTATCTGCTCGCGCTCGATGCTGACCACTTCTGCCCCGAGCGGGCCAAGGCTCTCCATCATACGGTAGATTTCCTGGCGCAGCGAGCCGCGCGCCTGCTCCTCGGGGCGGCCGCTCCAGAGCGTCTCGGCAATGGCGGCGCGGCTCCGCGGCCGCGGCATCGCCAGCGCCAGCATGGCAAGCAGGGCGCGGCTCTTGCGGGCATTGGGCAGGGCGTTTTCGCCGTTCGCCGTCCAGGCCTGCATCGGGCCGAACAGACGCAGGCTGAGCGCGGGCGCCGGATTGCGCTGCGCGGGGCGGGCCAGGGTCGTGAATTGCGTGGCAGGAGTTATCAGCATAGCCAAGTATTCACTGAAGCGGCTTACAACCGCAAGTGTTTAAGCGCATCCGCCAGGCCCCATGTGAGGATCGCGAAATTGGCCGGCGCATTGCGCCATGGGACACCCGCCTTCATACCCGCGCCTCGGTGAAAATACGGGCGATATCGCCATGCCAGACCCGCTCCGCGCGCTGCAGCCAAAATTCCGCCGGGCTCGGTCCACCGGCGACGATTTCCTGAAGCGGGGCGAGAAACATGCTCTCATCGCGCCCGTTCTCGTCGCGGCGGGCGCGGGCGGAAAGGCCCTGGGCGGCAATCGCTACCATCTCGCGCGCCAGATCACGAACTGTCCCGCCCGCCCAGGGCGCGGCCAGTCCGCGGCGCGGCACAACCGGGCGCAGCGCCGCAAACTCCTGCCACGGATGGGCCCGCACCAAGGCGTCGGCGGCGGCCAGCGCGGCGTCGTCATAAAGCAGTCCGACCCAGAGCGCGCTCTGCGCCAGCATCATCGCCGGCGTGCCGGCATCCGCCCCGCGCATCTCGAGAAACCGCTTGATCCGCACATCCGTGAACACCGTCGTCAGATGGTCGGTGAAATCGCCGAGCACCGCCCGCTCGCCAGGCTGCTCGGGCAGGCCGCGCTCAAGAAACTCGCGGAATGAATGGCCAGCGAGATCAACGAGGCCGCCGGCGCGCTGAATAAAATACATCGGCACGTCGAGCACCCAATCGACATAGCGCTCGAAGCCGAAATCGGGTTCGAAAAACAGCCCCGGCATACCCGAACGATCCGGGTCAGTATCGGTCCAGACATGGGCACGATAGGAGAGAAACCCGTTCGGCCGCCCCTCGGTGAACGGTGAATTGGCGAACAGCCCGGTCGCCACCGGCTGCAAGGCCAAAGCGACGCGGAGCTTGCGCACCATATCGGCTTCCGAGGCGTAGTCGAGATTGACCTGCACGGTGCAGGTGCGGAGCATCATGTCGAGCCCGAGCGCGCCGCGCCGCGGCATATAGCGGCGCATGATGGCGTAGCGGCTTTTCGGCATCCACGGCATCGCCTCGCGGGTCGCCAGCGGATGAAAGCCGAGCGGAGCGAAGCCCAGGCCCAGCGGATCAGCGGCCTGATGCACCTCGGCAAAATGCCGCGCCATCTCGCGCGCGGTTGCGTGCAGATCACGGCAAAGCCCGCCCGAAAGCTCAAGCTGCCCGCCCGGCTCCAGCGAGATCGAGGCGCCGTCATGGCCGCCGGCGTCACGCAACCCAATCGGCTGGCCACGATCAAGGATCGGCGCCCAGCCTCCCTGCCCGTCCGTGCCTTGTGCGATCAACCCCTCCAGCACGGCGCGGATGCCGCCCGGCGCATAGGGCGGCGGGGTGAGATCGTCAAGGAAAAAGCCAAATTTCTCATGCTCGGTGCCGATGCGCCAGTGTTCGCGCGGCTTGGCTCCGGCCTCGAGCCAGGCGATCAACTGGCGTCGATCGCTGATCGGGGTGGTATCAACCTCACCGGGATTGGACATGCGGTTTTCGTGGCCTTGCGAGAGGGACGGAGCAGGTGCAGTCAAAGCGGCGAGGATGGTACTTGCAGCAAGGCCAACCCGGCGATCGCCGCGGTTTCCGCGCGCAGGATGCGCGGCCCGAGGCTCGCCCGCTCTACAAAGGGATGCGCGCTTAGCGCGTCAAGCTCCGCCGGCGTGAACCCCCCCTCGGGGCCAACCAGCAGCGCTGCCGGACCGGGCGCCGGGCGCGGCGCCGGCGTGCCCGGCGCGGCGCGCTCGATCGCCGCAATCAGCCGCCGCCGTTCCGGCCAGCCAGCCAGCACCGCGGCGAGCGGGCGCGGCGAATGGATCACGGGCAGCGACAGCCGCTCGCACTGCTCCGCCGCCTCGCGCGCGATGACGGCGGCGCGCCCGTGGTTGAACCGCTCCGCCACGCCATGGCCGGCGAGCACCGGCAGAATGGCGGCGACGCCCAGCTCGGTCGCCTTTTGCACGACAAGCTCGCTCGCCACCCGCTTGAGCAACGCGAAAACCAGCCAGAGATCGGGCTCCGGGCATGGCGGGCGAAGCAAATCCTCGATCCTGGCCCGCGCCGGGGCGCGCCCGGCCAGCGTAAGCCGTGCCCGCCATTCGCCGCTTTCCGCGTTGAACAGCGCAATCGCCGCGCCGGTGCGCGCGCGCATCACATGGGCGAGATAATGCGTCTCGCCGGGGCCGAGCGTGACCTCCATCCCCGCCTCCAGCATGCCGTCACAATAAAGGCGGATTGACCTTGCCATCACGCTGGGCAGAGTAGCAGCGATGAGCGCGCATACCGATATCGTCCGCGAGGGCTGGATCCGGCATCTGCCGCAAGCCGCACAGCCCTATTTGCTGCTCGCCCGGCTCGACCGGCCGATCGGTGCCTGGCTGCTGTTCCTGCCCGGCCTCTGGAGCATTCTGCTCGCCCGGCCTGCCCCCCGACGGGCGCTCTGGCTGATCGCGCTTTTTGCCCTTGGCAGCGTGCTGATGCGCGGGGCGGGCTGCGTCGTCAACGATATGTGGGACCGCGAAATGGACCGCCGCGTCACCCGCACCGCCGGCCGCCCGCTCGCCGCCGGCACGGTGGGCCTGCGGGGGGCGACGCTGTTTCTGTTGGTTTTGCTCGGCCTCTCGGGGCTGATCCTGCTGCAACTTCCCCCGCTCGCCCAGGCGCTTGGCGCGGGCTCGCTGGCGCTGGTCGCGACCTACCCGCTGGCCAAGCGCATCACCTGGTGGCCACAGGTGATGCTCGGCGTCACCTTCGGCTGGGGCGCCCCGATGGGCTTCGCCGCGGCCAGCGGCCGGCTCGACGCCGCGGCGGGCCTGCTCTATCTCGCTGCGATCCTCTGGATTCTCGGCTATGACACGATCTACGCGCATCAGGATCGCGAGGATGACGCGCTGATCGGCGTGAAATCAACGGCGCGCCTGTTCCATCGCCATACCCGGATTTTTCTCGCGTTCTGCTATGGCGCGACGCTCGCGGCACTGCTCGCGTCGGGGCATTGGGCGCGGCTCGGGATTGGATTTTACATCGTTCTGGCTCTCCCCGCGGTCCTGCTCACGGTCCAGGTGATCCGCCTCGATATCGACGATCCCGCGCTCTGCCTCGGCCTGTTCAAGGCCAACCGGGAAGCGGGCCTCGCGGTCGCGGCGGCAATTCTCGCGGGTCTCTGGTAGCCAAAATTAAGTCCAGGGGCTTTGCCCCTGGACCCCAGCAAAGGCGGAGCCTTTGCAATCCTTCCCGGAATGCGGGTCTGGGGAAGCTAGCCCCAGCGGGGTCCAGGGGCAGAGCCCCTGGCCTAACTTTGACGCGGCAGATGCTCCACGCCCTTACTGCACATAAATGCGGATTTCACGCGCCGTGACGCCTTTTTCGGCGCGCGCCGCGACGGATATGTCATCGAATCGGATGCCGTCGCTCATCATCGCGTCCTCCAGCCGCAGCACGTCATAGGTGCCCTTTTCGATCGCGGCGCTGTCCTTGGCCGGATCGCCGGTTTCCGGCACGACGGTCACGACACGGTATTTCGCGTCAGGCTTGCGGGTTTGCGCCATATCGAGAGCGTTTTTCAGCGCCGCGTCATAATTGATCGGCGTGCCATCGAAGCGGATGGCCACCAACGGCAAGGTACTGCCGGGTTTCAACGCCTCGGCGATGAGATCGGGTGGTGGTGGCTCGGGCTTGGCACCGAACGTCGTCTGGTCGATGATCTTGCAGCCGCCGGAAAGCAAGCCGAGCGCCGCGGCAAGCGCCAAGCAGCCGCGTTTCATGGTCGGGCGCGGCGCCCCGTTCGGGGCGCGGCGGACACGGCGGCGCCCGGCCGCGACCGCTTCGGCTGGCTCTGCTCCGGAGCAAAACCAAGTGCCGCGCACATCGTCTGGCCGACAATTTGCGGGTGGTAGATCGCCTGCACCCGCGCCTTTGCGCGCGCCCCGACGCCTTGTGCGAGCATGGGTTGGGCGTGGATGGTGCGCATGAACAGCGCCGCCTCGCTGATATCGGGCTCGGCCCAGCTCTGCCCCTCGACCCCGGGATAGGCGTCGGGCGGGACCGGGACGGGCTGGTAGCTCACGAGAAAGGCGGTTTCGGGCGTGGCAAAATCATTGGTGCCGGAATAGGCGGTGAGGATCACCGGCTTGCCGAGCCACATGGCCTCCGCCGGGCCGCGCCCGAACCCCTCGGCGCGGTGCAGCGAGACAAAAGCATCCGCCGCCGCGATCAGGCTCACCAGCTCGGCACGATCGAGCGGCATGTCGCGGAGTTCGATGCGCCGGTCGGCGGCGAGATCGATAAGGCGCTGCCATTGCCGCGGCGCGCTCTCGCCACCCTGGGTCTTGATCAACAGCCGCACCGCTTCATCGCCCGAGGGGAACGCGCGGATGAAGGCCTCGACCACCGCTTCGGGGTTCTTGCGGCTGGCGTAGGAGCGGAAGTCGAACATGCAGAGAAAGAGGGTCGCCTGCGCCGTTAGCCCGAGCCCGGCGCGATCGAGCCATTCCGTCGGTTCGGGGAGGGTGATGGCGAGCGGCATGGCCCGTACCGGACGGAGCGCTTCGCGCGCGAAGGCCAGGGCCGCGAAGTGGCTCACCGCCCAGATCTCGTCAAAGAAGGAAAACGCGTGCCGCCAGCGGCGCGGCAGCGTCTCCAGCTCCCAGGCCCAGAAGCCGATGCTGCGCCCCGCCCGCACCCCGCGCCGGGCAAAAAAGCGCGCATCCTGAAATGCGGTATCGGCGTTGAGATGGACAAGGTGAACCGCCGCCTCGATCCCGCCATCCGCCGCCGGCAAGGCCACGCCATCCGGGCCATGGAGCGTGCCCGTGGCGCGATCGAGCACGAGGAAATCACTGAAACCGACGGCCAACAGGGCGGCCGCCGAGCCGCGCAGATCCTCCCCGCGTCCGGTGAGCGCGGACCACATCCCGCTCAGCAGCAGCCGGGTTTTCCGCGCGCCCGCGCGGCCGATCGAGCCCCAGCGCGAGGCTGGCGCAGCGGGGACAGAGAGGCCGGCGAGCGGCGTTCCGGCATAAGCCGCGCCGAAGTGCAGATCCGCCCAGTGGCGCAGCGCCGCCACGCCATCGGCGGCGCCGAGATCAATCCCGGCACGAAGATCGGCGCGCGCGGCATGGAGCATCTCGAGCGCCACCGGCAGGTCTGGATAGCGCGGCGATGGGCTGGCGAGAAAGGCCGGGAGCCGCGGATCACGAAGCGCTTCCGCAACCCCCGCTTCACCGGCACCCTCGCTCAGCAGCCAGTGGAGAAACCCCCAGGCGGCGCCGGGCTGATCGGGCGGAAACGCGGCGCGAAGATCGTCTCGTCCCTGCCAGATCGCCGCTTGCGCCGCGGTGAAGGCAAAGCCCGGACAGCCAAGCGCGCTGAGCGGGGCGCGCGGCGGCGTGGGCAGCAGGGCGCCGAGCGCGGTGGCGCCGTAAGAGGACAGATAATGCGTCTCACACCAGCGCAGCAGCGCGGCAATACCCTCTTCCGTATCGAGATCGATCAGGGCGCGGAGATCGGCACGCGCGGCGTGGATCATTTCCAGAGCACGCGGCAATCGCGGGTGGCGTGGCGAGGCCTGGAGCAGAAAATCGGCGAGCCTCGGGTCGAGAACCATCGGATCGAGGCCGAGTTCGGCAAGGCCCTTGCTGAGCAGCCAGTGCAGATAGGCGACGGCGTCCTCCGGCGTGAACAGCGGAAACGCTTGCTGCAGATCGGGACGCATTTCCCAGATCGCGAGTTCGGCGCGGTTGAACGCGAGGCCAGGGCAGCCGATCTCGGTCGGTGCCATGAACCAGGCGCGGACCGTCGCGACCAGCGCCTCCGGCCAGTGATAACGCGCGGGGGCCACGAAGGCGAACCACAGCCCGTGCGAGAGCCGCCCCACCCGCTCACTGGGAAACCGCTCGCGCGCCTCGGCGGCGCTGCCGGGGAGCGTGTGGCGACGGGTGAGCAGCATCAATTCGCTGAGTGGCACATCCTGGTAGTGCCGCGAGAGTTCGGAAATCCGCGTCAGCTCGGCCTGCAACGCGGGGCTGAGCCGGGCGGGATCGATGAGATCCTGGACCACCCCCTCGGTCAGCATCCAGGCCAGGAAATCCTGCACCTCGGCCGGGCTCGAGAGCGGAAAATGCCGCGCCAGATCGGCCCGCGCCTCCCAAGCAAGCGCCGCCTCACGCGGCAATCGCTGGGTGGCCGCGCCGAATTCCACAATAATATCCCCGCCCATCGCCGCGAGCGCGGCATCCGCCGGGCCGGACCAGCTTTCCCCCGCGAGCGGCGGCCAGGGGGGCGGCGGCGGCGGCGACGGCGAGCTTGCCTCCCGCGCCGGCGGCGGCGCGGGCGCGAGGCGTACGGCGGCTGCGATGCTGCGCCCGTCGATGCCCTGCTCCCGGGCCTCGCTCGCGGCAAACCAGGCGAAATACTGCGCCTGCCCGGTTGGCGTGTAGATATCGAACACGGCGCGCAAATCCGGCCGGTCGAGCCAGAGCTGATACATGAACCGCGTCATGACGATGCCGAGCGTGCCGGCAACCTCGTCGGGCGCATCGAAAAATTCCCCGGTGACGGTGATCGGCGCATCCGCGTCGAAGCGGCCCTCGTCGATCGCCCGAAGGATCCAGCGGCGCATCGCGTTCTCGATCGGACGGCCATCGGGGAAGGTGGCAAACCCGTAGCGCGCCGCGCGATAGCGCGCCCAGCCATTGCCCCGCACACGATCGCGGTAGCGCTCGACGAGATCTCCAAGCTCGCCGAGATCGCGGCCATCGAAACGATCCTGATGGCGCGAGAAGAGGTTGGGATCATCGATGGCGAGGCCGCTGAAATGAAAGAAGACCAGCGTCACCCCGGCGGCCTGCCATGTGCCATCGGGCGCGCGGGAGATCGGCCGGTGCGCGAGGTTCCAATAGGCAACGTTGTAGCCGGGGTCACGCAAGATCAGGGTGCGCGGGACCAGGGCGGGCGCGAGGTCCATCCAGCGCTGATCGGTGAACATGTTGCCGGCGATATCGATCCGGCAATGGGCGATACAGCGCTCCGCCCACCAATCGAGCAACTGCCGCGTATCTCCATCGTCGTGGAGCGCGAGGAAGCCGAGGTTATAGACCCCCGATTTCATGATGGTGAGGTCGGATGGTTCCTTGCCATCCTGCAACGGCTTGAGAATATGCGGGGTGAGGACCATGGAGTCCCTGGCGAGGGCGGAAAAAGCCGCGCGCAGCGGCGCCAGCAGCAGGATATCGGGGTCGAGATAGCAGAGTTCGGTAAACCCCCGCTCGGCCATGAGATAGCGAAAGGCGAAAGGTTTCAGCGCGGTATTGAACTCAAGGACATTGTACCAGAACCGCATGTTGCGGAAATCCGCCATCTCGAGGACGGCGCAGTCGATAATCTCGGCGGCGAGGTCGAGGCCGGGAAAGCGGCGCGGCGTATCGGCGAGGACGATGAAACGTGCGACCTCGGGGTGGATTTCCCGCACCGATTGCATCAGCGTCGCGGCCAGGGCGATGTAGTTGGCCGAGGCGATGGTGAACACCGCGCGGCGTGGGATCGCGCCGCCGCTTCCTGCTCCGCCCTGGCGGCGCCCGCTCATTCGCCCGAGAGATCCCGCCGCCGCCGGTCGAGCTCCTCGCTGTAGCGGCGCAGCGCGTATTGCTCGGTGAGCAAGCCGATCACCCGGCGCGACTCGCGATTATCGACCACGGCGAGAGCGTCGCTTTCCGACTGCTCGAAAGCGCTGATGGCATCCTTCACGCTCATCTGCGGCAGCAGGAACTGATCGGTATAGTGCAGGGCCTCGCCAACCTGGCTGATATTGGCGTCCACCGCGTGGGCCTCGGCGACCTGGACGATGCCGGCATAGCGATCCGACTGATCGACCACCACCACGCGCTGCTCGGCGCCGAGGGGAAAATCTCGGCGGAAACTGGCGATCGGGGTATCGGCGCGAACGGTGCGCACCTCGCGCCGCATCATCCGCCCGACGGTGAGATTGCGCATCCAGCCGACATCGACGGCGCTGCGGATCGCCTCGCCGCGCAGATGGAAGCGCCAGGTCGCGAAGGAATAGCCAAACGTGCGCCGCACGGTCAGCGCCGAGACCACCGAGGCGGCGAGCACCGCGATGGTGAGCGGCAGGCTGCCGGTACTTTCGAGCGCGAGAAAAGCCATCGTCAGCGGCCCGCCGACAATTGCCGTCGCCAGCCCGCTCATCCCCACCACCGCGCAGACGACGCCGGGCAGCATCGGGCTCACCGTCACCGCCGCCAGGACCGCGGCAAACAGCTTGCCCAGCATGCCGCCGAGAAAGAGTGAGGCGAAGAACAAGCCGCCGCGAAACCCCGAGCCGATCGAGATCGTCGTCGCCAACGCCTTGAGCACGACCAGCAAAGCGAGAAACTGGAGCGAATAGGGCGCGTTGATGCCGAGATGCAGCGCCGCGTGGCCGGAGGAAAGAATCTGTGGCGTGATCAACGCCATCAGCCCGAGCAACAATCCACCCACCGCCGGGCGCAGCCAGGGAGGCACCCGGCTCTTGCGGAACAATTCCTCGGTGAGCGTCACCGCGCGCATGATGGCAATGCCGAGCAGGGCGCAGATCATGCCGAGCGCCAGCACCGGCACATAGTCGAAAGGCGGAATATTGCTCGGCAGGATCAGGTCGAACCCGCCAGTGTCGCCGAGCAGCCAACGATCGACGGCGATTGCGGCGATCGAGGCGGCGACCACCGGGGCCAAGGTCGCGATCGAATACGTGCCGATGACCAGCTCGAAGGCATAGAAGGCGCCGGTGAGCGGGGCGTTGAATGCCGCCCCGATGGCCCCGGCGGCGCCGCACCCGACGAGCAGGCGGAGATCGTTGCGCCGCACCCGGAAACTACGACCGAGACGCGAGCCGAAGGCGGCGCCGATCTGGGTATAGCCCGCCTCGAGCCCGACCGAAGCGCCGACGCCGTTGGAAAAAATCGTTTGCAGCGTCACGATGACGCTATCACTGAGCGACATGCGCCCGCCATAGAGCGCATTGGCCTCGATCGCATCGACGGCGCGGCGTGGCCAGAAACGCGCGATGACGAGGCCGGCCAAGCCAAACGCGAGCCCGCCGATGCTCGGCACCAGAACGGCGCGGCCGCGATCGAGCGCATTCATCCCGCTCAGCCGCTCATGCCCATAGAGCAGAAACAGCAGGCGGTGCATCTCGAGCGTCGTGACATTCATGATCACGACGAGAAGCCCGGCGGCGCAGCCGACCAGGGCGGCAAGCAGGACGAGCCAGAGTTCGTCGGCGCGGACGAGGGCGCGGAGCGTTTGCGGCGCATGGAGAACGATCTCGCCCCATTGCCGGCGCGAACGCGCCACGGGACCACGGACCCGGCGTGTCGCGGTGCGAATAGCACTCGGGAATACGCTCACGGTATCCCCTCACGGCGTCCCCGAAGGAGTAACCCCAGGGGGACGGCGCTCAGGTCAGGCGGGTGGCGTCGAGGAAAAGACGCCACGCCACCCGCCCTGAGGAAAACCAACCGCATCCCCGAACTGTCTCTGAAAGAGGTAAATACTGTCTTGCTGGCCTGATCCAACGCGACGAATCAGGCGTTTTCGTGACCGCCCTCAAATCGCCTCTGCTCGAGCCTCTAGCCCGCTGGCGCGGGCCGCGCAATTGGCCGCGCGACAATTCTTTACCTGCTTCGCCGCAATGCGCCGGCCAGGTGCAAAAATGCCGCAGCACCCCGGCGCGGCAACGCCGGGGCCGGGGCGGGCTACTGGATCGAAATCGGCATCATCTCGTGCTCGACAATCGCCGCGATCGCTGTCTCATGGCTGGGGGCCACGGCCAGCGGTTGACCATCCGCCCCGTGGATGGCAAAGGCCGGGCTCCCCTCGACCAGAACCGGCCTCACATAGGCGATCTGCGAGAGGCCGAGGCGGGCAAATTCAATCGGCGAGAGATGCCGAATATCATGCCGGATCACCGCCACGGCCTCGGCCGTCTCATGGGTGGATCCTGGATCCTTGTTCATCGTTCTCTACTCCTCAATTCAGGGGGCACGCGCAATCAGCCATGCCCAGAACCTCTCTTGCAGCTCCCGTTCTCGCGCCGGCGGGGGTTACTCCGGCTCCGTTGCCGCAGGCACGTCCCCGGCGGGCTGGCCGATACGACCGGAGGGCTGGCCGATACGAATAGTGCGCACCCGGCTTTCCGCTTGCGGGCGGGCGAGGTCGATATGCAACAGGCCGTTATCAAGCCAAGCGGCCCGTACCTCGATCCCCTCGGCCAGCACAAAGGCGCGCTGGAACTGCCGCGCGGCGATGCCGCGATGCAGGAACACCCGTCCCTCCGTCTCCTCATTCTGGTGGCCTTGGATCACCAATTGGTTATCTTCGACGGTAATCTGGAGGTCGTTCATGCCGAACCCGGCAACCGCCAGCGTGATACGCAGTTCCTGCGGCCCGGTCTGCTCGATATTGTATGGCGGATAACCATCGGCGCCGGATTTGCGCGCGCGCTCGAGCAATTGCTCAAGATGATCGAAGCCGAGAAATAGTGGCGAGGTAAACATACGCTGCATCATCATGCCTCCTCCTTGGAGCGAAGCGGGTACTGGAACCCATTACAGCGTTCCAGCAGACCTTATTTTGGTCACGGCGGCCGCGGTTACAAGAGGCCGGGACCGGCGCCCAGGCTCTGGAAACCTCTCGCCGCGCGCGATATATGGCGCCCATGCAGCGTTTAGCCACCGCCCCGCTTTCCATCATCATCGCCCCCGATCCGCGGCTCAAGGCGCGCGCGCGGGTGGTGCGCGCCGAGGATCGCGCGACGCTCCCCCCCCTGATCGAGGGCATGTTCGCAGCGATGTATGCGGCGCCGGGCATCGGCCTTGCCGCGCCCCAGGTCGGCGTCTCGCTCCGCCTCCTGGTGATCGATCTCCAGCCCGAGGACAAACCTGCCCCACTCGTGCTGATCAACCCCGAAATCCTCGCCACGAGCGAGGAACGCGTGACCCGCGAGGAGGGTTGTCTTTCCCTGCCCAATCAATATGCCGATATCACCCGCCCCGCCCGGGTCAGCGTGCGCTACAGCGATCTCGCGGGGGCCGCGCGGCAGATCGCCGCCGAAGGTCTGCTCGCCGCCTGCCTGCAACATGAGATCGACCACCTGAATGGCATTCTCTTCATCGATCATCTCTCGCCGCTCAAGCGCAACATGATCCTGCGCCGCCTTGCCAAGGAGCAGCGTCAGAAAGCCGCGGGCTGAAGACGGTGCGCCTTGCCTTCATGGGCAGCGCGGCCTTCGCTGCTCCGGCGCTCGTGGCGCTCGTTGCCGCCGGGCACGAAATTGCCGCGGTCTATTGCCAGCAACCCCGCCCGGCGGGGCGCGGCCAGAAACCCCGCCTAGCGCCCCTCCACGCCCGGGCAGCGGCGCTCGGCCTTGCCGTGCGCACCCCGGCGACCCTTCGCGACGCCACCGAGGCCGCCGCGTTCGCCGCCCTCGACCTCGATGCCGCGGTGGTCGCGGCTTATGGCCTGTTGCTGCCCCGCGCCTTTCTCGATGCCCCACGGCGTGGCTGCCTCAACATCCATGCCAGCCTCTTGCCGCGCTGGCGCGGCGCCGCACCGATCCAGGCGGCGATCCTCGCCGGCGATGCCGAGACCGGGGTGACCATCATGCGGATGACGGCCGGGCTCGATACCGGCCCGATCCTGCTCCAGGAAGCGGTGCCGATCACCGAGGACACCACCGCGGCCGCGCTGCACGATACGCTCGCGGCACTCGGCGCGCGCCTGATCGTCCGCGCCCTGGCGGAAAATCCCCCGCCCCGCGAACAGCCGGCGGGCGCGACCTATGCCGCAAAACTCAGTCGCGGCGATGGCGTGATCGACTGGACCCGCCCGGCCCACAAGATCGCGCGCCGGATCCGCGCGCTGAACCCCTGGCCGGGCACTTTTACCCGCGATCGCGGAGAAATTCTGAAAATCCTCGCCGCGCGCGTCGTTGATCATCCGCCCGGACGCTCCGGCGCCGCCGGTGAAGTGATGGACGAGGCCCTCGACATCGCCTGCGGCGAAGGCTGGCTCCGCCCGCTCACGGTGCAACTGGCCGGACGCGGGGCGCTCGCCACGGCCGATTTCCTGCGCGGCCACCCGATCCCGCCCGGCCTCCGGCTCGGCTGATGGTCCCGCCCTCGCGCGGCTTCGCGCTGCGGATGGAATACGACGGCACGCCCTTCGTCGGCTGGCAGCGCCAGCAAAACGGCGTCTCGGTCCAGGAAGTCCTTGAAAATGCGGCGCAAAACCTCGCCGGGGAACACCCGGTTACGAGCATCGTCGCTGGGCGCACCGATGCCGGGGTGCATGCCGCCGGCCAGGTGGTCGGGCTCATGATCGCGACCGATCTGGCGGCCGAGCGCCTCGCCAGCGCGCTCAATTTCCATCTCAAGCCGCATCCCGTCGTGGTGCTCGCCGCCCGTCCGGCCCCGCCCGGCTGGAGCGCCCGGTTTTCGGCGATCAAGCGGATCTATCGCTACACCATCCTCAACCGCCCCGCCCGCCCTGCGCTGGCCGCCGGGCGGGTCTGGCATGTGCCCAAGCCGCTTGATGCCGAGGCGATGCACGAGGCGGCGCAAAGCCTGCGCGGGCGGCATGATTTTTCCTCGTTTCGCGCCAGCGCCTGCCAAGCCAAGTCTCCGCTCCGCACACTCGATCGGCTGGATGTCGCGCGAACTGGCGAGGAAAAAATCGAAATCACCGCCGTCGCGCGGAGCTTTCTCCATCATCAGGTGCGCAACATGGTCGGCACGCTCAAACTGGTGGGCGAAGGCCGCTGGACGGTGGTCGATGTCGCCCGCGCGCTCGCCGCCCGCGACCGCGCGAGCGCCGGCCCGACCGCGCCCCCCGAGGGGCTTTGCCTGATCGCCGTGCGCTATCCCGAGGCGCTGGACCCGTTCAGGTCAGCAGATCGCTGAGCCCGGCCAGCGCCACGCCGATGGCGAGGTCGAGCAGGGTGAAAAGCGCGGCCGGCACGGCACCGATTTCGAGGGCGAGGCGCGTCGCATGCCATTCCAGCCAGATCGCCCAGCCGAAGGCGACGAGAGCGGCGGTCTGCTGGACAATCCCCGGCAGGCCGAGCACCTCGGGCAGCGCGCCGAGGGTGAGCAGCACGTACTGCGCGAAATTACACCAGTTCCACACCGTGATGTAGCGCGGCCAGAGTGGCGCGCGGCCGAGAAATGCCACCAGCGGGCGCGAGAGCAGCGCGAATCCCGCCCAGCCCACGGCATAGCCGAGGAGATCGAGCGTCAGCGCGTGCCCGGGCCTGGGCGGTAAGCCGGCGAGCGTCCAATCCAGCAGGCGGAGCAGGGCGAAGAGCGGCAGGCAGAGCAGGGCCGCGAGAAAACTCCGCCGCGCGCCCTCCATCCCCTGCTCGATGCGGGTCATCGCCTCGGCCCGGCCAGCGGCAAGCAGGGCGGCCACCCGCAGCCCCGAGGCGAGGGCGGCAATCGCCGGGTTCATGGCGCCGGGCTCATGACGCGAGAAAGGCCGCGAGCAGCCGGGCATAGACCCGCTTGAGGCGCCACAGATCGGCGATCTCCACCCGCTCATCGGCCTGGTGCATGGTCAGGCCGACCAGGCCAAACTCGGCCACCGGGCAATAGCGCGCGATGAAGCGGGCATCCGAGGTGCCGCCGCCGGTGGCGCGCGCCGGTGCGCCGCCACATTCCGCGGCAATCGCTGCCTCGAGCGCGGCGACGCCAGCGCTTTGCGCGGGATCGGTCAAGAACGCCTCGCCGCTGATCTCGGGCACCAGATCGAACCGCGCCGCGTGGCGGGCGAGCGTCGCGCGGAGCCAGGCCGCGAGATCGTCGCCCCGATGCAGATCGTTGAAGCGGATATTGAGCCGCGCGCTGGCCCGCGCCGGGATCAGATTGCGCGCCGGGTTGGCGATATCGATGCTGGTGATTTGCAGGGAAGACGGCTCAAAATGGGCGCTGCCGGCATCGAGGGGCGCGGCGATCAGGGCGGCGAGCGCCCGCACCAGACGGTGCGCGGGGTTATCGGCGTGGTCGGGATAGGCGACGTGGCCCTGCGTGCCATGCACGGTGATTGCGACGTTGAGACTGCCGCGCCGGCCGATCTTGACGGTATCGCCGAGGCGGGCCTGGTTGGTGGGCTCGCCAACGACGCAGAAATCGGGGATCTCGCCGCGCTCGGCGAGAAATTCCAGCACCCGCGCGGTGCCGTCGCGCGCCATCCCCTCCTCGTCGCCGGTGATCAGGAGGCTGATCGAGCCGCGCCGGCGCAAAACCTCGGCCTGGCCCGGCTGCCCGAGATGATCGGCGCAGGCCGCAACGAACGCCGCGATCGCGCCCTTCATATCGACCGCGCCACGGCCGATCAGCGTGCCGCCACGGATAACCGCCGCGAAGGGATCGACCGACCACGGCGCCTCGCCTGCCGGCACCACATCGGTATGCCCGGCGAAGCAGAGATGCGGCGATGTTGTGCCGATCCGCGCATGGAGGTTCGCGATGCCGCCCGAAGGCAGTCGGGTGAGGGTAAAACCGAGCGGTTGGAGCGCCGCCTCCAGCACGGCTTGCGCCCCGGCATCGGCGGGCGTCACCGAGGCGCAGCGGATCAGCGCCTGGGCGAGCGGGATGGGATCGGCGCCGTTCAATCGCGCAGCAATTCGTTGATCGCGGTCTTGCCACGGGTGCGCGCGTCCACGCGCTTGACGATCACCGCGCAGGCGAGCGAGGGACCGGGCGTGCCGTCGGGCAGCGCTTTGCCGGGAAGCGCTCCGGGCACCACCACCGAATAAGGCGGCACACGGCCGAGAAACACCTCGCCCGTGGCGCGGTCGATGATTTTCGTCGAGGCGCCAAGGAAAACCCCCATGGCGAGCACGCTGCCGCGCTCGACGATGACGCCCTCGGCGACCTCGGAGCGCGCGCCGATGAAGCAATCGTCCTCGATGATCACGGGGCTCGCCTGCAAGGGTTCGAGCACGCCGCCGATGCCGACGCCGCCGCTGATATGGCAATGGGCGCCGATCTGGGCGCAGCTTCCGACCGTCGCCCAGGTATCGATCATGGTGCCGCGCCCGACATGGGCGCCGACATTGACGAAACACGGCATCAGCACGACGCCCTCCGCGATATGGGCGGAACGCCGCACCACCGCGCCGGGAACGGCACGAAACCCGGCCGCGGCGAAGCGGGCCTCGTCCCAGCCCACGGTCTTGAGCGGCACCTTGTCATAGACCGGCGCCCCGGCGGCGCCGGCAAGCGGGCGCGAATCGCTGATGCGAAACGACAGCAGCACCGCTTTCTTGAGCCATTCATGGACAATCCAGCCGCCCTCGCCGGGGGCCGCGACGCGGAGCGTCCCGGCATCGAGGGCGCTGAGCGCGTCCTCCACCGCCGCGCGCGCCGCCCCGGTGGTGGCCGGCGAAAGCGTCTCGCGCGCCTCCCAGAGTTCCTCGATCCGCGAGCGAAGCGCCGCAACCGTCATCGCTGTCCGTACCCCTATTTGGCCGGCCGAGCGGCCGGAAATCATGTGGCACGACCATGCGGTGAGGCTCCGGCGCTGTCAACGCAGGCGCGCGCCCCATCGCACGATCTGGTAACGCCGGATTCACAGTTACCGTGGCTCAATGTCACAGCAGGTTCAGGCGAGCACGAATGACCAAGCAGGATATGACCGAGGCCGGGGCAAGCGAGGCCAAAATGGCGCTGGCACCCCCCGCCTTGCCTAAAAACGCGACGGACGGCGCCGCGCTTGCCGCGGCCTCCAGGGATCGCCCGGGCGACGAGATCGCGGACCTCGAACGGCTCCGCGCCGTCCTCTTCGACAGCCGCCAGCGCTGGCGTGAATTCGCGGCGCTCGCCTGCGATTTCGTTTTCGAGACCGACCATGAGGGGTGCTTCAGCTTCGCCGGCCCCGAGTTGGCGCTGGGCTGGCCGGCGGCGGCATTGATCGGGCGGCGCGCGCGCGATCTACTGGGCTTTTCCGGCGAGGATGGGTTCGACCCCTTCCTGCCCGCGGGTGCCGGGCGCAATCGCCGGGTCTGGCTGCGCCGCGCCGATGGGAAAGCCGCCTGTGTGCGGCTTTCCACCGCGCCGCTCACCGATGAAGCGGGCGCGGTGATCGGGCTGCGCGGGGCGGCGCTCGAGATCACCCACGAGGACGCCGAGCAGAGCAAAATCGCCACGGTTCTGCGCCGCAGCCAGACGATCAACCAGATTGTCTCCGAAATCAGCCAGGAAACCATGGCGACCCGCATGGCGCATGCCGGGCTCGCCGGCCTCACCCGCGCGCTCGGCGCCAAGGGCGGCGCGGTGATCGCGCTCAGGCGCCTCGCCACGGAATGGCGCGACGAGCCGGTGCGCCATCAGAGCGGCGAAGTTCCCGAAGCCCTGGCCGAGATCGCCCTCGAACATCTCTGCCGTCCGCAATTCAACCCCGTCCCGCCAGCGGCCGCCGCGCCGCACGCGCAGAGCCTCGCCGGGCCGCAGGCGGTGCCGGGGCCGGGAGGCATAAAATTGCTGCTCACGCCGGTCCTCGCCCGACTCGGCAGCCACGCCACCTTGCTGCTCTGGCGCGGCGCCGAGGCGCGTCTGTTCGATCACGAGGACCGCGAGATCGTCGCCGGCGTCACCGGCATCCTGCGCCTGATCCTGGAGCAGGAAGCGATCCAGGCGGAGATGGCGCGCGAGGCCCGCAGCGACCCGCTGACCGGGCTGCTCAACCGCCGCGCCTTCGTCGAGGAGGTGGAGCGCCGCATCGACCGGCTCGACCGCGAGCAACTGCCGGGCTCGCTGGTCTTCATCGATATCGACCGTTTCAAATCGATCAATGACCGGCTCGGCCACGCCGCCGGCGACGAGGCGCTGACCATCATCACCGGGCTGCTGCGCCGGACCGTCCGCCCGAGCGATGTCGTGGCGCGGCTCGGTGGCGATGAATTCGCCCTCTGGCTCGACGGCGCCGATGAATTCACCTCCTCGGAGCGCGCCGACACCCTGTCGCGGCGCGGCCCGCAGGAGCTGGCCCATCTCGCGCAGGGCGAGCCGCAGCCGATCTCGCTTTCGATCGGCATCGCCACGCGCTGGCCGAACAAGCCCTGTGACCTCGATACGCTGATGCAGCGCGCCGACGCCGCGATGTATGAGGTCAAACGCACCGGGCGCGGCCACTGGCTGGTGGCGCGGCCGCCCGCATCCCCCGGAGCCCCGTGATGTCCGCGATCGCCCCAGCCCCAGCCCCCGGCCCGGATCCCGCCGTCCCCGCCGACGAGGCGACGCGGGTGCGGCTCGGCGCCAGCCGCGGCACGCCGGGCGTGGTGCTGCAGCGGCTCGCCAGGGATCCCTCGATCACCGTGCGGGCCGCGGTGGCGCTGAACCCGGCCACCCCGCCCGAAGCCGACCACCTGCTCATCGGTGATGACGACGAACGGGTGCGGGTGCTGCTGGCGCGCAAGCTCGCGACCTCGATGCCCACACTCGACGATGCGCAGCAGGAGCAGCTTTCGGCGCAGGCTTGCCAGACGCTTCTGCTGCTGGTCGCCGACGAGGCGGTCCGGGTGCGCGCCACCATCGCCGAGATGGTCAAGGATCTTCCCAACGTGTCGCCCGATCTCGCGCGCCGGCTGGCCGCCGACCCGGCGATTTTGGTGAGCGCGCCGATCCTGCGTTTTTCGCCACTGCTCGAAACCAGCGATCTGCTCGCCCTGCTCGCCGACCCTCCCCACAGTGCCACGGCAAGTTCGATCGCGCGGCGTGCCTTCGTCGCCCCCGAGGTCGCCGAGGCGATCGCTGCGAGTACTGATAACGCCGCGATCCAGATTTTACTGGAGAACCCACAAGCCCAGATCCGCGAGGCGACGCTCGACGCCCTGATCCGCCGCGCGAGCGCCCAGCCCCGCTGGCACGCGCCCCTGGTGCACCGCCCGACGCTAACGCCGAAAGCCGCCCATGCGCTCGCCGAGATCATCGCCGCCGATCTGATTGAGGAATTGTCCCGCCGTGCCGATCTGCCGCCCGAGACCGTCGCCGCGCTGCGCCAGCGCCTCACGACACAACTCCGCGGCAAAACCCCCGAAGCGGCACCGCAAACGCGTGCGACGGCCGAAATCGAGGCGGAGATCGGCTGGGCCAGGCAGATCGAAGCAGCCGGCGGCCTGACCGAGGATGTCCTGCTGAAAGCGGCGCATGAGGGCAACGCGCCGCGCTGCATCGCCCTGCTCGCGGTCGCGGCGGATGTGCCGGCGGCGCTGATCACCCGCGCGTGCCGCCTGCGTCATCCCAAGGGCCTGGTGAGCCTGGTGTGGAAGGCCGGGTTTTCGATGCGCGCGGCGCAGTCGCTGCAAACCCTGCTGTGTCAAATCTCCCCCACGGCCCTGCTCCGCGAAGGCCCCGGCGGCGGTTTTCCGCTCGGGTCCGACGAAATGCGCTGGCAGATCGAGTTCCTTGGCCAGCCGCAATAGCGCGCGGCCACCCAACCCCGCTACGCCCGGATCAGGGTGCCGATGCCGCCTTCGGTGAACAATTCCAGGAGACATGCATGCGGCACCCGGCCATCGAGGATCACCGCACCCTGCACGCCGCCCTTGACCGCGGCGAGGCAGGTCTCGACCTTGGGGATCATGCCGCCGGAGATGGTGCCATCCCGGATCGCGGCGGCGCTGGCAGCGACATCGAGTTCGGCGATCGGGCGTTTTTCGGCATCCAGCACGCCGGGCACATCGGTCAGCATCAGCAGCCGGGTGGCGCCGAGGGCGGCGGCGATGGCGCCGGCCACAGTATCGGCATTGATATTGTAGGTCTGACCGTCAGCGCCGAGCCCGACGGGCGCGATCACCGGGATCAGCCCGGCCCCGGTGAGGGCATGCACCACCCGCACGTCGATCCGCTCGGGTTCGCCGACGAAGCCGAGATCGAGCGCCTGCTCGATATGGCTGCCGGGGTCGCGCCGGGTGCGGGTCAGCTTGCGGGCGCGGATCAGCCCGCCATCCTTGCCCGAGATACCAACGGCCAGCGCTCCGGCGGCGTTGATCAGCCCGGCCACCTGTTTGTTGACGGTGCCGGCGAGCACCATCTCGACGACCTCGACCATGGCGGCGTCGGTCACCCTGAGGCCATCGACGAAGCTCGATTGGATGGCGAGGCGCTTGAGCATGGCGTTGATCTGCGGCCCGCCGCCATGCACCACCACGGGATTGACCCCGACCTGCTTCAGAAGCGCGATATCGCGGCCGAACCCGGCCGCCAGGGCCTCCTCGCCCATCGCGTGGCCACCATATTTGACGACGATCGTCGCCCCGGCATAGCGTCGCAGAAAGGGCAGCGCATGCGCCAGAATCCGCGCCTGCTCGGCCGCCGTGCCAACCCGCTCGGACCCGACGCTCATGCCCTCACCCCGGTTTTGTCCACGCAAGCGGTGTTGCCATCGGCGCCCGGACCGGTCAAGCGCCGCCTGGTGGGAGAATGGGGGCAGACGGCGGTGATTGCCCCTGGTAGAATAGAATGCCACAATTACAACAACCGCGAGAGAGGCCCGTCCGGCATGAATGGAGCCGCATCGCTCACCCTGCGCCGCCGTTTCACCCATTGGTGCGAGGAGCGTGCCCGCTACGGCGATACCGACCGCCAGGGCCACGTCAACAACGCGGTGTTCGCGACCTTTTGCGAAAGCGGCCGGGTCGGCCTGTTCCACAGCGAAGACGCCCCCTTTGCCCCACCCGGCAGCGAGTTCGTCATCGTCCGCCTGACGCTCGATTTTCGCGCCGAGATCCATTGGCGCGATCGCATCGAGATCGGCACGGTCGTGGAAACTCTCGGCCGCGCGTCCTTCACCCTCGGTCAGGGGCTGTTCCGCGGCGAAACCTGTGTCGCGACGGCCGAGAGCGTGCTGGTTCTGATGGATCTCGCCTCGCGCCGGGCAACGCCCCTGCCGCCCGTGCTCCGCGCCCGCCTCGCAGCCCTCGCCAACCCGCCTCTGCCGGACATGCCGGGCGGCGCGGCCTGACCATGCCATGGCAGGCCAGGGCAATCGGCGGGGGCGGCGCGGGCGTTCCATCTCGTTCAACGAATTCTTTATCATTCCCTGTCTCAATGCTTGACGCTCAAGCCCCGGCATGTGGATGAAGCGGGGCGGGGGAACGCAAAAGGCGCCATGACCCTAATCGCCATCCTTGATGACCGGGTGACCAACCGGAATATCTTCTCTCGCCTCGCGGCATCACTGGAGGCGGGGGTGGAGGTGCGCGCGTTTGGCGACCCGCGCGAGGCGCTCGCTGTGCTCGCCCTGCACGAGCCCGATCTCGTCATCACCGATTTCAAGATGCCGCACATGGATGGGGCGGATTTCACCCGCCATTTCCGTGCCTTGCCGGGGGCAGCGGATATTCCCGTGATCGTCATCACGGTCTATGAGGATCGCGGCTTCCGCCTGCGCGCGCTGGAAGCCGGCGCCACCGACTTTCTGCAAAGTCCGGTCGATCACCAGGAATTCCTCACCCGTGCCCGCAACCTGCTCAAGCTCAGCAAGCACCAGCGGCTGATCAGGAGCCGCGCCCTTTCGCTCGAGCATGAGCTCGCGGAAAGCGAGCAGTCACGCGCCGCCCTGCTGCGCGACAGCCGCGAGCGGCTCGCCCAGGTGATCGACACCGTCCCCGCGCTGGTCAGCGCCACCGATGACCACGGCGTCTATATCTTCGTCAACGCCCATCTCGCGCAGTTCGCCGGCGTCGATGCGGCGCAGGTGATCGGCCAGGACGCGCACAGCACCTTCGGCGCCGACTACGCCGCGCGCAGCCAGGCGCTCGACCGGCTGGTCTTCGAATCCGGCGCGGCACTGCCCGCCTATGAGGAAGAAATCCTCGACCACAGCGGCGCGCCGCATGTTTTTCTCACCACCAAAGCGCCGCTCCACGATGCCGCCCACAAGGTGGTAAGCGTGCTGACCTCGGCGCTCGACATCACCGAGCGCAAGCAGGCGGAAAGCCAGCTCCGCCACATCGCCCATCATGATCCCCTCACCCGGCTGCCCAACCGGCTTCTGCTGCAGCAACGCCTGCAGCGCGAGCTGGCGCGCAACCGACGCGGCGGGCGGATGTTCGCGCTGCACTTCATCGATCTCGACCGCTTCAAGGACATCAACGACGTACTCGGCCATCAGCTCGGCGATCAGTTGCTTCTGGCGGTCGCCGGGCGGCTGAGCAACACCGTGCGCGAGGGCGACACGGTGGCGCGGCTCGGCGGCGATGAATTCGCCATCCTCCAGGTCGAGACCCAAGAGACCGAGGAAGCCGCGGCGCTGGCCCGCCACGCCATCGCGAGCATCGCTCAGCCCTTCGGCATCGATGGGCAGACGCTCGGCGTCTCCGCCAGTATCGGCATCACGCTCTATCCGACCGACGGCACCGGGCTCGACGAATTGCTGCGCAACGCCGATCTCGCGATGTATCGCGCCAAGGCCGAGGGCGGCGGCGCCTATCGCTTCTATCAGGCCGACATGAACCGGAGCGCGCGCGAGACCCTGCGGCTCGACGCCGATTTGCGCCAGGGCATTGCGCAGCAGGAATTCGTGCTCCACTTCCAGCCGCAGGTGAGCATGCGCACCGGCGCGATTGTCGGCGTTGAGGCTCTGCTGCGCTGGCAGCGCCCCGGAATCGGGTTGGTGAAACCCATGGATTTTCTGCCGCTCGCCGAGGAAAACGGCCTGATCGTGCCGATCAACGCCTGGGTGCTGCTGGAGGCCTGCCGCCAGGCGGTGGCGTGGCGTCGGGCGGGGCTGCCGCCGCTCCGCTGCGCGGTCAACCTCTCGCCGGTGCAATTCCGCCGCCAGGACGTGCTCGCCCTGGTCACCGAAGCGCTCGCGGAGACCGGGCTCGACGCCGATATTCTGGAGTTGGAGCTGACCGAGACCATCCTGATGGAGGATACCGAGGCATCGACCCGCACGCTGCGCGCGCTGCGCGCGCTGGGCGTGAGCCTCGCCATCGATGATTTTGGCACCGGCTACTCCTCGCTCAGCTACGTCAAGAATTTCCCGGTCAATCGGCTCAAAATCGACCAGTCCTTCATCCGCACCCTGAAATCCGACCCGAGCGATACCGCGATCGTGCGCGCGATCATCGGGCTCGGCCACAGCCTCCGGCTCGCGCTGGTGGCCGAAGGGGTGGAAACCATGGAGCAGTTCACCCAACTCGCCGCTGAGGGCTGCGACGATGCGCAAGGCTACCTGTTCGGCCCACCACTTACGGCCACCGATTTCGAGGCGCTGATGCGACAGGGCCATGCCTTACCGTTCGTCGCCTGAGAGTTTAAGAATGTCAATAAAATATTGCAATAAAACAAGATTTTTTCGGCGGGCCTGCCCGCCTCAGCGCGGGGGCGCGGGAGCGCGATGACCACCCTTCACGCCGCACGCTCGGCGCTGGCGCGCGGGATTGTCGCGTGGCGTGGCATCTGGCTGGGTGGGGAGCGCGATCAGACGCTCTACCGCGTGATCGTGTCCATCCTGGTACTCGCCTATGTCACGCTGAACCCGGCGCTGCACCGCGCGACCCCGCTTGCGGTGACATTCGGGCTGCTCGCTTACACGGCCGGTTTTCTCTGGCATGTGCTGCGTTACCCGGCGCATTCGCCACGGCGCATCATGCTCGCCATGGTCGCCGATCTCTCCCTGCTCGGCATCGGGCTCCATGTCGGGGGGCGAGCGACGGCGCTGCTCTATCCGATCCTTCTCTGGGTGATTCTCGGCAACGGCTTCCGCTTCGGGCTGCGCTATCTGCTGCTCGCGACCTTCCTTGCCACGCTCTCCTTCACCGCCGCCGTGCTCACCACGCCGGCCTGGCGGGAACAGCCGGCGCTCGCCGGCGGGCTGCTCGCCGGCCTCGTGCTGCTGCCGATCTACGCCACCACGCTGCTCCGCAGGCTCTCCCAGGCCAAGGACGCGGCCGAGGCGGCGAACCGCGCCAAGACGCAGTTTCTCGCCAGCGTCAGCCACGAGCTGCGCACGCCGCTCAACGCCGTGATCGGGCTTGGCCACCTGCTCCAGGAAACCACGCTCGATGCCGAGCAGGCCGACATGACCCGCACCATCACCGCCTCGGGGCGGGTGCTGCTGTCATTGATCAACAACATCCTCGATTTCGCCCGCCTCGAGGCCGGGCGGATGCCGAGTGAGCGGGAGGATTTCTGCCTGCGCGGCCTGCTCGGCGAGGTCCGCGATATCGTCGCCACCCTGGCCACGGCGAAGAACCTGCGGCTCCATGTGCATATCACCGCCCGCACCCCGCTCGGCCTCCATGGCGATCGCCGCCATCTCGAGGAAGTACTGCTCAATCTGCTCGGCAACGCAGTCAAGTTCACCGAGGCCGGCGAGGTGGTGCTCGCGGTTGATGGAACGGTTGGCGAGAGCGGCGCGGTGCGTTTCCGCTGCGAGGTCTCCGATACCGGCATCGGCATCGCGCCGGAGGCCACGCGCCGCATCTTCGAGACCTTCACCCAGGCCGATGCCAGCATCATCAACCGCTTCGGCGGCACCGGCCTCGGGCTTGCGATCTGCAAACAGTTGGTGACACTGATGGGGGGCGAGATCGGCGTCGAAAGCACGCTCGGCCTGGGCAGCGTCTTCTATTTCACGCTGCCGCTTGGCCTTGCCGCCGGGGCGCCCGCGCTGGAGGAGCCGCTGCCGCGCCTTGCCTTGGTGACGAGCGATGCTGCGCTTGGCGCGCGGGTCGCGGGGCTGCTCGGCACCGCTGCGCCGCCGCCCATGATCTTCGCCACGCTCGCCCAGGCGCGGGACGGGCTCGCCGGGGATCAGGCGCTCCTGCTGCTCGACGAGCGCCACGCCGAGGCCAACGCGCCGGCGCTCGCCACCGCCGCCTTGCGCACCCCCCTCGCCCTGCTGGCGCCCGAGGGTGAACCCGGGCTGCCGCCGCGCGGGCTGCGCGGCCATGCGTTGACCCGGCTCGGCCTCCAGGAAGCAGCGCTGCGGGCGGCCGTGGCGATGGCCCAAACGGCCTATCCCCGCACCGTCCCCGCCGCCACCGAGCCGGCGGAGAAACCAACCCCGGCGGCGGCGCTCCGCATCCTGATCGCCGAGGACAACCGTACCAACCAGAAAGTCATCAGCAAGGTGCTCGAACGCGCCGGCCATAGCGTGCATGTCGTCGATAACGGCGAACAGGCGCTCGATGCGCTAGAGGCCGAGAGCTTCGATCTGGTGCTGATGGATGTGAACATGCCGGTAATGGGCGGCCTCGAGGCGGTGAAGCTCTATCGCTTCTCGGCCCTCGGCGCGCCGCGCATACCGATCATCGCGCTGACCGCCGACGCCACCCCAGAGACCGCGCAGCTCTGCCAGGAAACCGGCATGGATGACTGCCTGACCAAACCGATCGAGCCTGATCGCCTGCTCCAGGCGGTCGCGCGGCATGTCCCGACCAGCGCCGCGCTGCCGGCGCGTGAAGCTATCACCGACATCACCGACCACCCCCGCTTCCGCCAGGCCGGCAACGCCGCCATCGATACGGTGGTGCTGGCCGATCTTGAATCGCTTGGCGGCGGCGGTTTCGTGATCGAGCTGATCGACGCCTTTCTTGCCGATTCCGCCGAGCTGGTCGAGGAAATGACGGCGGCGGCGCGGGCTGGCGATTCGTCCGCGTTCCGCAGCCAGGCCCATGCTCTGCGCAGTGCCGCGGCGAATATCGGCGCCAAGGGATTGTTCGAGCTTTGCCTCTCCTGGCGGCTGATCCACGCCCAGCAGCTCGACAAGGACGCCGAGCAGCTCGCGCTCCGGCTGCACAGCGAGCTGGAACGGGTGCGCGCAAGCCTGCTCGCCCACCGCGCCCGCCTCCAGGCGGTGGCGCGCCAGGGTTAGACAAGACCAGGGTTAGACATGGCCAGGGGCTTTGCCCCTAGACCCCAGCAAAGGCGTAGCCTTTGCAATCCTTCACGGGGTGTAGGCCAAGGGGTGCGGGCCTGGAGGCGCTGCCCCCAGCTTGTCCAGGGCAGCGCCCTGACCTTGGTCTTGCTGCGATAAATGCTCTACCCGCCCTTAGTTTGCCTTCACCTTGACATAGCGTCCTGGCGCGTCCTCGATCGGCTTGAGCCCGCCATCGCCGGGAATCCGCGCGGGAACCCGCGCCTTCGCAAGCTCGCCGATCCAGCGCTGCCAATCTGGCCACCAAGAGCCGGCGATTTCGGTCGCCCCTTGCAGCCACGCTTCCGGCTCGGGCGGCAGATCCGGGTTGATCCAGTGGCTGTATTTGCCGGTTTCCGGCGAGTTCACCACGCCCGCGATATGGCCCGAGGCGGCGAGCACGAAGCGTTTCGGCCCGCGTAGCAGGCGTGTGCCGAAATAGGTGGTGCGCCAGGGCGCGATATGATCCTCGCGCGTCGAGAGGAAATAGGCTGGGGTTTTGATCCGCGTGAGATCGATCGGCACGCCATCGAGCGTGATACCGCCCGGCTCGATGAGGCGGTTCTCACGATACATGTTGCGCAGATAGAAGCTGTGCATTGCCGCCGGCATCCGCGTCGAATCGGCGTTCCAATAGAGCAGATCGAAAGGAAACGGCTCGTTACCGAGCAGGTAGTTGTTGACCACGAAGGACCAGATGAGGTCGTTGGCGCGCAGCATGTTGAAGGTATTGGCCATCTCGCTGCCTTCGAGATAGCCCCGTTTCTGC
Organism: Pseudomonadota bacterium; assembly: GCA_021801255.1. Taxonomy (GTDB): domain Bacteria; phylum Pseudomonadota; class Alphaproteobacteria; order Acetobacterales; family Acetobacteraceae; genus Acidibrevibacterium. The sequence goes on from JAJYYH010000037.1 coordinate 57,141, forward strand.
ATTTTCTTTTCCAGCGCCTGGATCTGCTCCTCATCGATAAAGACGCTGATTTCGCCGGATTCACGAAAATCGAGCATGGAAACGAAGAACGTCGCCGATTTGATGCGTTGGTCGCCTTTCGCCGCCATATAGGCCAGCGTGCAGCCGAGCAGCGTGCCGCCCAAGCAATAGCCGATCGCGTTCACCGTGCGTTCGCCGGTCGCCTCGGCGATCGCATCGAGGGCGGCGAGCAGTCCTTCACGCATGTAATCCTCGAACCCCTTCTCGGCGAGGCGTTCATCGGGGTTGACCCAACTGATCATGAACACCGTATGCCCCTGGCTCACCGCCCAGCGCACGAAACTGTTCGAGGGGCGAAGATCGAGGATATAGAATTTGTTGATCCAGGGCGGAATGATCAGCAGCGGGCGCTTGAGCACGGTCGCGGTGAGCGGGGCATACTGGATGAGCTGCATGAGCGCGTTTTCGTAGATCACCTTGCCCGGCGAGACGGCGATATTCTCGCCCACCCGGAAGGCCTCCATATCGGTCATTTTGACATGCAGCTTGCCGCGCCCGCGTTCGAGATCGCTGAGCATGTTGTTCAGTCCGCGCAGCAGATTCTCCCCCCCGGTTTCGACGGTCTTGCGCAGCACCTCGGGGTTGGTGAGCAGGAAATTGCTCGGGCTCATCGCGTCGATGAACTGGCGGGAGTAGAAATCGACCTTACGCGCGGTCTCGGGCGAGAGACCGTCCACATGGGTTACGACATTCTGCACATAGCGCGCGGAAAGCAGATAGCTCTGCTTGATGAAATCGAAAATCTCGTTTTCCCGCCAGGCGCTGTCCTTGAAGCGGCGATCGGTCTTTTGCGCCTCGATCACGGGGGCAGTGTCGAGACCGAGAATGCGCCGCGTGGTGTGTTGCCAGAGCGTCATGTAGTCCTGCCAAAAGCCGAACTGCGCCTGGATCAGGCGGGCCGGGTTGGTAATCAGCCGGCTGGTCATTTCCAGGAAGGCGCTGCCGATATTGAGCGGGTCGGGGCTGGGCGCCTCGCCCGCCTGGCGCTTGAGCCATTCGCTAACGATGCGCTGCGAGCGCTCGGCGATATCGGCCATGCTGCGCGTGAGCGCGGCCGGGTCGGGCAGCCGGGGTGAGGCACCTTCGGGCTTTTCCTGATCGGCCATGTTCAGGCATCCTTTCCGTTCCGGCGCATGCCGCGCTATGTGGAGGCGCAAGGTGAGATTACCGGATTGGTGGGAATGCGAATAGGGCGGCGAAACAGGGAGCGATGGGACGGCGGCGGCAAGCGACGCCGGCAAGGCGGGCTGGCGCTCGCGCTGCTCGCGCTCGGCGGCTGCTCCTCGATCCCCGCATCGATGAAGCCCACGACCTGGTGGGATGCGCTCACGGATCAAAAACTCGCGACCGAGCGCCCGCCGCCGCCTAACGCCGATGCCCCCTACCCCAATCTCGCCTCGGTCCCGGAAAAGCCGCCGCCACCCGATAGCAAGGCGCATCAAGCGATTCTCGCCGGCCTGGTCGCCGACCGCAGCAACGCGCTCTACGAGGCGGCACAGACGCCGCTTGCCGATCCCTCCTCGCCACAGGCCTCGCCGGGCCTCTTTGGCGGCAGCGCACCGCCGCCGGGCGCCGCGCCGGGCGCATCGCCGCCAGCCGCCAGCGCCGCACTCCAGGCGGCCAACGCGCCGCCCCACCCGGCGGCGTCCACGCCGTCAGCAGCGCCGGTGCATCCGAGCGCGGCACCCCGCGGGGGCGTCAACCAGGCGCCGCTCGCCGCCCCCGCGGGCCAACAAGTCGCCGAGGCAACGCCCTCCCCGACCATGCCCGAGACGCCGCCGCCGCCGCCCAACGTGCCCGGCACGGCGGTCCCCGCCGTCACCAAGCCGGTACCGCCGCCGCAGGCGCCGCCGCCGGGACCGCCCAAGAAACCCGCCCTCACGGCGGCGCAGGCAAAGCCCTTGGCCATCGGCTTCCCGCCCGGCTCGCCGGTGCTGCCGCCCGAAAGCCTGGCGGCCATCAAGGCCCTCGCGGCCAGCCGCGGCGATCATTCCATCGCCGTCATCGGCTATGGCGACGCCATCAACGCCACCCCGCAGACCCAGACCGAGGCGGTGACGCTGGCGCTCGCCCGCGCCCGCGCGGTGATCGCCGCGCTGACCGCCGCCGGCGTGCCCGCCGACGTTATCGCCATGGACGCGGAAGCCAATGGTCACGGCGCGCTGGCCCGTCTAGTAGAATAACCCTGCAACCCGCGCCGGACGCCACGCCATGCCCGAGGAATTCCACCGTATCCGCCGCCTGCCGCCCTATGTCTTCGCCGAGGTCAACCAGGCCAAGGCGCGCTCCCGCGCCGCTGGCGAGGACATCATCGATCTCGGCATGGGCAACCCCGACGGCCCGACGCCGCCCCATATCGTCGCCAAGCTGATCGAGGCGGTGCAGGACCCGCGTACCCATCGCTACTCCACCAGCAAGGGTATCCCCGGCCTGCGCCGGGCGCTCGCCAGCTATTACGAACGCCGCTTCGGCGTCACGCTCGACCCCGAGACCGAGATCATCGCGACGCTGGGCTCGAAAGAAGGGCTCGCCAATCTCGCGGCCGCCATCACCAGCCCCGGCGATACCATCCTGGTGCCCAACCCCTCCTACCCGATCCATCAGTTCGGCTTCATCATCGCCGGCGCCTCGGTCCGCAGCGTGCCGGCCAACCCGGACGAGGAAATGCTGCGCGCGCTCGACCGCGCGGTGCGCCACTCGGTGCCCAAGCCGACGGCCCTGATCGTGAACTACCCCTCGAACCCGACGGCAATGCTCGCCGATCTCGATTTCTACCGTGAAATTGTCACCTTCGCCCGCCGCCACGAGATTTTCGTGCTCTCCGACCTCGCTTATGCCGAAATCTATTTCGGCGACCGCGTGCCGCCCTCGATCCTCCAAGTGCCAGGCGCCAGGGAAATCGCCGTCGAATTCACCAGCCTCTCGAAAACCTATTCCATGCCAGGCTGGCGGATGGGCTTCGCGGCGGGCAACGCGCGCCTCGTCGCCGCCCTCGCGCGGATGAAATCCTATCTCGACTATGGTGCCTTCACGCCCATCCAGGTCGCGGCGACGGCGGCGCTCAACGGCCCGCAGGAATGCGTGGCCGAACTCCGCCGGCTCTATCGGGAGCGCCGCGACGTCTTGATCCGCGGCCTCGCGGGCGCCGGCTGGGAGATGCCGAGCCCGGAGGCCTCGATGTTCGCCTGGGCGCCGATCCCCCCGCGCTACGCCCATTTGGGCTCGGTCGAATTCAGCAAGCTGCTGCTCGCCCGCGCCCGTGTCGCGGTGGCGCCGGGCATCGGCTTTGGCGAATATGGCGATGGCCATGTCCGCATCGCGCTGGTCGAGAACACCCAGCGGCTGCGCCAGGCCGTGCGCAATATCCGGGGGTTTCTCCAGACGGGCTCGAATGCGGCCGAGCCCGCCCTGAACGCGGCCGCGACATGACCCGTCCGCTTTCGGTCGCGCTCGCCGGGCTCGGCACCGTCGGCGTGGGCGTGCTCCGCCTGCTGCGCGACAATGCCGACCTCATCGCCCGGCACGCCGGCCGCCCGCTCGTCGTCACCGCGGTCGCGGCGCGCGAGCGGGGGCGCGAACGCGGCGTCTCGCTCGCCGGGCTGCGCTGGTACGAAGACCCGGTGGCGCTCGCCGCCGATCCCGGCATCGATGTCGTGGTCGAACTGATCGGCGGCGCCGAAGGGCCGGCCCGCGCCCTGGTCGAGGCCGCGCTCGCCGCCGCCAAGCCGGTGGTCACGGCGAACAAGGCGCTGATCGCCGAACACGGCGCCGCGCTCGCCGCCCGCGCCGAGGCCGCCGGCGTCACGCTCGCCTTCGAGGCGGCGGTCGCGGGCGGCATTCCGGTGATCAAGGTGCTGCGGGAAGGCCTGGCGGCCAACCGCATCGCCCGCGTCTCGGGCATCCTCAACGGCACCTGCAACTATATCCTCACGGTGATGCGCGAGCGCGGGCGGGAATTCGCCGAGGCGCTGCATGAAGCGCAAAAACTCGGCTACGCCGAGGCCGACCCGGCCTTCGACATCGACGGCATTGACGCCGCCCACAAGCTCGCCATCCTCGCCGCCCTCGCTTTCGGCCGCCCGCCCGATCTCAAATCGGTCCATGTCGAGGGCATCCGCGCGGTCTCGGCGCTCGATATCGCGTTTGCCCGGGAACTCGGCTATCGCATCAAGCTGCTCGGCATCGCGCGGCGCACGGAAGGCGGCATCGAAGCCCGCGTCCATCCCGCCATGGTGCCCGAAAGCGCGCCCATCGCCCGCGTCGAGGGGGTCTACAACGCAGTGGTGGCGGAGGGCGATTTCGTCGGAACGGTGATGCTCGAAGGACGCGGCGCCGGCGCCGGACCGACCGCCTCGGCGGTGCTCGCCGATCTCATCGACCTCGCCCGTGGCCGCGCGACGCCGGTCTGGGGCGCCGCCAACGGGGCGCTCGGCGCCGCCCCCTCGGTCGGCATCGAATGGCACCAGGGCGCCTATTACCTGCGGCTGATGGTGCTCGATCGGCCGGGCGTCATCGCCGATGTCACCGCCGTTTTGCGCGATCGCGGCGTCTCGCTCGAATCGATGCTGCAACGCGGCCGCGCGCCGGGCGAGGTCGTGCCGGTCGTGCTGGTGACGCACGAGACCGAGGAGGCACGAATGCGCGCCGCCCTCGCCGAAATCGCCGACCTCGATGCGGTGCTCGAACGCCCCGCCCTGATCCGTATCGAACCGGCCTGAAGGAGGAAAGCCATGAGCGAACACGCGCCCTTGCATACCGATCGCAACCTCGCGCTCGATCTCGTGCGCGTCACCGAGGCGGCGGCGATCGCGTGCTCCGCCTGGATGGGACGGGGCAAGAAAAACGAGGCCGACGGCGCCGCCGTCGAGGCCATGCGCCGCGCCTTCGACACGCTGCCGATCAGCGGCACCGTGGTGATCGGCGAGGGCGAGATGGACGAGGCGCCCATGCTCTATATCGGCGAAAAAGTCGGCGCCGGCGGCCCCGCCATGGATATCGCCGTCGACCCGCTGGAAGGCACCAATATCCTCGCCAAGGGCGCGCCCAACGCCATCGCCGTGGTGGCGCTCGCCGAAGCCGGGAATTTCCTCCATGCCCCCGATATCTACATGGACAAAATCGCCGTCGGCCCCGGCCTGCCCGACGGCGTCGTCGATCTCGACGCACCCGTCGGGGAAAACCTGCGCAACCTGGCGCGCGCCAAGAAGTGCGATATCGCCGATCTCGTGGTCTGCACCCTCGACCGCGAACGCCACGCCGAAATGATCGCGCAATGCCGCGAGGCCGGCGCCCGCATCATGCTGATCGGCGACGGCGACGTCGCCGGCGTGATGGCGACGACCCAACCGGAAAGCGGCGTCGATCTCTATCTCGGCACCGGCGGCGCCCCCGAGGGGGTGCTGGCGGCCGCCGCGCTGCGCTGCGTCGGCGGACAAATGCAGGGGCGGCTGATCTTCGAGGACGAAACCCAGATCACGCGCGCCCAAGGCATGGGGGTCGCCGACCCGCGCCACAAATATAGCGTCCAGGAAATGGCCAGGGGCGACGTGCTGTTCGCCGCAACCGGCGTGACCTCGGGGCCGATCCTCCGCGGCGTGCGCCGCAGCGGCCCCCTCACCATCACCCACTCGGTGGTGATGCGAAGCAAATCCGGCACCGTGCGCTATATCGAGGCGCACCATAATTTCATCACCAAAACCTGGACCGGCGCGGCCCCGACGCTGCGAACCCGGTGAGCGAGGCGGTCCTCGGGGTCACGCGCAGCCTCTCGGGGCGGCGCTGGCACTGGCGCGACGCCGGCGCCGAGCGCATCGGGCTCGGCCTCGCGCAGCGCTTGGGCGTGCCCGAAATCATCGGCCGGATGCTGGCGGCGCGCGGCATCGGCCCGGAAACCGCGGCCGACTTCCTGACCCCGACGCTCCGCGCCCTGCTCCCCGACCCCGCCCTGCTGCGCGACATGGAAGCCGCCGCGACGCGGCTCGCCAACGCCGTCGAGGCCGGCGAATGCGTCGGCCTGTTCGGCGATTACGACGTCGATGGCGGCTGCGCGACGGCCCTGATGGCCGAGCTGCTCGAAAACCTCGGCTGCCCCGTGCTCACCCATATCCCAGACCGCCTGCGCGAGGGCTACGGCCCCAACGCCCCGGCGCTCAAGGCCCTGGCCGCGCAAGGCGCGCGGCTGATCCTGACGCTTGATTGCGGCACCACGTCCGATGCCATCTTCGCCGAAATATCGGGCGCCGACATCATCGTCCTCGACCACCATAAAGCGGACGGCCCGCCGCCCCGCGTGCTCGCCACCATCAACCCCAACCGCCTCGACGACAGCTCGGGCCTGGGCACGCTCTGCGCCACCGCCGTCACTTTCCTCGCCGCCATCGCCCTGGTGCGCACGCTGCGCCAGCGCGGGTTTTTCGGCGCCCGCGAGACGCCCGACCTGATGCGCGCGCTCGACCTCGTGGCGCTGGCCACCGTGTGCGACGTGATGCCGCTCACCGGGCTCAACCGCGCGCTGGTGTCCCAGGGGCTCAAGGTGATGGCGCGACGCGAACGGCCGGGGCTGGTGGCGCTGCTCGATGTCGCGCAGATAACGGAAGCCCCCGGCGCCTTCACCTGCGGCTTCGTGCTCGGCCCGCGCATCAACGCCGGCGGCCGCATCGCCGAGGCCGATCTCGGGCTGCGCCTGCTGCGCGCCCGCGACCCCCGCGAAGCCCAGGGACTGGCCGTGGTGCTCGACCGGGTGAACCGCGAACGCCAGAAGGTCGAGGGCGCGGTGCTGGAGCGCGCCCTCGAACAAGCCGGCGAACAACGCGCCGCCGGGCACGCGGTGCTGTTCGTGGCCGGCACGGAATGGCACCCCGGCATCGTCGGCATCGTCGCCGGGCGGATCAAGGAACGCTTCAACCGCCCGGCCTGCGCCGGCGGCCTGCAAGACGGCGTGGTCAAAGGCTCCGGCCGCTCGCTGCCCGGGCTCGACCTCGGGAGCGCGGTGATCGCGGCGCGCCAGGCGGGCATCCTCACCGCCGGCGGCGGCCACGCCATGGCCGCCGGCTTCACCCTCGATGCCAGGGAAATCGCGGCGTTCCAGGCCTTCCTCGACGAGCGGCTGGCCGCCGCCGCCAGCCTGCCGGACGCCGCCGACCTGGCGATCGAAGGCACGCTCAGCGTCGCCGGCGCCGATACCCCCCTCGCCGAAACCCTCTCCCGCCTCGCCCCCTTCGGCCCCGGCAACGAAGAACCCCTCCTCGCCCTGCCCCGCGCCCGCATCAGCTATACCAAGGCGGTCGGCCGCGACGGCAATACGCTGATCTGCACCGTAGAGGACGAGGCCGGCCAAAAACTCAAGGCCGTGCTGTTCCGCGCCGGCGATGGCCCCCTCGGCACCGCACTCCGCAACCACCAGGCCCCCCCCCTCCACCTCGCCGGCCACCTCCGCCTCAATACCTGGCAAGGCCGCAACAGCGCCGATTTCACCATCATCGACGCCGCCTCGACGTAAATTCATGCGCATGGTTTATGCGCACGATCCATGCGCATGAATGATCGGGATGGTTCATGAGGCAAGCCCCAGACCTGGGTTCGCGGTCATGAGGCACACGTGAGCAAACATCGGCTATTTATCGATGAAGTTGGGAGGTAGATTCCGGGCGTGTGCCTAAGTGGCGGCCTGGGTTTCGGGGGTTCTACAACGGAAA
>JAJYYH010000008.1 GCA_021801255.1 Pseudomonadota bacterium
GGGCCTGCCTGATGGGTGTCCCGAAAACCCAGGCTGGAAACGGCCATCCGGGCCTCGCGGGCCTGTTGCATCCCTGCTATGAGGCACAAGAGGGCGGCTCTCGTCGCTCATTCATCTTCCTTTCAAGCTCGGCAACCCGGCGCCGGAGATCGGCGCTCCTGGCATCAGCGGCAGCACTCTCAGCGGCAAAGGCGGCGCGTTCTGCGGCCTTGGCGCGCGCTATTGCGGCATTGTGGCGGGCCAATTCCCGGCGTGCGGCCTGGGCCGGGGTTTCGGCGCCATCGGTGCAGGGCGAGCCGGTAGCACGCCACGGGGCGGGGCGGGCGATCACGGCGTTTCCTCGGCGAGCCGCTGGGTTTCGGCATCGGCGGGGGTCTGGGGTTCGTGCATTGGTTATTCCTTTTCGAACATAGCAAGGGGAATTTCGGTCAGCATTCCTTTCTCGCCGCGGGACCGGGACAACGGGACAACCCTATAGGGGGTTGTCCCTGTCTGTCCCGGCGGGACAAGCGGGACGGACAAAGAAAACATAGATTCCAACTGCAAAAGGACAAACGGGACAAAACCGCTTGTCCCGCTCAGCCCGCTTGTCCGGGACGGGCGGCCCAAACCCAGCCGTCCCGTGAGCCGACGATCTTGCGTGCCAGCAGCGACTCCACCGCCCGGTTGAACGTACGTTTGCGGGATTGGTCCCCAAGGTGCCCGAGCACGGAATCCGCTGCGGCGCGCCAAACCTCATGCCTCACGCCACGGGCCGGCGGCGGCGGAAAGCCGTCCCCGGTCGGCAATAGCTCGCCGCCGCCGGCGCAAAGGTCATGCAACTTGTCGAGGATCACGCGGACTTGCGGCGGCAGGCGATTGCGCGGCGCGATGCCAACGGCGGTCATCGTCTCGACGATGCAGGAAGTCACTTCCTCGCCGTGCCGGTTGTGTCCGAGGGGCACGGGCACCAGCTTGAACCCGATTTCGCCGCCCTTCGGTAGGTCTCGCTGTTTTGTCACCACCGCCACGCGGGCGCCTTCGCGATCCGCGACCTCGATCTCGGTATCCACCGCCGCGCGCAGTAAGGAATGTCCGCGCGCGCCCCGTGTCAGGTCTTTGCCAGAATGGTGGATGAACAGAACCGCCGCGCCGGTCGCTTGCCGCAGCCAATCCGCATTGCGAACCAATGAGCCCATATCCTCGGGGGAATTTTCGTCACCGCCCGCGAGGGCGCGCGATAACGTGTCGATGACAATCAGCCCTACCGCGCAGCCGAGCCGCGCCGAGGCGACGGCAATCGTTTTCGCCAGCTTTGCCAGGTCGGCAGCGGCGTCGAGCATATTTATCGCGCTCGGGATCGCGGCGAACGGCAACCCGGCCGGGTCGATCTTGTGATGCCGCAGCCACGCGACCACGCGGTTGCGAAAGCTATGCCCTCCTTCGAGAGCGCAATAAATCACGCCGGCTCGCTCAACGCGGCGCCCAGCCCAGGCGCGTCCGGCGGCGATCGAAAGCGCGAGATCGGTCGCGAGGAAGGTTTTTCCGCTATTGCTCTCGCCGTAGAGGATTGCGGCGGTCCCGGCTCCGAGCAGCCCTTGCACAAGCTCGGCGGCGTCGAGCACCGGCTCGATTTCGGCGGCGAGCAGTAGCGGCAGCGGCGCCGTTTCGCTATCAGCATCCGCGTGCTCGGTCTCGGGCGGCGGCTCGGGGCCAAGCCAATCGGCGCGCATGTCCATCACCGCCCCCCAGCGCTGGCGATTGTGCGCCGCGCTTCGAGTTCCGAGAGCCCGGCGGAAATCGCTGCGGGCGCCAGCAAGGTTTCGATCTCGCGCGCGCTCAACCGCTTTTCGGCGAGGCGTTTGGCGCCCCAGTAGAGGATGCCGTTGCGATTTCCTTCGCTTGCACGTGCAACTTTCGAGACAACCGCCGCAATCCCCGCTTCGTTCGCGGCGGCGGGTCGGCCCTGCTCAGGCGGCACGGGCGGCGCCGGCGGCCAGATTTCACGGCTCAGCCAGGCCGGCCAAGGCGCGCGCGGGGCATCGTCAAGGGCCGAATAACCGCTTGAAAACCAATGGATTATATATCCACCTTCGCCCCGGATATCGACGCCGGGAACCGGTCGGCCGGTCGAGCATCGCACGCCCGGCGCGTGGCGGAAGAAAACATGCACGCCGCCCGAGCGAGTCCGATAAGCGCGAGTTTCCGGCAAGCGTTTTTCGTTCGCACGCCACCAGAGGACGGCCTCGGGATGCTTTAGATCGACGTCGAGCGCCGCGAGATCGGACGTGCCGCCCGTTGCGATTCCTACCAGCGGGGCCGGCCATCTTTGCCAAAGCTCGGCGATCGCGCCGGGGCCTTTGCTCGCCGCGTGAAACCCTCGCGGGCAGGCCGGGCGCTTGTCCTCGCGCACCGGCAAAACCGCAAACCCGCAGTTCTGCGCGAGGTTTTGCGCGCATCGCAGGGCCTCGGCACCGGCGAATGTGCCGCCGCCGGGTCCGTCGCCCCAGCCGCAATCGCCGCGATCATCGGCGTCCATCTCACGCCGCGTCCGCTTCTGAGGTCGAGCGCCGGGGGGCCGTCAATCGCGATTGCGCCCATGCAACGAGATCGCTGCGGCGATACAGCGCGCGCGAGCCGAATTTCACGAAAACCGGCCCGCCGCCTCGGCAAGCCAAAGTCGCGAGCGTTGCGGGAGCGCACGGAAAGCCGAGTTCGGCGAGCAACGCCGAGGCGGCACGCCGGTCAAGGAGGGGGGCGAGATGGGTCATCGAAAGCCTCGCAATTTGCCGCGATTGCGGCGTGAGGCCATCCATTTATGCGATTTTTTCGCCGACTGCCCTGAAAAACTCGCGGCCGAAATTTTCCCTACGGTTCCGCATTGATCTTGTGCAGCGCGGCAAAGGCATCAGGTAACGGGTAGACGCCCGCGAGCCCGAGAAGTACAATACATAGTTTTGTTGCCACGCTCTCCGGGTTGCGAAGCGAAAGCGCTGGGGGGGGCGAGCCGATTCGTCTGGCGTTCTCGCGTAGCTGCCGCGTCACGAGCTGGCCCATCAAGCGGCCTCGGCGAGATGGGCGAGAAGCGCGCTCATAGTCGCCGACACTTGCGCCTCGATGTTGATGCGGACGGCACGCGGCTTAGCATCGGCGAGTTCGGCGGCCAGGCGCTCATGCAGGGCTGGCGCGAGTTCGGCGATGGTTCGCATCGCGGTGATATAGCGCTGAAAATCAGCGTCGTCGGCAGTTTTCAATCCCGGCGCTTCGCCGCGCTTCACCCGCCGCATAGCAAGGATCAATCCGACAATCGGATGATGGGGCGTCGGTAGAAACGGCGCATAGGGAACGTGCTCGCGCCAAGCCGCCGCGACGGCATTGGTGATCTCGGCGAGTTCGGCAAGTTCGGCACATTCTTGCTCGGAAAAGCGGTGGAAGGGGATAGATGCGCCTTCCTGCATCGGCGCCTCCTCGGCCCGTTCAATCGTTCAGGCGGCGAGGGCGCGCATCACGGCCTCGGGCTCGCGGGCGATGACGGCGAGCAGGATGCGGGCCATGCGGTCGGGGCGGCGGCGGCCTTCTTCCCATGCCTGCAAGGCTTGCACGTCGATGCCGAAGCGCCGGCAGAACGCCGCTTGCGACAGGCCAAGGCGCCGGCGGAGGGCCGCCGTGTTGACGGTCTCGGGGATGGCGGCCTGGTATTCGGTGAGGGTGATCTCGCCGCGCGCGTGAGCGAGGGCTTCCTCGGCGCCCGCGATCAGCCGGCGGCCGAGCGGGCTATGCCTCGCGGTCGAGCGCGGCGAGGATGCGGCGGAGGGCGTTTTTGTCGGCATTGCTCGGTCAATCAGGCATGAGGGCGGCGAGGGCGGTTTCCGGCGCCTTGGCGATCATCCGCAGCAGGGCGCGCGCCGGCCCGCGTGGCAGGCGCTTGCCTTGTTCCCAGTTCCGCACGGTCGCGACCGGCAAGCCCAGGCGTGCGGCAAAGGCGTCTTGCGACAACCCCACCTTGTGCCGGACGTGGCGCGCCCAGGCGGCGGCATCCTCGCGAGCGGCCTTGCCATCCTCGGCCTGGTGGCGTGCGATATCGGCCTCGCTGGTGGCATCGATGCGCGACCAATCCGCTTGCGGGGGCATCGGCGCCTCGCTGCCATCGGCGAGCAAGCGCATTACCTCGCCATCGGCTCGCAGGCGCGCCCTAACCGTGGTCATGGTGCTTCCTTTCCTTTTCGTTCGCCTTGCGGGCGGAAATGATCCGCCAGCGCCCGGCGCGCGCGGTATAGACGATGACGAATAGGCGCCCAGCCACGCGGCCAAAGAGCCGGAACCGGGGCTCGCCGTAGTCAAAGCGGTCATCCGGTTCGATCCGCCGCGCGGGATCGGCGAAAGCGGGCAGCACGTCCGAGAAGGAAAATCCGCGCTCGCGCCGGCATCTCTCGCTTTTGGCGTCGTTCCATTCGAAATCCATCCGCCTATATAGGCCAATGGCGCAGGGTTTGCGAGCTTCACGCGCGCAGCGGCACCACCTCGCCGGCGGGGATGGTCTCGCCCATGAGGTCGAGGATGCGGCGCGCCACGGCATCGGCGGCGGCGAGCAGCACGGCATCGGCGGCGTGCGTATAGCGGGCGGTGATGCTGGCGAGGCGGTGCCCGATCAACCCGGCAATCGCGAGTTCGGAATGGCCGAGGTCCGCCGCCACGGAGGCGAAGGAATGGCGCAGAATGTGCGGGGTGATATCGCGTGGCAGCGGGCCGAGGTCGAGGATGCGGCGCGCAAAGCCGGGGAAGCCCGTCATCAGCCCCGCGCCTCGGGTCGGGGGGAACACCAGGCGGGCATCGCCAAGGCGCGGCAGAGACGCCAGCAAATCGCAAACGGCGCGGGAGAGCGGCCGCACGCTGCGCCCGGTTTTCGTCTCCGGTAGCACGGCAACGCGGCGCACCAGGTCGATATCCTGCCATTGCAAGGCCAGGGCTTCGCCCGAACGCCAGCCGGTCAGGGCGAGGAAGCGCAGGCATGCCACGGCAGGCGGCCAGATTTCGCCCTCAGCGGCGCGCAGCGCCCGGCCGAGGTCGCCATACTCGGCTTCGGAGAGACGCCGCTCGCGGCGGTTCTCAGCGAATTTGCGGATGCGGTGCGCCGGGTTGTCATCCCGTATCCCGCGCTCGATGGCATAGGTGAAGATCGCCCCGAGCAGCCCGATGGTGCGGGTGGCAACGCCACGCCCGCCGCGCACATTCGAGACGCCCCTCGGTTTGCCCTTGCGGGTGCGGGCGCTCTCGCCGGCGGCAACCGCGTGCATGAAGCGCTCAACGTCGCGGCGGGTGACGGATTTCACCGCATGCGGCCGAGCAGCGGCACGATATGCCCCTCGATGCGGCCTCGGTCGGATGCGAGGGTAAGGGGGCGCTTGGGCCGTCCGCCGCGCACCAAGAGGCGCCCGGCATCGGCATCGGCGAGATAGCGCGCGCAGAGTTCCGCCACGGTCAGCGTCTTGCGCTTTTCCTCGCGCGCCGCCGCCGGGTCGTTGCCCTTCGCCACCTCGCCGAGGATGCGCCGGGCTTCCTCGCGGGCTTCGTCCGGGGTCCATGGCGCGCCGTGCCGCCCGATGCGGTGCCAGCGCTGGCGCCCCTCGATCGTGCGGTATTTCACCATGTAGATGACGGCGGCGCCGGATCGGCGGCGGGCGGCAAAGCCGGTGACGGCGGCATCCCACAAGACTGAATTTGGCAACAAGTCGCGAATATCTCTGAGCCCTATACGCTTGATTTCCGCCATTATCCCGCCCTCTTTCTGGCAACCACATGGCAACCAACTTGGCGCAAATCATAGCAAAGCCCCGCGACGCCGGATAGGGCATAAATCCAGTTATAGCCTAGGAAATTACGATGGTTGCAATATCGCACAAACCGCCGCAAACCGCCATGATCGCCCTCCGAAGGCGAAGGTCGCACGTTCGAATCGTGTCGGGTCCGCCAATCGTTTCAATGGGCCAGGTCATGTTCGGCGGGACTGTCGCAAGATTGGGGGGCAAGCCGCCAGCGCGATAGGCGGGGAAGGATCGTTGGCTGGGTGGAATTTCTGTCCGAAACCGGCGCCGAGCGTGCCGTTGCGACGGGGGCAGTGAGGCTGGAGCAGGAGATCGTCGCCGCGCCGCGACCGGCGTATCTGCTGCGATTTATTCATCCGGCGGTTGACCAGGAAATTGGCGGTACGGCGCGGATGCGATCGCTGCCGATCCTGGCATTCTGCACTTTGCCATTCCGCAATCGCCAGCGCAGACCCTCGATTTCCCCGACGATTGTCGATTTCGCTGTCGCACGTTACCGATCCTGACTGCCAGTTGCCACTCCCCATCTCACAGGGCCGTGAGTGCTGCCAAACTGTCAGCCGATCCGACGAACGCTATATCTCCTCCAGAGGCAAAGCCCTGGCGGTTTTATGGGCGCATTTGTTCCCCAACGCTTCCCTAGCCGAGGCTAATCGGCTGGTCGGGAAAGCAGAGCTGGTCGCGATCGCGCCAGTTCGGGCGGACATAGTTGATTTCCATCAGCCGGCGCACGCCGTCGATCGGGCGCGGATCGAAACCGTGCCAAGTGTTGTTGCCGGGAATGAAGATCACGGCGCTGTCGAATTCGGCCGAGGAGCGCCCGACCCAACGGCGCTCGGCGTCATAGATATCGGTGCCCCACGCCTCGGCATCTGGCCCGGTGCAGAGATAGATGACCATCGAGAAGAGTTTTTCGGGGATATCGCAGTGTGGCTCCAGCCAGGCGCCATCGAGATCCTGGATATATTCGATGCGGAGAAAACTGCCCTCCACCTCGACGCCGCAGGTTTCGGCGAAGCTGCGGGCAACCTCGGGTCGCTGCAAAGCCACGGCGAGCATGGCGCAAGGGGCGTAGCGGGCGATCCGCTGGGGTGTGAAAAAACTGCGTTGTGCATTGAAGGAAGCGCGGGTGCCATCGAGATGGCGCACCTGCGGGGGGGCGATCGGCAGGCTCAGAATGCCGACGCAGGCCGCTTCGGGCAGGACATCGCGGAGCAGCCAGTGGCGATAAGGGGTCTCCTCGCGCCGCGCGGTTTGCAGTGCCGAGACGAAATGTCGCGCCACGGATGAAGGCTGCGGCAGGGTGGGGAATTCCATGTTTTTATCCCGACTTTTACGAAGTGGAATGGTTCAGAACGGGAAAATCAAGCGAACATGATTCTTCAAACGCTCAGCCGATCCGCCGCGGCGCCCAGTCGATAATCTTGCGCAACCCCGGGACCGCCTTCGCCGTGGCGCTCAGGCTATGCCGCCAGTACTCACTTTTGACATAGCGCTCGGAATCGACATAGCAGAGCTGCAGGCTCATGCGCTGGCCCTTTTGCGGCAGAAATCCATGCCAGGAATGATCGCATACCCGGAACATCAGCATGCGGCCGAATTCCGGGGCGAACTCGAAGGCGACGTCCTCGCGGTCCTTGCTGCGCAGCACGCGGAGCCGGCCACGCTCATAGGGCCATTCGCGGCTGAACCCAAGCAATACCGTAATGATTTTATGCTTCGAATCGGGATGCGCGTAGCCTTCGTTGTAATGGCCGGAAGTATTGCCCATCATGACGATTACCGGCGGACGATTGCTGAGATCGATATCGAATTTTTCCTCGACCAGAGAACGGAACTGCGCACTCAAAAGATCATCCACGGCGGCACGAAACTGCGGGCCGTAGCGCAGGGAAGGCAGACCGTAGCTGCCGCGATCGGGAATGCGTGGGGCATCAGTGAGAACCGCATTCTTGTGGACCAGCGGGATTGCCTGCTCGACGAAGGCGTAATCATAGGGATCGTGCCGCAGTTCGGCGGCGCGAATGGCAGACGCATCGAGCAGTTTGAGAGGGGCATCGGCGAGCGACATAGTGTTCTTCCTTGTCAGAAGGCCGGCAGGGCGGCGTCAGCGTGGCGTGCGATGCCGATGCCCTCGATTTCGACCAGCCAGTCGGGCCGACACACCGGCCCCTGGACGATCAAGGCGGGCAGATCGCCGAGCCGCTCGCGCATTGAAGCTTCAATGCGCGGGCAATCGGCGGGATCGCGCAGATAGACGATGAGATGGCTGAGATCGTCGAGCGTTGCGTCACCCGAGCGCAGCAGCGCCGCGACATTCTCGACGGCGCGATCGAACTGGCGCAGCACGTCGCCGCGATGCACCACCTGGCCGGCCTGATCAATGCTCGCGGTGCCGGAGATGAAATGATGCGCCCGATCGGCGTATGTGATGCGTGTGCCGCGCTCGAAGGTGACGCCATAATCGCGGGTTGGGCAGAGGCGGTCGAAATCGTTGAGATAGGACATCTGCTCGGGGCGGAGATCGGGCAGTGAATAGGCGTCCATCGCGACCACGTCGAAGCGGTGCGCGCAGGCGCCCTCGATGCCGGTGCTGGCGATGTAATGGGTCTTCTCGGTCAGGCCGTGCTCGGCGAACAACGCGCGCCGGCTTTCTACCATGCCCTGGTAGAAGACATCGACATCCTTGAGATAGATCCAGGTGCGCACGCAATGATCGCGAAGCGATCCGCCCTGGCTGGCGAGGGCGCCGGTCAGTTCGCCGAACACCGCGCGGGTCTGCCGCTCGGGTGAGACGGGGCCGTGATCGATGGCGGCGCAAAGCCCCGTGCTCCAGAGATGGCGCCGGCCATTTTTCTCGATCATGACGTGGTGTGGCGAAAGCCGCTGCTTGCGCAGCCCGTCGCGATGGCTCACGTGATAGGCGAGGAGCGCTAGTTTCGCGCGCGGCAATGGTGGCTGCTGGACAACCGAGACGGCAACGGGATCATCGCCATCGGCAAGAAGCGGGCTTTCGCGGAGCCGGGGCATTTGATTGAGGATATCGCTCACGAAAATGCGACGGAACACAGCGCTTGCCGGGCTGAGCCCGTGCGCGCGGAGCGCCGCCCCATAGGCGGCTTCGACTTCCCCGAGCTGGGCGGCAAAATCGCCTTTCGCGGCAGGCGTGATCAGCAGGTAGTGTTCGGTTCCATCCACACCCTCGAAGCGGCGTTCAGCAATCGCGGTATTCTTGGGCAAACAGGGATCTCCTTCCGGCGAGCCCACGCGCTAAGCGTGGGCGGCGACAGAAGGCCTCTTTTACGCAGCACCCGTCTTTGATTTGGATCAAGCACAGCGGGGATTTGGATCAAGCACAGCCGGCGGCATGAAGCAGTCTGATCAGGCGCCGCGCGCCATCTGGTAGGCGAGGTTTTCGAAGCCAAGCGCCACATTCAAGGCGCTGGGATCACCAAAAGGCAGAACCTGCATCATCACCACGCCGGTAAGATGGCGGGTGCGGTCGATCCAGAAATAGGTGTTGGCGACGCCCGACCAGGAAAGACTGCCCGCGCTCCGCCCGGTGGGCAGGGGCTGGACGTTGATGAGAAAGCCGAGCCCCCATCTGAAATCAATGCCGGGTGGCGGCGGAATTTCCAGTGCCATCTGCGGCAAAACGCTATGCACAACGCCGGCGGCGAGATCGCCCACCTGGTTTTGCGCCATCAGGGCAAAGGTTTCCGGGGCCAGAATGCGCGCGCCATCAAGCTCGCCGCCGCGCAAAAGCGCCCGCGTGAAGCGGAGATAATCGCGTGGCGTCGCATAGATGCCATGCCCGCCGGCCTGGAATTCCAGCGCCGGCGGTGGCACGAGCGGGATCGGCGAGAGCGCGCCATCGGACATGCGCGCCTGCACCGCGCTGGCGCGGGCGGCGCGCGCGGGCGTGAGGCCGAACCCGGTGTCCGTCATCCCCAAGGGCGCGAGGATATTTTCCGCGATGAAAACATCGAGCGCCTGCCCGCTTGCTGCCTCGACCGCGCGGCCGAGCCAGTCGGTGCTGATGCCGTATTCCCAGCGTGTGCCGGGATCGAAGACCAGCGGCAGATCGAGCGCCGCGAGCTTGCCGCTGTTGACCTGGGGCATACCACTTTCGCGGATATAGCGCAGGATATCGGCATTGCCGAAATCATAGGCGTAACCCGAGGTATGGGTGAGCAGGTGTTTGAGCGTGATCGGCCGGCGAGCGGGGCGCAGACGCGGCTTGCCGGCGTCATCGAAGCCTTCGAGGACTTGTGGCGCGGCGAGTTGCGGCAGAAGCGCGCCGAGCGGGGCGTCGAGCGTGAGCTTGCCGCGCTCGACGAGCTGCATCGCCGCGACCGAGACGATCGGCTTGGTCATCGAGGCGATCCAGAACACCGTATCGGGTGTCATGGCGGCCGCGCTCCCGATCCCGCGCGTTCCCGCCGC
This sequence comes from Pseudomonadota bacterium, assembly GCA_021801255.1. Taxonomy (GTDB): domain Bacteria; phylum Pseudomonadota; class Alphaproteobacteria; order Acetobacterales; family Acetobacteraceae; genus Acidibrevibacterium. The sequence goes on from JAJYYH010000008.1 coordinate 10,248, forward strand.
GCCCTCGAAAATCACCCCCCGCTCATCGCCCAAAGTCGCGGCCACACCCGGCACGTCGCCATCGGCCGTGGCCTTGTGCAGGATTTCCGCGAGCGCCGATGCACTCACGACGCGTGCCCCTGATAGAGCGCTTTTTCGAAAGCGGCATAGAGCGGTACCACCTGGTGATCGGCAAAGGGCAGGATCTGGGTGAGAATGACGCCAGTGATCCCGGACTGGCGATCGATCCAGAAATAGGTGTTGCCGAGCCCGGCCCAGGCGAGGCTGCCGGCCTTGCGGCCATGCGGCGAGTCCTCGGTGTTGATGAGAAAGCCCAAGCCCCATTTCTGGCTCATGCCGGGGAAGAAATTGACATCGTTGGAGGAATCCGGCAGCGCCGTCGGCATCACCCCGGCTTCGATGGCGCCGATGTGGTTTTGCGCCATCAACGTCACTGTTTCGGGTTGGAGGATGCGCGCGCCATCGAGCGCCCCGCCATTGAGCAGCATGCGGGTGAATTTCAGATAGTCCGGCCCGCTGCCATAGAGCCCGCCGCCGCCCATGAAGAATTCCGGCTGCTGCGGCACCTCGAAATCGATCGGCACGAGGCCGCCCTCGGGGTTGCGCGCGTGCATGCGTGCGAGCCCCGCGCGCTGCGCCGGCGTGAGCGTGAAGCCGGTCGCGTTCATCCCGAGCGGGTCGAAAATATGCTTCCGGAAATAGACGTCGAGGCTTTCACCCGAGGCGGTTTCAACCGCGCGGCCGACGAAATCGATGTTGATGCCATATTGCCATTTCTCGCCGGGATCGAAGGTGAGCGGTGTCTCCAGGGCCGCGTTCTGGCAGGAGATGATGCCGGGCAGGCCTTTCTGCTCCATGTAGCGCCCGAGATCGGCGTTCCAGATGTCGTAGCCGAAGCCCGCGGTGTGGGTGAGCAGATGGCGGAGCGTGATCGGGCGTTTCGGCGGGCGGAGGCGCGGCTGGCCTGCTGCGTCGAACCCCTCCAGCACCTGGCGGGAGGCCAGTTCGGGAAGCATGTCGGCGATCGGCGTATCGAGGGCCAGCTTGCCGGCCTCGACCAACTGCATCGCCGCGACCGAGGTGATCGCCTTGGTCATCGAGGCGATCCAGAACACGCTGTCCGGCGTCATCGGATCCGCGGCGGAGATATCGCGCCGTCCGGCCGCGCCCTCGTAGATCGGCCCCTTGGCATCGGCCGCCACCGCGACGACGCCCGGCACATCGCCCGCCGCCACTGCGCTGCGCAATAGGTTATCGATGGTCTCTGTTACCGACATTTTTCCCTCCCGTTTGATGGCCGCTCACCCGCGGTGAGCCCCGCGCCGGCCCGGCATCAGGCGATCATAGCCCCTTGCCGGTCAATACCCATCGTATCACGCCGGCCACCAAAATGGTCACGCCCGCGCCCGCCGCCCACAACGCGACAAACCAGAAAAGCCGCCGTGGCATCAGCGCCTGAAACTCAATCGCACTTGAAGAAGAATATCCGCTGAAAACATTGTTTTTTTCCGATCAATTCCGGGCGCACGGGCAGGTTTTTTCAAACTCAGTGGTAATGCATGCCGGGTCGGATTTTGCCGCGAAAGACCCAATAGGCATAGCCGGTATAGGCGAGAATGATCGGCACCAGCACGACCGCGCCAACCAGGAGGAAACCCTGGCTCGCCGGCGGCGCCGCGGCCTGCCAGATGGTCAGGTCCGGCGGCACGATATAGGGGAAGAGGCTGATCCCGAGGCCGATGAAACAGAGCACGAACCAGCCCAATACGCAGAGAAACGGCGCGGCGTCGTGGCGGCGCGAGAGGCCGTGCCAGAATCCCCAGGCGAGGAGCGCGGTCAGGATCGGCACCGGGCTGGTGAGCAGGATCTCCGGCCAGCCGAACCAGCGCGCCGAAAAGCGCGGATTGAGCATCGGCGTCCACAGGCTGACGACGACGATCAGCGCCAGCACCGCGACCCCGAGCGCGCGGGCATGGCGGCGCGCGCGCGCCTGCAATTCGCCCTCGGTGCGCCAGATCAGCCAGGTGGCGCCGAGCAGCGCGTAGCCGATGACGACGGCAATGCCGCAGAGGATGGTGAAGCCGGTCACCCAGTCCCACCACCCGCCCCCATAGCCGCGCCCGACGATGTGGATGCCCTGCACCAGCGCACCCAGCGCCAGGCCCTGGCAGAGCGCCGCGACCGTCGAGCCGCCGCTGAAGGCGATATTCCACATCCGCCGGCCGGTGCGGGTGCGCGCCTTGAAGCGGAACTCGAAGGCGACGCCGCGAAACACCAGGGCCAACAGCATGCCGATGATCGCCGGATAGAGCGCTGGCATGAGGGTGGCGTAGGCCAGCGGGAACACCGCGAATAGCCCGCCGCCGCCGAGTACCAGCCAGGTCTCGTTGCCGTCCCACACCGGCGCCACGGTATTCATCATCAGGTCGCGATCTTCCTCGCGGTGCTCGGCGAGAAACAGAATGCCGACGCCGAGATCAAAACCGTCGAGCACGACATAGGCGAGGATGGCGAAGGCCAGCAAAGCGGCCCAGATCAGCGGCAGGGCATAGGCCATGGCGGTCACTCCGCGGCGGTGGGAGGAATATCCTCAATCGCTCCGGCCGGGCCCGGCATCAGCCCGGCGGCGTGGCTGGGGGATCTCGGCGCGCTGGGTTCGCCGGGGACGGGCGGGCGCGCCATTTCGCGCAGCAGAATAGCGATGCCGGCGCCATAGACGATGAAATAGACGATGGCGAAGCCGGCGAGCGAGATCGCCACCCCGGGCAGGCCGATCGGCGAGGCGCTGTCGATAGTGCGCAGCATGCCATAGACGGTATAGGGCTGGCGCCCGACCTCGGTCACCATCCAGCCCGAGAGAACCGAGATGAAGCCCGCCGGGGCCATCGCCACCAGGACGCGATGGAACCACGCCGCCTGATAAAGCTGCCCGCGCCAGCGCAGCCAGGCCCCGAGCAGCCCCACGCCGACCATCAGCAAGCCCAGCCCGACCATGATGCGGAAGGCAAAAAACACCACCGGCACGGGCGGCCGATCCGCCGGGGCCCAGTCGCGCAGGCCCTTGATCGCCCCCGTCCAGCTATGCGTCAGGATCAGCGAGCCGAGATGGGGGATGGCGATTTCGTGCAGATTGGCCGCCTTCTCATCATCGGGCCAAGCGAACACCACCAGCGGCTCGCCCGCGCCGGGGGCGGGATCAAGCCAATCGCCCTCCATCGCCGCCACTTTCGCCGGCTGATGCAAAAGCGTGTTGAGCCCGTGCCGATCGCCAACCAGCACCTGCAACGGCGCCACGATCAGCGCCAGCCACAGCGCCATCGAGACCATCACCCGCGCCGCCTCGTTGGCGCGATCGCGCAGCAGATGGAAGGCCCCCACCGCGCCGACCAGAAAGGCGACGCTGAGATAGGTCGCGAGCACCATGTGGGCGAGGCGAAAGGGAAAAGAGGGGTTGAAGATCACCGCCAGCCAGTCCGCCGGCAGGAAGCGGCCATCGGCGGTGGTGGTGAAGCCGGCCGGGGTTTGCATCCAGGAATTGGCCGAGAGGATCCAGAAGGCGCTGATCAGGGTGCCGAGCGCGACCAGGCAGGTCGCGAGGAAATGCAGGCCCCGCCCGACCCGGTCCATGCCGAACAGCATGACGCCGAGAAAGCCGGATTCGAGAAAGAACGCGGTCAGCACCTCATAGCCGAGCAGCGGCCCGAGGACGGGGCCGGTCTTGTCGGAAAAACTGCCCCAGTTGGTGCCGAACTGATACGACATGACCACGCCCGAGACCACGCCCATGGCGAAGCCGATGGCGAAGATTTTTATCCAGTAGTGGAAGAGATCGAGAAAAACCTGCCGGCCGGTGCGCAGCCAGAGCGCCTCCAGCACCGCGAGATAGCTCGCCAGTCCGATCGAGAACGCGGGGAAAACAATGTGGAAACCGAGGGTGAAGGCAAATTGCAGGCGGGCGAGAAACACGGCCCCGTGATCGATCATCGCGACACTCCCACTTGCGGAGCCCCCTCCCTGTCCCAGTGCGAGATATAGGCGGGCTCGACGACGTGCCAATAAGCCGCGGCCCCTCAGGCGGCGATGGCGATCCCCGCCAGCGTCTCCTCGGTGCACGCCACGAGCCCGACGATCTGGCGGAGATTGCCCGTGATCGGGCGCAGCACCGCGGCCGGGAGCGGGGGGATGACGATCTCGATGGCGAGGGCGGCGCCCTGGCGGGTCACGATCAGTTGCTCAAGGATCACGCCGCGCCGGGCAAAGGGCGCCAGCACGCGCGGCAAAAGCCCCGGCTCGGCCTCGGCCAACAGACGGACGCGCCGCGGCGGCAAAAGAGTGTCATCATCGGTCATGGCGAAGGTCCGGAACAGGAGTGCGCGCGAGAAAAGCCCGAAAACCCGGCTGCTCAGGCAGCCGGGAGGCTAATTCGCCGCGCGCGTCGAACTCCGTCCATGGCGGCATGCTAGTGTTCTGACTCATTCGGCTGGTTCAGGCAGTTGGTCGAGCTTGGCGAGGATCGATGCGGCGGAGGCCTTCCAGACGAAGGGCTTGGGCTCGGCGTTGTGTTCGGCGAGAAAGCGGTTGAT
>JAJYYH010000004.1 GCA_021801255.1 Pseudomonadota bacterium
TTCGCTTTCAACATCCTCACCGCCCACCGCACCAACACCCTCGCCCAGGACCGCTACCGAGCCGCCCTCGCCGGTATCGATAATATGCTCACGCTGCTCGCTATCTCATAGCATTGAACGGCCTTGCGCCATTGATAACGCCAAGGAGCGCGCACGGAGAAATTACAAAACGGCCATACCGCAGTATTACAAAGGCAAAATACAGCTTCTATTACAGCTGTGCTTAGGCAATCCACAAAAGGCTGACCTTGCTCTAGTAGCCGAAGATCACGGAACATTCTATAGAGCGTCTACATGTCTTACCCTCGACATGGCATATAACAACGCGAGGCAGCTTGCCAGACCCGACCGGGATTGGCTTGCGCCGTAACTTCTGTCTCGGACCATAAATGGCCCAGCGAAGGCCGGGAGAGGGGACTGCTGCAAGATTGGGGGTCAAGCGGCATGGGCGATGGGATGGGAAGGATCGTTAGCTGGATGGAATTTCTGTCCGAAGCCGGCGCCGAGCGTGCCGTTGTAGAAGGCGCAGCGAAGCTGGAGCAGGAGATCGGCGCCGCGCCGCGACCAGCGCATCTGCTGCGATTTATTCATCCGACGGTTCACCAGGGAATTTAGTGCGTTTACATAACGACAAAATGCCAGAATTGCACAAAAACTCTCCGGAGCGCCCCGCCGAGATTTTGCCCTGGCGATCAGGGCGAGCCCCCGCGAACCCGAAAATCCGCAACCCGCAGAGAGCTTTCTCTCTAGACCGCGCCGTAGCCGCCGCCACCCGGTGTCGCGATGGCGAAAACATCGCCAGGGAAAAGCTCCGCCTGCGCGGTGCCATCCAGAAATTCTCGCGCACCGTCGCGCCGCTCCACCCATTGCGCTCCCGCCGCGCCATCTTCCCCACCAACTAGGCCGAAAGGGGCAACGGCGCGGCGCGAGGCGACGATCACCGCCGTCATCGGAGCCAGAAAACGAATGCGGCGAATCGCCCCGTCGCCGCCCTGATATCGCCCATTTCCGCCGGAGAGGCGGCGGATGGAAAACTCTTCCAACCGCACCGGATAGCGCAACTCCAGCACCTCGGGATCGGTCATGCGGGTGTTGGTCATGTGCGTCTGTACCGCCGACGTGCCATTGAAATCAGGGCCCGCGCCGGTGCCGCCGCAAATCGTCTCGTAGTATTGATAGTTGGCATCGCCAAACAGAAAATTATTCATCGTTGCCTGGCTGCACGCCATCACGCCGAGCGCGCCGAACAACGCGTTGCAGGTTGCTTGCGAGACCTCGGTATTGCCGGCGACCACCGCGCGCCCCGGCGTGGGACTGAGGAAAGTTCCAGGTGGAATAAGAATTTCGATCGGCTTGAGGCAGCCATCGTTGAGCGGAATGTCATCGCCGACCAGACAGCGGAATACATAAAGCACGGCGGCGCGGGTAACGGCGGGCGGCGCGTTGAAATTGCCCGCCTTCTGTTCTGCCCCGGTGCCTCGGAAATCGACGATCGCTGAGCGCCGCGCGTGATCGACCTTGATCATAACCTCCAGTGGCGCACCGCTATCCATGCGATAGCTGAAACGGCCACTGCCGATGCGCGCGATCACCCGGCGCACGCTCTCCTCGGCGTTATCCATGACATGGCGCATATAGGCGGCAACAACATCCCAGCCATACTGCTCAACGACGCGGCATAGTTCCTGTACGCCTTTTTCGTTCGCGGCGACCTGCGCCTTGATATCGGCGATGTTCACATCCGGGTTGCGCGCCGGATATTTTGCCCCCAGCAGCAGCGCGCGGAACTCCGTTTCGCGGAAATGCCCACCATCGACGAGAAGAAAATCATCGATCACCACGCCTTCTTCCTCCAGCGTCGTGGAAGAAGGCGGCGTCGAGCCCGGCGTGATGCCGCCAATATCCGCGTGATGCCCGCGTGAGCCCACAAAAAAGCGGATTTGCTGCCCAGCATCGTCGAAAACCGGCGTGATCACAGTGATATCGGGCAGATGCGTGCCGCCGTTATAGGGATTATTGAGCGCAATCGCATCGCCCGGTTTGAGCGTTTTCGCGCGTCGCGCAAGCACCGTGCGCACGCTTTCGCCCATCGCGCCAAGATGCACGGGCACATGCGGCGCGTTTGCCACAAGGCCACCTGAGGCATCGAAAATCGCACACGAAAAATCGAGCCGCTCCTTGATGTTCACGCTCATCGCGGTATTTTGCAGCACCGATCCGGTCTGCTCGGCGACATTCATGAAAAGGTTATTGAACAGTTCAAGCAATACCGGGTCGGCGCGCTCAGTACCGATCGCGACGCGTCCGGCGCGGGCGGCGTTGCGGCTGAGCAGCAAATGGTTTTTTCCCGTCACGCGCGCCTGCCAGTCGGGCTCGATCACGGTGGTGGCATTGGCCTCGCGGATCAGCGCCGGACCGCGGATGCAATCCTCGGCGGCCAGAGCTTCGCGATCGAAAACCGGTGCGTCATGCCATGCGCTGGCGCTATAGAGACGCACAACATCGATCGGCACGGGGGTGCCCGCGGCACGCGGCGCAATCAGGGCTTCCTCGACCGGCGCGCCGGGTGCCACGGCCTCGATGGCGACCGCCTCGGCGATGAGCGCACGTTCAGGCGTTGCGAAGCCAAAACGGGCACGATGGAGCATCGTGAAACTCTCGCCCATCTCCCGCAACGTGGCGAGCGGCACGGCGAGCGCCGCTTCGGTGCCGGCATAGCGCAGGTGCACGAAAACCGCGACGCGGATGATTTCGTCCTGCGCGCCCTGGGCACGGAGCGCGGCCCTGGCGTCCGCGCTGAGCCGTTGGGCAGTTTCGGTCAATGCCGAAATAGCCGCCTGATTGAGGGGGACTTCCATCGCCTGCTCGCGCATCACCACCTGGTCCGCGAGCCCCATGCCATAGGCCGAGAGGACGCCAGCGAAGGGGTGGAGAAACACCTGATCCATCCCCAAGGCATCGGCGACGAGACAGGCATGCTGCCCGCCGGCGCCACCGAAACAGGCGAGGGTAAAGCGTGCGGCGTCGCGGCCCTTCTGCACTGACACCTGCTTGATGGCGTTGGCCATGTTGGCGACGGCAATGCGCACGAAACCTTCGGCAACCCCTTCCGGCGTTTGCGCCTGCCCCGTGGCCCGCGAAACTTCCTCAGCCAGGTCCACGAATTTTGTCCGCACGCATGCGGCATCGAGCGGCAGATCGCCGCTTGCGCCGAAAATCGCCGGAAAATGCTTGGGTTGGATTTTCCCGAGGCAGACATTGGCGTCCGTCACGGTGAGTGGGCCATTGTTGCGGTAGCTTGCGGGGCCCGGATTGGCGCCGGCGGAATCGGGGCCGACGCGCAACCGCGCGCCGTCAAAATGCAAAATCGAACCGCCGCCGGCGGCCACCGTGTTGATCGCCATCATCGGCGCGCGCAGCCGCACCCCGGCGATCTCGGTCTCGAAGGCACGCTCGAAGGTGCCGTCATAGAGCGCGACATCGGTCGAGGTGCCGCCCATGTCGAAGCCGATGATGCGCGGGAACCCCGCCGCCTCGGCGGTGCGCGCCGCGCCCACGATGCCGCCCGCCGGGCCCGAGAGGATCGCATCCTTGCCCTGAAAATGCCGCGCTTCGGCGAGCCCGCCATGGGATTGCATGAAATAGAGCCGCGTGCCGGCAAGCGCCTCGGCCACCTGATCGACATAGCGGCGCAGGATTGGCGAGAGATAGGCGTCAACCACCGTGGTATCGCCGCGCGGAATGAGGCGAAGGAGCGGGCTTACCGCGTGGCTCGCCGAGACTTGCGCGAAGCCCGCCGCCCGCGCAAGTTCGGCTAGGCGCCGCTCATGGTCGGGGTATTTCCAGGCGTGCATGCGCACGATGGCGCAGGCGGCAAGGCCCCGCGCGCGGGCCGCGGCAAAAGCGCAACGCGCCGCTTCCTCGTCGAGCGGGGTGATTTCCCTCCCGTCGGCGCCGACGCGGCCCGCGATCTCCACCACCTCTTCATGCAGCAAGCTCGGCAGGGTGATCTTGAGATCGAAGAGCCGCGGGCGCGCCTGGTTGCCGATGCGCAAGGCATCGGCGAAGCCACGATCGACGACGAGCAGGGTGCGCTCGCCCTTGCGCTCGAGGAGCGCGTTGGTCGCAACCGTCGTGCCCATTTTGACGCAATCGATGAGCCCCGGCGGGATCGGCGCATCGAGCGCGAGGCCGAGCATCGTCTTGATGCCCGCCACCGCCGCGTCGTCATAGCGGGCGGGGTTTTCCGAGAGCAGCTTATGGGTCGCGAGCCGTCCGTCGGGGGCGCGAGCGACGATGTCGGTGAAGGTGCCGCCACGGTCGATCCAGAACTGCCAGCCAGAGCTGAGCCGATCGGATGTGAGCGGGGTGTTTTTCATGCGCGCGCCTCCTTGAGCCATCACTTCTTGACAAATTAGCGGTAAACCGTCAATAATTTGTCAGATAGAAACCCCCAGGCGGAGGAACCGGAGCGATGACACATGCGGTCGCCACCCCGCGAGGGGCCCGTGATCCGGTGGTTTCCTCCGCCCATCTCGCCGAGGGTGGCTCGCCAGCGCTTTCAGAGATCGAATTCGGCCTCATTCTCGCCGGCCACGCCTTCCATCGCTGGATGGTGCGCTGCGCCGCCGCCGCCAGCGGCCCGGCGCTCTCCCCACCGGGGCTTTCGGCGATGGAGGTGCTGATCCTGCACACGGTTTGCCATCGCGACCGGCCGAAGCGGCTCAGTGATATCGCCCTGGTGCTCGATATCGAGGATCTTCATCTCGTCACCTACGCGCTTCGCAAACTCACCCGGGCCGGGCTGGTCGCGACCGAGCGCGCGGGCAAGGAACGCCACGTCCGCGCCACCACGGCGGGTCGGGAATTCTGCGCGCGCTATGGCGCGATCCGCGAGCGGCTGCTGGTCGCGGGGTTTGCCGGAACCCTGCCGGAAGCCGCGCTTTCCGACCTCGCGGCCCTGTTGCGCACGCTTTCCGGCTATTACAATCAGGCCGCGAGAGCGGCGGCGACCCTTTGAAAAGGCAGGAGAGCGTCATTTCCGCGATCTCGGAACATCCGCCCGGGACCGGGCTTTTCGCCTTCTTCCGCACCATGACGCGGCCCGAGCGGGACACGTTCGTCGCCTGTGCCGCCGGCTGGGCGCTCGATGGGATGGATTTCATGATCTATCCCCTGGTGCTCGGCACCATCATGCAGGTCTGGCACGTCGCCGCCGGCCGCGCCGGGCTCGCCGCCACCGTCACCTTGCTCGCTTCCGCCGTGGGCGGCTGGCTCGCGGGGTTTCTTTCGGATCGCGTGGGCCGCGTGCGGACGCTGCAACTCACCATTTTGTGGTTCTCGCTGTTCAGCCTGCTATGTGCGTTTGCGCAGAATTTCAATCAGCTTCTGGTGCTGCGCACGCTGCTCGGTTTCGGGTTTGGCGGCGAATGGGCGGTCGGCGCGGTGCTGATGGGCGAGGTCATCCGCCCAGCCTTTCGTGGCCGCGCCGTGGGCTCGGTGCAATCCGGCTGGGCGTTGGGCTGGGGCGGCGCGGTGCTGGCCCAGGCGATCCTCTTTTCTGTTCTGCCACCCGCGCTCGCGTGGCGGGCGATGTTTGCCGTCGGTGTGCTGCCAGCGCTTCTCGTGCTCTATATCCGCCGGCACGTCGCCGAGCCGGAACTCGCCGTGCAAAGCCGCGCGCGACGTGTCGCGGCGCACGGCCATCCCTCGCTCTGGCGGATTTTCGCCCCCGACATCCTGCGCACCACGCTGCTCGCCTCGCTCGCCTCGGCCGGCGCGCAAGGCGGCTATTACGCCGTCACCACCTGGCTGCCGACTTTCCTCAAAACCGCGCGTGGCCTCACGGTGATCGGCTCGACCGGCTATCTCGCCTTCCTCATCGCCGGCAGTTTCGCGGGCTATCTCGCCGGCGCCTGGCTCGCCGACCGGCTTGGCCGGCGCGCGCTCTTTCTTATCTTCTCGGCCGGCGCCAGCGTCATCGTCATCGCCTATACCGAACTGCCGATCCCCAACGCCGCGATGCTGGTGCTCGGCTTTCCGCTCGGCTTCTTCGCCTCGGGTTATTTCTCCGGCCTCGGGCCGTTCCTCACCGAGCTTTTCCCGACCTCGATGCGCGGCTCGGGGCAGGGGTTCTGCTATAATTTCGGCCGTGGTATCGGCGCGCTGTTCCCCACCCTGGTCGGCTACCTCGCCGCCCTCATCCCGCTCGCCAGCGCCATCGCGACCTTCGCCGTTACCGCCTATGCGATGTTTTTTCTCGCCGCCTACGCCCTGCCCGAAACCCGCGGCCAACCGCTCGACGACCGCTGAACGGCACTTGTCCCCACCCCCGGCGAAAGTCGCCATGGCGCCACGGCAACCGATAAAAACCAATATTTATCAATCCAATAAATTTGTAATTTACCTTCATCTCGGAACTTTAGCGACGCGCTTCCCACAGCTTTATCCACAGCGCGGAAGCGGCGCCTCATCCCAGGCTTTCTGGATTTCGGCGAGCAATATCTCGCGCTTGAGGCCGGCTTGCAGCGGCGGACAGATCACCAGATGGATCGGCCCCGGCACGCGGCGGAAAGCGCGGCGGCCCCAGCGCAGCCCCGAATCGGTCGCCACCGGAATAACCGGCAGCCGCGCTTGCGCTGCCATCGCCGCGACGCCGGGCTGCAACGCCCGGCGCTCTCCCGGAAGCGTCCGCGTGCCCTCAGGGAAAATGACGATTTGCCGCTCTTCGGCGACCGCACGCGCGGTATCACGCAGCAGATTGCGCAAGGCGCCCGCTCCGGCGCCACGATCCACCAAAATCATCCCTGCCAGCGGCGTCAGCGGCCCGAACAGCGGAATTTTCACCAATTCGCGCTTCATCACATAGGTTGGACGCGGCAGCAAGGTAAGCCAGACCAGCGTGTCATAGGCCGATTGATGCTGCGAGGCGAGCAGCGCGGCGCCTTGGGGGGGTAAATGCTCGGCCCCGCTCACCACCGGATAGATGCCGCAGATCCGGCGCAACCCGGCGAGCAGCAGCCCCGCCCAGAACTGCGCATAGGCGAGCGCGCGATGGGGGGCGAACCAGCGGATGGCAAAGCCGCCGATGCCAAGGACAGAGGTGAGCGCCACGAGATAGAGATTGAAGAGTAAAGAGCGGAGAAAAATCATTTTTCCTCCAGGGGAGGGGGTAAAATTCCGGTAACCCCCGCGGCCGCAACGAGGTATTTGCTGTATTCGACCGAAAGCAGCCGCAGGGTTGCGGGCTGCCATGGCGTGCGCATGGCGGGCGGCAGCACGGTTGCGGGGTAGAGCGCGACATTGGGAAGCGCGCGGGCGAATTCCACCTCGGCGCGCGGCATGTGGTAGGTCGCGGTGACCAGGATCAACGAGCGGAAATGATGTTGCCGGACCCAACGCGCGGCCTCGAACGCGTTGCCCCGCGTCGAGGCGGCGGCGTGGCCAAGCGTCACCCGCCCCTCCAGAAGCGCAGGCGCCAGCCCCGCATGATGGGCAAGTTCAGCGAGATCGAGCCGGGCCGCGACGCCGGAGACCAACAATTGTCCTGCGCGATCATCGGCGAGCAGGCGCAGCCCCGTGGTGATCCGATCGGCCCCCCCGGTCAGCACCACGATCGCATCCGCCTGCGGTGGCGGCGGCGCGAGATGGCGGGCGCGAACGGCAAAAACCGCGAAGCCGGCGAGCCAGGCCGCTGCGAGAGCCACCGTCACCCCCCCTGCGAGCCGACGTAATTCTCGGCTCACGGCAGGTTGCGGAGCCATTGCCGAACCGTGCTCTGCGTGGTGAGCCAACCGATCGCCGCCGCTGCCACCGGCAATGCCGGCAAGGCGAGCCACATCGATTGCGGCAGCGCCAGGAAACCCGCGAGCAGCGCCGCGGGCTCACCCATCGCCTCGGGGCTCCCCGCCGAGATCGCGCCGGCCGCAAAGGGGGCGGCGAGGTCAGCGAGGATCACCAACACCGGCAGCGCCAGCAGCGCGCCGTAAACCCCGCCGAGCCCGGCCAGCATCGTCGTCCGCGCGGCGAAACGGGCGGCGATATAGCCATCGCTCGCGCCCAGGCCATGGATGATTTCGAGCGCCTCGCGCCGTGCCGAAAGCCCGGCGCGCGTTGCCACCGCCACGACCAGCGCGGCCAGCGCCCCGACGACGCCGAGCGCCAGGACCGCGCAAGCTTCGAGACTGCGGGCGAGAGTGCTGAGCCGGGCAAGCCAGGGGCCGTGATCCTCGATCACGATACCTGCGGCAAGGCGCGCGAGTTGCGCCGCATCGGCCGCGCCAAGCGCCATCCCCGGCGCGAGGCGCAGGGCGATCACCCCCGGCACGGCGATGCCGAGGGCGGCGGGTGTAGTGCCGAGCCACGGGCGAAGCAGGGCGTCGATCTCTGTTTCTCCAAGCCGGCGGGCAGCAATCACGCCGGGGGTTTTCTTGAGCGTCGCCAGCACCGCCGCCGCGCGGGGCAAGCCACCGGATGTGGCCGGCGCCTCGGGATCGGGCACCTCAACGGTGAGGCTGGCGCCCGCTCCCTCCTGCCAATGCCGCGCCAGGGATGCCGCCGCCAGCATTCCGGCGATGGCAAGGGCGGCAAGAAACGCCATTGCCGCCACCAGGAAGGGCAACAGGCGCTGGGCGAAGGCGCGTTTCAGACCGAGTTCATCCAGCCTGGCCCGGCGCGGCGCGGGTCGGCGCCTAACCATCTGCCACCAGCCGCCCCGCTTCGAGCCGGAGCGCCGGTGCCGGATAGCGCGCCACCAGCGCCTCGTTATGGGATGCGACGACGACGCTGGTGCCCAGACGGTTAAGTTCGGCGAGCAATTGCATCAGCCGCTCCGCCTGCGCGTCGTCGAGATTACCGGTCGGCTCGTCGGCGAGGATCAGGCGCGGGCGATTGATCACCGCCCGCGCGATCGCCACCCGCTGCTGCTCGCCACCCGAGAGCATCGCCGGGAGCGTCTCAAGGCGCTCGGCGAGTCCCACCCAGCGCAGCATTTCCGCGACATCTGCGCGAATCTGTCCCTCCGGCCGCCCCGCAAGACGCAGCGGCAAGGCGACATTGTCGAAGGCCGAAAGATAGCCGAGCAGGCGGAAATCCTGGAACACTACGCCAATCTGCCGGCGTAGCAGGGCGCGTTCATGGCGCGAGGTCGATGCGAGGCGCGTGCCGAGAATGATCGCCTCGCCCTGGCTCGGCCGGGCGGCAAGATAGAGCAGGCGGAGCAGGCTGGTCTTGCCTGCCCCGGAGGCGCCGAGCAGCCAGCGGAAGCCACCCGCGGGGATCGCGAAGGAAATATCCTGCAGTACCGCCGCTCGGCTCGCGCCGGCGCCGGACCCCACGCCCGGATAGGAGAACCCCACGCTCTGGAAGCTGATCATCTTCCCTCGCTTTTCGCTCCGCCTTGTGCCAACTCGGCGCCAATGGCGCAAACTCGGCGGGCCTTCCCAATGCACCATTGCCAGCCCGCAACGCTTCGCCCAGAATCGCGCTGTGAGGAGAGTCGATGCGCATCACCTGCCCCGCCTGCGCCGCCACCTACGAAATTCCCGAGACCCTGCTGCGCCCCGGGCGGCGTGTCCGCTGCGCCCAATGTGGCGAGGAATGGATCCCGCTCGGCGCAGTGCCCGAGGCCGTGCCGGACCAGGCGGCGATCGCCGCACCGCCGCAGCCCGCCGAAAAGCCTCGCTCGTCCCTCGACCCGCCACGCATGGCGGCATCCGAACGCTCCCGCGGCGCCCCCGCAAGCAGCCAGCCGGAGCGCCGCCCCAGAACCCATCCCATCTTATGGCTGGGCTGGGCGGCGAGCGTCGCGATCGTGGTCTTCGCGCTGTGGGGGGGGGCGCACTATCGCGCCGCGGTCATGGCCGCCTGGCCGCCGAGCGAACGCCTCTACGCCGCCCTCGGCCTCGCGTCCGTGCCGCGCTGAGGTCCCCTCCACCGCGATGTCTTGGGCAGCGCATTCCTTCACCGCCTGCCACACCGCGGCGATCGAATTCGGGCCGGCGAGATCGCGGTAAGGCTCCGCCATGGCCGCTCCGGCCTGGAGAACTGCCGGCCTGGAGAACTGAGCGTCGGTTGAACGTCATCGCGTTTTCTCCCTGGGTGTCGGTGCGATCGCCGCCAGGCATCACCGCTGACGGCGCCGCCAGCCATGGCGGTATCTATTTCTGGAATTTACGGAACTCGGGTTTGCGTTTCTCGTTGAAGGCCCGCACCCCTTCGCGCGACTCCTCGCTCGCGTAGTACAGGCTCAGCGCCTGCATCCCCATGCCGCTGATGCCGCGGATGCTGTCGCTGTCGGCGTTGAAGCTGCGTTTGGCGATGGCGATGGCGGTCGGGCTGCGCTCGAGGATTTCTGCACACCAGCGCGCCACCTCGGCGTCGAGCTGGTCATGCGGCACGACGGCGTTGACGAGACCCATCGCCAGCGCCTCGGCAGCGCTGTAGCGGCGGCAGAGATACCAGATCTCGCGCGCCTTCTTCTCGCCGACGACGCGCGCGAGATAGGCCGTGCCGAAGCCGGGATCGACCGAGCCGACCTTGGGGCCGACCTGGCCGAACTGTGCCCGCTCGGAGGCGATGGTGAGGTCGCAAAGCGTTGCCAGCACGTTGCCGCCGCCGATCGCATAGCCCTGGACGCGGGCGATGACCGGCTTCGGCACCTCGCGGATGATCGATTGCAGCTCCTCGATCGGCAGGCCGATCAGGCCGCGCCCGTCATATTGGCCTGCATGCGCGGATTGGTCGCCGCCGGTGCAGAACGCCTTGTCGCCGCTGCCGGCCAGCACGATGACGCCGACCGCCTTGTCCCAGCCGGCGCGGTTGAAGGCGTGGATCAGTTCCTCGCAGGTGCGACCGCGAAAGGCGTTCATGACCTGCGGGCGGTTGATCGTGATGGTCGCGACGCCGTCGCTGACGGCAAATAAAATGTCCTCGTAGTGCATTGGTTTCCCTCCTGATTAGCCGGCCATGGTCAGGCCGCCGGACACGCTGAGCACTTGTCCGGTGATGAAGGCGGCATCGTCGCTGGCGAAGAAGAGAATGGTGCCGGGCAGATCCTCGGGCTCGCCAATGCGGCCCATCGGGGTCGCGCGGCGGAACGCCTCGTCCAGCTTCTCGGGGTTGCCGGCGCCTTTCTTGTATTCGGCGAACAGGGCGGTGTTGGTGACGCCCGGGCAGACGACGTTGACGGTGATGCCGTCGCGCGCATGTTCGCGCGCGAGCGTCTTCGAGAAGGCGACCAGCCCCGCCTTGCAGGCGGCATAGATCGCCTCGCCCGATGAGCCGACGCGGGCGGCGTCGGAGGCGATGTTGACGATGCGCCCGGCCTTGCGCGCCTGCATCCCGGGCAGCACCGTATGATGCATGTTGAGCGCGCCCACCAGGTTGATGGCGATCAGCTTCTGCCACTCCGCCGGCGTCGTGTCCTTGAATAGGCGAAACACGTCCCAGCCGGCATTGTTCACGAGGATGCCCGTCGGGCCCAGCGCCGCCTCGGCGGAGGCGACTGCCTGCCCGACGGCGGCATAGTCAGTGATGTCGCAGGCGAAGGCGCGCGCCGTGCCCCCGGCCGCGGTGATGGCGGCGGCGACGCGCTCGGCCGCCGCCATGTCGATGTCGAAGACCGCGACCTGGGCGGCTTCCTCGGCGAAACGGCGGCAGGTCGCGCTGCCGATGCCACCGCCGCCGCCGGTGACAATCACCATCTTGTCCTTGATCCCGCGCATGGTTTCCCCTTAGCGATCGGTGTGCGGCGGCCAACGGAAAAGCCGTTGGCCGAAAAATGCATCAGCACTATGATGCATCTCCACATATATGGCAATACATTGATGGATATTTCCGCGAGGCTTCCCGCGACCGTGCCGCTTTCCGCCGCCGATGCCGGGGCGGACCGCTTCGACATCGCCAACCGGCTGTTCCTGCGACTTTATCAGGCCTCGAACCTGATGCACAAAACCGGCACAAGGGCGGTGAGCGCGTTCGGCGCGACCACCCAGCAATGGGCGGTGCTCGGCGCGCTCTCCCGCCCCGCCGTCCGGGAGCACGGCACGACGGTCAAGGATTTGATTGCCTTCCTGATGGTGAGCCGCCAAAACCTGACCGCGGTGCTCGACCGGCTGGAAGAGGCGGGCCTGGTCGAGCGTGTCCGCGCCGCCGGCGACGGCCGTCTCCGCCATGTGCGGCTGACCGCGGCGGGCGATCGTATCTGGTCGGAGATGCTGATCAGCATCCGCGCCTATTACGAGGCGGCGCTCGCGGATTTCGCGACCGAGGATTGTCTCTTGCTGTTCCGCCTGCTCGACCGGCTGCGTACCAGCCTCGGGCGCATCGCCGGTCCCGAGGGCTACGGCTGAGCGGCATCTCCGCACAATCCTTGCCGCCGCACGGCATACGGAAAATCCATGTGCGATTCCCCTGCCTGAACACCAACGCCTTGCGGCGACCCGCCCCGGCCGTTAAAGGTTACAGGCCGATTCGGAACACAGCATGAACGATTTGTTTTCCCCCAACGCCCAACCGCCCAACGCCAAATCCTCCGACGCCAAATCCCGCGCGCCCAAGGACAGCGCCGAGCCGAGCTATTCGGCCAAGGACATCGAGGTTCTGGAGGGTCTTGAGCCGGTGCGCCGCCGGCCCGGCATGTATATCGGCGGCACCGACGAGGCGGCATTGCACCATCTCGCCGCCGAGATCCTCGATAACGCCATGGACGAAGCGGTTGCCGGCCATGCCAGCCTGATCGAGGTGCAGCTCGGGGCCGATCATTTCCTCACCGTGCGCGATAACGGGCGCGGCATTCCGGTCGATCCGCACCCTAAATTCCGCCATCGGAGCGCGCTTGAGGTCATTCTCACGACGCTGCACGCCGGCGGCAAATTCGGCGGCAAGGCCTATGCCACCTCGGGCGGGCTGAACGGCGTCGGCAGTTCGGTGGTCAACGCGCTTTCCGAAAGCCTCGAGGTCGAGGTCGCGCGCGAGCGGATGCTCTGGAAACAAAGCTACGCCCGCGGCAAGCCGCTCGGCCCCCTCGTCCAGGCCGGGGCGGTACAGAACCGTCGCGGCACAACCATCCGCTTCCGCCCCGATCGCGAGATTTTCGGCGCCGAGCATTTCAGCCCCGCCCGGCTCTACCGGCTCTGCCGCTCGAAGGCCTATCTGTTTCGCGGCGTGCGCATCCGCTGGACCTGCGCTCCCACCTTGCTCACCGGCGCCTCCGCCGAAATCCCCGCCGAGGCCGACCTGCATTTCCCCGGCGGCCTCGCCGACAGCCTCGGGGCCGAGATCGCCGCGGAACCATGCATCGGCGGGCAGATCTGGGCCGGCGAGACCGCGCTCCCCGGCAATGGCGCGGCGGCGTCGGGGAAAAAGCTCGAATGGGCGCTGGCCTGGCTGGAGCGCGGCGAGGGATTTCTCCACTCCTACTGCAACACCATCCCGACGCCGCAAGGCGGCACCCACGAGGCCGGGCTGCGCGCCTCCTTGCTCAAGGGCTTTCGTGCCTGGGGCGAGCAGCGCGGCAATCGCCGCGCCGGGCAGATCACCGCCGAGGACGTGTCGGCGGGCCTGGCCGCCAAACTCTCGCTCTTCATCCGCGAGCCGCAATTCCAGGGCCAGACCAAGGAAAAACTCACCTCGCCCGAGGCGGCGCGGCTGGTCGAAGCCGCCCTCCGGGATCATCTCGATCATTTCCTCGCCGGCGATCCGGCGCGCGCCGACACCCTTCTCGCCCATCTCATCGAACGCGCCGAGGAGCGCAAGCGCCTCCGCGAAGCCCGCGACACGCCGCGCAAAACCGCGACCCGCCGGCTGCGGCTGCCCGGCAAGCTCACCGATTGCGCCCGCGAGAGCGCCGAGGGCACCGAGATTTTCCTGGTCGAGGGCGACAGCGCCGGCGGCTCGGCCAAGCAGGCGCGCGACCGCGAAACCCAGGCCGTGCTGCCGTTGCGCGGCAAAATCCTCAACGTCGCCTCCGCCTCGGCCGACAAGCTGCGCCAGAACCAGGAACTCAAGGATCTCATCGAGGCGCTCGGCTGCGGCGCCGGGGCACGGTTCGACGCCGCCAAACTGCGCTACGGCCGCGTCATCATCATGACCGACGCCGATGTCGATGGCGCCCATATCGCGTCCCTTCTGATGACATTCTTTTATCGTGAACTCCCCGAACTGGTGCGTCGCGGCCATCTCCATCTCGCCCAGCCGCCGCTCTACCGGCTCACCCAGGGGGCGAAATCACTTTACGCGATGGACGATGCCGAGCGCGACCGGCTGCTGAAAACCGCGTTCAAGGGCAACGCCCGCGTCGAAATCAGCCGCTTCAAGGGGCTCGGCGAAATGCCCGCGCAGGTGCTGCGCCAGACCACCATGGACCCGGCACGCCGCACCCTGCTCAAGGTCGTGGCCCCGCCCGAGACGCAGGAAGCAACCGAGGATCTCGTCGAACGCCTGATGGGGCGGAAGCCCGAATTGCGCTTCCAGTTTATCCAGGAACGCGCGGGCAGCGTGGACGCGCTCGATATCTGAATATAAGGCCAGGGCGCTGCCCTGGACCCGTTGGGGTCAGCGACCCCAGACCCGCAATTCGGGAAGGATTGTAAAGGTTCCGCCTTTGCTGGGGTTCCAATGGGAAGAGGGGGCAAAGCCCCTGGCCTTGATTAAAGCTACGCGATCCGCCACGCTTCGTTGCATCGCCGCTCAAGACAACAACAGGAGGAATAATCGTGGTTTCGCGCCCTGGTCTCGCTCTCGCCGGCTTTCTGACGCTCTCGCTGTTCGCGGCCAGCGCCATGGCCGGGCCCTATCCGGCGCTTTATGCGTTCGGCGACAGCCTGTCGGACGCCGGCAATGATTATATCCTGAGCGGCGGCACGATCCCGGCCTCGCCGCCCTATTCCGACGGGCGGTTCAGCAACGGCCCGGTCTGGGTGCAGGATCTTTCGCAAGCGCTCGGCCTCGGCACGCTCACCCCGAGCCTCCATGGCGGCACCGATTTCGCCTATGGCGACGCACAAACCGGCACGACGCCGGTCCATACCGCCGATCGGCTCGATCTTCCAACCCAGCTCGCGCAGTTCCAGACAGCGGTTGCGCACCCCGCGCCGGGCGCGCTCTATACCCTCTGGATCGGCGCGAACGATCTTGAGAGCATTTTGGAAGCCAATCCCACGCCCACTCAAGCCCACGCCGACATCGCGGCCGCGGTCGGCAATATCGTCACCTTCGTCAATGGCCTGGCGACCGACGGGGCGAAGAATCTTCTGGTGCTGACGGTTCCCGATCTCGGCGTCACGCCGCTCGGGCGCTCCCTGGGGCCGACCGGAAGCCAGGAGGCTTCGGCGCTCGCCGCCGGTTTCGATCAGGCTTTGGTCACGACGTTGAGCGGCGTCGGCCGGGCCGATGGGCTCAACCTTTCATTCCTCGACACCTATTCCCTGCTCGATGCCGCCATCGCCGACCCCGCCGCCTACGGGTTCACCAACGTCACCGATCCCTGCCTTTCCGGCACGACGCCCTGCGCCAGCACCGAAGCCGGCCAGAACCAGTATCTGTTCTGGGATGATCAGCACCCGACCGCCGCCGGCCAGGCGATCGTCGCCGAAAATGCCCTCGCCCTGGTGCCCGAGCCGGATAGTTTTTCGCTTTTCGTCGCCATGCTCGGTGGACTGGCGCTGGTTCTCGGCCGCCGATTCAGGCGCATGAGGTATGCGCATAAAATATGCGCATGAACTGCGGCGCGGTGGTGGAGCTGAGGGGGATCGAACCCCTGACCTCCTCATTGCGAACGAGGCGCTCTCCCAGCTGAGCTACAGCCCCCCATCGCCGGCGGGCGGACAATGCAGAGCGGGCACGGCGAAGTCAAGCGCGCGGGAAAACGCCCTGCGCCGGCGGTTGCATGGCGCGGGGCGCGCGGCTAGAGGTTTGCCGCGCCGCTTTCCGTCCCCCGCCGTCATGATCGGGTTTCCATGAACGCTCTCTTCTGGCTGCTCAACGAACTGATCACGCTCTATTTCTGGGCCGTCATTCTTGCCGCCGTCTTCAGCAATCTCATCGCCTTCAATATCCTCGACACCCGTAACCGGCTGGTTTGGACGATTTCGGATTTTCTCTTCCGCGTCACCGAGCCAGCCTTGCGGCCGATCCGCTCGTTCATGCCGAATTTTGGCGGCATCGATATCAGCCCGATCATTCTGATCGTGCTGCTTCAGGCACTGCGCATCCTCCTCGGGGAAATCCAGATCGCTCTCTGGCACGCCGGGCTCTATTGAACGCGCCATGGGTTTCTGGACCACGACCGAGAATGGCGTGCGTCTCGCGGTGAAGGTCACGCCGCGCGCCCGCCGTCCCGGGTTGGGCGGCAAAATCGCGGCCCTCGGGCGCGGCACCACGACGCGGCTCCGCGTCGCCGTCACCGCGCCCGCCGAGGATGGCCGGGCGAACGAGGCGGTCTGCCGCCTGATCGCAGCCGCGCTCGACCTGCCGCCAAGCGCGGTCCGGATCGATTCCGGGGCGGGCGGGCGCGAAAAACTGCTCCATATAGCGGGCGATCCGGCCACCCTCGCCGCCCGGCTGGCCGCGCTATGACCGCGCTCGTGCTCGACGGCAAGGCGCTGGCTGCAAAACTCCGCGCCGAGATCGCGCGCCAAGCCGGCGCCCTGCCCTTCACGCCAGGGCTGGCCGTTGTGCTGGTCGGTGACAATCCGGCGAGTGCCGTCTATGTCCGCAACAAGGAACGCGCGGCGCTTGGCAGCGGCATCGCCGCGCGCACCATCCGCTTTCCCGCCGACACCCCGGAGACCCGGCTGTTGGCCGAAATCGCGGCGCTCAATGCCGATCCGGCGATCGATGGCATCCTGGTGCAGATGCCGCTCCCGGCACAAATCCGTGCCATGGCGGTGATCGCGGCGATCGATCCGGAAAAGGATGTCGATGGCTTTCACCCGCTCAATGTCGGCCGCCTCGCGCTCGGCCTCGCCGGCTTGGTGCCCTGCACGCCGCGCGCTGTGATGCGGCTTTTGGATCATGCCGGGGTGCCGCTCAGGGGGGCGCGCGCCGCCGTGCTCGGCCGTTCGCACATCGTCGGGCGACCGATGGCAATGTTGCTGACGGCGGCGGACGCGACCGTGACGCTGCTCCATTCCCGCTCGCGCGACCTCGCCGCCGAGTGCCAGCGCGCCGAGATCGTCATCGCCGCGACCGGCCGCGCCGAAATGGTGCGGGGCGCGTGGATCAGCCCCGGCGCCGTGGTCATCGATGTCGGGATCAACCGGCTGGGTGATGGCCGTCTGGTTGGCGACGTCGCTTATGCCGAGTGCGTCGGCCATGCCGGCGCGATCACCCCGGTGCCGGGGGGCGTCGGGCCGATGACGATTGCCTGCCTCTTGGAAAATACCCTCATCGCCGCGGCCAAGCTAAGGGGGCGTTGAGAAATAGCTGCGCCCATAAGACCCGGGGTTTGCCCATGGGTTTATTTTGATATGACAAATGCTTCCCCAATCCTCAAGGCAGGAGATGGCCGAAGCGCGCCGCCTTGGTCGCGAGATAGCGATCGTTGACGCCGTTGGGGGGAATAATCAGCGCCTCGCGCCCGGCGATGTCGCAGCCGCAGGCGGCCAGGGCGGCGACTTTGTCAGGGTTGTTGGTAAGCAGGCGGAAACGCCGGATGCCGAGTTCGCGCAGCATCGTGGCGGCGATCAGAAAACGCCGCTCATCGGCACCCCAGCCAAGCGCGCGATTGGCATCCAAGGTGTCGAGCCCGCGATCCTGGAGCGCGTAGGCGCGTAGTTTGTTGACCAGGCCGATGCCGCGTCCCTCCTGCGCGAGGTAGAGCACCGCGCCATCGCCGCCCGCGGCGACGCGGCGCAGGGCCAGGCGGAGTTGCGGGCCGCAATCGCAACGCAGGCTGCCGAGCAGATCGCCGGTGAAACACTCCGAATGCAGCCGCACCAGCGGCATTGCGGCGGCCTCTGGCCGGCCGATGACGATCGCGAGGTGTTCGATCCCGGCATCGGGGGCGCGAAACGCGACAACCCGGGCATCTGGTGCATCGGCCAGCGGTACGAGGGCCTCGGCGACGCGCCGCAGGCTCGCCGCCGCCGTGTCGGGATAGGCCAGCACGTCCTCGATCGGAATGGTGAGCAGCCCCATCTCAGCGGCGCGATGGGCGGCGTCCGTGCCCGCCGGGGCGCCCAGCATCGCCGGCAGCAGCCGTGCGAGCTTGGCCAAAGCGAGCGCCGCTGCCGCCTCGATGGGCGGCTCGCGGAGTTCGGGAAGGTTTTCCGGCAGGATCTGCGCCAGCGTCGGATCGGCGAGGCGGCGGAGTGCTTCTGGGGCGAGCAGATCGGACGCCACCGGGAAAGCGGCGGCCGCCTGGTCGAGACGAAGCGGGCGGCCGAGCAGCGCCGCGGCGCGCGCCGGGGCCATCAGCAGCAGCGGCGGCGCCGCCGCGAGGGCCGCGAATTCGGCGAGGCCCTGGGCGCTCAGGGTCTCGGCCGGGGCGATCACGAAATCTTGTCGTCCCGTGAGCAGCACCGGAACACCGCGCCGGCTATCGGCGATCGCCCGATGGAGCGCCCGCAGCCGCAGCGTGGGTGGCTCGGAAAATGGCCGTTGCCCGCCAGTTTCCAGCACCGCAGCGGGACATTCTCCAGGGTCCGCGAGGACCGTTGCGGGGGGAGGCCGGCGTGTCGTCAATGGCATTTACCTCGATTGACCGCGGAACCGCATCGTTTCAGAGAGAGCGTGCAGCCGCGCCTTTAATCTCTTGGAGAAATTGGGCGTGTGGGGCTGCTCGCGCAAGGCATGACAGCGAGGGACCGATGACCGGAGAACGCCCGATCCTGATAGTCGATGATGATCGCGCGCTGCGCGAGACGCTGGCCGAGCAGCTCTCGGTGGATGGCGCTTTCGCGGTGACCGAGGCGGCGAGCCTCGCCGAGGCGACGCAACGGCTCGCCGAACCCGAGGCGCGGTTCGACGCCGTGATCCTCGATGTCGGGCTACCGGATGGCGACGGCCGGGATTTCTGCGCGAGGCTCCGCAAGAACGGGGTCAAAATCCCGGTGATCATGCTCACCGCCGCCGATGACGAGCACGACGTGGTGCGCGGCCTGGAAGCCGGCGCCAACGACTATGTCGCCAAGCCGTTTCGTCTGGCCGAGTTGCTGGCGCGGCTGCGCGCGCAGCTGCGCATGTTCGAGAACAGCGAGGATGCGGTTTTTGTTATTGGCAATTTCACCTTCCGCCCGGCGCTGAAGCTGTTGCAGGATGCCGCGACCGGCCGGCGTGTCCGGCTCACCGAGAAAGAGGCGGCGATCCTGAAATTCCTTTATCGCGCCGGCGCCAAGCCGGTACCCCGCCAGGTGCTGCTGAACGAGGTATGGGGCTACAATGCGGCGGTGACCACGCATACGCTGGAGACCCACATCTATCGCCTGCGCCAGAAGATCGAGGCCGAGCCGGCCAATGCGCGGATGCTTCTGACCGAGGGCGGCGGCTATCGGCTCGATCTCGAGGGCCTCGCTCTTCCGGCCTAGGGAGCCGCGGATAATACGCGGTGCGCGCTCTACTCGTCCCTCGTTGCGCAGAGGCCGCCAGCGGTCGCGCGCGGTTTTCAGCCAAGAGCGGCGACGCCGGGTAGGGTTTTTCCTTCGAGCCATTCGAGGAAGGCGCCGCCGGCGGTGGAAACATAGCTGAATTTTTCCGCCACCCCGGCCTGGTGCAGCGCCGCCACGGTATCGCCCCCGCCGGCGACGCTCATCAGCGTGCCCTCCGCCGTGCGCGCCGCGACCGCCCTGGCCAAAGCCTCGGTCGCGGCGGCGAAAGGCGGGGTCTCGAAGGCGCCGAGCGGGCCGTTCCACACCAGCGTCCGCCAGGCGGCAAGTTTTTCCGTGAGCCGGGCGATACTTTCGGGGCCGAGATCGAGAATGAGCGCGCCCTCTGGCACCGCGCTGATGGAAACGGTCAAAGTCGGTGGGTTGGGGCGGAATTCGCGGGCGGTGACGGCATCGACGGGCAGGATGACCTCGCAGCCCTGGGCCGCGGCCTGGGCGAGGATTTGCCGGGCGGTCTCGTGCATCATCGCTTCCTGAAGCGAGGCGCCGACGCCGATGCCCTGGGCCGCGAGAAACGTATTGGCCATCGCGCCGCCGATCACCAGGGCATCGACCCGGGCGAGAAGATTGCCGAGCAGGTCAAGCTTGGTCGAAACCTTGGCGCCGCCGACGATCGCCGCGACCGGATGGCGGGGATGGGAGAGTGCCGCCTCCAGCGCCTCCAGCTCGCGCTGCATCAGCCGCCCGGCATAGGCCGGGAGAAGATGCGCCACGCCCTCGGTGCTGGCATGGGCGCGGTGGGCGGTGGAAAACGCGTCGTTCACATAGATGTCGGCGAGCCGGGCGAGGGAGGCCGCCATCGCCGGGTCGTTGGTTTCCTCGCCGGGATGAAAGCGGGTGTTTTCCAGCACCAGCACGCCGCCCACTGGCAGCGCCGCGACCGCCGCCTCCGCCACCGGACCGATGCACGCGGGGGTGAAGGCGATGGGCCGGCCGAGGATCTCGCCGAGCGCCGCCGCCACCGGGGCGAGCGACATCGTGGGGTCGGGTTTTCCCTTGGGCCGGCCGAAATGCGAGCAGACGACGACGCGGGCGCCTTTTTCCGCGAGTTCGCGGATCGTGGGCGTCAGGCGTTCGAGGCGCGTGCGGTCGGTGATTTTCCCATCATGCAGCGGCACGTTGAGATCGGCGCGCAGCAGCACGCGCTTGCCGTGGACATCGAGGCCGTCGAGGGTGCGGAAGGGCATGGGGGAAAACTCCTCAGAGCCTGAAAATCAATCGAACTTGAACAAGAATGCCCCCTGGAAACATTAGGTTTTTTCGGTCGATTTCCGGGCAAGAGGGCATTCTTTTGCAAACTCTCAGCGCGGTGCCGGCATATCGAGGAAGTCCTGCACCACCTGGAACAATTGCCGACGGTTCTTTTCCATGACGATGGTGTGCGTGCCCTCGCCCAGCATCACGTATTCTTTCCAGGGCGCGTGGGTGATGAGCGGAAAAAGCGTATGCGACATATAGGGCGGCGTGTCGTGGTCCCACTCCGCCTGTACCATCAAGACCGGCATGGTGAGTTTCGCCGGATCCCAGGTCGGCTGGCCTTTTTGCCAATAGCGCAGGATGTCGAACACCACGCCATTGGGGGCGCGCAACACCGGTGGATTTTGCGCGGCGCCCTTGGGATCGGTGGCGAAGGTCGCATCCGCCCATTGCGTGAACCAGCCCTCGGGGATCAGGCCTTGCTGCTGCTCGGGGGTCAGACCCGAAAGCCAACGCTTTTTGGCGTCCTCGCGGCTTACCATACGATAGGCGCCGAGATGGTCGGGATCGATCTTGAGCGCGATCGGCCCCTCGATCACCCAGAGCGCGGCGTAGAGCACGAGGCGATGCACTTTTTCGGGGTGTTCGGCGGCAAATCCCCCAGCGATCGCGGTGCCCCAGGACCAGCCCATGACGTCGAGGCTGGCCAGCCCCTGGCGCCGCAAAATGTCATCGACGACGGCGCCAAGCGCCGCCACGGCTTGGTCGGTCGTCTCGAGCGGCGGGTTGGCGCTGGCCGGCTGGTCCATCTCGGGCGGACGGGTCGAGCGGCCATAGCCCGGCAGGTCGAGGAGATAGACATCATAGCCATGGCGCGCGAGGTCATCCATCCAGGAGCGCCCGCCGAGCGGTAGGTCGAAACTGGTGCTGGCGGGATAGGTCGCGCCATGGACAAAAACGAGAGTATGCGCCGCATCGAAGCCGGCAGCACCGGTCAGGTGCTTGTTGCGGACATAGATCTCAAGCCCGTTTTGCGGTGCAGGCACCATGCGCTCGGCAACCGCGATCTCCGGCACGTCTTGTGCTCGTGCCTGCGCCATGAGCGTCATCAGCGCGACCAAAACCACCCCGAGCCGCCTTGGCGTTGTGTGCATCCTGCTCTCCCGTTTCCGCCCTCGGCTGGGTCCGATCCCAGCCGCTGCCGCGCCACTTGGCCCAAGCGGAGGCGGGCTGGCAAGAGGCGCTCGGGGGATTTGCGGGCGCGTCGATCACGCCGGGGCGGCATGGCGCAGCGCCGCGATCGCCTGCTCATAGGGCGGCGCGCGGAAGATCGCCGAGCCCGCGACCAGGGCATCGGCACCGGCCGCGAGCACCAACGGCGCGGTCTCCGGCGTGATGCCGCCATCGACCTCGATATGCACCGGCCGCGCCCCGAGCATGGCGCGCAACCGGCGGATTTTTTCCACCATGGCGGGGATGAAAGCCTGGCCGCCGAAGCCGGGATTGACGCTCATCACCAGCACCAGATCGATGCGGTCGAGGACATAGGCGATGGCGCTTTCGGGGGTTGCGGGATTGAGCGCGACACCGGCCGCCTTGCCGAGATTGGCGATCGCCTGCAGCGTGCGGTCGAGATGCGGCGTTGCCTCGGCATGGACGGTGAGGCGATCGGCGCCCGCCTTGGCGAAGGCTTCGAGATAGGGATCGACGGGCGCGATCATCAGATGGGTGTCGAAGCATTTGCGGCTCAACGGGCGGATGGCGCGGATGATATCGGGGCCGAAGGTGAGATTGGGGACGAAATGCCCATCCATGACATCGAGATGGAGCCAATCCGCCCCGGCCCGATCGATCGCCTCCACCTCCGCGCCGAGGCGGGCGAAATCGGCCGAGAGCAGCGAGGGCGCGATCAGCGGAGGGGGGGGCATTATGTCTTCTCCAGGGATGTGGCTTGCTCGAAAACCCGGCTTTTCAGGATGTCATCGGCTTTGAGCGTGATCAAATCGGCCACTGTCTTCGGCGTCGCGCGGTTTTCGAACAACCTTACCGCCTGGCGCATGCGGGCGCGATCGAGCGCATTGCGGATCGAGCGCGCGTTGGCGAAATGCGGCTGGCCCATGCGCGCCGTGATATAGGCGCGAAACGCCTCTTCCGCCGCGGTATCGAGCCGATAGTGCGTCGCTTCGAGCATTTTGCCGGCGATGAGAAAAAGCTCCTCGGCACTGTAGTCGGGAAAATCGACGTGGTGCGCGACGCGCGAGCGAAAGCCCGGATTGGCGGTGAAAAAACGGTCCATCCGGTCGGTATAGCCCGCCAGGATGACCACCAGATCATCGCGCCGGCTTTCCATTACCTGCAGCAGGATCTCGATCGCTTCCTGGCCGTAATCGCGTTCGTTCTCGGGTCGGTAGAGATAATAGGCCTCGTCGATGAACAGCACGCCGCCCATCGCTTTTTTCAGGATCTCCTTGGTCTTCGGCGCGGTATGGCCGATATATTGTCCGACCAGATCATCGCGCGTGACCGAAACCAGTTGATTGGTGCGGATATAGCCGAGACGGTGAAGCATGTCGGCCATGCGGAGTGCTACGGTGGTTTTGCCGGTTCCGGGATTGCCGGTAAACGACATGTGCAGCGTCGGGTTCTCGCTGCCCACGCCAAAACTGCGCCGCAGCCGCTCGACGAGAAGAAGGGCCGCGATCTCGCGGATGCGTCGCTTCACCGGCTGCAGCCCGATCAGCCCGCGCTCCAACGCGTCGAGCACCTCGCCAACCCCCGAGGCGACAAACGCCGCTTCGAGATCGACCGTTTCAGGAGCGTCCATCGTCTTGCAATCCGTGTCCACGGGGGAAAATCCAAAAATGCGCCGGCCTCCCAGAGGGAGGCCGGCAGTCGGGGGTGGAAACGCTCAGTAGCGCGCGCCCGCCGGGCGATCGGTCGTGTAGGCGCGCGTCGTGTAGGCGATCATGCGGCCGCTCCGTTCCTGGCGCTCCAGCATGAAGCCCGGCTCCTCGGCCGGCCGGTCGGTGATGAAGGAGAGCCGGAGCGACTCCCAGCCCGCCGTCGCATCGAAAGCGGAGAGCCGGATATAGGCGCGCCCCGCATGCACCTTGCGGCAGGCGGCAAGTTCGTACATCGCCCCGGCGGCATCGCGCAGATCGAACATCGGCGCGCCCCACATTTCCCAATAGGTGTTGCGGGGATGCGGATCGTCGGTGAATTCGATGTTCACGGCCCAACCCTTGGAGAGGCAGTATTTGACCTGGGCGGTGATTTGTTCATCGCTGAGATCGGGCAGGAAGCTGAAGGTTCCCTGGGTGATACGCATGTTATGGTTCTCCTCTCAGGACGGGGTCGCGGTGGGGACGAAATCGGGCGTATCGGTCGAGCTGTACTCGAAAGTCACGTCCTTCCACACCTTGAGCGCCTCGGCGAGCGGTGCGCAGCTGCGCGCCGCACGTTCAAGAATTTCTGGCCCCTCGCGGAGGATATCGTGGCCCTCGTTGCGGGCCAGCACCATCGCCTCCAAGGCGACACGGTTGGCGGTCGCCCCGGCGGCAATCCCCATCGGATGCCCGATCGTGCCGCCGCCGAATTGCAACACGCAATCCTCGCCAAGCAGATCGAGTAACTGGTGCATCTGCCCGGCATGGATGCCGCCCGAGGCGACGGGCATCGTCTTGCGCAACGAGGCCCAGTCCTGGTCGAAGAACAGGCCATGTTCAAGACACATCGGATTGTAGTCCTCGCGACAGACATCATAGAAGCCGCGCACCATGGCGGGATCACCTTCGAGCTTGCCGACCGCGGTGCCGGCATGGATGTGATCGGCGCCGGCGAGCCGCATCCACTTCGCGACCACCCGGAAATTCATGCCATGTGATTTCTGCCGTGTGTAGGTGGAATGTCCGGCGCGATGCAAATGCAGGATCATGTCGTTGCGCCGCGCCCATTTCGCCATCGACTGAATCGCGGTGTAGCCGATCACCAGGTCGATCATGACGACGACCGAACCCAGTTCCTTGGCGAACTCGGCGCGCTCGTACATCTCCTCCATGGTCGCGGCCGAGACATTGAGATACGTGCCCTTGACCTCGCCGGTCATCGCCTGGGCGCGGTTGACGGCTTCCATGCAATAGAGAAACCGCTCGCGCCAGTGCATGAAGGGCTGGCTGTTGGCATTCTCATCATCCTTGGTGAAATCGAGCCCGCCCTTGAGCGCCTCATAGACGACGCGGCCGTAGTTTCGTCCGGAAAGGCCGAGCTTGGGCTTGACCGTGGCACCGAGCAGCGGGCGGCCAAATTTGTCGAGCCGCTCGCGCTCGACGACAATACCCGTGGGCGGACCATCGAAGGTCTTCACATAGGCGGTGGGCAGGCGCATATCCTCAAGACGCAGCGCCTTGAGCGGCTTGAAGCCGAAGACATTGCCGATGATCGAAGCCGAGAGATTGACGATGGAGCCGGGCTCGAAGAGATCGAGATCATAGGCGATATAAGCAAAATATTGCCCAGGCTGGCCCGGCACCGGATCAATCCGATAGCAGCGCGCGCGGTATTTCTCGCACGCTGTCAGCCGATCGGTCCAGACCACGGTCCAGGTGGCCGTTGAACTCTCTCCGGCAACCGCGGCGCCGGCCTCGTGCGGATCGACACCATCCTGCGGCGTGATCCGGAAGAGAGCCAGGATGTCGGTATCCTTGGGTTGATAGTCGAGATCGAAATAGCCCATGTCCTTGTATTGCATGACCCCGGCGTCATAGCGGCTTTTCCGCGCGGGTTTTTTCTCAACTTTGTTCATCACTATCTCCTGTGGCGGCGTGCTGTTTCAAGCGGCTTTGGCAGCCGGCTGCGGCCCGGCGGTCGTGCGATAGCGGCGCGCCATTTCCGACAACGGAAGCGGGCGGAGCGATGCCGCCTTTCCCGCCGCGCCGAACTCAACGAAGCGCTCGGCGCAGAGTTTTTCCAGAGCGGCCATGGCAGGTTTGAGGAAGGCACGGGGATCGAATTCGTCGGGACGCTCGGTGGCGATGCGGCGAAACTGTCCGGTCATCGCAATCCGGCAATCGGTGTCGATGTTGATCTTGCGCACGCCGAAGCGGATGCCTTCCTGGATTTCCGCCACCGGCACGCCCCAGGTCTGCGGCATGGCGCCACCGAAGCGGTTGAAAATGTCCTGCAATTCCTGCGGCACCGAGGAGGAGCCGTGCATCACGAGATGGGTATTGGGCAGGCGCGCGTGGATCGCCTTGACGACATCCATGGCAAGAATGTCGCCGCTTGGCGCCCGCGAGAATTTGTAGGCGCCGTGGCTGGTGCCGATCGCGACGGCCAGCGCATCGACCCTGGTGCGGGTGACGAAATCGAGCGCCTGATCAGGATCGGTCAGAAGCTGCGCGTGCGAGAGCGTGCCTGCGGCGCCATGCCCATCCTCGGCCGCGCCCTGGCCGGTCTCGAGCGAGCCGAGGCAGCCCAGTTCACCCTCGACCGAAACGCCGACGGCGTGGGCCAACGCGGCAACCTGCGCGGTGACGGCGACGTTGTAGTCGTACTCAGCGGGCGTTTTGCCGTCCTCGCGCAGCGATCCGTCCATCATCACCGAGGTAAACCCTTGCTGGATCGCCGAGAGACAGGTCGCCGGGCTTTCGCCGTGATCCTGATGGACACAGATGGGAATTTCCGGAAACATCTCGGCCGCGCCGAGCAACATGTGGCGCAGCATGGCGTCGCCCGCGTAGGAGCGCGCGCCGCGGCTCGCCTGCAGGATCACCGGCGCGTCGGTCTTGCGCGCGGCGTTCATGATCGCCAGCACTTGTTCCATGGTGTTGATGTTAAACGCCGGCACGCCGTAGCCGTTCTCGGCGGCA
Organism: Pseudomonadota bacterium; assembly: GCA_021801255.1. Taxonomy (GTDB): domain Bacteria; phylum Pseudomonadota; class Alphaproteobacteria; order Acetobacterales; family Acetobacteraceae; genus Acidibrevibacterium. The sequence goes on from JAJYYH010000004.1 coordinate 26,669, forward strand.
TGGTCGAGGAGTTGGCGAAGCGTTACAAAAGCCATGGCAGGTGTCTCCTGTCGGGGAATCGCGTGATCATGGGGGTATTGCGCGTCATCGGGGCACGCGCCGGGCAAGGAGCGTTTTCCCGAGCGCGACGGCGGCGGCGGCGGTGATGCCGAAATGCGCGTAGAGATCGGTGGCCGGGGCGGAGGCGCCGAAGCTTCTCATGCCGATGACATGATCTTCCGAGCCGACGTAGCGCGCCCAGCCATAGGGCGAGGCGGCTTCGATGGCGAGGCGCGGTGCGTTGCCGAGGACCGCCGCGCGATAGGCCGCATCCTGCTCATCAAACAGGGCAAAGCAGGGGATCGAGACGAGCGCGGTCGGGATGCCGCTCTGTTCGAGGTGCTGTTGTGCTGCGCGCGCGATCGTGACCTCCGAGCCCGATGCCAGAATGGTCAGTTGCCGCGCGGCACGCGCTTCGGCGAGAACATAGGCCCCGCGCGCCGAAAGGTTCTGGCCGCCGTCATCGTGGCGTTCAGTCGGCAGATTCTGCCGCGAAAGCACGAGCACCGAGGGCCGCTCGCGCTCGGCGAGTGCGATCTCCCAGCATTCCGCGGTTTCCACTGCGTCTGCCGGGCGAAGCAGCAGGAGCCCAGGCATGGCGCGCAGGCTCGCGAGATGCTCGATCGGCTGATGCGTCGGTCCGTCCTCGCCTAGCCCGATCGAATCATGTGTCATCACATAGATCACGCGCTGACGCATCAGGGCGGAAAGCCTGATCGCGCCGCGAGCGTAATCGGAAAACACCAGGAAGGTGCCGCCATAGGGAACCAGGCCGCGATGCAGGGCGATGCCGTTCATCGCCGCCGCCATGCCGTGCTCGCGCACGCCGTAATGCAGATAGCGACCCGAAAAATCGCCATTATGCACAACCGGCATGCCGGGCGTCAGGGTGTTGTTGGAGTGCGTGAGATCGGCCGATCCGCCGACCAGCTCGGGCATTGTGGCGGCGATCACGGCGAGCGTGTTCTCGCTTGCCTTGCGGGTCGCGATATTGGGCCGCGCTATGCAGAGGGTCTTGCGGAATTGCGCCAGCGCCGAGGCGAGCGCCTCGGGCGGCTCGCCGCGGCACGTGCGTTCGAATTCCGCCCGACGCGCTGGCTCGGCGTTCGCTAGCGCCCGCTCCCAGGTGTTGCGGAGCGGCCGGTTGCGGGCGCCGGCGGCGCGCCACGCGCCGAGAATATGCCGCGGTATCACGAAAGGTTCGGCACTCCAGCCGAGTTTTTGCCGCGCTCGCGCCACCTCGTCCTTGCCGAGCGGCGCGCCGTGGATGCCGGCGCTGCCCTGTTTCGTGGGTGCGCCGAAGCCGATCACCGTGCGGCAGGCGATCAGCGAGGGGCGGGGATCGCGCCGCGCCGCCTCGATGGCGCGCGCCACCGCCTCCGGATCATGGCCGTCAACTGCCTGCGCCTGCCAGCCATAGGCGGTGAAGCGGAGCAGCGTGTCGTCGGAAAAGGCGAGCGCGGTCGGGCCGTCGATTGAGATGTGATTGTCATCATAGAGCACGATCAGCCGACCGAGACCGAGATGGCCGGCGAGTGAGGCTGCCTCGTGCGAAATCCCCTCCATCAGACAGCCATCGCCTGCGATCACATAGGTCCAGTGATCGACCAGGGCGCGACCGAAGCGGGCAGCGAGCATGGTCTCGGCAAGCGCCATGCCGACGGCATTGCCGAGACCCTGGCCGAGGGGCCCGGTGGTGGTCTCGACGCCCGGCGTATGGCCATATTCGGGATGGCCAGGGGTGAGCGCGCCGAGCTGGCGAAAGCGCATCAGGGCATCCCGGTCCATGCCGGGAAAGCCGGTGAGATGGAGCAGCGCATAGAGCAGCATCGAGCCGTGGCCCGCGGAAAGCACGAAACGATCACGATCCGGCCAATCTGGCGCGGTGGGGTCGAATTTCAGGAATCGTGTCCAGAGCACGGTCGCGACATCGGCCATGCCCATCGGCATGCCGGGATGGCCAGACTGCGCGCGCTCGACGGCATCCATGGCGAGGGCGCGGACGGCATTCGCGAGATCGCGATGCGGCAGCGTCTGGGGGGCGGATATTGCAGTCTGGCTCAAGGAATATCTCCCTCAGCGCGCCCGGCGGCGCCGCTCCATGAGTTGCAGAATGAGCGGGGTCAGGATCAGTTGCATGGCGAGATCGAGCTTGCCGCCGGGAATGACGATGGAATTGGCGCGCGACATGAAGCTGTCGTGGATCATCGAGATCAGATAAGGAAAATCGATGCCGCGCGGATTGGCAAAACGGATGACGACGAGGGACTCATCGGCGGTCGGGATCCAGCGCGCAACAAAGGGGTTGGAGGTATCGACCGTGGGGACGCGCTGGAAATTGATGTCGGTGACGGCGAATTGCGGGATGATGTAGTGCACGTAGTCGGGCATGCGGCGGAGGATGGTGTCCATCACCGCCTCCGTCGAATAGCCCCGCGTCGCGCGGTCGCGATGGATTTTCTGCGTCCATTCGAGGTTAAGTACCGGCACGACACCGATCTTGAGATCGGCGTGGCGCGCGACATTGACCTGATCGGTTATGACCGCGCCGTGCAGCCCCTCGTAAAATAATAGATCAGTATTGGGAGGAAGATCGTGCCAGGGCGTGAACGTGCCAGGCGGGCTGCCATGGCGCTCGGCCTCGGCGGCGTCATGGACATAGGTGCGCATACGCCCAGCGCCGGTCTCGCCATACTGAACAAAAAGTTGCTCGAGATCCTCGAACAGATTAGAATCGGGTCCGAAATGGCTGAAATGGTGATTGCCGCGCGCGGTCTGCTCGGCCATCGCGGCCTTCATCTCGGCGCGGTCATAGCGGTGGAAGGCATCGCCCTCGATGAAGGCCGCACTGACCTTCTCGCGGCGGAAAATCTGCTCGAACGTATGCTTGACCGTGGTCGTGCCGGCGCCCGAGGAGCCGGTGACGGAGATGATGGGGTGGATCAGCGACATGGCGCGAGATCTCCGCTGCTGCGAAACAACCCGCGGCGGCCAAATAGCGGCGCGTGCTCGGCGACCGCGAGTTCACCAGCGCAATAGGCGGCAACCCGCGCCACCTTGTCGCGCGAGCCGAACACCAGCGGCACGCGCTGATGCAGCCCGCGTGGCGTGTGCGTGAGAATGCGCTGCACGCCATCACTTGCCGCACCGCCAGCTTGCTCGATCAGGAAGGCGAGCGGGTTCGCCTCATAGACCAGCCGCAGCCGCCCCTCGCGATAGCCCGGCCGGGCATCGCCGGGATAGAGATAGATACCGCCGCGCAGCAGAATGCGGAACGCCTCGCCGACGACCGAGGCGAGCCAGCGCATGTTGAAATCGACTCCCCGCGGCCCCTCCATCCCGGCCACGCAATCGTCGATATAGGCGCGCACCGGAGCCTCCCAATGGCGGTAGTTGGAGACGTTGATGGCGTATTCGTGGGTGCCCTCGGGGAGGGCGAGGTCGCGGCGGGTAAGCACGAACGCATTCTGCCGGCGATCGAGGGTAAAAACCTGGGTGCCGGCGCCGAGCGTGAGCACGAGCACGGTCTCGGCGCCATAGAGGAAGAATCCGGCGGCGAGCTGCGCCGTGCCGGGTTGCAGCAGCGCTACCGCCGGCGGCGCATCGGGGAGGGTCGGCAGAATGGAGAAAATACTGCCAATCGGCGCGTTGATGGCGATATTGCCGGAGCCATCGAGGGGATCGAGCGCCAGCACAAGGCGGCCCTCGGCGTGGAGCGGGATCGGCGCCTCGCTCTCCTCCGAACCGATCGCGGCGAGCGGGGCCTCACGCAGAAGGTTTAGGAATATTTCTTCGGCACGAATGTCGAGTTCCTTCTGCGTGTCGCCGCCGGGAACATTTCCTCCTTGGCCCGGGCCGCGCGTGGCGCCAAGCTCACCGGCGAGCGGGCCGAGGGCGGCGAGTTCGGCGACCTGGCATGCCGCTTTCGCGGCCTGGCGCAGCGTGAGGGCGACATCGGCGCGGAGCGGTTCCGTGCCGGCCCAAGTGTGCAGAAAACTGTCGAGACTGTCGTGCATCGCATCCTCCCTTGTGGATGGCGACGCTTCCCGCATCGCGCCCTTGTTGAAAACACGCTATCGAGGATTGCGGATAAAGGCAATTTTAATTAACTATCGTTTAATGAAGAAATTCGTTAATCAGGCGCTCCGCCGCCTCAGCCTCAAGCAGCTCCGCGCCTTCACCGCCATCGTCGAGGCCGGCACCATCACCGCCGCCGCGGCGGAAAACGGCGTGACGCCGCCCGCCATCCACCATCAGCTCCGCCAGCTTGAGGAGACGCTCGCCATCCCGCTGCTGGAGCGCGCCAACGGCACCGCCATGCCCACCGAGGCGGGCCGCGAGATCCTCGCCGTCACCCAGCGCATCGAAACCCTGCTGGCCGATTGCGTCGACTCGATTGCCGGGCTGAACGGCATGAAGCACGGCCGCGTGGCCATCGGCGTCATCAGCACGGCCAAGTATTTCGCGCCCCGCGCCCTGGCCGCCTTCAAGCGCGCCCATCCCCAAATCGATCTCCGGCTCCTGGTCGGCAATCGCGCCGAGACCGTGGCCGCGCTTGAGCGGTTCGAGATCGACCTCGCCATCATGGGCCGCCCGCCCGAGCATTTCGACGTCACCGAGGCCCCGATCGGCGAGCATCCCCATGTCATCATCGCCGCTCCCGGCCATCCGCTCGCCGGGCGCGCCGCGATCCCGCCGGCGGCCCTCCTCGATCAAACCTTTCTCCTGCGCGAGCCGGGCTCGGGCTCACGCGCGCTGCTCGGCCGGCTGTTCGCCGAGGCCGGGCTTGATCCCGCGGGGGGCATGGAATTCGGCAGCAACGAGACGATCAAGCAGGCGGTGATGGCCGGGATGGGCATCGCGCTGCTCTCCGCCCATACCATCGCCGCCGAATGGGCCGACCGCCGGCTCGCCATTCTCAATGTGCTGGGCACGCCGATCCTGCGCCAATGGTTCGTCGTGCGGCGGCGGGAAAAACGCCTGTTGCCGGCGGGGCGCGCGTTGTGGGACCATCTCGTGGCGAGGGGGGGAACTTTTCTTCCCAGGATCGACCTGCCGGGCGCGTCCTGAGAGTTTGAAAAAGAACGCCCTCTTGCTCGGCAATCGAGGAGAAACAGCCAATGTTTCCAGTGGGCGTGCTTTTTCAAGTTCGATTGATTTTCCGGCGCTGAGCACGGAGGTTTGCCATGCGGTGGCTATTGATCGTGCTTTTGTTGGCGAGCTTTGCCGCGGCCGCCGAGGAACTTCTCGGGCGCGCCGCCTTCGGCGGCTGGCAGGCCGACCAACCGGGCCTGGTGCGGCGGATCACCGTCGCCGACCTGCCTCCGCCCGGCGATCAGCCCGCCCGCGCCAGCAATGGACCCGCCATCGTGCCCTGTCCGCCAGGCTTCGCCCCGCGCGTGCCGGCGGGGTTTCGCATCGTACGCATCGCGGCCGGGCTCAAGATGCCGCGGGTGCTGCGGGTGGCGCCGGATGGCGATGTTTTTCTCGCCGAAAGCGGCAACGGGCGCATTCTGGTCTTGCCGCCCGCAGGTGGGACGCCCAGCGTTTTTGCCGCCGGCCTCGATCTGCCTTACGGGATGGCCTTCTATCCGCCTGGCCCGGCGCCGCGTTTTCTCTATGTCGGCGAGACCGGCCGGATCGTGCGTTTTCCCTACCAGAACGGCGATCGCGCGGCGCAAGGCGGCCCCGAGGTGATCGTCTCTGATCTGCCAACAGGCGGGCACTGGACACGCGATCTCGCCGCCGCCCCCGATGGCGAGCTCTATTACGCCATCGGCTCGGCCTCCAATCTCGCCGGGGGCATGCCGGCCGTGCCGCCCGATGGGATCGCCGCCTTCGAGGCGAGCCACGGCCGGGGCGCGGCCTGGGGCGCGGAGGAAAACCGCGCGGAACTCCGCCGTTTCGACCCCGACGGGGGGAATGTCCGGCCCTATGCCACGGGTCTGCGCAACTGCTCGGGCCTCGCCCTCGATCCCGCCGGCGCGCCCTGGTGCGTGGTCAATGAGCGCGACATGCTGGGCGATGATCTGCCGCCCGATTACGCGACGCGGGTGGTGCGGGGGGGATTTTATGGCTGGCCGTGGTTCTATAGCGGCGCCCACCCCGACCCCCGGCTGGCCGGCGCGCGGCCCGATCTCACGCCCGACGTGCTGGTGCCCGATGTGTTGTTTCAGCCGCACTCGGCGCCACTCGGTATCGCCTTTTATGAGGGAAAAAATTTCCCCCCGATGTATCGCGGCGATGCCTTCGTCACCTTCCACGGCTCGTGGAACCGGCGCTTGCGCACCGGCTACAAGGTGGTGCGGCTACTCTTTCACGAGGGTCGGCCGAGCGGCGCGTATGAGGATTTTGTGACCGGGTTCGTGCTCGATGACGACCATGTCTGCGGTCGCCCGGCTGGCGTTGCGGTCGCCGCTAATGGTACGATTTTGATGAGCGAGGACGCCAACGGCACGATCTGGCGGATCAGCTATGCCGGAGAGGCGGGTTCGCGCTAGGCTTGCAACCAGCGCGACCGAAGGAATTCTAGATGCTGCGAAAACTGCTGTTTGGGCGCACGCTCGCCAATCGTGAGGCCGAAGGGAGTAAAATGGGGCTGTTGCCGGCGCTGCCGGCGATGGGTCTCGATGGGCTGAGTTCCGCGGCCTATGGGCCGGAGGCGACGCTCGGCGTGCTCGTCGCCGCCGGGGCGCCGGGGGTGGGTTTCATCCAGCCGGTGACCGCCGCGATCATCGCGCTGCTCGCCATCCTCTATTTCTCCTATCGCCAGACCATCGCCGCCTATCCGCAGAATGGCGGCTCCTATACCGTCGCCAGCGCCAATCTCGGCGCCGGCCCCGGTCTGCTCGCCGCGACCGCGCTGATGGTCGATTACGTGCTCAATGTCGCGGTTGGCATCTCGGCGGGGATTGGCGCGCTGATCTCGGCGGTGCCGGTGCTTCAGCCCTTCACGCTCTGGCTCTGCCTTGGCGTGCTGGTCGGGATCACGCTGATCAATCTGCGTGGCACCAGGGAATCGGGGATCGCCTTCGCGCTGCCGACCTATCTGTTTCTCGCCACGCTGGGCTTCGTGCTGGTGTTCGGCGTCATCAAGGCGGTGCTCGCCGCCGGCCATCCGCAGCCGGTGATCGCGCCGCCGCCGCTCCAGACCGGCGGCGCCGAGACGCTTGGTCTGTGGCTGCTGCTGCGTGCCTTTGCCAGCGGCTGCACGGCGATGACCGGGGTCGAGGCGGTGAGCAACGGGGTCAGCGCGTTTCGCGAGCCCAAGGTCAAGCACGCGCATCGCACGCTCACCGCCATCGTCGTGCTGCTCGGTTTCCTGCTGCTCGGCATCGCCTTTCTGGCAAATGTCTTTGGCATCGGCGCGATGGATGAGACGGCGGCGGGCTATCAGAGCATCCTCTCGCAGGTGATCGGCGCAGTCTATGGACGCGGCTGGTTCTATTACCTGACGATCGCGGCCATCCTCGCCGTGCTCTCGCTCTCGGCGAATACCAGTTTCGTCGATTTCCCCCGGCTCTGCCGGCTGCTCGCCCGCGATTCCTACCTCCCGCACGCGTTCGCCATGCCGGGGCGGCGTCTCGTCTATTCGGTCGGCATCCTGTTTCTTGCCGCCAGCGCCGGGCTGTTGTTGGTGCTTTTCGATGGCGTGACGGATCGGCTCATTCCGCTGTTCGCGGTCGGCGCGTTTCTCGCCTTCACGCTCTCGCAGGCCGGCATGGCGGTGCATTGGTGGCGCCTGCGCGGCGAGGCGGGCCATGGGGTGTGGCCGCGCCTGATCATCAACGGTTTTGGCGCGATCGCCACGGGCATCGCACTCGCGGTCATCCTGGCGGCGAAATTCGTCGAAGGCGCCTGGATCACCGTCATCGTTATTCCGCTCACGCTGTTGCTGCTGCGCGCCATCCATCGTTACTACGCGACCCTCGATGCCGCGATCCTCGGCGAAAAGGATCGCCGGCTCTCGCTGCCCAATTACGATCCGCCGGTGGTGCTGCTGCCGATCGAGCGCTGGGACCGGCTGGCTCGCAAGGCGCTGAATTTCGCTATGCGGATTTCGCCTGACGTCTTCGCGCTGCATCTGACGGCGCTTGAGGGACCGGACGCCAGCGCCGAACAAGCCACGACGACGCAAGAGAAGCGGCTGCGGGCCGACTGGCAGCGCTACGTCGAACGCCCGGCCAAGCGGGCCGGGCTCAATCCGCCGCGGTTGATCCTCGAACCGTCGCCCTTCCGCAGCATGGTGGCGCCCTTGCTACGCACCGCGATCGATCTCGAAAAGCGGTTTCTCGGCCGCCCGGTGACGGTGGTGCTGCCGGAAGTGGTTGCGGGGCGATGGTGGGAGATGGTGTTGCATACACGGCGCGCGCAATCGCTGCGCCAGGCTTTGCTACGCCATGGCGGGTTCAATCTGGTGGTGGCAACCGTGCCCTGGCAGACCGCCGAGCCGGAACCCGCCGAGGTGATCGCCGAGGAGGAACCCGAGGAGGCCAAACCAGAGGAAGCCAAGCCGGAGAAAGTCGCGGTCGTGGCCAAGGCAGCGGCCAAGGCTGCCGACAAGACCGCGGCGAAATAGCCGATGCGGCACCATGATGACGGCGCAGACCGCTGCGCTGCCGCCCTAACGGGAGTTTTCGACGATGGCTGAAACCCTCTCGCTCCCTGACGGTGCCGAGGCCGCGCCGGTCCTGCGACCCGATGCCGCGACATTGCGCCGCGCCGTCATCGCCTCGGTGATCGGCAACGGCCTCGAATGGTTCGATTTCCTGATCTACGGTTTTTTCGCGAGCGTCATCGCGGACGTGTTTTTCCCCGCTCAGAACCAGCAACTCTCCCTCATTCTCACCTTCGCGACCTTTGGCGTGGGCTTCGTCGTGCGCCCCCTGGGCGGCATCCTGATCGGCGTCTATGCCGACCACGCGGGGCGGCAGAAGGCACTCTCGATGCTCATTCTGCTGATGGCTTTTGGCACCGTGGCGCTCGGGTTGACACCAGGCTACGCCCGGATCGGGCTCGCGGCACCGCTGATCGTGGTCTTCGCCCGCGTGCTCCAGGGGCTCTCGGTGGGCGGGGAGTTCGCCTCGGCGACCGCGATGCTGGTGGAATACGCGCCGCCAGGAAAGCGCTATTTCTTCGCCGCCTTCCAGATGTGCGCGCAATCCTTCGCCGTGGCGCTGGCCTCGGGGTTCGGCTTCGTGCTGGCCGCGACCCTCACGCCCGCGGCCCTGCACGCATGGGGCTGGCGGCTACCCTTTCTGCTCGGCGGCCTGGTCGGCCCGGTCGGGTTCTATATCCGGCGCAAGGTGGGCGACGCGCCGGAATTCTTGGAATGGCAGCGGCGGCGGCCGAAAGCTCGCCGCGCCCCGGTGCGCGAGGTTCTGTTCGGCCATCCCGGCGCGGTGCTCTGCGCCATCGGCACCATCGTCTGCGGCACCGCGGCGACCTATCTCTGGAACAGCTATCTGCCGGTCTATGTCGTGAAAACCCTGCATCTGCCGCTCGCCGCGCCCCTGCTCGGGGCGGCGATCTGCGGCGCGATCAATATGGCGGTGAACCCGTTGGCCGGCATGCTCGCCGATCGCATCGGGCCCTATCGGGTGTTTTTCCCCGCCGTCATCGCCTCGGGGCTGCTGGCCTATCCGATGTTCGCCTTCGTCATCGCCCATCCCAGCCGGGACAATCTGTTCGCCGTGCAGTTTCTGGCCACCCTGATGCTCGGCTTCATGGCGGGGCCGATCCCTGGTCTGCTCGGCGGCTTGTTCGCGACCCCGATCCGTTCGACCGGCATGGCGATCAGCTACAACGTCTCGGTGACGCTGTTTGGCGGGCTTGCGCCGCTCACCATCACCTGGCTCACAGGCCTCACCGCGAGCCGCTTCATTCCGGCCTATTATCTCGGCGCCGCGGCATTGCTCTCGCTCATTCTGGTCGGGCTGTTCCGCCCGGCTCCACGCCCGATGGCGGCGCGCCAAGCGGCGTGATCCAGCCCTCGGCGATGAACACCTGGCGCCATTGCGCGGCCAGCCGCAGCGCCATGCGCCGCGCCTGTAGAGCCACGTCGCGGGTTCGCGCGGCGGGGTTGCGAGCAGGCAGCATGGTGAGCGGCAAAGCATTGTTATCGTTGATTATAGCGGCCTCGCCGCCGGCCGACGGCTGGTCGCTCGGGGGTGCCGGCGTCACGGGCGCGGCGGCGCTGAAGCGCCGCCAGGGGCGCGGTGTCTCGCCGGCGAGCTGGTAGGCGAATGCGCTGCGGGCATTCACCTGGCTCGCTGGGTTGCCGACATCGATATCCGCGAGACGCGCGGGGATCGCCTCAGTGATGTTGGTGACATTGCCCGAGATGATGAGCGCATTGCCGCTTGGGAGGCCATTCTCGGGGCTGGCCGCCCAGCTGTCGCCATGGATCGGCTCGGCGGGGAGGCCCATGGCACGGATCGCGGCGATCAGTGTCGTGCTGATGGTGGCCTGTGCAACGGCCGCGTCAGCCGCGCGGGAGCGCGCGTCGATCGCCATGTCGAGGCCCTCCATGACATAGCTGAACTGGTTGGAATCGACATTCACCACCGCCGCGGGGGCGCGGAAATCATGGACATAGACATGTTCGGGCCGCGGCAGGCGAGCGTTCTCCGGCCAGGGCGCGGCGGCGCAGCCGTGCAGCAGCAATGCCGAGAGCCCGCAGATTCGCAGTCTTGCTATTTTCACATTTCCCTCGCGCCACCCTGGCAAATGGTTTCAGCCGCCCAAAGCCTCGCCCGCAGCGCCCGGGTGCAGCGCATGACCCAAAATACCCCGACCCGCGCAAGTTGGCTTAGGGTTTCGTGCCCTCGGGCGGGGTGCTCGTAGGTTTCGCCGGGGCCAGCGTAAGCCCGGCGCGCTTCCAGCCATCGACCCCGTCAGGATACCAGAAAACCCGGCGATAGCCCAGGGTGGCGGCCCGTTTGGCGGCGTTCCAGCTCATCCAGCATTGCTCCTGGCAGTAGAACACCAGCGGGCGCGCGCGATCGCCTTGTGTCAGGGAAGTGAGTTCGGCGCGAAACCAGATTTCGGCCGCCGGGCTCAGGGCGCCACGGCCGCTATCGGGCAGCCAGACGCTGCCGGGAATGTCGAGATGAGGCGCCGGGAGCCAGGGCATCGCGGGTTTCATGCCTTCGGGGCGGCGCGGCGCGGGCAAAACGTCGATCAGGATGGGGTTTTCCCGTGCCAGCAGGCTTTGCAGGGCGGCGGCCGAGGAGATGACGGTGCCGCCCTTCACGCTGGAGGGGACCGGCGCGTGGTAGTCATCGAGGCGATAGCCCTCCGGCTCGGGCGCCGCGCCCAGCACCGAGGCGAGGACGACGCTCGCGAGGAGAGCGGCAACGCCAGCCGTGAGGCGTCGCGATCCCCCCCTCATGACGCCGGCAAACTCATGGTTTGGCGGCGGTTTCGTCCGGCACGGCGAGGGGATGGTTTTGCTCGTCGAGCAACGGGACGCCATAGCTGAGCAGCAGGGTGGTGATTTCGCTCTGATGCTGGCTGATCAGGGCGTTGAGCTTGCGGCGGAAGGTGACATCGCTCGGGCGGACCCCCATGGCGATGCGGTAGTCGAGCCGCGGCCCACCCGGCTCGGCGGCAAGGAAGGCCATCCGCAGCGGCAGATTGTCGTGCTTGATGTAATAGCCCGCGAACGGTCCCCAGACGAGGCCGATATCGATTTTGCCCTCTGCGACATCGTGCAGGATATCCTCGGAGGGCTGCTCGACGCGGGTATCGACGTTCAGATGATAGGGCGTGACATGCGCCAACAGATGGTGCCGCGCTACCAGATCGGTGGGCGGCGTGGAGGCGATCAGTCCGATGCGCTTGTCGGCAAAATCCGGATCACCGAGATCGGCGCTCGTGACACGGTCCGCCGCGCGGGTCACCATGACATAGCCGGTGTGGTAATAGGCGTTAGTGGTATCAACCATGTCGCCGCCGGCAACCGTGCCTATCACGACATCGCAACGATGCGCGAAGAGCGTATTGCGCAGGAAACCCACGGTCTGGGGAAACCACACATTGCTCACCGGCACATGCAGATATCCGGCGAAAAGATCGGCGATCTTGTTCTCGAAACCCTGCCGCTTGTCATTCGAAAAGGGTAGATTGGCGGGATCGGCGCAGACCCGGAATTCGGTTTCCGATGCAAGGCTCGGGGTTGCGGGCTGGGCGGAGGCGAGGGCAGGGGCGAGGAGAGAAGCCAGCGCCACGGCGGAGGCGTGGGCCGTGCGACACGCCCAGCCTGGCTTCCGGGCATCAGTCATCGTCTTCACCGATTTGCTTCGGGCGACCGCGGCCAAGCGCGCCATCCGATCGTGCCTTGAGATAGGCGTAGATATCATCGAGATTTTCGACGACGTCGGGGTTGGTACCGAAGGCCGGCATGACGTTCTGATTGGCGGTATTGACGTCCATGCGGCCGTTGATGATGGTCTCTTCGACTTGCTCCTTGGTCATGTGCTTGAGCGAGTCGGTGAGATCGGGGGCATAGGAGCTGCCGGTGGCGTTCGGGCCATGGCAGCGCAGGCAATTGTCACCGTAGCGGCGATAGCCGTTGAAAACGTGCTTATCGACGCGGCCGTTCTCGATCACATAGGGCTTGGTGTCGTCGGCGCGGGCGGCGCGGTTGCTGGTGAGACCTGCGAGCGAGACAAATCCGAGGGAGAGCGCGGCGGCAAAGGCAAATCGAGAAACGCGGTCGAAGTTCATGCCGATTTCCTTGGCGAGACCTTTATGCGAGACCCTGGGCCACGGCGCAAAGATCGGCGGGGCAGGGTAGGGGGAAGAAATCCCCGGCTGGCGCGGGCCAGCCGGGGACGAGCGCATGATCAACCAGAGAAGAAACCTACTCGACGGAGAACACGGTCAATACACCGCCGAGCTGGGTGTAGTTGGAGAGGCTCTTGTACGCGCCGACCGCGCCGAGACCATCGGTGTCGCCGGTGAGGCCTGCGGCCATGCCGATGCCCGCCCAGCCGCCGACGCCCGAGAGCACGGCGATGTATTCCTTGCCGTTATGCTCGAAAGCGTTGACGTTGCCGATGATGCCTGAAGGCGTCTTGAACTTGTAGAGAAGTTTGCCGGTCTTGGCGTCGACCGCCTTCAGATCGCCATCCAGCGTGCCGTAGAAGGCAACCCCGGTCGGCGTCGTCAAGGCGCCCGACCACACCGAGAAGGTCTCGTGATCGGACCAGACGATTTTCCCCTCATTCACGTCATAGGCGATGAAATTGCCGAGATGGTTATCGCCCTTGGGTGGGAACATGGACAGCGTCGCGCCGACATAGGGCTGCCCCGCGGTATAGGTCACCTTGTACGGCTCGTAGTCCATGCAGACATGGTTGGTCGGCACGTAGAACATATGCGTCTGCGGATCATAGGAAGCCGGCTGCTCGTCCTTCGAGCCGAGGGCCGCCGGGCAGACGCCCTTGGTGTTGTGGTCGGGGCCGTTGTGATCGGTCGAGTATTGCGCGACGACTTCGGGTCGTCCGGTGGTCAGATCGACCTTGGTCGCCCAGTTGACGGCGGGATCATATTTGTTGGCCTCCAGCAACGCGCCGGTCTCGCGATCGAGCACATAGGCGAAGCCGTTGCGGTCGAAATGCACCAGCGCCTTGGTCTCCTTGCCGTGCACCTTGGTGTCGGCCAGGATCATTTCGTTGATGCCGTCATAATCCCATTCGTCGTGCGGGGTCATCTGATAGACCCATTTCGCCATGCCGGTATCGGGATCGCGGGCGAACACGGTCATCGACCATTTATTGTCGCCCGGCCGCTGGCTCGGGTTCCAGGTGCTGGGATTGCCGGAGCCGTAATAAACCAGGTTCAGCTTCGGATCATAGGAAATCCAGCCCCAGGTGGCGCCGCCGCCGATCTTCCACTGATCGCCTTCCCAGGTCTTCAGCGACGAATCCTTGCCGACCGGCTTGCCCATCGCCATGGTCTTGTCGGGATCGAACAGGATTTGATCGTCCGGGCCCTCGGAATAGGCGCGCCAGGCGACCGAGCCGTCCTTGATGTTGTAGGCGGTCATGTGGCCCTGGACGCCGAACTCGCCACCGGAGACGCCGACCAGAACCTTGTCCTTGACGACGAGCGGCGCCGAGGTGCCGGTCGCGCCCTTGGCGGGATCGTCATCCTTCACCGACCACGCGACCTTGCCGGTCTTGGCGTCGAGCGCGACCAGCGTGGTGTCGGCCTGATGGAGGAAGATCATGCCCTCGCCATAGGCGACGCCGCGATTGACGGTATCGCAGCACATCACCGGAATGACGTTCGGATCCTGCTTCGGCTCATAGGCCCAGACGATGCGGCCCTCATTGTTGAGATCGAGCGCAAACACCTTGTTCGGGAACGGTGTGTGGACATACATCATGTCGCCCACCACCAGCGGCCCGCCTTCATGGCCACGCAGAACGCCGGTGGAGAAGGTCCACACCGGATGCAGCTTATGGACGTTTTCGGTGGTGATCTGGGTCAGCTTGGTGTGGCGCTGATTGGCGTAATCCCCCGCCGGCATCACCCACTGCTTGGGATCCTGCGACATTTTTTCGAGTTCATCATTGGCGTAGGCGGCGCCGGCACCCAGAACCCCAGCCGTCCCGGTCAATAGCACGGCCCACGCGAACAAGCGCTTGCTCGGCTTCATCTAGATTCCTCCCTAAAAAGCACAATCCGACACCCCGTTCCAGGACAGCCTGGAAGGACAGCATACGACCGCAAGACAGACTTCACCGTCTCCGCAGTCTGGGCGTAGGCTATCGCCATTTCCTTGCGCCTGGCAAGCATTCAATCGCAGATTCATGAAGCGAAAGCATGAAATTTTTTCTGATTTATTTATTTTGCGGCGCAGCATAGAGGTATTCGATCGGATCACTGCGCAAGTCTATTTCTGCGCCATAGGGACACACGATGGAACGAAAGGAAATCTCCATGAAACTGGCAGGATTTTGATCCGCCGCACGGCACGTTATTCCCCCGCCGGGCTCAGGCGGGATCCTGGCGGGGCACGTCGATCTCGCAGCGCCAGCCGGCGAGCCGCCACTCGGGATGCGCCTCGACATAGTCGATGGCATAGCGCTCGGCGTCCATCAGGCAGGATTGCGGCGTCATCTCAACCTCGAAAGCCGGCCGCTTCTCGATGCAGGTATGCGAATCACTGATCAGGCAGTAGACGAGAACGAGTTCTATCATCATCATCTCCCATGATTCCGTTGCGGCTCCCCGCGCGTCCGCCACGGCAATCGCGGGGGAAGAAAATCACTCAGCAAACGAGATGCAAGCAAACATGATGCCAAACACCCGCGCCGCCGGCCTGCTGGCCCTGCTCCTCGCCTTCCCCCTCGCCGCGCCCGGCATTGCTTGGGGGCAATCGAGCGCCGCCCCGCCCGCGCCGCTCAGCCCGGCGCAGATCGCGCTCTTCGAGACGCCGCATCTGCAAAACATCGACCATCCCGAGACTCTCCTCTACCATTTCGTCCGACAGGGGCCAGACGGGTTCGCCGATCAGGTGGGCGAACAGATCAAGCTCATCCATCCAGATGGCGGCAAATACGTGATGTTCAATTTCCTGAGCGGTCCGCGACACGTTTTTTATCCCGCGCTTGACGGGTTTCACGGCAATCCGCTGGTGATGGTGTTCCTCGAACACGACGTGAACGAGATGCGGGACGCGACCGGCATCGCCGCCGCCTATTATCGCAACCACATCCGCGCCGCCTTCATCGACAAGGCGAGCGTGAGCCCGGTGAGCGTTACCCTCGCCGGGCGGACCATCGCGGCGCGGGAGATCACGCTTCGCCCCTTTACCGATGACGAACGCCTCACCCATTTGCCCCAGATCCGGGGCAAGACCTACCGCTTCGTCGTCAGTCCGGAGGTTCCCGGCGGGGTCTATGAAATGGCCGCCGAGGAAGCCGCCGATCCCGCTTCCGGCGCGCCGGCGTGTAGCGAGACCATGACTTTCGACAAGACCGAAGCGACGCCGGCCATCGCGCCGGCTGGGGAGGCCAAGCCATGATCCGGCTGCTCCTGCTGGCCGCCCTGGCCCTGGGCGGCCTCACCCTCGCCGCGCGCGCCGAGGAGGATCACACGCCAGCGCATGACTACCCGACCGACGCCCGCGTCGATTATGTCATCGGCTGTCTCGCCGCCAACGGCTTCAACCATGATCTTCTCGAAAAATGCTCCTGCGGCATCGACACCATCGCCGACATGATGAGCTATGACGATTACGAAAAAGCTGAGACCATTCTCAGCATGCAGCAAGGCGTGCATGGGCCGCAGGGCGCAATTTTCCGTGACACCCCGATCGCCCATGAGGAACTCGACCTTCTGCACCGCGCCGAGGCCGAGGTGAATTTGCGCTGCAAGTAGGTGCGGAACGGAAAAACTCGATCCGGCGCCGCCTGGCCAGGGATGACATCGTCCGGCTGATCCTCGACGGCATGGCGGTCAAGGTCTGGCTCGATCGGAAGTCATTGAGCTGCCTTTTGCTTCAGGCGAGAGACACGCGGCCAGTCCGGCTTGAGCGACCAGTGGAACACGCACGCCCCGCGCGGCTCGGCCCACCAGCCGGGGCGAAGCGCGGGGGCGGTGGCCTGCGGCCAAAGCTCAGCATCGAACGCCTCGACCCCCGGCATCAACAAATCGGCCCAGTCGCGATAGAGGGCGAGCAGGCGATCGGCGGCGGCGCGCGTGCCGAAGCCGATCAGCTCGGCGCCATTGCACACCGCGAGCGAGCGGGCTGCGGTATCGACGATCCCGAATCCCGCGACATCGAAGATACCGCCGGCGCCGCCGGCAAGCTGCGGATTGGCGGGCACACCCGCGTCTTCCCGGCGAAACACCACGAAACGTGGCTCGCGCTTGGTGAGAAAGGAGCGCAATGCCATTGTCGCCGACGCCAGCGGCATGACCCCATAGCCCGGCTGGCCGAAGGTGAGAGGAAGACGCAGGGTTTCCTCGAATGCGACCTCCTGCCAGAGCGGTAGGGCGGGGAGCGAGACGGGCGCATCATCGGCCTGGGCGAGACCCCCGCTCGGATAGATGAAGTTGCACGACAGCGCCGCCTCGGCACGAAAGCCACCCGCTTCCATCCGCCGCAAGGCGAGTGCGTCGTTGCCGATCCCCTTGATTTGAAACGGTGCGACCAGCAGCCCGCCGGGCGTGACCGCGGTAAAATAAGCCTCGGGAAGTTCGCGGATACCGGTGGTGAAAATGATACGATCGAACGGGCCGGCGGCGGCGAGCCCCTGGCTCCCGTCGGCCGCGATCACGCGCGCGTTTGCGATCCCGGCGGCGGCCAGCGACTGCCGGCTCTGTTCGACGAGTTCGGGAAGGATCTCGATACCGGTCGCGATCCCCTCGGGACCGATGGCGCGCGCGATCAGCCCGAGCATCCAGCCGCAGCCCGAGCCGATCTCCAACACCCTCTGGCCGGGCTGGAGATCGAGGAGTTCGAGTAAATGCAGCACGATGGAGGGTTGCGAATTGGTCGAGGCGAGCGGCGCGCCGGCAGCGTCGACATGGCCGAGCGGGGCGTCGCGATAGATCGCGGGGAGATGAAGATCGGTCGGGCCGGCGGCAAGATCTCGGGTATCGGCTCCAGCCTGGGGGATGTAACGGCGGACGAAAAAATGGCGCGGGCAGGCCAGAACCGCCGCGCGCAAGGCCGGCCGCAGCCCGCCGGACAGACCATGGGCGCGAACCCGCGCCTCCGTCTCGGCGAGGAATTGCCGCAAGATCGCGGTAAGCTTGTCGTTTCTGCCAGGGACTGGGCTGTCCTGGGCGTGGGCGAGGCTGTGCATGATCGGCGCGCGCCTTTTTTCCAGTTGCGAGGGAAGAGTTAAAGCAGGGGAAGCTTACTGATTGGTGAGTCACGCAGGCCGAGCGCCAGAGGTGGTTGGCCTCTCAGTCTGGCCAAACCCCATGGGCGGAAGAATCTGGCGGATATCCAGCAGCGCATCGGCCGATCGATAGAGAAGAGCCACGGCATCGGGCAGCACTATGGGATCACCGTGACCCCGGATGAAACCGGAACCAGGGCCGCGTCGATCACCTGGATCAAGATTTCACGCGAGGCTTCGCCGTTGACACATCCCGGGGCCTATTGTCTGCGCAGCAACGAAACCACCTGGGACGCCGTACCCAACCAGCGGCATATAGTCCCGCTCATCTTTATGTGTCTGTCGTCTCAATGTGTCTGTCGTCTCAGCCTCGCGCTTTTCCGCGAGCGACAGGAGGAGCACCTCGTCCCGTGGTAGACCACCTTGCCGGCCTGGCGAGCGTCTGTCAGGTTGTTGAAATGACTGAGAAACCCCGCAGCCGCGAAAATCGCGCCGTCGTCCTGTGCCGCGCCGTCCATGATCGTCCTCCGCGAAGCAAATTGAGGACACGCATGGGTCCAGCGCTTCAGCGATTTGTCACGGACTCCTTCACCCGATTGCCCTGACATCGCGTGGCGCGATCCTGGCGCTGGGCGGCAGGGTCAGATATGTTTATCTCGATATATCGCATCGGGGGAAAAAATGGCCGCATGGGCGCGCCGGATGCTGCTCAAGACCTGTGGCGTGGCCGCGGTTCTGCCGGCCAAGCGCGCCGGAGCCGAGGAGCGGACGCCGGTGGTCGCGGCGGCGGCGGATTTGACCTATGCCCTGCCCGAGATCGCCGCCGCTTTCGCCCGCGCGCAGGGGCACATCGTGAAATTGGTGTTCGGTTCCTCGGGAAATTTTGCGGCGCAAATCACGAACGGGGCGCCGTTCGAGGTTTTTCTCTCGGCCGATGAGGATTACGTCGCGGCCCTCGCCGGCGAGGGCCGCACCGATGGCGAGGGCGTACTGTATGCCGAGGGCCGCATCGGGCTTTTTGTCCGCGGTGGTGCCGGCTTTGCCGCCGATCCCGCGCTCCAGGGGCTGGCCACAGCGCTGCGCAGGGGGAAATTGAAAAAATTCGCTATCGCCAATCCCGCTCATGCACCCTATGGCCGGGCGGCGCAGGCAGCGCTTGAACATGGCGGGCTGTGGGGGGCCATGAGACCCCATCTCGTGCTCGGGGAAAATGTCGCGCAGGCAGCGCAATTCGTGCTGTCCGGCGCTGCCCAGGCCGGCATCATCCCGCTCTCGCTCGCGCGCGCGCCGGTTTTCGCAGGTGCAGGCGATTTCGCGCTGATCGCCGCCTCCTGGCACCCTCCGCTCCGCCAGCGCATGGTGCTGCTCAAGAGCGCGGGAGCAGTGGCGCGCGCCTTCTATGCCTATCTCCAGGGGCCGGAGGCGCGCGCTGTTTTCCGGCGCTTCGGCTTCGTGCTGCCCGGCGAGGCGGCGGCGGACGGCTGAGAGTTTGATAAAAATGCCCTCTTGCCCGTAAATCGACAGGAAAACCCATGCCTCGAGAGGGTATTCTTTTTCCAGTTCGACTGATTTTCAGGCGCTGAGAGCGGACGCGGTGGACTGGAGCGCTTTCGCCCTTTCGCTCAAACTCGCCAGCGCCACCTCGGCGATCTTGCTGCCGCTCGGCCTGATGCTCGGCCGGGTGCTGGCGTGGAAGCGGTTTCGTGGCAAAGGCGTGGCCGAGGCGCTGCTCGCGCTGCCGCTTGTGCTGCCGCCGAGCGTGCTCGGCTATTTTCTTCTCGTCGCGTTCGGCGGGGCCTCGCCGCTCGGGCGCGCCTGGCAGGCGCTGACTGGGGGGCCGCTCGCTTTCACTTTCAGCGGCCTGCTGATCGCCTCGCTCATCGTCAATCTGCCCTTCGCGGTGCAGCCGATCACTCGCGCGCTCGCCGCGATCGGGCCGGAAATCCGTGAAGCCGCCTGGGTGAGCGGGCTCACGCGCGGCGCCGCGCTGTGGCGCATCGAGCTGCCGCTCGCCTGGCCCGGCGTGCTCCAGGCCTTGGTGCTGACCTTCGCCCACACCCTGGGCGAGTTCGGCGTGGTGCTAATGGTGGGGGGCAATATTCCCGGCGAGACGCGCACCATCTCGCTTGCCATCTATGATCGGGCGCAAGCTTTCGATGCCCAGGGCGCGGCGACGATGTCGCTGGTGCTGCTTGGCTTCTCGCTGGCTGCCCTGGTGGCCGCGCAACTGCTTACCGGGCGGATCGGCAGCCGACATGAGGGTTGAGGGCGGTGCGGGGGAGGGGCTCGATGCCCAGCTGGCGCAGACCGGGCCGATCCCGCTCGATGCCCAGATCAAGGTCGGACGCGGCGAACTGCTCGCCCTCGTCGGTCCCTCGGGCAGCGGCAAGACCACTATTCTCCGTGCTCTCGCCGGGCTCTATCGGCCGCGCGCCGGGCTGATCCGTTGCGGTGGTGAGACCTGGTTCGATGCGGCGCGCGGCATCGATCTCGCGCCGCAGCGCCGCCGCGTCGGGCTGGTTTTTCAGCATTACGCGCTGTTTCCCCACCTTAGCGCACTCGGCAATGTGCGCGCGGCACTCAGCCATCTGCCGCGCCCGGAGCGTACCCCGCGCGCCGCGGCCCTGCTCGGGCGCGTCGGCCTCGCGGGGCTTGCCGATCGCCTGCCCTCGGCGCTCTCGGGGGGCGAGCAGCAGCGCATAGCGCTCGCCCGCGCGCTCGCCCGCGAGCCCGCCGCCTTGCTACTCGATGAACCCTTCGCCGCGCTCGATACCCGCACACGGCGCCGGCTGCGCCGCGAACTCGCGACGTTGCATCAGGCGCTGCCCATTCCGATTATTCTGGTGACGCATGATCTGGAGGAAGCGGCGGCACTCGGCCAGCGCCTCTGCGTGATCGAGGCTGGGCGCACGCTGCAAAGCGGTACGCCGCGAGAGGTCATGAACCGACCCGCGACGCTCGCGATCGCCCGCCTGCTCGATGCGCAGAATCTGTTCCTGGGCGAGGTTCTGGGACGCCGCGATGACGTACCAGGCCTTGCGCTGGGCTGGCGCGGGCGGGTGCTACGGGCGGAAGGCGGCGGCGATTTTGTTCCCGGCGAGCGCATCGCCTGGACAGTACCGCCCGGCGCGATCGCACTCTCACCCGATCGCGCGGAGGCGGAAAACGCGGTTGCCGGGACGATCGCCGAGGTCGCGGTGCTGCCCGGCATCGTGCGTGTCGTTTTCCTGGCCGACGCCGACCCGGATTCCGCCTTCGTCTTCCCGCTCGCCCCCGGCGCCACGCCGCCGAACCCCGGAGCACCCGCGACAATCACCTTCGCGCCCGCGATGGTGCATGTCATGAAGAGAGGCTAAGTGCCGAAAGGTCCGGCGCTGGTCCAGCGTCCTTCCATAGCGATCAGGAGAGCACTTCGACACGATCGTTCTGCCCGGCCGGCGCGGTGTCGTATCGTCAGGCGCGCATCCTGACTTTTCCCGTCTATCGCATGCTGAGAAAGACGCGCTGATCCGGGCGCTCTGGGAGGCCTTGCGAGTGGCGGCGTGGCAGAACGCGGAGCTTGGCGGCGCGGCTTGCCGAGCTGCCGAGGCGCCGGATCATTCGAGCCTGCCGCCATCGCGCGGGCAGAAGCCCAGCCGGCTGGAGAACGTGCCGCGCGACAGGGCATCCAATGCCCACGCCGCCATCAAAAACACCACCGCCGCTCCCGCAGCCCTACAGAGTTGAGCAGGTAAAAAAATTAGAAAAGAGATGAATTTATCTCACGACCTCGAGCCGCGACGGTATGGCAGGCTATCGGGTAGGCCATTGCTTCCATGAAGTGGAGAATTTTCAAATTAAATCAATAAATAACGAAAACGATGGCTCCCGGAGTAGGACTCGAACCTACGACCCAGCGGTTAACAGCCGCTTGCTCTACCGACTGAGCTATCCGGGAACAGAGCCCCTCCTATAGCCGAGGCGGCGCCGCTTCGCAAATCCCCTTTGCTCTGGAGTTGACGTGCGCCGATCTAGCGCGGGCGGGCGGAATGTGTATGCTGCCGCGGTCAAATTGGGCGAGAGTGGCGGAATGGTAGACGCACGCGACTCAAAATCGCGCGCCGCAAGGCATGGGGGTTCGAGTCCCCCCTCTCGCACCAGCCAGGGGGCCGGGCGGCGGTACCGAGCGAGCTCCGCGCGAGGCTTTGCGTGATGGTCGAGATCATTGAACGCAAGCGGCTACCCTGGCATTTGCGTTGGCGCTATGGGCTGATCGCGGCCTCAATCGTGCTGTTCGCGCTATCGGCTTTGGGGGGGGTGATTGGCCTGCCCCGGCTGTTGCTCGCGTTCATCTGGACGCCGCTGCCGTTTTGCCTGGCGGGGCTGTTGGCGACGTTTCTTTGAGAGAATGCGGCCACATAGTCCATGAGCGATTTTTTTCAAAACATCGATTTTTTCTGCCGCAATATCTTGAGCCTCGAAAATTTCGCCGCGCGGGCGACGCCTGGGGAAATGCAGGAAAAACTCAATGAAATTCTCAGCGCATATAGGCAGATGGCGGGGCTTTCGACGACTTTAGAATATGGGTTTTTTTCGATTCTTGATAATGTGCCGGCGATCCATCGCGAATTGTGCCTGGTCCGCTGCGATGGCGACAGCGCCCGATTGCTCTTCCATCCGGATTGGCGGGGCCATTATTCGGTTTGCAGCATGGCGCGACGAAGCGCCGTGATCCTGCATCTGATCGATCGGATGGGGCGCTGGCCGCAGGCGGTGCAAGGCGAGTTCATTTGCGAACTTGGCGACAATGGCGGGTTCCCGGCCGTCGCCTTCTCCTCGCGCAGCGAGAGGGCATGCCTTGTGCCCGACCCCGACTTTTTTGAATCCCATGGCTATGACCTGCTCCGCCGCGATATTGAAGCGCAGTTTGTGCCCTGGGACTTGCGGCAGGAGGATGTGTTCTGGCGCGGCACCACCACCGGCGTGCGGCGTTTCGCGCCGCCAGCGCCTGACGCGCCAGACGATTTCCGCTGGCTTCAGCGCCTTGCACTGTGCCAGGCAGCCCGCCAGTCACCCTTACGGGCGTATTACGACATCGGCGTGGCTGGCATCGTCCACATCGATGAGCCGCATCTGCGGGCACGAATCAAAGCAGCAGATTTTCTCCGTCCGCCCGTGCCGCGGCTGGAATTCATGCGCCACAAGGCAGTGATTGTCGTCGACGGGCATGCCAATGCCTGGAGCGCGCTCTTCGTCGCCTTTCTGATGGGGGTTTGCGTTTTCAAGGTCGAGTCCGAACATGGGTATCGCCAATGGTATTATTCCCATCTGCAACCGTTCGTGCACTATGTGCCGGTAGCGGCCGATCTCTCCGATCTTGACGCAGCGTTCCTGTGGCTGCGCGAGCACGACCGCGACGCCCACGCGATCGGCGAAACCGGACGAGCGTTCGCGCGCGCCATCACCTTCGAGGCCACGCTCGACGACAGCGCCGCGCGCATTGTTCAATGGCTGCCTGACGCCAATTTCTGGCACCGAGCAGGTCCGCCGCCGGAATGTCCCCCTCCGGCAGCCGCACCGCCCGGCCAAACCGACGGGTCGAGACATTGATCAGCATCAGGTTCATCGCCCAGCGGCCCAGCAGATCTTCCGAACGCGCCGCCTCCCAGCTCGGCAGCGCCATCTCCTGGCCGTTGCGAGCACGCACCCGCGGCCGGTCCAGCGACACCTTGCCGCCATGGAACCCGATCTTGCCTGGCGTCTTGCCCCAACGGTGGCCGGCCTTGCCATCCTTGTGGCCATAGCGCGGGCCGCACAGATCGTCCGCGTCCTACCCCATCATCCGGCTCAAGGCGCTCACCCCCGCCGTCAGGCAAAAATACTCGAAACTCGTCCCAACTTGCCGCCAGGCTTCGGCAACCGTCGCCTCTGGCACAGCACTCATTGTCTCGCTACCCTTACCCATGGCGTTGCTCTCCTTTGTGGATCCAGCACCCCGAGCCTACAGCCTCAAGGCGGGCAACGCCGCTCGGAAAGTTTCAACAGACGCCGGGACATCCCCGTCTCGCCCACCTTGGATTTCAGCCGGGCGATTTCGTCATCGCGATCATCCCGCTCGCGTTCCTTCAGGGCCGTCTCAGCGCCTGCAAGCGCCCGCTCGCGTGGGGTGCTGCACGGTTAACTGAGACATCCGGCTGCGCCGATTCCCGTCTGACCGCGAAGACGCACTCCCCTGTGGGCAAGGCTGGGAAAACACGCTTCGTTTTCCCAGCCTTGCCCACAGGTCGGCGGCTGCCCACAAGCTTCACGGCGCTATAGCAGCCAGAAGAATGGATTCTGAATGCAATTCCGAGGATCATGACGACCAGCAACCGAGAACCAGCCTTAGCTTATTCTTCCCGGGAAACTGTCCAACTCCCCGGCACCGCCGCAGGCAAGCTATTGTAGTATCTCACGCAAATGGCTACAATGAATCTGTCTGCTTCAGCGGGGGTATTTTCAAGACTGCCCTGCCGCGGTTGACTGATTGAGAGGTCGCGGTTCGTGATGGAGAAGGGCTATCCGATCCGGGGCAGAGTGCAATGAGCCAGCTGCAAGGCATCCGCGCCTGCATCTTCGACGCCTACGGCACGATCTTCGACTTCGCCTCCGCCGCAGCGCACTGCACGGATATTCCCGACGATAAGCGTGCCGCGCTGACCAACCTGTGGCGCGATAAGCAGTTACAATACACGTGGCTGCGCTCGCTGCAGGGCCGCTACGCCGACTTCTGGCAGGTGACGGGCGAGGCGCTCGACTTCACGCTTGACAGCCTGGGGATCGCGACGCCTGCCCTGCGGGACCGTCTGATGGACCTCTATCTGACGCTGTCGGCCTTCCCCGAAGTGCCCGGCACGCTGAGGCGCTTGCGAGAAGCCGGTTTCGTCACCGCGATCCTGTCCAACGGCTCGCCGGCGATGCTCGGCGCCGCGGTGCGCGGCGCGGGCTTGCAGGATCTGCTCGATGCGGTGCTGTCAGCCGACGCGGTGCAGGTCTTCAAGACGCATCCGCGCGTTTACGAATATGGCCTGAAACAACTCGGGATGCGGGCGGGGCAGGTTTCGTTCCAGTCGTCCAACGCCTGGGACGCCTTCGCGGCCTCCGCTTATGGAATGCGCGTGGTGTGGTGCAACCGCTACGGCCAGCCGCGCGAGCGGCTGCCGGGCGCGCCGGATCGTGAGGTGCGTAGCCTTGCGGAACTCCCGGCACTCCTTGAGATAACTATCCGACCTTAACCAAGGGAAGAAACTGAACCGCGCCAGGTTTGCCGGAGGTCCTTTGGTTTGAGTTGCCACCGTAGCCATCTCGTTCAGTTGTTCATAGTATGGCGCTTCGGCCACGGCGAGGCGGTTCATGGGGCTTTCGCTACACCCATGAACCGGAACAGCGTCTTGCGTCCGCTCGCGAGGGCGCTCTTGCAAGCCGGGCCGCATCGCGGCCCCTTGCCGCGCGCACGGCGCCAGCGGTAGCAACCATGGACAGTGCGGAAATGTGGCCTTCGGCACGATCGGAACAGCGATCAGGCAGCGATGCGGGAAAACAGAACGGTTCGGTCAGCGGTATGGAATCAGCCGGTGCCACGCGCTGGACGTGTAATCAGGTGACGATCCTGCCGCAGTGTCACGATTGACTTTCCAGCGCAAAGCCGACATGGCGTTGCTACGATGGGGTCGGGGAAAGAGCGATGCACTGTTGGCCGGGTGTGAACTTTGACGAAAATGTGCATGGCGAGAGATTTTCCTCAGAATGACTAAAAGAAATACCCCCGTGCCCATTCCCTTTGATGCGCGCGAGCGCGATCTGATCCGCCGTGAGTTCGGTATTCATTTCAGTCAGCCGTCGTATCTGGCCGACGGCATCCTGCTCCGCACCTGGCGCGCGGGGCCGGAGAAAGACAAGCCGAAAATACCCCCCGCGGTGCGTAGCATGCTGGCGCGTGGCCTGGTGGAAATCCGCCCCGGCACCTATGGCTGGCGCGCCTTTTTCACAGAGGCGGGGATCGCCGGCGTCAAGGCGCTGCTCGCCGACGGCCGGCGGATGGATGCGAAAACCTACGCGCATCTGCGCGAGGAACTGGGACTGACGGCGTCGGGTGCGACAGCCGCCGATGATCAAGCTGATTTGGCACACAACGAAAGAGAGACATAAATGGCACGAGCAGCAACAACACGGACAACGGCCAAGCGCGGCACGCGCGGCAAGGCGGCGGCCAAGGTGACGGGCCGGGCGAAAGCGGTGAAAAAATCCCCGCCCGCCAAGACCACGCGCACGACGAAGGCCGCCAAGCCGGCGCGTGCCGCCAGCACGGGGAAACAGGAACTCACCGGGCGCATCGAGCAACTCGAGCGCAGCACGGCCTCGCTCCGCACCCGGCATTCCGAATTGAAGCGCG
Organism: Pseudomonadota bacterium; assembly: GCA_021801255.1. Taxonomy (GTDB): domain Bacteria; phylum Pseudomonadota; class Alphaproteobacteria; order Acetobacterales; family Acetobacteraceae; genus Acidibrevibacterium. The sequence continues at coordinate 52,985 of JAJYYH010000004.1, forward strand.
CGCTCGCCGACCTCACGGCGCGGCTTGAGGCACGGGAAGCGACGCCAACGGCGGCGGCGAGCAAGCCCCCCCGGCGCGGCGGGCGACGCGCGGCGACCCCCGCCCCACACACCGACATGCCGGAGGCCGCCGAGCGCGAGCCCGATCTCGAATAACCCACGGGGGCGGGACGGGTGCGTTGAGCAGCTTCATGCCCTCGGAAAAATCCCCCGACACGGCGGGCCTGCCGCTCTTCGATCCCGATCCCGCGGAGGGCGAGCGCCTGCTCTGGGTCGAGCGGCTGCGCGCCGCCCTCGAGGCGCGGTCGGCGGCAGCGCTCAGCGTCGCGGAGGCGGCGCTCCGCGCCCTGCCGGCCGATCCGGAAATTCTCCTGCTCGCGGCATTGACCGCACTCGCAACGCGGCGGCCCGAGCGCGCGCTTGCCCTGCTCAAGCGCTACGGCAAGCGCTATCTGCCGGGCAAGCCGGTTGTCTTGCTCAAGGCGCTGGCGCTCGGCCAGCAGGGACATTTTGTCCGTGCCTGGAGCCTCCTCGAAGAAGAGGGGCTGACCAGCGAGGATACCGCCGCGCGCTGGTTTGTCGGTTCTCATGGCATGTTCGGCTGGCTCGCCGAGGCCTTGCGCGAAATCCGGGTGGAGCGATTGCGCACCGCGCGGCGATCGCATCCCACGCCCCCCGTGCGCCCGGCGCGGCCACACGCACCTGCTTCACCCGCGCCGAAACCCACTCCCGCGCCGCTCCCGGCGCTGCCCGATCTGCCCCGTCTGGCGGCGCGCCTCGATATCGCCTTCGAGATCGCCGATCCCGCGGCGATCCTGGTGGAGGCCGAAGGCGAGGCCGATGCCGGAACCTGGTTTCGCCTGCGCGAGGAACTCAACCGGCTCAGCCTGTTCGAAGGTTTCGACGAACTGCTCTGCCTGCCGACGCTCCGCGATGTCGAGGCGCACTGGTATCAGATCGAGACGGTGCGCAAGGTGCTCAAGCAATATCGCGGCCGCGTGCTGCTGGCCGACGAGGTCGGGCTCGGCAAGACCATCGAGGCCGGCATGATCCTCAAGGAATACGCGCTGCGCGGCATGGCCGAGCGTATCCTGATCCTCACTCCCGCCGCCCTGGTCGGGCAGTGGCGCGACGAGATGGCGGAAAAATTCGGCCTCGACTGCGCCACCAGCCACGATCCCCTTCTGCGCGAGGATCCGCAGCGGTTCTGGGCAAAGCCGCGCGTCATCGCCTCGATCGCGGCAGCGCGGCGCAAGGAGCACGCCGAGACCCTCGCCGGGCTGAGCTATGACGTGGTGGTGGTCGATGAGGCGCACCATCTGCGCGATCAGGCGAGCGCCAGCTACCGGCTGGTCAACAGCCTGCGCAAGCGGTTTCTCCTGCTGCTCTCGGCAACCCCGGTGCAGAACAGCCTGCTCGAACTCTACAACCTGCTGACCCTGCTCAAGCCCGGCATTTTCAAGACCGCCAAGGAATTCCGTGCCCTCTACATGGTGCCGGGCAAGCCGCGCGAGCCGACCAACCGCGCGCGGCTGCGCGATCTGATGCGCGGCGTGATGGTGCGCAATACCCGCGCCCTCGCTTCGTTGTGCCTGCCCCGCCGGCACGCCTCGACCTTGCGTGTCACGCCGGGTGAGGCCGAGGCCGAGGGCTATCGCGCGCTGACCACGCTGGTGCGGGAAGTCGCCGCCGCCGGGCAGCATCGCCTGGCGGTGCAGCATCTGCTGGCGGCGGCGGGATCCTCGCCCGCCGCGGCCGCCGCCGCCGTTCTCCGTTTTGCCGAGCGGAACCCGGACGATGCTCGCTGGCAGGCACTCGGCGTGCGTCTTGGCGGCATCGGCGTGGGGGCCAAGGAGGCGGCGCTGCTGCGTCTTCTGGGCCAGAATCCGGCCGAGAAGAAAATGGTCTTCGTGCATCATCGCGACAGCATGACGCATCTCGCGGAGCGCCTGCGGAGCGAGGGAAGGTCCTTCGCGCGGTTCGACGGCGCGATGTCGGGGCCGGAGAAGGATCGGGCAGTGGCGGCGTTTCGCGACGAGGTGCCGCTGTTGCTGTGCAGCGAGTCGGGCGGCGAGGGGCGCAATCTGCAATTCTGCAACACGCTGATCAATTTCGACATCCCGTGGAACCCGATGGCGATCGAGCAGCGCATCGGGCGCATCGACCGGATCGGCCAGGCCCGCGAGGTGTTCATTTTCAATCTCGCCACCGCCGGCACCATCGAGGACGAAGTGCTGCGCATTCTCGACGAGAAGATCAACATGTTCGAACTGGTGGTGGGCGAGGTCGGCGCCATTCTCGGCGAACTCGACGAACAGCAGGATTTTTCCACCCTGGTTCTCGAAGCCTGGCTGCGCACCACCGAGCCCGACCGCGTGGCCGCCTTCGCCGCGTTGGAAAATCAGCTTCTTACCGCGCGGCGTCAGTATGATGGGGTGAAGGCGCTCGATGAAGCGCTGTTCGGGGACGATCTGGATGCCGCATGAAGGGGGGGCGCCTGAGGAATCTCCATCCGAGGTGAGCCGGCTACAGCGCTTCGCCGGCGCGCTGCTGGCCGAGGCGGGGGCGCTGGTCGAGCCGATCGCGCCCGGTGAGATCGAGATTCTGGCCCCACTTGAGGTGCAGCAGGCCCTGGGGGTTGCGGATCTCTGCCGGCTCGGCTTCGGCGCCACCGTGACGCCGGGGGCGCTCCGTGTCGGGATCGAGAGCGACTGGCTCGATCGCTTCGCCCGCCTGCTCGATAACCGCGGCCGCGCGCGGCGCCGCACCCTCCGCCCGGAATGGCGGGCGCCGGCCGACCCCGAGCGGGTGCTCGGCTACGAATTGATCCTGGATAACGCCACCTTCCGGCTGCTCGGCGTGGCCCCGGCCTGGACGCGCTATCTGGTGTTTGGGTTCCGCTACGCCGCGGTCTCGGAGGAAAAGCGCGAGGGCCTGCTCCACCTCGGCCTCAATCTCGCCACTGGCGCGCTGCCGGATGCCGTGCTGGCGGGGGTCATGCCGTGGTTGGCCGAGGCCGAGGAGGATGCGCCCGCGCCGCCAGCGGAGGCCGTGCCGACGTCGTGGGAGCGCAAGCGTGTGCTGGATGTGCTCGCCCGCGCCCTGCCGCCGCGGCTCGATGCGGCGCTCGCGCCTTTCGTCAAAACCCTCCACCGCCGGCTCGAGCGCGATCAGGACCGCCTGCACGGCTACCATAACGACCTCCATCACGAGGCGCTGCGCCGCGCCGCGCAACTCGCCGCCGACGATCCCGGACGAGCCCGCGAGGCGCAGCGCGGGGCGGCGATCGCGCATGAGTATCGCGCCAAACTCGACGATCTCGCCTGCCAATACGCGCTCCGGGTAAGTGTCGCCTGGGTACAGACGCTGGAACTGGTGATGCCGGTGCAGCGGTTTTCGGTGCAGCTCCGCCGGCGCAAGGCGGAACGGACGCTTGAACTCGACTGGAACCCCCTGGCGCGCCGGCTGGAAACCCCGCCCTGCGCGTTCAGCTATGGCCCCGAACGGCCGCGCCTGGTTTGCGACGACGCGCTGCATCTCGTCATCCCCGCCGGGCTCGCGCCCTGCGCGCATTGCGGCAAACCCTTCTGCCGCGCCTGCCACCCGGCACGCTGCCCGAAATGCGACCACGCGGAAGCGAGAACGGCGATGCTGAAAATTTCTCCGCGCGAGCGATCGCCATGACCCGGCCACAGCCATCGCGCGGGAGCGCAGCACACGGGGCGCCGGTGGAGAGCAGAAGAAAAAATCCTGAAAAACCGATGATCGTTCTCGCTTTGCAGGGCGGGGGCGCGCTCGGCGCCTATCACATCGGCGCCTATCAGGCGCTGGCCGAAGCGGGCTTCGAGCCCGACTGGATCGCCGGCATCTCGATCGGGGCGATCAACGGCGCGCTCATCGCCGGCAACCCGCCTGGCGATCGCCTCGCCCGGCTGGAAGCTTTCTGGCGCGACATCACATGGCCCGCATGGGCCACCATGCCGGCATTCCCCACAGGGATCGCCGATCCCGCCAGCTATGCCGAGGCGCTGCTTCTCGGCCAGCCGAATTTTTTCGCCCCACGACCGCTCAATCCGTTTTTCGCACCCCCCGGCGCGCCATCGGCGACTAGCTTCTACGACACCACACCCTTGCGTCAGACCCTCCTGCGCCTGGTGGATTTTCCCCGGCTCGGCGCCGGGGCGCCACGCTTCACCGTGGGCGCGACCGATGTCGCAAGTGGCGATCTTGCATTTTTCGATAGCCACGCCATGGCGCTCGGGGTGGAACATGTGCTCGCCAGCGCTTCCCTGCCGCCGGCTTTCCCGGCAACCCGGATCGAGGCGGCATCCTATTGGGACGGCGGCACGGTTGCCAACACGCCGCTCGATGCGGTGCTGAACACGTTTCCCGTGAAGCCCATGCTGGTGTTCGTGCTCGATCTCTGGCGCGGACAAGGCCGCGTGCCGCAAGACATGCGCGAGGTGCTCTGGCGCATCAAGGAAATCCGCTACGCGAGCCGCACGCGCGCGCAGATCAGCGCGATCACCACGCGCCTCAACCACCAACGCGCCCTTCAACTTTTGCGTGCCGCCGCGCCGGGGGCGACATTGCCAGCCGGCCAGTTGGCGGCCGGGCGCGTGGACATCATGCATTTGATCTATGCCGCGAGCGCGGCGGGCATTCCCGAGAATGACGCGGAGTTCTCGCTGTATCAGATCGCGAAACGCCGCCAGGCCGGCTATGCGGACATGCAGGCGGCGCTTGCCGCGGCACCTTGGCGCGCCGCGCCATGGCCATCCCATGTCGCGGCGCGCGTACACCGCTTCGAGGCCGGGCAAGTTGCGACACTGCCCGATCCGCCGTTGTGACCAGCGCCGCGGCGATCGTCCAATTCTTCGTAATACGACCATGACGTCCAGCCGTCTCACGAATGTCAACGCGCCTGCAACTCTCACGCGTCTTTCCGCATCCGAACGATATAGGATATTTTTCTATCTGGGAATTTTGATCACGCTTCTTGCCTTCGGTGCGCCCTTCGGCGGCCTGATCGATATTCCTATCAGTTTTTTGCTCAAAAACAAATTGCACCTGACAGCGTCAGAGGTTACCGGATTTCGTCTTCTCGCCGCGATCCCCCTCTTTCTTTCCTTTCTCTTCGGCTTCCTGCGCGATATCTGGAACCCTTTTGGTATGAAGGATCGCGGATTCTTGATGGTGTTCGGAGCAATCGGCGCTGGCCTCTATGTTGTTTTCGCGTTCGCTCCCATGACATACGCGACCCTCCTTGCCGCTGTTGTGCTGGTCACCATCGCCTTTTTATTTGTCACGAGCGCGCAAAACGGGTTGGCATCCGAAATCGGCCAGCAGCATGTCATGTCCGGTCAGATCAGCGCCGCGTGGAATATTTTTGCCTCACTTCCCGCCGTCGTCGCACTCCTCGCGGGCGGCTGGCTCAGCGAGATTCTCGAAAGCACGCGCGCGGCATGGGTCTTGCGTATTCTGTTTCTCTCGGGTGCGGCGATCATGGCCGCCATAGCCATCTTTGGCGTATGGAAGCCGCGTGACGTCTTTGACAATCTTGCTCCCGCAAGCAAAAACCCGCCGCTTCTACGACAACATATAAGAATCCTCGCCGGCCATTGGCCGATCTATCCAGCCTTGCTGATTTGGCTCCTGTGGAACTTCGCGCCGGGTTCGGCCACGCCACTGCAATACTATCTACAGAATACGCTCCATGCGACGGACACGCAGTGGGGCCAATGGAACGCCATCTTCGCCGCCGCCTTCATTCCGACATTCGCGATTTTCGGCTATCTTTGCCGCAAGATCCCACTAAGAACACTCCTTTTCTGGGGCACGGCTATCGCGGTTCCCCAAATGCTGCCGCTGCTTTTCATCCATTCCCTGGTGGGTGCCCTGATCGTCGCGGTGCCCATCGGACTGATGGGCGGGATTGCCACCGCCGCCTATCTGGATCTTCTCATTCGCGCTGGCCCTGCCGGCTTGCAGGGAACCACCCTGATGCTATCGGGCGCGCTCTACTTCATTGCGGCACGATTTGGCGACGTTCTCGGCGCATGGCTCTATGATCAATACGGCGGATTTGTGATTTGCGTGATTGCGACAACCATGGTTTATGCCCTAATCTTGCCGATTATTTTTCTGATACCGCAACACTTGATCGCAACCCATGATGGTGAAATCCTACATGACAAGGAAATTGAAGCAAGACCGGAGGTATGACGACGCCGCGGCCCTATGAGAGGCCATGGCCCTATGAATTGTCCGTCGGCGTCATCTTGTAGCTACACAAAGGGCACAAATCAGAGCTTGATCTGACAGACGGTATTGGATGCTTGGCGCCGATGGGTGTGTCTATCGTGTTCGGGTGGCCGCGGATTTTTTTATCAGCCGCCATATCTTGCTGGCGCAAAATTCCAGGACATCACGAGCTGGTTCAGGGTGAAATGGCCGTCCGTCCCTACGAACGCCTGAAACTGGAAATGGGCCGGCTCAAAAAACACCAAGACAAGCTGGATTTTTTCGTTCTGGACCTCCAGGTCCGTCGCGTTCTTGCCGGCAGATGGTCCTCGCTCAAAGGCGGGGCGATCTGGGCCTATGGCCTCTTGAGCGATTACGGGCGGAGCTTCAGCCAGCCGCTGTTTCTGCTGCTTGTCAAGGTGCTCGCCAGGGTCGATGCACTCTGGGGCCATTCCGGCCTCGGCTATGCGCGCGCCCTCGGCCTCGGCCTCCGCAACACTTTCCGCCTGCGCTGAGCGCGTTCAGCCGCGGGCACGCCGGGCAAAAGGGGCAGCCCCCAAACGAACGGAAGCCACCCCATGCCCGGCCCGCCCCTCAGCCACGCGCCCGCCGGCGCGCGAGCGCGAGCCCGATAACCCCCGCGCCGAGCAGCGCAAGCGAGGCCGGCTCCGGCACGCTCGCCGGCACGCTCGCCGGCGGATCATCGACATTCAGCGCTGACAGCGCCACCGCGCCGGCTTCGTTGGACGTGTTGCTTTGGCCATCGCCCGTGCCGACGACATCGATGGTCATGCTGGTGAGGCTGGTTCCCGCCCAGTTCGCCGGCAGGACGAAGCTCTGTTCATCGAGACGCTGGCTCAGATTCGTGCCGTTATTGCCGTTGTTCCACCAATTCTCCGCCGTCACGTCGCCGAGCGCGGGCGTGGTGTTGGTTCCCGGCAGCGTGTCGGAAAAGATGTTTTGATTGTAGTCGCGAACCGTCTGACCGCTTTGCAGGCCATAGGTCGCGGTGTTGCCGGCGGAATTGGCGAAGGTGATCAACACCGCGGCGTTGTTGTCGGCGGTGTTGCCGATGAGGCCGTAGAACTCATTGAACAATGACTGCACGGTGGCGCCGGCGGTCAAGGCGATCGGAGAAAAATTGATCGTCAGCATATTGCTTCCGGCTCCCATGCTGGTTGCCGGAACGGCGACATAGTGTCCGCTCCAGTTGGCGAAGGTGATGCCGGTGTTCTGATTGCCGTCGGTCGGGGCGGTGACGATGGAACTGCCGCCAACCTCCTGGCTCCACTGGCCGGAGAAAAATGTCCCGTTCGTGCCCCCGCCGTAATAGGCGGAGAAATTGATCGCGGTGATGGTGTCGGCCCAGGCTGGCGTCGATCCCGCCGCCAGCCACCTCCGACAGGCGCTGCGTGCTCCTGAACGTTACGGAACGACAGCACACAAAAAAACCGCAACTTTATTAAATTTTAAATTTCCTGATTACGCATGATTTTCAGCCAACTTAAGTAGGCGGTAGGGCATTGGCGGTGTCCGCACCGCGGCCCAGGTGAGGCGCGGGATCATGGCGGCGAGGTCGTATCGGCGGTTGAAGCGATACGCGAACTCGGCGAGGTAGCGCGGCACATGCTTGCTGC
>JAJYYH010000031.1 GCA_021801255.1 Pseudomonadota bacterium
ATCTGATCCCCAACATGCCCGAGCACCGCCTCGCTCCCCTGATCGCAGCCTTCGCCCAGGCCGTCTCACAGGCAAGAACCTTCAGCGGATTGCTCGCGTATTCCGAAATGAGGGGATGAGTGAGGTGGTAGATTCCCAGCCTCTTAAGCGGAGATAATCCGCGCAGCACTGCTCAAACTCGATGGGCGACATACCCTCGTGCCAGCGGAAATCGAGGAGTGCTTGCTGGTATTCTCTTACCCTGCGGTTGCGCTCTCGCCGGTAGTAAATCAATTCTCCCAATCGGAAAGCCAATATAGCAGATAAAGCAAAGGCAATACCCACCATGGCAGTGACCGACAGTTCCATAAACCATATGCCCATTTGGTAGAGCGGAGAAACCGTCGATAACATCGAGGAAGAAACCACCGATAATATAGAGGGGGAGACCACCGATAACAAAAAAAACGATCAGAGACACCGCATTGGAGCGCGACGAGACGCGGCGAGCGCGGCGGGGCATCAACCGGAGTCGCATCACTCGGGCGCCCCTCACTGCCGATCACCGCCGGCAACCCGCGCTCGCCTTTGCCGCTGATCCGGCCCTGATAGGCGCCGTCCGGGCCGAAGGCGTCCCATCCGTCGCGGCCACGATCATAGCGCCCCTGGTAGCTGCCATCGGCGCCGAATCGCTCCAGCGTGCCATCACCGCCGCGCTCGATGCGCTCCTGGTAGCTGCCATCGGAGCCGAATACCTGCCAGCATCGGCGAGGCCGGGCAGCATGACGGCGACGATGATGAGGGCGCGGATCATGGCGGCAGGATAGCAGGGGGCGGCCATATCCCGCCATACGACGACAAATTAACTCGCGTTTGACACGGTCGGCGCTATATTTTGCGCAGTGACATGGGAGATGATCGATGCTCCGCATCGAGCTTGAGCGCGAGGCTGATGGCCGATGGATCGCGGAGATTCCGGCGATCCCCGGCTGCATGGTCTATGGCGAGACACCGGACGCCGCGCGGCGGGCGGTGGAGGCTCTCGCGCTGCGGATCATGGCTGAGCGCGCCGAGCATCACGAGCCGTTGCCGACGCAGGCCGAGCGTCTCAGAAAAGCGAAACCATGATTCTCAGGTCCGCTACAGGTCCGCAAAAATCCGTTGCGCTTACGGTTCCGAGATAAATTGGCCTCTAACTCTCTGATTTGATTGGTGGGCGCAGTAGGACTCGAACCTACGGCCCGCTGATTAAGAGTCTTATTCCGTGCGGACACAAGCCGGCGTGTCCGAACAGCGCTCCCGCCGCAAGCTAGGCAAATAGCCGCATACAGCGGAAACCCAAAGAAAGACGTTGCACGATTTTGAACAAAAGCGCATATTTCGCGCGGACACGACCCGGACACGAGGAATGGCGCGATATGGAAACGAACCCGCCGGCAGACACTCATAATCAGGAGGACGGCCAGCGCGGACACGGCGCTGCGCCTGCATCTCCGGGCCGTTCGCAAAACCCACTGACTGACCGGGCCGTTCGCGATCTTCCGGTGCCCGAGCGCGGCAACCGCATCTATTATGACCCGGGGATGCGCGGCCTTGGCGTGCGTGTGACCTCGGCCGGGGCGCGGTCCTGGGTGCTCAATTATCGGGCCGGCGGCATCGAGCGGCGCCTTACCATCGGCGATGCGAGCGCCTGGACCGCCCGCGCCGCCCGTGCCCGTGCCGCCGAATTGCGGCGCGAGATCGATGCCGGCGCCGATCCCATGGCCGAGCGGCACAAGGCCCGCATAGCGCCGACCGTGAACGACCTCGCCGACCGCTTCGAGGCGGAATACCTGCCCCGGAAGCGCCCGGCAACGCAGCGTGACTATGCCTCGCTGATAGCGCAGATCATCCGGCCCGCCCTCGGCGCCAAGAAGGTTGCGGACCTTCGCCATGCCGATATCGAACGCATGCACCGATCCTTGGTGTCGCGCACGCCATACCGGGCAAACCGCGCCGTCGCGGTGCTAAGCCGGATGCTGAGCCTCGCCATCAAATGGGAGATGCGGGCGGACAACCCATGCCTGGGCATCGAGCGCGCGCCGGAGCAAAAGCGCGAGCGTTTCCTCACCCCGGCGGAGATCGCGCGGCTGGGCGTGACACTGGCGGCGCATCCCGAGCGGACCAGCGCCAATGCCGTGCGGTTGCTGCTGCTCACCGGCGCGCGCAAGGGCGAGACCTTCGCCGCCCGCTGGGCTGATTTCGACCTGGAAGCCGGGGTATGGTCCAAGCCGGCGGCGACCACGAAAACCGCCAAGCTGCATCGCGTCCCCCTCTCGCCGCCAGCATTGGCGCTGCTCACCGAGATGAAAGCCGAAGCCGACAAGGAGAACGCCCGCCGCGCCGCGCACCGCCTGCCGCCGATCGAATGGGTTTTCCCGAGCGCGCACGACCAGCCGCTCGGCTCGGTCAAGAATTTCTGGAAATCAGTCTGCAAGAGCGCCGGCCTGGCGGGCGTCCGGGTGCATGACCTGCGCCATACCTACGCCGCCATCCTGGCGTCGGCGGGGCTGAGCCTGCCCATCATCGGCGCCCTGCTCGGGCACACCCAGGCCGCCACAACCCAGCGCTATGCGCACCTCATGGACGATCCGCTCCGCGCCGCGACCGAGCGGGCCGGGGCGATCATCACCGGCGCCGGCAAACCCTCCGCCGAGATCGTGCCTATGAGCGGCAAGCGCGGGGCATAGGGATTGCGCAATACCGTGATTGATACCATATTAGCTGCAGCATGACGCGGGCGGACAAGACGCTTGAGGATATGCGGGCGAACCCGAGGGACTGGCGCATTGCCACCCTGGAAGCCGTGGCGGCTGCCCATGGCGCCAATGTCCGCAAGCCCGGCGGCAGTCATGTGGTGTTCGAGCATCCGGCGCTCGCCGAGGCGCTGACCGTGCCCGCCCGGCGCCCGATCAAGCCCGTCTATGTCCGCCGTTTCGTGCAGTGGATCGACACATTGAGAGGCGACGATGAACAAGCATGATCCCGTGACGCGGGAATATCCCTTCACCCTGCGCCCGCTGAGCGCCGAGGATGGCGGCGGCTGGCTGATCGAGTTTCCCGATCTCCCCGGCTGCATCGCCGATGGCGAGACCCCCGAGGAAGCGATCGCCGCCGGACGCGAGGCAAAAGCCGCCTGGATCACCGCCATGCGCGCGGCCGGCCGCGACGTGCCCGACCCCGGCGCCGATCCGACCGCCGGCTATTCCGGCAAATGGCTGCTGCGCACCCCCAAGAGCCTGCATCGCCGCCTCGCCGAGCAAGCCGAACGCGAGAATGTCAGCTTGAACACATTGGCCGTCACGCTGCTCGCGCAAGGAATCGGCGAACGCGCCGCGCACCGCTGACACGAAACGGGCCGGGAGGCGCTCGCAACGCCGCCCGGTTCTAGACCCGCCACGGAGTCCGCCCATGGCCGCCACCGCCGATGTTACGCCACCCGCGCCGAAGCGGGAAGCGAGCGTCGCCGATCCGCTCGCACGGGTGCATTGGAACGCGGGGATCGTTCACGCAATACTCACTCATCATTTTCCTGACGTGCGATGGGGCATGTCGGAGGAACTGACATCCCTCGCGGTCCAAATCGAAAACGTCGAGCAATGGGCGCGCACCTGGACGGCGCAACGAATCGGGCGGGCGCGCTACGAACGCAGCAAACAAAAAGGCGCTGCCGTACCGCCGACCCCGGCGCAAATCTGGCCGCCACCTCCCGCGATGATCGAGGCCGTTCAGAAAAAACAGCAACCCGGCCAGGAGACTTTCGCGGAGCAGCATTTTCGCGAGGGGGTGGAGACGCTGCTCGACCGCAGCGACGGCAATCCACCCGTGCGCGCCACACGCCCGTGGCTGGCTCCGCAGGGGCCGTTGCCGACACGCTGGAGCTTGCTGCTGCGGGGGATCGCGCCCGCCGTCGCGGCGACCGTGACACAGCACGGCGGCCGCGTGACGACCGCGCGGACGGGCGCATTCGTCAAAGCATGCCGGGATTTGCTTGCTGTTATCCTTCCAAACGAACAGTTGCCGTCAATTCCTACACTTTCGGAATCTCTTAAAAAAGTGATTGTTATAGACGCGGATCAGTCATAGACGGAAGGCGAAAAGCAGAAAATACCCTTCCGATCCGAGACGGACGGGCGCGGGATGGTGCATTTTGCGGCAATCGGAATTTTTCGGAGATGCCGCAATGACCCCTGATGAAATTCGAAGTCAAACGCTCGACGGCCGCGCAGACATCCAGTCACTGGCCGCGGCATTCGGCTGCACAACGCGAACGATATATGCGACCACGGAACGCTTGAAAATTCCGTTCGTCAAAGTTGCTGGCAAGAGATTTTTCAAAGTCACAGCGCTTCGCGCGGCGCTTGAAGCCGAACACCCCGCCGAGGTGCCGCCCGCCCGCACCCCGGGCCGCCCGCGCAAGACCGCCGCCGCGTAACGAAAACCCCGCCGCGAGGCGCGCGACGGGGGCGGAAATCTGCGGAATCGTTGGCTGGCACTGGCGCTATCGCAGATTCCGGCCCGATCGTCAAGCCCCGCGCGGGCCGATTAGGAGCCGCCCGATGCAGACCATTCGATACGCATCACGATTGATAGCCGCCGTGGTCGCGGCACTGCTCGCGGGGTTGCCGCGATGAACGCGCCCCCGATTCTGATCAGCGATTGGCGCCCACTACGCAAAGGCGCATTACGGGGTTTCCTAACAGCGACGCTTCCGTCCGGCATGATCTTGCACGAAATTTCCGTTTTCGCAACGAACGGCAAGGCGTGGTGCAGCCCGCCGAGCAAGCCGATGATCGACCACGACGGCCGCGTGTTGCTCGATGACAAAGGCAAGCGGCGGTATTCGCCGGTCATCGAATTTACGGACAAGGTGACCCGCGATCGCTTCTCGTCCTCCATCATCGCCGCGCTACTCGCCGCGCATCCGGGGGCGCTCGATGAGTGACGCCGTAACGATCTTGCGAGCATGTGGCAGGCGGCTTTGCAAAACGATAGCGGTCGATGGCAAAGTGCGAAGCTATGATTCCGCAAAGACGTTCGACATGCACGAGCGCTCGGTTTCGTCTCTCGCAGACTTGCACACGCTTCTTGCCGACCTCGCGGGGCGGCCTGACCGCTGCATCGTGCGCGGGGCGATCGCCGATCCGGGCCGAACGCGGGGCGCGCGGCGGCTTTTGCACGATGACGGCGGCGAGCGCGCCACGCTGGTTGACGTGCCCCGGCGGTGGGTGGCGCTCGATATCGATAGTGTGCCAGTGCCGGATTATATAAATCGCCGCAGCCTGTTCGAGTGCGGCATGGAAATTTCGGGCCTGCTGCCCGCTGAATTTCGCGGTTGCGCGTTCATCGTGCAGGCGACGGCGCAGCACTGCATTGCGGAAGGCGCGCGGGTGCGACTCTGGTTTTGGCTCGATCGACCAGTGAGTGGGGGCGAGCTTCGCCGCTGGTTCCGGGGCTGCCCCGTCGATTTTTCCGCGTTCACGGCGGCGCAGATTTGCTACACTGCATCGCCGATCTTCGAGAGCGGCGCAGATATTTTGCCAAAGCGGCTTGAAATCGTGCCCGGCCCCGTAGCGGTCAGCGTGCCAGCGCCCGAGGCGTTGCAACCACCGCCGCCACCGCCCCCGAAACCGCTGCCGATGCCGGTCAATGACCGCAAGCGGCGATATGCGGCTGCTGCGCTGCGTCGTGCCGCAGAACGAATCGCGACGACCGCCGAGGGCAACCGCCACGCCACGATCCGGCGCGAGTCGTCGTCGCTCTATCGCCTGGAGCGCCACGGATTGATCTCGGTTGCCGAATTGCGCGCAGTGGTCTCTGGCGCCGCTGCGATCGCAGGGAAAACCGACGTGCGCGAAATCGAAAGTTTACTAGCCTGGGCTGCGGCTCATGTGAGCGCCGCGCCAATTCCGGAGGGCGCGCGCGATGGACACTGAACACGCCGGGAGCGAAATTGTGGACCAGGCACTCGGGCACGCCGCCCGACGTAAAAGCGCGCCGTGGCTCGGCGCCTGCCAGACCGATATGACCGCATCCCCGCGTGGGAATGTGCACAACGCATTGATCGCGACGCGCATGGACCCGCGCCTTCAAAATTGTTTCGCGTATGACGAAATGCTCCGCGCGCCCGTGCTTCGCACCCCTGTGCCGGGGGGCGTTATCGAACATTCCCCGCCCCCGCTCCCGCGCCCCGTCCGCGATGAGGATGTCACGCTTGTGCAGGAATTTTTGCAGTGTGCCGGGCTTGAGACAATCGGAAAGGACGTTGTGCATCAGGCCGTTGATTTACGCGCAAGAGAATGCAGCTTCCACCCGGTGCGCGATTATTTGGAGGGGCTTCGATGGGACAACACAACGCGCCTTGGCGATTGGGCCGTGCGCTACCTCGGAGCCGATGACATCCCCTACAACCGCGCCGTCGGCGAGATGTTCATTATTTCGATGGTCGCCCGCATTTACTCGCCCGGCTGCAAATGCGATCACATGGTGGTCCTAGAAGGCCCGCAAGGCACATTAAAATCAACTACATGCGAAATCCTGGGGGGACAATGGTTTTCGGACGCATTGCCGGATTTGCGCACTGGCGGCAAGGATGTTTCGCAGCATCTGAACGGAAAGTGGCTGATCGAGATTGGTGAACTCGCCGCGCTCGATAAATCAGAGGCCGCCGCACTCAAAGCGTTTGTTACGCGCCGTGAAGAAAAATATCGCCCATCGTACGGCCGAAAGGACGTGACGGAAGCGCGGCAATGCGTATTTGTCGGCACAACGAACGACGCGACCTATTTGCGTGACGCGACGGGCGGCCGGCGGTTTTGGCCGATAAAAGTTGGAGCGATCGCAATAGACGCGCTGCGGCGTGACCGCGATCAACTTTTCGCCGAAGCCGTGGCACGCTTCAAGGATGGCGCGACGTGGTGGCCTGACGCGGCGTTCGAGCGAGAGCATATCGCACCGGAGCAGGATGCTCGTTACGAAGCCGATGCCTGGGAGCACGCAATCGCCGAATACCTCAGCGGACGCGATCGCGTGACTGTCTTGCAGGTTGCGCAAAGTGGTCTCGGTTTCGAGACGGCGCGGATTGGGACCGCTGATCAGCGGCGCATTGCCGCGGCGTTGTTGCGGCTCGGGTGGCGGCGCGGCCCGCGGACAGAATCCGGCCGGTGGTGGCAGCCGCCGCCCGAGTAAGGCGGCGGATCGAACGACGACCGCGAAAGGAACTAAAATGCTCGCACCCCCGGCACCCCGGCATGATTTCCCTCAAACCCGCGCGGCGGTTGCTGCCTATGACGAAGCTCGGCGGGCCGCTTGCGCCGCCCGAGCCGCCATGGCTGGCCGCCCGCCGAGTGACTGGCGCGCTCGGGGAGACTTGATGCAAGCGCAAGAGAGCGAACGCACCGCCCGCCGTGGCGTCCTAGGGGCCTATGCCAGCGAGCTTCTACCCGCGATTCTCGGCGGCGAATGGACCGTGTGCCACCATGGCGCTAGCCCGATTTGGCAGCCCCACAAGGGGCGCGGTTTCGGAGATTACGCCCGGAGCTTCCCCGGCCCCCTGATCGATCACACACATGCTTTTCGCAGGGCGGGGATGCGCGGCCCCCTGACCTGGCGCAACGCCGCCCTGACCAGCGAGCCCTATGACGCCTTCGCTCGCGAGGCAGGGGGGGTTCCCGCCAGCGCTGCCGAGCACGCCCGCCACCTCCGCGCCGAGCACGGCCTCGGCTCCTGGTTGCACCCGGACCTTTCCGCTTGGTTCAGAGACTGGACCAGCCTCGTCGTCATCGCCAGCGCGCTGCGGCCCGAGGATGCGGCGCGGTTCGGATTTACCGCACTCGCGTGATGCGGCCCCCGATATCTTGAAAGAACCCACCCCGTGCCCGCAGCCAAGCTTTATCAGACTAGCCACATAAAACCGCGACGGCACCGCTCGACCGCCGACGAGGTGGACCAACGCCGGACCGGCATCTGGCGAATCGTTGAGAAGATTCAGCCGGCAACCGTTCGCCAGGTTTTCTACCAAGCATCGGTTCATGGCCTGGTAGAAAAAACAGAAGGGGGATATGCGAAGGTTCAAACCGATCTTGTGTGGATGCGGCGGGCCGGCTTCATCCCCTATGACTGGCTCGCCGACTCTACCCGCTGGATGCGAAAACCACGCTCGCATTCCTCGATCGCGGAAGCGCTCGAAGAAACCGCCAGGCTATACCGGAAAAACTTGTGGCATTCCGCCGGAAGCTACGTCGAAATTTGGCTTGAGAAAGACGCACTGGCCGGCGTGCTCGCGCCGATCACATACCAGTTTGACGTGCCGTTGATGGTAGCGCGCGGCTACGCCAGCCTGAGCTTCCTTCACGGCGCGGCAGAGAACATCTCCGAGCAAGGAAAGCCGGCCTATATCTATCATCTCGGCGATTTCGACCCCAGCGGAGTCGATGCCGGCAGAAAAATCGAGGCCACGTTGCGCGAGATGGCGCCGAACGCCGAAATTAACTTTGAGCGGCTCGCCGTGGTGCCTTGGCAAATCGCGGAGTGGAACCTACCGGGTCGGCCGACCAAGCTGACAGACACCCGCGCCAAGGCTTTTGGCGACCACGATAGCGTCGAACTCGACAGCATCCCGCCGGACGTGCTGCGAAATTTGGTATCGGACGCCATCAGCCGCCACCTGCCAGCCAGTGAACTCGCGGTGCTCAAAACCGCAGAGGCCAGCGAGCGCGCGATCTTGGCGGATATCGTGGGGGTTTTGACGGATTCGGGGGGCGCGGCGGCGCAGTGATGCGAACCTCCAGCCATGGCGATCGAAGCCGAAAAGCGCGGATTGCGTGGAATTATGCCGTTCGGTTGACACTTAAGGCACAAAAATGAGCCGAGGACTCGGAAAGCTGCAACGGGCGATAGTGGCGCACATGGCGCGGCGGCGCGGCGATTCGCGCGGCTCACGCTCGCCGGGTGAGATTGGCTGATTTCTGCGGGGGGGCGCGGTCGCGGCATGACGCACATGACGCACATGACGCACTCTGTATAGAGTTTGCTTCTAGCGTGTCATACACGGGGGGTCATATAGCGCGGTGCGTCATGTGCGTCATGTGCGTCATGCCCCTCGACGCAATCCCCCGATCATCACGGCAGGTGCGCCACGCCCGCCCAGCCCCAGCGTGTCAGGCCATGAGACACCCGCACGCTCTCGCCCCCGGTGCTTCCGTCGTATCCACATTAGCATAACGCCTGCCATCGGACGGCATGCGCTATGTTCATGTGCGCATAACGCGCCCCGCGATTCCCGACTGGAAACTGATTGTCAGTCAGGGGCGCGGCCGCATAACTCCCTTGTATCTCCGCGCATTACGGCTGTATAAGCGCTACATGTCCGCTACATGTCCGCAATCCGAAGCGAGTTCCGCAAATGTTCCGCCGTCCGAGAAGCCCATGAGCGACGCGAGTCCGGCTGCCATGAGCGACGCGGAACCGGCGGCTATCGCCATCACGATGCGCGATGACGCCGCGCCCGATGCAGCCGGAATGCGTGCGGATATCCAAGCCGATGCAGGCGAGATGCGTGGCGGGGCCGCTCAAGGGACGCCGGCACCCAAGAAACGCCGCCGAGTGAACCCCTATGCGAATGCCGACCGGCTCAAGACGATCGATGGCCGCCGGCGGGAAGCGCGGATCGTGGCGGCGACCAAAAAGGCGCTGATCGAACATATCGGGGGGCACCCCTCGGCGCCGCAAATGATGCTGATCGAACAGTGCGCGATCCTGACCCTGCGCCTGCGCCTGCGCCTGATCGACCGGCGGAACGGGCGCGGGGAACTGAGCGAAAAATCGGCCCGCGAATATCTCTGCTGGCATAATTCGCTCACCCACACGTTGTCGCTGCTCGGCTTGCAAGCCGCCGCTGCGCCCGCCGGGCCGTCGCTCGCGGATTTTCTCGCGGCCCGCGCCGACCAGAAAGGAACGCCGCCCCATGACCGATGACCGCGATCCCGCCCCCCACACTGCCGGCCCATTCACCCCCCCGCCGCCCTACACGGCGCCGTTGGACTCCGACTGTGTGCTTGCCGGGTTACTGCTGGAACTCGCGCTCGCCTATGCCGACGAACGCCGGATTTCTATTGCCGATGCCTGCCGCCTAGCCTCGCGCCTGCTCGCTGAACGAGCAAATCTGCTCGATCGAATTGCGGTCCAGGGGATGACTGCGCCCTGATGCCCGCCTCCGCCGCGCCGCTGATCGATATCGACGAGGCGCTTGCCGCCCCGGCGTTGTTCGAGCCGCATTTCCGCGCCGAAAGCTGGGGGCCGTGGCGTGTGTTCCTCCGCGCGCTGTTCGCGTTGCCGATGACGGCCGACGACCTGGCGCTGTTCGCCACCTGCACGGGGCGCACCACCGCGCCGGTTGAGGCCGCGCGGGAGGCTGTGCTGGTCGTCGGCCGGCGGGGCGGCAAGTCTCGCATCCTCGCGTTGGTCGCCGTGTTCTTGGCAGCCTTTCGCGACTACAAACCGTTTCTTGCCGCTGGTGAGGTGGCGACGATCGCGGTCCTGGCGGCGAACCGGAGCCAAGCGCGTTCCATCTTTCGTTTCGTGAGCGGCCTGATCAAGGAAATCCCCCTGCTCAAGCCGATGGTGCAGGACGAGAGCGCGGAATCGATCGTGCTGAACAATCGGGTTGCGATCGAAATCTCGACGGCCAGCTTTCGAACCACGCGCGGCTATACCTTTGCGGCCGTTCTCGCCGACGAGATCGCGTTCTGGCGCCAGGATGAAACCTCGGCAAACCCGGACACGGAAATCCTGCGCGCGTTGCGGCCGGGCATGTTGAGCATCCCGGGCAGCATTCTGCTGCTCGCGTCATCCCCTTATGCGAAACGCGGTGAGCTATACAACGCTTTCCGCAAGCATTACGGCCGCGACGATGCTCGCGTGCTGGTATGGAAAGCCGACACCCAGACCATGAACCCGGCGGTTCCGCGCGATATCATCGCCGAGGCGTATCAGGACGACCCAGAGGCCGCGCGGGCTGAGTATGGCGCCGAGTTCCGCGATGACCTCGCTGATTTCGTCACGCGCGAGGCGGTCGATCGCATCACCATGTGGGGGCGTTCGGAACTGCCGCCTGAGCCCGGCATTGCCTATTCCGCGTTCTGCGACCCGAGCGGCGGGGCGTCGGATGCGATGACGCTGGCGATCGCGCATCTTGGTCCCGACAACGTGCCGATCCTCGACGCGGTGCGGGAAGCACGGCCGCCCTTCGATCCCGAGGGTGTCGTCAAAGAGTTTGCCGACCTGCTGCGGCGCTATGGCATCGAGTCCGTAGTTGGCGATCGCTATGGCGGCGAATGGCCGCGCCAGCGATTCCGCGAGCATGGCATCGGCTATGAACCGAGCGCTCGGCCGAAATCTGATCTCTACATCGACCTGCTGAGCTTGATTAACGCTGGTCGCCTGGAACTGCTCGACGCGCCACGGCTCACGGCGCAGTTGTGCGGGCTGGAACGCCGCACGGCGCGCTCGGGGCGGGATTCGGTCGATCACACGCCAGGCGGCCATGACGACCTCGCCAACGCGGTTGCCGGGGTGCTGGTCGGGCTCGATATCGACCGGCGCCCGGCGCTGATCCGACCCGCCGCGATGCTCGGCGAGGATGAGCGCGCGGTGGAGTTGCCGAAACGCTGCCGGCGCGCGTTCGTGACGCTGTTCATCTCGCTCGACGGCATGGCGGGCGCGGCCGTCTTCGTGCGGGGGCATTCTTTCCAACCCGAGCGGCTGATCCTCGCCGATATCATCTCCGAGCCGGTGGGGGGGCATACCATCAGGGCGGTTGCCGAGCGCCTGTTCGCGGTCGCCGAGGCGTGCCCGCCGACTGATGGCATTTCGTTCTGGGTGCCGGCGCCGCTGGTGCGGCAGTGTCGCTTGCAGGACGTCCCGGCCGAGGAAATTCCTGCCGTCTTGCTGCAAAGCGTCGATGACTTGGCGCTGGCGGCGAGCGGGCATGTTCATGCCGGTTCGGTTCGGCTCGGGCGGGCGGCGCATGAGGCGAGCCGGTTCCTGCCCCTTGGCGGCGCGCTTTCCTTCCGGGCGGGTGCTGATATGGGCGCCGATCCGCTGCGGCTGGCGGTGCTGACCGGCATCGCCATGGCGTTCGACCCGGCGCGCGTATGAGCGTCCCGGCGCCCCCCCACAACTCTCAATTCAGGATCGCACGTCATGTCCGGCGTTCAGGTAACAAACAACGGCCAGGTAAAATTCTTCCGACTGCCGATCGCGGTAGAACTTACCGAATCCTACACGTTCGAATCCCCAGACACCGGCCAGGTGTTCTATGTGAACGCGGAAGGCTTGACGATCACAATCCCGACTGGTTTGCCCGATGGCTGGCTCGCCACCATCACAAGCGGCGGGACATATCCGGCAACCCTGGTGTCCGATGCCGGCGGGTTTGTGGGGTTGAGCGGCACGCCTTCCACCATCACGCTCGGCGCAACCGGCCCCAGCGTCATTCAAGTCTGCTACAACGGCTCGGCGCCGCAAATTATTTCCTGCTCGCCGGATATTTGGCAAGCCTACAACGGCGTAAACGGCGATGGCGGCCAGATTGTTACGCCGCTCACGATCACCGGCGCGAGCAACGGCACGCTTGCCGGATCGAATATCCAATTCAATGGCAACACCGTCGCGGGTGATGCGGTAAACATCACCACCACGTCATCTACCTCCGATGCAATCCCCTTGGAATTTTCCACCCAAGGCAATGCGCCAATTACCTTTCAGCCGCCCGTCACCTTCAACAGCGCGGTGTCGGGGGTGAGTTTCGCGGGATCAGTTACATCATCAACCGCGATCGCGTCCGGCGGCACAACCGCGCAAACGCTCGCAAAGCTTTTCGCGCAAACAGGAAATTCCGTGCTGGCCTTTGGCGCGGTAGGGAACGGCATCGCCGATGACGCGAGTGCCATCCAAGCCGCACTGAATGCCGGCGGGTGCATTGTGGTCCCCACTGGCTACACCTTCAAAACGTCAAGCCCCTTGAGCGTCCCGCATGGCGCATGGGTGGTGGGGCAGGGTTACGGCTCCGTGATCGCCCCGGATTTCGCGGGGAACGCCTTTGAGATCGAAGGGCCGTCCGGCGGCGGCAATATGGACGTTGTGCTGACGCATC
>JAJYYH010000027.1 GCA_021801255.1 Pseudomonadota bacterium
CGCCGCTCCCCAACCAAGCCCCTGATCATCGCTCTCCGGGCAAACGTGGTGCTAAGGATCCACCGCGCGCCAGTAACTTACTGATGAGCCGGAGGTTTTGAGAACTGACTGTTAAACTCGGGCCTGATCCGCCATTCAATCCGTCCTGTAGTGCCACAGTCCAGACCCGCGCCCGATTTCGCACGCCTATTCAATTGCTTAGGAAAACACGCTGTTTAACTGGGGTTAGACTGGATTCTCTCATCCGCATATGAAAATAAGAGCCTAAAAACGATGGTTCCTCGATGGAAGCTTAAAGTATTCAGAGGTGCGATAAAAGCATGTCTTCCTCTACAACCTATGCCCCGCATTATGGCAAGATATTTGCGGCCATATCAAGACAACCAAGGCAACACGCGTTTCGCTTTCGAACAAGGGCTCGAACAACTCCTGGATTTACGCGCTGCGCGAGTGCCAATTTCTGGCATTGTTCTTGAATTCGGATCCGGATGGATGCCGATCATTCCGATTTTATTTTATCTCGCGGGCGCAGATGAAGCTATACTTACCGATATCGAGCGCCTTATGGATCAGCGCACCATTGAGCGCGCAAAATTCTTCGTTAGAAGCAATCTTGCATATGTGGCTCAAACATTAGGGACAGACGAGGGTAAGCTTTCAAAGCGCCTTACGACGTTTGCGCCATCCTATTTGGTTCCGTGGGAGCCGAGTACAATTACCCATGGCGTTGCTCTCCTTTGTGGATTCGACACCCCGAGCCTATAGGCTCAAGGTGGGTAGCGCTGCCTAGAAAGTTTCAACAGACGCAGAGACATTCCCATCCGGGCTAGGTGCATGATGATTCCTGAACACTACCAAGACCACGAGACACCCCGATACACAAGGGAAACGGTCCAGGAGCAGCAAATAGACGATCGGGAGCCCGGACAGAATTCAACCTTGGCTATAAAATTTCTCGTGTCGATTTTTGCCGTCATTACATTTTCGTTTATTCTAGGGCTATTCTTTCGTTCTACATTAAGATTTTCGCCTATGTATAATGAGGGATGGAATGCGGGACTGATGGGACTTTGGGTTTCTGGCGAACCGCTTTACCATCCGCCGTCGGCGTGGATAGTCAATAATTATCCCCCGTTATCATTCGTTTTGGTGCGTGTTGTGATGACACTTGTACCGGACGCGGTATTTGCCGGGCGACTGGTCTCGGCGGCTGCATTCGTTGCCGCTTCCAGTTTTATCGCCCTCATCCTGCAGGCACTTTCTCGCGATGAGGTAGCGTCAATTCTCGGGGGCCTCGTCTTTGCCGCCTTCATGGCCATAAATGGCCAATTCTATGTCGCAACTGACGATCCGCAAATGCTTTCAATCGCCATCAGTCTGGCAGGTCTTTTCATTTATACTCTACGGCCGAACAATTCGCTGTACCAAATTCTGTCATCGAGTGTTTTCGTTTTGTCTTTGTTTGTCAAACATAACAATATAGCCATGCCGCTGACTCTGGCACTTTGGCTGCTGATATTCGACAGGCGTGCGTTCCTGCGCTTTTCGGCGACCGGTCTGCTGCTGTCAGCGGGCCTATTCTATTTGTTCGCTGGGCTATTTGGCCCGAATTTCACCAGCGGCCTGCTCGCGCCGAGGCACTATGCCCTGGCCAGAGCGTTCCGGTGGACTATGCCGAATCTTACCCCCATCTTGCCCCTGATGGTATTTGCAGTCATGCCGGCTTTTCTGTTGAAGCCCGGCAGGTTCGCTATTCTGTTCGCCCTTTATGTCGGGATGGCCGCTGCCATAGGCGCACTCGAACTTGGTGGCGATGGCACGGGCATCAATGCGTTGTTCGAAATCGTCATTGCCGCCAGCCTGGGGAGTGGCCTGCTCGTCGCGCGCCTAGCTGATACGCAGCGCGAGTTTGGCAAATTACGTATCTGGGCGATCGCGGGGATCATTGCATGCACTTTGCTTACGCCGGGCCTAGTGGATCGCAAGGATATATTGACCGGCCTGCCATGGTTTGTCGAAATGCACAATCGAGAACGGCGTACCTTGGATATCGTGAACATTATCCAGAGGAGCAACGGGCCGGCTTTATGCGCAACAAACATCTTTTGCTATTGGGCAGGGAAGCCCTTTGCTTTTGACGCATTCAACTTCGACCAAAGCGTGCGCGCTGGACGAATCGCGCCGGAAGCTTTGGCGGAAAGCATCGCCTCTGGAAAATATTCTGTCATAGAGTTAGAGGAAAATGGTGAGGCGCAAATACAAAGACCGGGTGCCATGTTCGATATCGGCTCATTGAATAGCCAGGAGATAAAACGGACGCTGGATAAAATTTATCAAAAAATTCCATTTACAGGAACTAATATTGTTCTATATGTCCGAACGCACTGATCGGCGGCAGGTCATTTCCTCTGAATTATCGAGCGCTTGGCTGGTAGGCGGCAGCGCGCAAAATCAAAGTTCCTCGAACCCCAGGACGCCATCGCCGCGCTCAATACAGGCGATCTCCCGCCCTTCCGCGACGTGCTGGCTGGGGACGGCATTGACGGGGTGAAGGAGACGTCTTGCTGATTGCCATACCCCGCCTCCGCGTCTATTCGAAAAATCTCTCTTGCCAAATGGTCGGGCTTGGATTCGTCTTAGGCTGAATCCCACCACTCGCATATGAAAATAAGAGCCTAAAAACGATGGTTCCTCGTTGGAAGCTTAAAGTAGTCAGAGATGCGATAAAAGCATGTCTTCCTCTACAACCTATGCTCCGCATTATGGCAAGATATTTGCGGCCATATCAAGACAACCAAGGCAACACGCGTTTCGCTTTCGAACAAGGGCTCGAACAACTCCTGGATTTACGCGCTGCGCGATTGCCAATTTCTGGTATTGTTCTTGAATTCGGATCTGGATGGATGCCGATCATTCCGATTTTATTTTATCTCGCGGGCGCAGATGAAGTTATACTTACCGATATCGAGCGCCTTATGGATCAGCGCACCATTGAGCGCGCAAAATTCTTTGTTAGAAGCAATCTTGCATGTGTGGCTCAAACATTAGGGACAGACGAGGGTAAGCTTTCAAAGCGCCTTACGACGTTTGCGCCATCCTATTTGGTTCCGTGGGAGCCGAGTACAATGCGTCCGGCTAGCGTGGACATCGTTATTTCGCGCGCGGCATTTGAACATGTGCCGCCACCACAGCTTGAGGAATTTTTAACGCAGTTCTATCGTATTGTGCGCCCAGGTGGCGCCATGTGCCACATTGTGGACAATAGTGACCACTGGCAACACCATGATCATTCCTTGAGTCGGATCAACTTCCTGCGTTTCGATGAGCACGATCTATGGTGGCGTATTGGATGTTTCAACATCCAAAATTATCAAAATAGACTGCGGCACAGCGATTATATAGCGCTTTTTGAGCGCACTGGGTGGAAAATAGCGGAAGTATCATCAGGCGAACCAGACGCGCAGTGTCTGAAAGACCTGACGACCCTCCCTCTGGCGCCAGCGTTCCTTCGCTATGATCAGACTGACCTTGCGATTCTAACTTCACATTTCGTTGTTTTGCGCCCTTAATTTTTAAGGAAATTAGCGCGCCATCACATGGGAAGGATCCATAATAATATTGAATTCCGGCGCGTTCAGCAATGATCCATGATCAGTAAATGGCGCGCCGCTCTTGCGCAACCATTCGTAAGCCGTCTGGGCTTCGGATGAAGGGACAAGCGAGAGAATTTCAGCGAGCGCCATCAGGCGAAGCTGTCCGTAATCGCCTTCGCTCTTCACCCAACCGGTGCCATTCGAGGAGCCGGACGTCTGCATGGCTGCCCCAATCGCGCTCCAGGTCTGGAGGGGTTTGGCGTAGGCCCAGCTATTCGTTGCGGAATCCCAGTAGATCTGGCCGGCGGAAGTGGCGCTGTTCGGAAAAGCATTAATACCATAGTTGATCGAATCATGACCGAGATTAAAAATGCTGCCGGCGATAAAATTTGTTGCCCATTTCAGGTAAGTGAGGGCATCCTGGTTGCCCATTTCGGCCGCCTGCATGGCAGTGCTGACAAAATAATCCTGTTGCCAGGGGGCAAGCGCCACACCGTATTGGAAGGGGGCGATAATATACCCGTGCGCCTGGCCTTCGAGTGTTGTCCAGGTTGGAATCTGGCTCACCAGCCAGCTCCAGTTGTCGTTCATCACCTGGGTGAAATAGGCTTTTTCCGCCGAGCCCGCCGGATTGGCATAAGCAGCCTCGTCGATCTCGCGCAGGCACCAGGCGGCGCCGCGCATCTGGTTGCCGAAGATGACGTTGTCATTGCCGTTGCCACCGATCGCCTGATTGCGCATCCCTGGCCAGGTGGAGACGATCGAGAAGGATGCCTGGGCATTGAGTTCGTCGAGATGGAAGCGGCTGCCGGTGAGCAGATAGGCGACGAAGGAAAGATCGGGCTGATGCGCGGTATCCGGCGCCCAGCCGTTGTTCTTGCCATCGACCGGCTGGGTGAGGCCGTTGGCGCCGCCACGGGAATCGGTCCAGATTTGCGGATTATGATTGGTATTCAGCCAGGTATGGGCTGTGGGAATCCAGAAATGCCAGGGAATTCCAGCGGCCGCCTCGGCCTGCCAGAGGGCGTAGGCGGCGGCGGCGGGTTCCTGGGTCATCAGCCAGATGGCGTTGGCCCGCGTCGTCGGGCCGATATCGGGGCGTGCGCCGGTCATCGGCATGTATTGCGTGATGCCGTTGGCAGCGAGCGGGGCGCCCCAGCCGGGTGAGGCCATCTGTTTAACCTCGGCCGCCAACAATCCCGAAGGCACGCCGGCCTTGAGATCGTAATTGGCGATCACGCCGATCCGTTCGAGATAGTCGATATCCCGGGCGAGTGCGATGGGCGGCGGCGCGGCGCTCCAGACCTCGCGATGCCAATCCTCGTATTGGAACTGCTTGAGGTTTTTATATTGCGCGATGATTTTGCCCTTCTCGCGCAGCACGGCGTCATAAGTCACCGCGCCGCCGGTTTTCTGCATGGCATCGTCATTGGCGAATTTCAGATCGGTGTGGGTCGTGCCGTCGGCATAGGCGCGGACGTCGAAAACCACATGGAAGGCATCCATCACCGGCGCATCGAAGCGGATTTCGCTCGCGACCGGCCCATGCAGCCAATAATCCGGTTTTCCGCCCGCCAATGCCTGCTTGAGCAAGGCCCCCGCGTCGAGGTGAAACGGCGCGGTGGAACCGTCCGGCTGGTGGAAGGTGAGATCGATCGCGAGATCGTAGCCATCCGATGCCAGGCGGGCGAGATCAACCGCCGGCTGTTCCGCGCCCGCCCCACCGCGCGCCAGCATTACCGGCAGCCGGCCATGCGCCTCGAATGAGGGAATAATCAGGCCGAGCACCGCCATGCGGAGCGAGCCGTCGGGGTAGGTGGTCTTGGCGTCCACCTGCACCGGCAGGTCCTTCTCGCCGATGCGGGCGACGAGGTGCGCTCCGGCCGGCACGCCACCCGGAAGAAAAGCCTGACCGAAGGTGAGCGGGGTCGCGGGTAGCCGATTGCCGGCGAGATTTTCGGCGATCAGGCCGACGACATCGTCGGCCCCACGCGGCTCGGGCATGGCGGGAACATGCAGCACGCCCTGCGCGGCGGCGCCGGACACGGCGGCAAGCAGCAAAGCGAAAGCCAGGATCAGACGGGAGCGGGTCGGCATGGCGTATCCTCTCCGGTTTTCTGCTCTCCCTTTCTGCCGCGAAGGCGGGCCGCATTCAATGGCTTCATTCCTCCGCCCCTCCACATCGCCCCAGGATAGGGAAGCAACGCCCGAAGGGTGCACTAAAAATAAAGTTGTCTATATAAATTAAACCAGTTAACCAAATTTTGAGACGTTCTGTGGCACCCATAGTTGGGCGACCCAATCAGAGGTAGAATTATGTCAGGTACATCGGCCTCCATGGAACAGCTTCCCCAGATCAGCGCGGTGCTCACGGCACCCACGGTGCCGCAGGCAACCAGCGCCGGGGAGATCGTCGGTCTCAACCTCCAGAATACCGGGGCGACCGCCGCGCCGTCTCAGTACATCAGCTTCGGTGAAGTCTTCAAGGACGGCGCGGTGCCGGCCGGCGGGCAGCTCGTTGCCATCGTCAACGGCCAGGATGTCCCGGTGCAGATGGACGTCCAGACGACTTACGCCAACGGCTCGGTCGAACTCGCGACCCTGACCATGCTGCAACCAACGCTCGCGGCAAATTCCACCACTGGGGTGATGCTGGCCCTCGCCCCGGCCGGCACCAGCGCCGGAGCACCGGTCGGCATTGCCCAGGAAGTCGCCGCGGCGAATTATGATCTTTCGGTGAACATCGCCATCCAGGGCGGTAACAGCTACACGTTCAATGTCGCCAATCTGCTGACCCAGGCGCTCGCCAATGGCAGCGCGACCTATCTGAAACAGGGGCCGGACGCGACGGAAGTTCAATTCCAGAGCGATGTCACGTCCTCGCTCCGGATGGCGTTCAACGTCACGGCCTACGCCAACGGCACGTTCCGCACCAATGTGCAGTTCAACAACGACCTCGCCATGCAGGCGAGCGGGGGCACGCTCACCTACAGCGCCAGCATCGCGCAGGGCGGGCAGACGGTCTATCAGGTCAGCAATCTGACCCAATACCAATATGAGGATTGGAACCAGGTCGTCTATACCGGCGCCGCGGCGCCGACGGTCAATGTCCAGCACGACATGAGCTATCTCGAACAGACCGGGGCGATCGCCAATTACGACCTCGCCGATGGCGCGCCGACCGCCTATGTCGCGAGCGAGGCGAGCCAGATGGCCTCGGCGAGCTGGGGCACGCCGCTCACCACCGCCGGTATCACCCAATACATGCCGATGACCGGCGGGCGGGGCGATATCGGCCCGACCACGGAAGCAAATACGCTCTGGCTGATCAGCCAGAATGCCTCGGCCGCGCAATACGCCCTGGGCCAGGCCAATGCGGGCTCCGGAATCCCTTGGAATTTCTATAACCCGCAGGCCGGAACCTGGCTGAATACCGCGCAGTATGGAAGTATCTGGACCGCTTCGAGAGGCGGCTCCTCCGGCATTTCTACTGGGCTGACCCAACAGGTCAATCAGACAAACAACGGCTGGGCGCCTGACGTCGCGCATCAGCCCGATCTCTTTTACGACGCCTATCTGCTCACTGGCGATCAGAGCTATCTTAATGCGCTCAATGCCCAAGCGTCCTACGGGATTACCTCGTTCTGGCCTGGAACACGCGATCAGGCGATCGGCGGCAACGGCAATGACAATGTCATCTTCGGCAACCAGATGCGCGCCGCCGCCTGGACGCTCCGTGAGATCGACGAGGCCGCCTATGCCAACCCGACGGGCTCGGCGGAAAAAGCCTATTTCACCCAGGTGATGAACGACAACTGGAGCTGGCTGGTGAGCCAGATTCCAACCTGGACAACACTCGAAGGCCAGGCGCATGGCTATATCCTCGACCCTTTCGAATACAGCGCAGCGTTCGCCCCCTGGCAGCAGGATTATTTTGTCAGCACTGCCACGCAGGCGGCCGAAATGGGCAACCAGGATGCCCTCACTTACCTGAAATGGGCAACAAATTTTATCGCCGGCAGCATTTTTAATCTCGGTCATGATTCGATCAACTATGGTATTAATGCTTTTCCGAACAGCGCCACTTCCGCCGGCCAGATCTACTGGGATTCCGCAACGAATAGCTGGGCCTACGCCCAACCCCTCCAGACCTGGAGCGCGATCGAGGCAGCGATGCAGACGTCCGGCTCCTCGAACGGCACCGGCTGGGTGCAGAGCGAGGGCGATTACGGTGCCGATCGGCTCCAGGCGCTGGCCGGCATTATCTCGACCACGGGCTCACCCGAGGCAATGCAGGCCTATGCCTGGCTCGCCGGCAGCGGCGCGCCCTATACCAGCGTGGCCTCGATCCAGGGCCAGCCGCAATTCGACATCGTTCCCCGCCTGCCCGACGGCAAGCTGCTCAACTTGAGCAATTTCTATACCTTCGACAGCACCGCGCCAGGCATCGACCAGGGCGCCGGCACGGCGGATCAGATGATCGTCGAGGAGGGTAACGCCAATGTCACCCTCCAGGGCGGCAACGGCGGGATGAACATCCTCGCCACCTTCGGCAGCGGCAGCGACGTGCTCCAGGGCGGCGATCAGGGCAACTACATCTTCGCCGGCCCGGGCCCGGACACCATCATCGGCGGCGCCGGCGACAACTACCTCCAGGCGAGCATGGTCCAGGGCGCGACCGTGGACAGCGTCGCCGCCCCCACCACCTTCGTGCTCAACACCGCGCTCACCGCCCAAGACACCATCGCCGGGTTCAACCCCTCGCTCGATACCATCGATCTCGTCACCGGCGGCGGCGCCACGCTTTCGAACCAGCAGATCGCGGCGATCATTTCCACCGCGACCGTCGATGCCGCGGGCGATACCGTGCTCCAGATCGGCGCCAATCACAGCGTCACGCTGAGCGGCATCGCGCCCTCGGCCTTGAGCCCGGCCTTCTTCGTCGAAAACGACCCCGCGACCGTGCTCACCGTCGGGCCGGGGCAGGAATATGCCAGCCTCGCCCAGGCGGCGGCCGTGGTCCAGAGCGGCGATACCATCGAGATCCAGGCCGGCACCTACACCAATGATTTCGCGACCATCAACGGCAACGTCACCATCGCAGGGATGGGCGGCACGGCGACCTTCGTCGCCACCGAAACCCCGCCCAACGGCAAGGGCATCCTCGACGTTACCGGCAACATCACGATCGACAATCTCGCCTTCACCGGCGCCGCGGTGCCGGCCTCGCTCGGCGGCAACGGCGCCGGCATCCGCTATGAGGGCGGCAATCTGGTGCTGAACGCGGACTCGTTCTACGGCAATCAGGACGGGATGCTCGCCAACCCCGACCCCACCGGCAGCATCACCATCAACAATTCCTATTTCTCCGACAACGGCTCGGGTACCGGCTATACCCATAATCTCTATGTCAACGAGGTCGGCACCCTCACGATCAACGCCAGCACTTTTACCGATGCCCAGGTTGGCCACGAGATCAAGAGCCGCGCGCTCAACACCATCATCACCAACAGCACCATCGCGGACGGGCCCAACGGCACGGCGAGCTACGCGATCGACCTGCCCAATGGCGGCAACGCCACCATCACCGGCAATCTCATCGAAAAGGGGCCGAATTCCCAGAACCCGACCCTGATCTCGGCCGGCGAGGAGGGCAATGTCTATGCCAATTCCGCGCTCACCATCAGCGGCAACACGCTGCTCAACGATCTCTCCTCACCCTCCTCGCTGGCGCTGATGAACGACACGGGGGCAACCGCCGATTTGCAGAACAACCAGTTCTACGGTCTCACCCCGGCCGAACTCGTCAGCGGCCCGGCGGTGCTCTCGGGCAACACCGCGCTTGCCAGCGAGCCGGCGCTGCCCCCGCTCGCCCCGAGCGTCCAGGGCGCCAATGCCGCAACCGAGGTCAACACGGCGAGCACGACGCAAACCCTCACCACCTCCGGCAATCTGATCACCGCGAGCGGCAGCGCGGCGCTCAGCATCACTGATCAGGCGGGCGATAACACCATTCTCGGCGGCGCCGGCGGTTTGACGCTGACCGCCAATGCCGGCGGCGATCAGATCGTGACCGCCGCTAACGCCGCCAATAGCATCACGCTGGCGGGATCGAGTGCGACGCTCGACAGTCTCGGCGCCGATACCGTCCTCGCCGCCGCTGGCGCCAACAACATCTTCGCCTCCGGCAATGCCCTCATCACCACGGAGGCGGGGTCCACCAACGCGATCACCCTCGCCGGCAATGCCTCGGTCAACAGCGGCGGAGCGGATACCATCGGAGCCGGCGCCGGAGCGGCGAGCGTCACGGCCGGCGCCGGTTCGGTCTCGGTGGCCGGCGGGACGGGCGGGCTGACTTTCGTCGGCGGCAGCGGCAGTGCTACGGTTCAGGGCGGCAGCGGCGCGCTCAATGTCACGGCGGGCAGCGGCAATCTTACCCTGCAAGG
Organism: Pseudomonadota bacterium; assembly: GCA_021801255.1. Taxonomy (GTDB): domain Bacteria; phylum Pseudomonadota; class Alphaproteobacteria; order Acetobacterales; family Acetobacteraceae; genus Acidibrevibacterium. The sequence goes on from JAJYYH010000027.1 coordinate 10,040, forward strand.
AGGCACCGGCAATGACAGTCTCACCGCTGGCTCCGGCAACACCTTGTTCAATGCCGGCGGCGGCAGCGACAGCATCACCTTCGGCAGCGGCCAGACCACGGTGAACGCCGGCACTGGCGCCGAGAGCTTCACCTTCATCGATGGCCATGGCGGCGGCAGCGATGTCATCAACGGCTGGCAATGGTCTTATGACTCGCTGCAATTCCAGAATTTCAACGGCAATGTGCTGCAAAGCGCCTCGATCACCGCGAATGGCGGGCTGGCGCTGACGCTCACTGACAACACCCGGTTCGTGATCATGACCAGCCCCATCCAATACGCCGCGCCACCGCCTGTTTGAGCGGCGAGCAAGGCGCCGGACGCATACGACGCAAAAAGCCGGCGGGTTTTGCCCGCCGGCCAATTTCGTCGTCGCACCAGCGGGGATCAGCCCGCTGTAAAGTTTTCCGACACTCAGGCCTTGTTGCGGCGGCGCCGGGCAAAGCCGAGGCCGATCAGGCCGCTGCCAAGCAGCGCAAGCGAGGCTGGCTCGGGGGTCGATGTGGGGGAAGAGTAGGTATAGGTGACCATCGCCATCACCTGGCCGCTATCCGTAACGGTTGTCGTTTCATTTCCACCGGAAAAGACGGAGCTGGTCGCGCCGGTATCGGTCGCTGTGGCGGTCCAAGACGAGCCGGTTTGAAAGAAGCTCAGATCGCTGGTGGTTGAGCCACTGTTCGTACCGGAGCCAGCCAGATTGTAGATCTGGCTCGAAGTGCCGGGAGCCAGGGTAAACGTTGGCGTGGTCTGGGTATTGACCGTAACCACAAGCGGTGTCGGAATCGTGTTTACCGAAAAATTCGCAGTATTTACCAACGAAATGTGCCCGGTACCTGAACTCGTCGGGGAGGTGTTGGTGGCCTGCGCCGTGCCCTTAAGCGATTCCGTCAGCGAGACCATCACGGAATCGAGTGTGCCTAGAGCAGGATTAAAGCTGGGAACCGTGACGCTCGCGGACCAGTTGGTCGGCGTGAACGTGGTTGCGGAGGGATAGTAAACGGTCTCTGTCTCTGTCCCCGCCTGCGCGGCGCTGGCGCCGATCAGTAGGCCCGCCGTGGCAAAGCCCAGAATGGCGACGGTTGTCAGGAGTTTGGTTTTCATGTTGCGGCGATCCTCTGTCGGACGTGGAGCGGAAGATGAGATGCAGACCGACAAAAGCAGGAACCGTGCCAATTGATAAAACATATATAATTCAATATGTTAAAGTCGCGCGTCAGGAACCTTGCGAAAAAATGTAAAGAATTCCGACAACCCTCGGCCCGCCGGAATCCGGGAATGCCGCAGGAAAGCGCCGGGTCCGCCGAAAATCGGGCCCGCCGAAAATCGGGTTGGGGTTTCGCTAGGCGAAGCGGCGCGGATCGATGCGCGGCAGGATGGCGCCAGCCGCGCCTGGCGATTGGCCGAGCACGAGCGCCGCGACCAGGCGACCCGCGGCCGGGGCGGTCTGGATGCCATAGCCACCCTGGCCGACGCACCAGAAAAACCCCTCCGCCTGCGGGTCCCAGCCGAAAGCGAGGCTGCCGTCGGGGGCAAAGGTGCGTAGCCCCGCCCAGCTCCGCTCCACCCGCCGCACATCGATCGCCAGCGCTCGCTGCATGCGGTCGATGCCGATGGCGATGTCGATCTCGTCGGGCTGAACGTCGTGCGGGTGGGTCGGGGTGGCGTCCGCCGGCGTCACCATGAGCCGGGAGCGCGCCTCGGGGCGGACATACCAGCTCTGCACGACATCCTGCACCAGCGGCCAATCCGCGACGATATAGGGCGCGGGATCGATGATCGCCCCGGTGCGCCGTTTGGGTGTCAGGCCGAGGGGCGCAACGCCTGCGGATTTTGCCACCTCATCGCCCCAGGCGCCAGCGGCGTTGACCAGGACGGGGGCGGCGAAGCTGGCGCCATCCGCCGTCTCGACCTGCCACAGCCCCCGCGTGCGGACCATCGTGCGGGCGCGGGCGCTGAGTGCGAGCCGGCCACCCTGTCTCTGGAACTGGCGCAAGAATCCCTGATGAAGCGCCGCGACGTCGATATCGAAAGCGTCGTCCTCGATCGCCGCGGCAACCGCATAATCCGGCCGCAGCGCCGGGACCGCGCGGGCGATCTCGTCGAGGCCGACTGGCCGCACCGCTTCCCCCTCGGCGAGCAGGCTCGCGAGATCGGCGCTTTGCTCGGGCGGTGCGAGAAACACCACGGGGCGGCGGCGGATCAGCGAGTGATCGACAAAGCCCGGCGGCGGTGTCTCGAAAAAGACCCGCGAGAGGCTGGTCAACATATGGACATCGGGCGGCCCATAATTCAGGATCCAGATCGCCGCCGAGCGCCCGGTGCTATGATAGCCGGCCGCTTCCTCGGCCTCCAGGAGCGCCACGCGGCGCCCCGCGGTTGCGAGTTCCGCCGCCGCACTCGCCCCGGCCATGCCGGCGCCGATAACCAAGATGTCGAATTCCTGCGCGCTCATGCCAGCAGCGTTCCTGGAATCGGAGATTTTGGCAAGAGGGCGCGGCCGCGCCACAACAAAACTGTCATCAAAATGACAAAAAACCATGCGCGGCCGGAGGCCGACACGCTGCTACAACCGTCCTCGCCGCCAGGGCAGCAAAAGCTCGGGACACGAGAGTGCAAAACCCGATCGTGCATGTCCAGGGCGTTATGGTATCAAATTATCGTGTTGATCGGAGACCCAGATGCGTCTTGCCCTTCTCGGCTGCATAGGCCTGATGACCGCCACCACCGCCCTCGCCCAGCCGCTGCCGGGGCAGGCGTCACAGGCTCAGCATGGTCCGCAAGTGGCGGCAAATGGCGTGGTCCCCGCGACGGCCGCGCCGGTTGCCACCGGCAATCCCCTCGACATCCGCAGCCTGCGCGATCTCGCGAGCGCCTGCAGCATGCGCAACGACAATCCCTATTATGTCGCGGCAACCAGCCTTTGCGCGGGCTACGAGGCCGCGGTGCTCGATTTTCATCTGCTCGATACCCTGGGGCCGCGCCACAACAAGCGCAAAGTCTGCCTCCCGAGCCCGGCGCCTTCGCGCCGCCAGACGACAGCGGGCTTGGTATCCTGGGTGCAGAGCAATCCGCAATATCTCGACGAGCCAGCGGCCAGTGGCGTGCTGCGCTATTTTATCAATAGCTATCCCTGCAACCGCAAAACTTTCCAGTGGTCGCCCCCGGGCCCCATGCAATGAGGGTTGCGGCGCCGCGAGCCTGAAGGGTTCCGGCGCCGCCATTCGCTGTTCCGCCAAGGCTCATCTGCGCTTTATCTGCTCATCCCCCCAGGCCTGCCCCCCGGCCTACGCGGCGGCGGCGCACCAGGCCAAGTCCCACGATCCCGCTGCAGAGCAGGGCAAGCGAGGCGGGTTCGGGCACCGGATCCGTCTCGGTGGCCGAAAAACTGCCGGTCGCGCGGCCGTTGCTGGTGACGGTGAGCACCGTCTCAAGCGCGTTGGCGCCGGGGAACACGGCGCTGGTCCCGGCATTGAAATACCCGGTCGTGCCGGACGACAGGGTCTCGCCGATCTGGCTGTAGGAGATGCCGTCATTGCCGCTGGCGAGGAATTCGCTGGAAGCCTGCAAGCCCGAGCCGCTGAACGTCCCGAACACGAGGTTTTGGGTGCTCGTTCCTGGCAGATCAAGGCCGGTGCCGGTCAATTGCAGCGTCAGAAACCCGGCCGAGGACGCCATGACCGTCGGGGTAAAAATCATGCCCGGCAGGGTGACCGGCCCGGAACCGCCGGCCTCGGTCGCGACGTCGCCGCTCAGGGAAAAACCGCCGATCGTGGCGTTATAACCATAGGTGGTAATGCCGTTGCGCGACGAAATCTCGGTCAACGGCACGGAAACGTTCTCGCGGCCGAACAGGCCGAACGTCGTGCCGGTCAGGCTCAGGCTCGGCGCTGCCTGCGCGGCGGGAAAGGCGGCGAACGAGCTCAGGAGGGAGGCGGCCAGCAACCAACGTTTCATGATCCGGCATCCTTTTGATGATAGAATCGAGAAAAATCCCAACCAACGTCGCCCATTGATGGGCGACGACCGTGTCACCTGAAAACATAGATCATTAAGCCTTAACAATTTACTACCAAAGGAAGCAATTTTCCTGCCACACAGCAAAAAATAGGTATTTCAAGGGTTTTCGCTACAGAAGGCGCGTGCTCTTCGCGGGTTTGTAAAATATTCCGACAGACGGCTCCAGCGCAGCCGCGTTGTCACCCCGAGCACCGAAAAGCCATGCGGCAAGGTGAGCCAGTGCAGCTGGCACTCTCCGCTCGCCAGGCTGGTTTTGTAGCGCGCCTCCCCGGCGAGAAAATCATAGCGTCGCACCCCCGCGGCGGCATACATTTCGATAGCGAGATGATGACAGGTCAACCCCGGCTTCTCATGGGCGCGCGCCGCCGCGAAATCGAAGCCGCCCTGATAGGCCAGCACCTCCTCCCGCCAAAGAAAATTGTAGAGATAGCCGATCGCCTCGCCGCCGGCGCGAACCATCAGCAGATCGATCTCGCCCCGATCAAATCCGCGCGCGATCAAGGCGTGGTGAAAGCGCGCAAAGAACTGGTTGGCGAAGGCGCCAGGCTTGCCGCGCGCCGCCCAGCCGCGCTGATGCAGCACCGCCAGGGCGTCGAGAAATTCGTGCGCCTGCGTCTTACTCGCCGCGCGCACGATGCTGAGCGGCCCACGTTCGGCATAGCGCCGCGCCGAGCGGCGCAGTTGATAGCGGGTATTGGCGCTGAGGCCGGCCAGGAACTCATGCCCCGGCGTGAGCGCGACAAACGGCGCTGGCCGCGTTTGACAAAGCGCCGCGCCGAGCCGGAGCACCGCCGCGCAATGCGCCGCATCCACCCCGCTCAGGACGAGATCGCGCCGCCGCCACCCTCGCGGGACCCCGATCGGCGCGCGGCGCGCTGCGGCCAAAGCGCGCGCCAGGATATTATCCTCGCCCGCTCCTTCGCTGGCGCCATTTGTGCCTATCCCACGCGCCAGCAGCAGGCCGTTATGCTCGATGAAAACCGCATCGCATCGGCGATCGCCGCTTTCACCCAGCCACAGGGTCTCGCCGCCGAACCGGCGGGGTTTCCGATTGAACAGCGCCATCGCCAGCAGCCGCCCCTCTCGCCGGATCTCGAGCAGCACCGGATCGGTGAAACGGTCCTCGGCGAGGCAGCCCATCCAGGTCCAGCTCTGAAAGAACGACCCAGCCGCCCTACTCTCGAAATCCCGCCACGCTGCCCCCAGCGCCGCGAGATCGCTGACCGGCGCGAGCCGCACGACGCACCCATCTCCACCTTCGGCCAAATCCCCCCCGTCCTCAGTTCACAACCCGACTATCACCGGAATATCTGTCGGAATGCTTTACAGTTTCTCCGCCCAGCCGGCGCCATGCCACCGCAAACTCATTAGTTTTCGCAATTTCTTAAAAATGGCACAAAACCTACGTCCAAGGCATTCAAGTTTATGCACAAGCTTCCCTACGCCGCGCCGCCCCTTGTTTCGGAACCTGACGATGAAGCAAGCCCTCCCGGACCTCAGCGCGCTCTGCGTCTGCGCTCTTGTGGCCACGAAGGCCACGGCCACGCTTTTCGCTTATACCGGCGATTTCGCTACGTTCACCGTGACAACCCCTGGCGCCTACGACATTATCGCCTACGGCGCTCAAGGCGGCGGCAATGTCGCATGCGCCAACGACGGCGCCAACGCGCCGAAATAAGCGGGCTGTTCGTCCTTCCCGCTGGCGAAACGCTACGCATCGTGGCCAGCTCACGCAACCCGAGATCAGCGCCCGAGCGAGCCGGCGCCGAGCCCGTCCAGCGTCACCCGCCCGCCGGCGGCTCCGCTCAGCCCGGGGCTGCTTACCGCGCCGCCGGGGGCAAAAACCATCCCTTGCGCCGCGCCCGCCACCGGGCCGGCCTGCATCATCGTCGCGTGATCGATCACCCGCTGGCTCTGGCCAGAGCGGAAAACCTGCTCCGACGTCGGCGCCACGCTCGCCCCGGCAACTGGCGGATTGTCCGCGCCAGCCCAGCCCAGGGCGGGGCTCGCCAGCCCTAACACGACCATGCCACATGCGAGGAAAAGCCTTCTGACCCACATGATGCGCACTCCTTTCTATTTTATCCTCAGATAGGTATGCCGCACCACGTATCGAGGGGCGGTGACGTCGACAGCCGCGTCAGAAAATTTTACACTCCCGCCAGAACGTTTCGTAATCGATCCATTAACCCTTTCATATCGCCTGATTTACCAGCCCGGCATGACGTTTGCTTTATAAAGTTCACGCCTTCGCGACTACCCGCAATAGGAGTATAGAAGATGCGCAAATTCCACCTTCTGGCCGCCGTGGCGGCTTCGGCCCTGCTGGCCACGGAGGCCCTGGCCTCGCCCGTCAACGAACCGCCGCCGGCCGGCGCCTTCCTCAATCTTGCCGTTCCCAACAGCGACGGCAGCGGCAATACCACCACCGTTCCGCACAGCTACCAGCAATATACCGCCGACTTCACGGCGAACGTGCCCGAGACCAACCTCACCTTCGCCTTCCGCGAAGATCCAGCGTTCCTTTCCCTCTCCAATGTCTCCCTCATCAACCTCACGACTTCAAGCGCGAACCTGCTGCTGAATGGCAACTTCGCCCTCGGCACCATCGGCGCCAGCGCGCCCACGGATTGGACCTATCTCAACCAATATGGCGCCGAGGCCGGCGGCGTTCTGCAATCCAGTTGTGGGCATGGCGGCGGCAATTGCTATTACGACGGCGCGGTCCAGGCCTATGACGCGATCACCCAGGTGGTCGCCACCACGCCCGGCGATACCTACCAGGTCAGCTTCTGGCTCACCGACAATGGCAGCCTGACGAACTTCTCGGCGCTCAGTACCAATGGTAACACCACCGGCACCGGCGGCAACGGCATCGACCTCTTGGTCTATGCCGGCGTTGGCGCGCCGCCTCCCGGCAATATCCCCGAACCCGCGAGCCTGACCCTCCTCGCCGCGGCCCTCGCCGGCTTCGGCGCCCTGCGGCGTCGCAATGGAACGAAACGCGAATAGGCACGCTGCGGCGGCTCCGGTTTCTGGGCGGGAGGATAAGCTAAGGCCGGCCGAGAAGAGCCAGGTATGGGGGTGAAGAGGAAGCAGCACGGGGCGGCGCCGTCGGGGGAGAAGACCCTGGCGGCGTTATCGGCCGAGTTTGGGGTTCATGCGATGGTGATCGCGTGCCGCCGAGTTGCTCGAACGCGGCAACAAGGCGGCCGTGGCGCATGCTCAACGCCCTTCAGGGTGCCGACATAGAAGGTGTCCTGGGCGCCGCAATAGCCGGGGTGCTCGCTCTCGCACTCGCATGGGCCTCTTTCTCCGCCTTGGCTTTCTCCAGCGCGGCGCGCTGGCTTTCGGTCACGATCAGCCGCTCCTGCGCCATCTTCGCCTCGACCTCGGGGACCGTGCGGTTCTTCAGGATCGGCTTGCGCCGGGAGATCTCGGCCAGCGCCAGTTCGCCGCCTTTGTCGTAAAGCCCCTTGAACCGGTAGCCCTCAGGCGAGTTTCAACAGGGTACGGGACATTCCCGGCGATCGGGCGCGGGAGGGTCGCGGGAAAGCCAGGCGAAAACCGGGCGCACTGCCATCCCGACCCCGGCATCCTTTCGGGCCTCGGTTTGCCGCCGGCTACAGCGCCTGGGCGCGGCGTTGTTCGGTTTCCCCGCGCGGGAGCAGCAAGGTCATCACCAGGGTGAGCGTGTCGTCATGGAGCGTCACGCGCTTTTTTGCCTTGGTTGCCATCGGAATGTGGTGGACGACGCAATAGAGCAGAACCGCGGCGAGCAGATCCTCGGGCGCGATAACCAGGGTCTCCTTGCCGCGCGAGATTTCTCGGACGAGGCAGACATTCGCCTCGACGCCGTCTGGTTTCTGTTCGAAGCTGATGCGGTCAATTTCGTAGTGCTGCGTCACCTTGCCGCGCCGGGAGAGGAAATTACTGACAATCGTTCGCAATTCCTCCGTCGAGAATTTGAGAGACCGTATTTCCGCGGGCAAGGGCCCCCTCCTCACGCATGCCATGACTGGAGCGGACCCTTTTAAGCGGGAAAAACTTTCGAATTTCTTTATTCCGTCGCTCCATGCCCGATGTCTCCGCGGCGTATCTCAGGCATGCACGAGCGGGCAGCCGCCATCCTGCATCGGGCGGAAGGCCTCATCGGCCTGGGTGGTCGCGACCAGTTTCAGCCCGTCCCATGGCCCGCTGCTCTCGGCCGGGGTCTTGGCCTGGAACAGATAGGAGGGGTGGATCTTGCGCCCGTCCTCGCGGATCAGGCCCTGGCCGAAACAATCGTCGTCGGTCGGCATCGCCTTCATCCGCGCCACCGCCGCCCGGCCATCCGCCTTCGCCGCCGCTACCCCCATCGCGTCGACGGCCTTGAGATAGTGCAAGGTGGCGGCGTAATCGCCGGCCTGCACCATGTTCGGCCACTGGTTCGGCGTCTTGGGGCGGATGCGGTCCATGAACGCACGGGTGCGATCGTTGAGATTCCAGTAGAAACTCTCGGTGAGCAGCAGGCCCTGCGCCGTCTCCAGGCCAATGGCGTGGACGTTGCTGTTATACATCAGCATCGTCGCCACCTTCATGCTCCGCATCAGGCCGAATTCGCGCGCCTGTTTGATGCAGTTGATGGTATCGGCCCCGGAATTGCACAGCCCGAGCACTTTCGCCCCCGAGGCCTGGGCTTGCAGCAGAAACGAGGAGAAATCCGTGGTGCCGGGGAAAGGGTAGGTGACGTTGCCGCGCACGCCGCCACCCGCCGCCTTCACGAAGCTCGCCGTGTCGCGTTGCAATTGCTGGCCGAACACGTAATCGGCGGTGATAAAGAACCAACTATCGCCGCCCGCCTTGACCATCGCGCCGCCGGTTGATTTCGCCAGCATATAGGTGTCATAGGTCCAGTGCACGGTGTTCGGGCTGCATTGCTTGCCGGTGAGGTCGGTGGTCGCGGCGCCGGAATTGAGCATCACCTTATTCTTCTCGCGGCACACCGTATTCACCGCGAGCGCAACCGAGGAGGTCGGCACATCGACGATGGCATCGACCCCATCCTGGTCGAACCATTGCCGGGCGATGCCAGCGCCGATATCGGGCTTGTTCTGGTGGTCGGCGAAAATCACCTCGACCTTCATATCCCGCCCAGCGGTGAATTCCTGCACCGCCTGGCGCACACAGATCACCCCGGTCGGGCCGGTATCGTCGCGATAGGGGCCGGATTGATCATTCAGTACGCCGAGGCGGAGGACGGGGGCGGCTTGCGCCCGCGCTCGCGCTGGTACCAGGCTCGCGAGCGCGAGCCCGCCGATCACGCCGCGTCGTGTCAGGGTCATTATCTTGGTCTCCCGGTTTTTGCCATCGCCGCCAGGATGGCCGGCATCGGCGGGTGAGGCAAGGAGGGGCGGGGCGCGCAAAAGGGGGCAGGGGGGCAGGGGGGCGCGCAAAACGATCCCCGGTTTTCCCGCAATCCACAGGCCGCGCACCCTGACGCGGCACGCGCGCCGGGCTAAGGTGCGCCGCCCATGAACCGCATCGACCCCGCCGCACCCGAGCTTGCCCCCCGTCTGCCGCCGGCCAATCTGGAGGCCGAACAGGCGCTGCTCGGCGCGCTTCTGGCCAATAACAAGGCCTATGAGCGGGTTTCGGAATTTCTCGCCCCCGAGCATTTCGCCGATCCCATCCATGGCCGCATTTTTCAGGCGATCGCCCGGCGCATCGAGGGCGGCCAATTGGCCGACGCGGTGACGCTGAAGGCCGAGTTCGAGCATTCCGGCGTGCTCAATGAGGTCGGCGGCACCGCCTATCTCGCCGAATTGCTCGGCGCCATGGTCGGCATCATCAATGCCGGCGATTACGGCCGCACCATTCACGACGCCTGGATCCGCCGCCAACTCATCGATCTCGGCGAGGTGGTGGTCAATCGCGCCTTCGGTGAGGAGGAGGCGATCGACGGGCGGGCGCAGATCGAGGCCGCCGAACAAGCGCTGTTCGATCTCGCGACGAGAGGTTCGACCGATGGCGGCTTCATCGCCTTCGATCAGGCGCTCGCGAGTGCCATTCGCGGCGCCGAGCGGGCGTTTCAGCGCGCCGGCGGGGTTTCTGGCCTTGCCACCGGGCTGCGCGATCTCGACGCCAGGCTCGGCGGGCTGCACCCCTCCGATCTCCTTATCCTCGCCGGCCGGCCGGGCATGGGCAAGACCGCGCTCGCCACCAAGATCGCCTTCGGCGCCGCCCAGGCGCTGCGTGCCGAGGCCGAGGGAACGGCGAGGGCGGTGGTCGCGATCTTCTCGCTGGAGATGAGCGCCGAGCAGCTCGCCAGCCGCATCCTCGCCGAAAACGCCCGCATCAGCAGCGATCGCATCCGGCGCGGCGATATCGGCCAGCGTGATTTCGACCGCTTCGTCCAGGTCAGCCGCGAACTGATCGGCCTGCCGCTCGAGATTGACGATACCCCAGCGGTCACGCTCTCCGCCATGCGCACCCGCTGCCGCCGGCTCAAGCGCACCCGTGGCCTCGCCCTGGTGGTCGTCGATTACCTGCAACTGATGCGCCCCGCCGCTGGCACGCGGCCGGAAAACCGGGTGCTGGAAATCAGCCAGATCACCCAGGGCCTGAAGGCCATCGCCAAGGAACTCGCGGTGCCGGTGCTGGCGCTCTCGCAGCTCTCGCGCGCGGTGGAAAGCCGCGAGGACAAGCGCCCACAGCTTTCGGATTTGCGCGAATCCGGCACCATCGAGCAGGACGCCGATGCCGTCATGTTCGTCTATCGCGACGAATACTACCTCCAGCAGCGCGCCCCCAAGCAGATCGCCCACGATTCGGAGGAAAAATACCAGGACGCGCTGGAAAAGTGGCAGCGCGACATGGATCGCGTCTACAACAAGGCCGAGCTTTACATCGCCAAGCAGCGCCACGGCCCGACTGGCAAGATCGATCTTTTCTTCGAGGCCGAATTCACCCGCTTCGCCGATCTCGATATCGAGCATCACGGTGACGGGGCTCATTGAGCCCCTCCCAGCCGGGCCCCTCCCCGCCGGCGTGGGCGCGGTGCTGGTCGTCGATACCGGGGCGATCATCGCCAACTGGAACCTGCTCCGCGCCCGCCACCCCGGCGGCGCGGTGGCCGGGGTGGTCAAGGCCAACGCCTATGGGCTGGGTGCCACGATCGTCGCCCCGGCGCTGCATGGCGCTGGCTGCCGGCATTTCTTCACCGCCCATCTCACCGAGGCCCTCGCCATCCGCGCGCTCGTGCCCGGCGCCATGATCGCCGTGCTCAACGGCCTTTCCCCCGATGCCGCCAGCGTGTTTGCCGCCTACGACATCACCCCGGTACTGGGCAGCCTTTCCGAAATCGCCGCCTGGGGTGCCGCGGCGCGCCAGCTTGGTCGGAAACTCCCAGCGCTGCTGCATATCGATACCGGCATGGCGCGACTCGGGCTTGACGCGGCGGAACTCGCCCGCCTCGCCGGCGCGCCGGAATTGCTGGCGGGGATCGATCTGCGCTTCGTGATGACCCATCTCGTCGCCTCCGAGCGGCCCGAGGATCCGCTGAACGCGCTCCAGCGTGCACGCTTTGCCACCGCTTGCGCGATGTTGCCCGCCGCGCCACGCAGCCTCGCCAATTCCTCGGGGATTTTTCTCGGCGCGGAATTTATCTCCGACCTCGCCCGCGCCGGCGCCGCGCTCTATGGCATCAACCCAATGCCAGGGGAGAAAAACCCGATGCGCCCGGTGGCGCGCCTCCAGGCGCGCGTGATCCAGGTGCGCGAGATCGCCGCCCATGCCCCGGTCGGCTATGACGCGACCTGGCGTGCGGCGCGGCCGAGCCGGATCGCGACGGTCGCGCTGGGCTACGCCGATGGCTGGCCGTTCCGCCTCTCGGGCCAGGGCGCGGCGATCTTTGACGGCGCCCCGGTTCCGCTGGTAGGGCGTGTCTCCATGGACCTGACCACCTACGACGTGACCGACCATCCGGCCATCCAGGCGGAAAGCTGGCTCGAGGTTATTGGCCCCAACCTGCCGCCCGAGCGGATCGCCGAGCAGGCCGGCACCACGCCCTATGAGATTTTGACCTCGCTCGGCGCCCGCATCGTGCGCCTCGCCCGCGCGGCGTAAGGCGATGGTGTTCGATGCCATCGCGGCGCTTGGCCGCGTTGTGATCGCTGCCTGCGGCTGGACCGGCCGTCTCGCGCTGTTTGCCCTCGATGGAATTTCGCATCTCGTGCGTCCGCCCTTCTATGGGCGGATGTTCGTCCGCGCTCTGGTCGAGATCGGCTATTTCAGCCTCCCCGTGGTGGCGCTCACCGCGGTCTTCACCGGTATGGTGCTGGCGCTGCAATCCTATACCGGGTTTTCCCGCTTTTCCGCCGAGAGCGCGATCGCCAATCTCGTCGTGCTCTCGGTTACCCGCGAGCTTGGCCCGGTGCTCGCCGGGCTGATGGTGGCCGGGCGCGTCGGCGCGGCAATGGCGGCCGAGTTGGGCACCATGCGCGTCACCGACCAGATCGACGCGCTCTCGACACTTTCCACCAACCCGATGAAATACCTTGTCACACCCCGCCTGCTTGCCGCCGCCATCGCCCTGCCGCTTCTCGTTGTCGTCGCCGACATCATCGGCGTGATGGGCGGATTCATCATCGCCACCGCCAAGCTCGGCTTCAATCCATACGTTTATCTGCACAACACCATCGCCTTCATTGAGACGATGGACGTGGTTTCGGGTCTCGTGAAGGCCGCCGTGTTCGGCTTTCTGATCGCGCTGATGGGCTGTTTTCACGGCTATAACAGCCGCGGCGGCGCCGAGGGCGTGGGCGCTGCCACCACTGCCGCCGTGGTCGCCGCCTCGGTGCTCATCCTTGCCTTCGATTACGGGCTCACGGAAATGTTTTTCTCACGATGAGCGGCGCCGTGCCGCTGATCCGCCTGCGCGGCCTGCGTAAGGCGTTTGGCTCGAAACAGGTGCTCGACGGCATCGATCTCGACATCGCCACTGGCACCTCGCTGGTCATCATCGGCGGCTCGGGTTCGGGCAAATCGGTGCTGATCAAATGCATTCTCGGCCTGATCGTGCCCGACGAAGGGGTGATCGAGATCGATGGGATCAACCTCGCCGGGCTCTCGGGGCAGGCGCGGGAGAAAATCCGCGCGCGGTTCGGCATGCTGTTTCAGAACGCGGCGCTGTTCGACAGCCTCGCTGTCTGGGAAAACGTCGCCTTCGGCTTGCTCGCGCGCCACCAGATCACCCGCAAGGAGGCGCGCGCCGCGGCCGTTGATGTGCTCGCCCAGGTCGGGCTCGGCCCCGAGATCGCCGCCCTCTACCCCGCCGAGCTTTCGGGGGGGATGCAAAAGCGCGTCGGCCTCGCCCGCGCCATCGCCGCGCGGCCGGACATTCTGTTCTTCGACGAGCCGACCACCGGGCTCGACCCGATCATGGGCGCGGTGATCGACGGGCTGATCGTCGACTGCGTCAAACGCCTCGGCAGCACCGCCGTCGCCATCACCCACGACATGGCGAGCGCGCGGCGTATCGGCGATCGCGCGGCGATGATCTATGGCGGGCGCATCGTCTGGCAGGGGCCGGCTGGGGATTTGATGGCGAGTGGCAACCCGCTGGTCGACCAGTTCACTCACGGGCGGCGCGAAGGGCCGATCCAGATGGAACTGCGACGTTAGGGCTTGCGGATCATTTATTCATTTATCGCATCAGGAGAAGGCCAGGGCGCTGCCCCCACCTTCCCCAGATCCACATCCCAGAAAGGATTGCAAAGGCTTTGTCTTTGCTCGGGGTCCCCACGGGAAGATCGAGGGGATGAAACCCCTGGCCTCAATGATGGCTCCGACCCGCGAATCCCGAAGACTGTGCAAATACAACCAAATCATACAAGAGTTTTATGACATAATAAACTAGACGGCCTGCGGCACTTCGGACAATCGTGCATCGGGGAGTAAAATTGACGCGGATCAACGCGCCGGCCGTTCGGCGCTGTCATGCTTTTTTGGGCGTTGTGTGGGAGGAAGCAGGACATAGTGATCAACGCATTATCCATGCCATGCGCCGTGGTGACAGCGGTGGGCGTGGGAGCGCTCATCGCTGCGCTGCGCCGCGATGGCTATCGGGTGATCGGCCCAACGCTGCGCGATCAGGCGATCGTCGTTGACACCATCAGAACACTTGATGATTTGCCGCGCGGCTGGACCGATCACCAGGAGGTCGCAGGCTACCGCCTGCAACGCCGCGACGATGCCGCCTTGTTCGGCTATGCGCTCGGCCCGCAGGGTTGGAAGCGGCTCCTGCATCCGCCCGTGCAGCCACTTTGGCAGATGGCCGACGCAGCGGGGGAACCGGCTGCATCCCCCCCGGAAACCGAGCGTCTTGCGTTCCTTGGCGTGCGCGCCTGCGAGTTGCGCGCGATTGCGATCCAGGATCGCGTTTTTCTCGGCGGCGCGGCGCGCGATCCGCACTATGCGGCGCGGCGCGCTGGTCTATTCGTCATCGCGGTGAATTGCGGCACCGCGGGGGGTAATTGTTTTTGTGTCTCGATGGCGAGCGGGCCGCGGGTGGAAAGCGGGTTTGACCTCGTACTCACCGAACTGCTCGATGAGGCGACGCCGCGCTACCTCGTGGAGTGCGGGAGTGACAATGGCGCAAAATTCCTTGCCACTTTGCCAAAGCGCGCCGCCGAGGAAACCGATTTGGCCGCGGCGCGCGCGATCAGCGAGGCCACGCGCGCGTCGATGCGCCGCGCCATGCCGGCGGGCGATCATGCCGCTCTGCTGCGCGCAAATCCCACCCATCCGCGCTGGGATGAGGTTGCAAGGCGCTGCCTCACCTGCGGCAATTGCACCGCCGTCTGCCCCACTTGTTTCTGCACCGCGATCAGCGATCAGAGCGATATCACGGGCCGCAACATGGCCCGCGAGCGGCGCTGGGATTCCTGTTTCACCAGCGAATTCTCCTTCATTCACGGCGGCAGCGTGCGGAGCAGCGGGCGATCGCGCTACCGGCAATGGCTCACTCACAAGCTTTCGACCTGGGTCGATCAGTTCGGCAGCTCGGGCTGCGTCGGCTGCGGGCGCTGCATCACCTGGTGCCCGGTCGGCATCGACCTTACCGAGGAAGTGCGAGCGATCGCGGCCAACCCCACGGCGGAGGAATCGCGCGATGACAACGCGTGAGCAACAGTTTGGGCGTGAGCAACAGTTTGGGCGTGAGCAACAGTTTGGGCGTGAGCAACAGCTTGGGCGTGAGCAACAGCTTGGGCTCGAGCAACGGCTTGGGCTCGAGCAACGGCTTGGCGCCCACCCTTTACTGGCTGGGATCACCGAAGCGGCGCTCGCCGAGATTGCGGCCTGCGCGCGCGCCGTCGAGGTCGCGGCCGGCGCCTTCCTGTTCCATGAAGGCGAGACGGCGGATCGCTGCTATCTGCTGTACCATGGCCGAATCGCCCTTGGAGCGAGCCAGCCGGGCCGCGGACACCTCGTGCTCGAGACCCTCGGCCCGGGCGAGATTGTCGGCCTTTCCTGGCTCATTCCGCCCTATCGCTTCGCCTATGACGGCCAGGCGATGGAACTGATGCGCGCCATTGTCCTCGATGCCGCGTGCCTGCGCGCTAAAATCGCCGCCGATTCCGTGCTTTGTTGCGCGCTGCTGCAGCGCCTCGTGCCGGTGCTCGCGCAACGGTTGCAGGGGGCGCGGTTGCAAAGCCTCGATGTCTATGGTCGGCATCGCTGAACCCGCCGCCGCGGCTGCGGCTGAAGACCCGATGCTGCCCCGGCGCGGGCGCGTGCGGGCGCGCAAACGCGAGCTTGATGGTGTGGTGACGTTGGAAATCGTCCCCGAGGCAGAATTTTCCGCTGCCTCCGCTGGCCAGTTCAACATGCTTGGCCTGCCCGGCATCGGCGAGATCCCGATCAGCCTGAGCAGCGATCCGGCGCAAGGCGATGGGTTGGTACATACCGTGCGGGCGGTCGGGCCAGTTTCGGCGGCACTCTCCCGATTGACGCCGGGCGACACCGTCTGGCTGCGTGGCCCGTTCGGCGTGGGTTGGCCGCTCGCCGAACTCGCCGGGCGGGACGTGGTGGTGGTGAGCGGCGGGCTTGGCTTGGCCCCCCTGCGTCCGGTACTCCATCGTCTGCTCGCCGAGCGCACGCGCTACGGCCAGATCGTGCTGCTGCATGGCGCGCGCAGCCCCACGGAGATCCTCTATCGGCGCGAAATCGCGGCCTGGCGCCGCAGGCTCGATATCGACATCGCGATCACGCTCGACCATGCCGGCGCCGATTGGCGCGGCCATGTCGGGGTGGTGACCCACCTGATCCCCCAAGCCGCCTTCGACCCGCATCACGCCACCGCCTTGGTCTGCGGCCCGGAGGTGATGATGCGCTTTGCCATCGCCGCTTTGGGCGCGGCAGGGCTCGCTGCCAGCGCGATTTTTCTTTCGCTGGAGCGTAACATGCAATGCGCCATCGGGCTCTGCGGTCATTGCCAGTTTGGTCCGTTTTTTGTTTGCCGCGACGGCCCGGTGTTCCGCTACGACAAGGTTGCGCCATGGCTCAGCGTCAAGGAGATATAGCATGACGCGCCAGCGCCCACGGCTCGCGGTGTGGAAATTTGCCTCCTGCGATGGCTGCCAGCTCAGTCTGCTCGATTGCGAGGACGAATTGCTCGCGGTGGCGGGTGCCGTGGAGATCGCCTATTTTCCCGAGGCGACGCGGGGCACGGTACGCGGGATCTATGACGTTTCGCTGGTCGAGGGCTCGATCACCACGCCCCATGATGCCGCGCGCATCCTTGATGTGCGCCGCCGCTCGCGCCAGCTCATTACCATCGGCGCCTGCGCCACCGCGGGCGGCATCCAGGCCTTGCGCAATCTCGCCGATGTGCGGGAATATACTGCCATCGTCTATGCCCGGCCCGACTACATCCAGACGCTCGCCACCTCGACGCCGATCGCCGAGCATGTCAGCGTCGATTTCGAGCTGCGCGGCTGCCCGATCAACAAGCGGCAATTGCTGGAAGTGCTCGCGGCCCTCCTCGCCCACCGCCGGCCCGTCACCCCGGCGCATAGCGTCTGCATGGAGTGCAAGGCGCGTGGCAATGTTTGCGTCATGGTCGCGCAAGGCACACCCTGTCTCGGCCCCGTCACCCATGCCGGCTGCGGGGCGATCTGTCCGGCCTATGCGCGCGGTTGCTACGGTTGTTTTGGGCCAATGGAAATGCCCAATGCGCCATCTCTCAGCGAACATCTCGCCGCGCTCGGGATGGACCGGGCGACACTTGCGCGATTCTGGCGCGGCTTCAACGCGCATGCCGCACCGTTCCGCGAGGAAGCGCACTGCCATGACGACTAAGACGATCAAGGTAAACTATCTCGCGCGTGTCGAGGGCGAGGGCGGGTTGCGCGTCGTCGTGCGCAACGGCGTCGTCACGAAAGCGGAACTCAGCATTTTTGAGCCGCCACGCTTCTTCGAGGCCTTCCTGCGTGGGCGCGCCTTTAGCGAGGCGCCCGATATCACCGCGCGCATCTGTGGCATCTGCCCCGTCGCCTATCAGATGAGCGCGGTGCATGCGATGGAGGATGCCCTTGGCGTTCGCGTGACCGGTGCGCTCCGCGCGCTCCGCCGCCTGCTCTATTGCGGGGAGTGGATCGAGAGCCATGCGCTCCATATTTACCTGCTGCATGCGCCGGATTTTCTCGGCTATGCCGGGGCGGTCGACATGGCGCGCGAGCATCGCGCGCTGGTCGAGACCGGGCTCGGGCTCAAGCAGGCGGGCAATGCTATTCTCACCTTGCTTGGCGGGCGCGAGGTGCATCCGATCAATGTCCGCGTCGGCGGGTTCTACCGCATGCCGAGCCGGCGCGAACTCGCGCCGCTCGCGGAGCGGCTGGAGCGCGCGCGCGAGGCGGCGCTGGCGACGGTGCGCTGGGCCGCCGGCCTCGATTTCCCGGAACGCCGCCACGATTATCATTTCGTGGCGCTGCGTCACGCGGCGGAATATCCGTTCAACGAAGGCCGCATCGTCTCGAGCCGTGGCCTCGATCTTTCCCCCGCCGAATTCGAGGATTCATTTGAGGAAGACCATGTCGAACGCTCGACCGCGCTGCATGCCCATCTCAAGGCCGATGGGAGTTCCTATCTCGTCGGGCCGCTCGCGCGCTACAGCCTGAATTTCGACCGTCTCTCCCCGCTCGCGCAGGCTGCGGCGCGCGAGGCCGGGCTCGGGGCAACCTGCGCCAATCCGTTCCAGAGTATCGTGGTGCGCGCGGTCGAGGTGCTTTATGCTTGCGATGAAGCGCTGCGGATCATCGCCGCGTATGAGGAACCCGACCACCCTTCCATCCCGCTCACCCCGCGCGCCGGCATCGGCCATGCGGCGACGGAGGCGCCGCGCGGCCTGCTCTATCATCGCTACCGTTTGACCGAGGATGGTGCGATCGCCGAAGCCCGGATCGTGCCGCCGACCTCGCAGAACCAAGCCAGCATCGAGGCCGATCTCAAAAACTTCGTGGGCGGCTGGCTCGACCTGCCGGAGGAGGAATTGCGCCATCGCTGCGAGCAGACGGTGCGCAATTACGATCCCTGCATCTCGTGCTCGACGCATTTCCTCCGCCTCGAGCTGGATCGCGGCTAGGTCGGATGTCGGTTCTCGTCCCCAAGCGGATCGTCATCGGTATCGGCAACCCGGAGCGCGGCGATGACGCGGTCGGGCGCAGTGTGCTGGCGCAGCTCCGAGGCAGCCTGCCGGCGTCGATCGCGCTGGCCGAGGAAAACGGCGAGGCGGGGGCGCTCCTGGCGAGGCTCGCAGGCATCGAGGCGGCCTATCTGATCGATGCCGCCGTCTCTGGCGTCCCCCCCGGCACCATTCATCGCCTCGATGTCGCGGCAAGCGCGCTGCCGCCCGCCATCGCCGGGTTTTCGACGCATGGCTTCGGCCTTGCGGAAGCGATCGAACTCGCCCGCGCACTCGGCCGTCTGCCGCCCTGCTGCGTCGTTTACGCGATCGAGGCTGCCTCCTTCGCGCCCCGCGCGCCCCTATCGCCCGCCGTCGCTGCCGCGCTCCCCGAGGTCGCGGCGAGGCTGCGGGCCGAATTCGCGGATCTCACGGGAGAAGAATGATGCACGAGGCTTCGCTGATGAAGGGCCTGATGCGCCAGGTCGAGGCGCTCGCGGCGGCGGAGGGTGGCCGGCGGGTGCGGCATGTCGCCATCTGGCTCGGCGCGCTCAGCCATTTTTCTCCCGAGCATTTCACCGCGCATTTTGTTGCTGCCGCCGCCGGAACCCGCGCCCAGGGCGCGCGGCTCGAGATCACGCTCTCCGACGATCCCTCCCATCCCGCGGCGCAGGATGTCGTGTTGGAAAGCATCGAGATCGAGGCCTGAAGCGCATGGTCTCCCCGGACCTCTTGGTTGGCCGCGCTCATTACGCCCGTTGGCGGATCCGGGCGCGCGGCGTCGTCCAGGGTGTGGGTTTCCGGCCCTTCGTTTATCGCCGCGCCGTCTCCCTCGGCCTTGCCGGCTGGGTGCAAAACGATCCGGCCGGCGTCGCCATCGAGGCCGAGGGCGAGATCGCCGCGCTTGAAGCGCTCGTCACCATGATCGAGATCACGCCACCGCTCGGCACCGTGCTCGGGGCGCTGACGTGCGAGACCATCCCGCCCTGCGGCGAGGCAGGGTTCGCGATCCGGCCGAGCACCGCCGCGGGTCGGCGCGATCTTCGCGTGACCCCCGATCTCGCCACCTGTGCCGCGTGCCTCGCAGAGCTGTTTGACCCCGCCAACCGGCGCTACCGCCATCCCTTCATTTCCTGCACGCAGTGCGGGCCGCGCTATAGCGTCGTTGCCGATCTTCCCTACGACCGCGCCCGCACCACGATGCGCGGTTTTCCGCTATGTCCGGCCTGCCGCGCGGAATACGAGAACCCGGCCGACCGACGCTTCCATGCCGAGCCGATTGCCTGCCACGATTGCGGGCCACGGCTGGCCCTTTGGGACACGGCGGGCGCGGTGCTGGGCCGCGGCGACGAGGCGCTCCTTGCCGCCGCCGCCGCCGTGCGGGCGGGGCGGATTGTTGCGGTGAAGGGACTCGGCGGCTTTCATCTCATCGCTGATGCACGCGACGAGAGGGTGGTTCAGCAACTCCGCCTGCGTAAGAATCGTCCGGCCAAGCCGTTTGCCGTGATGTTTCCCGCGCTCGCCGCGTTGGAGCGAGCCTGCGCCGTCAGCCCGGCGGCGGCGGCGCTGCTCACCAGCCCGGCCTGCCCGATCGTGCTGCTGAAGCGGCGCGCGGGCGCGGCCATCGCCGCCGCGGTGGCGCCACAGCTCCCCTGGCTGGGCGCCTTGTTGCCCTATACGCCGCTGCATCATCTGCTGCTCGCCGAACTCGGCTTCCCGGTAGTCGCGACCAGCGGCAATCGTGGCGGCGAGCCGATCGTCACCGGCGCGGCCGAGGCGCTGGTTCGGCTCCGCGGCGTCACTGATCTCTTGCTCGTGCATGACCGGCCGATCCTGCGACCACTGGATGATTCGGTGTTGCGGCTGGCTGCGGGCGAGCCGTTGATGCTGCGCCGCGCGCGCGGCTTCTCGCCAGGCTGGTTCGTCCTGGATGGACTGCCTCTGGGTATTGCTGCCTGCGGCGGCCACCTCAAGGCGACGGTGGCGCTGAGTGGGGCGGGCGGGGTGACGCTGAGCCAGCATCTCGGCGACCTCGATACGCTCGATGCGCGTGATCTGCATCAACGGACTCTGACCGATCTCGCCCGGCTGCATGGCATCACGCCACGCTTCGCCGCCTGCGATGCCCATCCCGACTACGCCTCCCGCGCCACCGCCACGGCGCTCGGCATGCGCCCGGTTGCGGTGCCGCATCATCTTGCCCATGTGCTCGCGGTGATGGCTGAGCACGGGATTGAACCGCCCGTTTTCGGTCTCGCCTGGGATGGCGCGGGGCTTGGCGCGGATGGAACGATATGGGGCGGCGAGGCGCTGCGGGTGAGAGCGACGGGGTGGGAGCGGGTCGCGCGGCTGCGACCCTTCCGTCTGCCCGGCGGCGAGGCGGCGATGCGCGAGCCGCGCCGCGCCGCGCTCGGCCTGCTTTTCGCCGCCTGGGGCGAGGCGGCCTTGACGCGCGTGGATCTGGCGCCGATCGCCGCCTTCTCGCCTGTCGAACGCGAGGTTCTCGGCCGCGCGCTGGCGCAACGCTTGAACGCACCGGTCACGACTAGCATCGGCCGACTGTTTGATGCCTTTGCCGCGCTGGCGGGCCTTTCACAGCGCGCGCGTCATGAGGGCGAGGCGGCGATGCGGCTTGAGGCCGCGGCCGAGGGGATGCCACGCGGGACGGGCTATCCCTTCGCGCTTCTGGAGCTTGCCACAGAGGCGGCGCTGGAGCTGGATTGGCGCCCGGCGCTCGCCGCGGCACTCGCTGATCTCGCTGCCGGGCGGGGCGGGGAGGTCGTCGCGGCGGGGCTGCATGACGGGCTTGCCACGGCGATTGGCGCATTGGCGCGCCGGCTTGGCGCGACGCGCATGGTGTTGAGCGGCGGCTGCTTCCAGAATGTCCGCCTGCTGGAAGCCGCGATCGCGGCGCTTCGCGCAGCCGGCTGCGAGCCAATTTGGCCGCGCCTGGCCCCACCGAATGACGGCGCCCTCGCCCTCGGCCAGATTGTTTTCGCGGCATCGCTCGAACGGCAAGGAGAGCACGCATGTGCCTAGCTATTCCGGGGTGCATCCTGAGCATTTCCGGCGGCGATCCGCTGCTGCGAACCGGCGCGGTCGATTTCGGTGGCATCGTCAAGGAGATCCATCTCGGCTTCGTGCCCGAGGCGGTTCCCGGCGATCATGTGCTCGTCCATGTCGGCTTCGCGATCACCGTTCTCGATGCCGCGGCGGCGGCACGGGTGCTCGCCGAAATCCAGGCGCTTGGCGCGGCGGCGGAAACGCCATGAGATTCCGCGACGAATACCGGCAAGCCGCGACCGCGCGCGGCCTCGCCGACGCTCTTGCCGCCATCATGACGCGCCCCTGGACGCTGATGGAGGTCTGCGGCGGGCAGACCCACGCCATCCTCCGCTTCGGCGTCGATGCGCTGCTGCCGCCGGGTCTTGCCCTGGTGCATGGGCCGGGCTGCCCGGTCTGCGTCACACCGGTCGATTATATCGACAAGGCGATCGAGATCGCCGCCTGCCCCGGCGTCATCCTCTGCTCGTTCGGCGATATGCTGCGGGTGCCGGGGAGCGCGGGGACGCTCTTGGAAGCACGCGCCCGCGGCGCAGACATCCGTACCGTCTATTCTCCGCTTGATGCGCTCGCCCTTGCCCGCGCCGCGCCGGGCAGGGAAATCGTCTTTTTCGCCGTGGGCTTCGAGACCACAGCGCCGGCCAATGCCCTGGCGGCTTACCAGGCGCGGCGCGAGGGGCTGGGCAATTTCTCGCTTCTCGCCTCGCATTTCCGCGTGCCGCCGGCGATGCGGGCGATCCTCGCGGCGCCCGGCAACCGGGTGCAGGGCTTCCTGGCCGCTGGCCATGTCTGCACCATCATGGGCATGGACGAATACGAGCCGATCGCCGCCGCCCATCGCGTGCCGATCGTTGTCACCGGCTTCGAGCCGGTGGATATCCTGCAGGGCGTGCTGAGCTGCGTGCGCCAGTTGGAGGCGGGGCAGGCGCTGGTGGAGAATCAATATGCCCGCTCGGTGCGGCAATTGGGCAATGGCGTGGCGAAAGCGTTGATGGCCGAGGTGTTTCGGGTCGTGCCTCGCCACTGGCGTGGGATCGGCGCGATCGCCGAAAGCGGCCTCGGCCTCGCGCCCGCGTATGACGCCTGGAACGCCGAATGCAAATTCGGCCCTGTGCGGCAGGGCATCGAGCCAGAGCGCGGCTGCATCAGCGGCCAGGTGCTGCGCGGCACGCGCAAGCCGACCGATTGCCCGGCTTTCGCGACACGCTGCACGCCGGAACGCCCGCTCGGCGTCACCATGGTTTCCTCCGAAGGCGCCTGCGCTGCCTATTACCGCTATCGTGACGCCCCCGCGCCCGTCACGGCGGCGCCACGATGAGCGGCGGGGGCGCGGAATTCGCGCTCACCTGCCCGCCGCTGTCGGCGGCGGACGAGACGGTGCAACTCGCCCATGGCAGTGGCGGGCGGGCGATGGCGCGGCTGCTCGAGACTATCATCCGTCCCGCCCTGGCGGAGCCGGAACTCGATCGCCAGCATGACGGCGCCATCCTGGAAGCGGCCGGGCAACTCGCGTTCACCACCGATTCCTATGTCGTTCGTCCGCTCTTTTTTCCGGGCGGCGATATCGGCGCGCTCGCGGTGAACGGTACGGTGAACGATCTTGCCATGTGCGGCGCCCGCCCGCTCTGGCTGAGCGTCGGGCTGATCCTGGAAGAAGGGCTGCCGCTCGCGACGCTCGGCGCGGTGCTGGCCTCGATGCGCGCAGCCGCCGCGGCGGCGGGAGTGCGGCTCGTCACCGGTGATACCAAGGTGGTCGAACGCGGCAAGGCGGATGGAATGTTCATCGCCACGGCTGGTATCGGCCAGGTGGTTGCCCCAGCGCCGATCGCACCCGATCGGCTGCGCCCCGGCGACGCGGTGATCCTGAGTGGGGATATCGGCCGGCACGGCATGGCGGTGATGGCGGCGCGCGAAGGTTTCGGGTTCACGCCCGCGATCGCGAGCGACTGCGCCGCCGTCGCCGCTCCGGTGCTTGCTCTCCTTGCCGCCGGCATCGCGGTGCATTGCCTGCGCGATCCGACGCGCGGCGGGCTCGCGAGCGCCATGGTGGAAATCGCCGAGAAGGCGCAATGCGCGATCGCGCTCGACGAGGCCTTGATCCCAGTGCGCGCGGACGTCGCCGCCGCCTGCGATCTGCTCGGCCTCGATCCGTTGCAGGTCGCGTGCGAGGGGCGGTTCGTTGCATTTGTTCCGAGCACGGATGCCGAGCCAGCCCTGGCGCTGCTGCGCGCCCATCCAGTCAGCGCCGAGGCCCGTGTCATCGGTGCCGTTACCGTCGGATCGGCGGGCCAGGTCTCCTGCCGCGGCCCGCTCGGCATCGCCCGTGCCCTCGACATGTTAAGTGGCGAGGCCTTGCCGCGCATCTGCTGAAAACGCATAGCAACGGCTATAAAGAAGGAAGACCGTCGGAAAAATTAAGTTTTATCAGGGGTTTGGAGCGCTTCCGCCGATCCCCGATCGTGGGCACCTGGCTTAAATTTCGTTTTGTTGATTTCGGTCAACGATCGCGCCGTGTTCCACGGCTAGACTATTTGATACGTAAAAGAAATAAAAATAGGGAGAAAGTGCGATGTTTACACGGCGGCTTAGCCCGACAGGGCGGCGGCTGCGTGTTCTTTTCGCGGCCGCCGAAATCTATCCTTTCGCCAAGACCGGCGGGTTGGCCGATGTGGGCGCCGCGCTGCCCGCCGCGCTTGCCGCGCTCGGGGTGGAGGTTCGCCTGATCCTGCCGGGCTATGTCTCGGCGCTCGATACCGCCGAAAACAAGCGAATGGTTCTGCGATTGCCGGGCGAGCGCGGGGGCGTGCTGCTCGGCCGCGCGCCGGATAGTGGCTTGCCGGTCTATCTGCTCGACCAGCCCGATCTTTTCCGCCGTGACGGCGGCCCCTATCAGGATCGCGACAAGCACGACTGGCCGGATAATTTCCGCCGCTTCACGTGTTTCTGCCGAGCCGCCGCCGATCTCGCCCTGGAGGGCGACGAGGACGGCTGGGCACCGGATCTGGTGCATGCCAATGACTGGCATACCGGTCTCGTGCCGGCGCTTTTGGCGCTTCACGGAGGGCCCCGCCCGGCCAGCGTGTTCACCATCCACAACCTCGCCTATCAAGGCAATTTCCCTCTCGAGGAAGCCCACGCGGCGGGCCTTCCCCCGGCCATGCTGAGGCCCGAGGGTGCCGAGTTTTATGGCCAGTTTTCCTTTCTCAAGGCCGGCATCCGCTACGCCGACCGGCTGACCACAGTGAGCCCGACCTATGCCCGCGAGATCCTCACCACGGAATTTGGCGCCGGCATGGATGGCCTGCTGCGCGACCGCGCCGATGATCTGGTGGGGATCCTGAACGGCATCGATCAGGATCTGTGGAACCCGGCGCATGACGGCTATCTGCCAGCGCGCTTTGATGCCGAGGACCGCGCCGGCAAGCGCTGCGCCAAGGCCGGGATCCTCGCTGAATTTGGGCTCGACCCGGCGGAGGACGCGCCGCTGATCATCGGGGTCAACCGGCTGACCCACCAGAAAATGGCCGATGTCGTGCTCGAGGCATTGCCCGCGCTGCTCGATCAGGGTATGCGGATTGTGCTGCATGGCCAGGGTGATCGGGAACTGGAAACCGCCTTTGTCGCCGCGGCGGCCGCGCGGCCCGCGCAACTCGCTGTCCGCATCGGCTATGAGGAGGGCCTCGCGCACCGGCTCAACGCTGCCGCCGATCTCGCGCTGACGCCGGCCCGCTTCGAGCCCTGTGGCCTTACCACGATGTATGCCATGCGCTACGGCGCCTTGCCGGTGACCCGCCCGGTTGGCGGGCTTGCCGATACAGTGGTGGATATCGACGAGCGCGGCGAGGATGGCGCGCCCGGCACCGGCTTTATCTTCACCGAGCCGACGGCGGCGGCGCTGGTGGCCAGCTTGCGCCGCGCCGGCCGGCTGTTCCGCATCCCCTCGGCCTGGGGGCATTTTCAGAAGAACGCGATGCGCCGCGATTTTGGGTGGGAGCGCTCGGCGCGGCGCTACCTCGCGGTCTATGAGGAAATGGCGCGGTCGCTCGCGGCCGAACCGGCGCGGATCTGGGTGCCGGCGGCGGAATGAGCGGGGCGGGCGAGCCACCGGGGGCGATCGCCTTCTGGCGCGCGCTCCCCGACACGCTCGCGGGGCTGCGCGATCTCGCGCTCGATCTCCGCTGGACCTGGAGCCACGAGGCGGACATGCTCTGGGAACGCATCGACGCCGATTTGTGGCGGCGAACGCGCAACCCCTGGACCATCCTCGACGATGTCTCGACGACGCGCCTCGCCGAGCTGGCCGCCGATCCCGGTTTCGTTGCCCAGCTCGGCGCGTTGACCGCGGCGCGCGAGGCTTATCTGCGATCACCTGGCTGGTTCGCCGAGAGCCATGGCGAGGACGCGCTCAAGGGCGTTGCGTATTTTTGCATGGAATTCGGCCTTGGCGAGGCGCTGCCGCTCTATGCCGGAGGGCTTGGCGTGCTCGCCGGCGATTTTCTCAAGACCGCAAGCGATCTCTGCGTGCCGGTGGTGGGCGTCGGCCTGCTCTATCAGGAAGGCTATTTCCGGCAGATGATCGACGCCAGCGGCTGGCAGCAGGAGGCTTATCCCTATAACGAGCCGGCGACGATGCCGGTGCAGCCGGTGATTGATGACAGCGGCGGGCGCTTGCGCATCACCCTCGAACTGCCCGGGCGGAGCCTCAGGCTTCGCGTCTGGCGAGCCATGGTCGGCCGCGCCATCCTCTATCTGCTGGACAGCAACGACTCGATAAACAGCCCGGTCGATCAGGGCATCACCGGCAAGCTCTATGGCGGTGGCACCGAGATGCGGCTCCTGCAGGAGATCGTCCTCGGCATCGGCGGCTGGCGGCTCATCGAGGCCATCCATCCCGAGATCGAGATCTGCCATCTCAACGAGGGTCATGCCGCGTTCGCCATCCTGGAGCGGGCGCGCAGCCTCGCGGCCCGCCTCGGGATCAGCTTTGCCGAGGCGCTTTGGGCGAGCCGGGCGGGTAATGTCTTCACCACGCACACCCCGGTCCGCGCCGGATTCGACCGTTTTCCCCGCGCGCTCCTGGAGCAATATCGTCACTCGGTGATAGGCGGGGAGGCGGATGCGATCGCCGCCGCCGCGCTCGACCTGGCCGGCGCATCGGCGGCCGAGGAATTTTACAACATGGCGTTTCTCGCTCTCCGCGGCTCGATCGCGAGTTTCGGGGTCAGCGCGCTGCATGGTGCGGTGAGCCATGAGGTGTTCCAGCCGCTTTTTCCGCGCTGGCCGGAGCGCGAGGTGCCGGTCGGGCACGTGACCAATGGGGTGCATGTGCCGACCTGGGAATCGCCGGTGGCAGATGCGATTTTCGCCGGCGCGCGCGGCCAGCAGCGCTGGCGGCGCATGGCCGATGACACGCATGCCGCGATCGCCGTGCTCGACGACGACCTGCTTTGGGACATGCGCGCCAAAAGCCGCCAGCGGCTGGTGCACTCGGTGCGCGCCCGGCTGCGCACCCATCTCGGCGTTCGCGGCTTTCCGCCGGACGTGGTGGCGCTCGCCGAGAACGTGCTCGATCCCAATATCCTGACCCTCGGCTTTGCCCGCCGTTTCACCGCCTACAAGCGCCCCAATCTGCTGCTGCACGATCGCGCCCGGCTGGAGCGTCTGCTCGGCGATGGGGCGCGGCCGGTGCAGTTGGTGGTCGCCGGCAAGGCGCACCCGGCTGACGAAGAAGGCAAGCGGATGATCCAGGAATGGGTCGCCTTCATCGCCCATCCGAGCCTCTGGCACCGCGTCGTCTTTCTCGAGGATTACGACATCGCGCTGGCCCAGGAGCTGGTGCAGGGGGTCGATGTCTGGATCAACACGCCACGCCGTCCCTGGGAGGCCTGCGGCACCAGCGGGATGAAGGTTCTGGTCAATGGCGGGCTCAACCTTTCCGCGCTCGACGGTTGGTGGCAGGAAGCCTACACGCCCGAGCTCGGCTGGGCGATCGGCACCACGCGGCGGACGAGCGATGCGGCCCAGGACGACAGCGACGCGGCGGAACTCTATGCGGCTCTCGAGCAGGAGGTTCTGCCCGAGTTCTATGACCGCGACGCGAGCGGCATGCCGCGCGCCTGGCTTGCCCGGATCCGCCGCAGCATGGCGGGGTTGATCCCGCGTTTCAGCAGTACGCAAATGGTCCGGGATTACGTCGAGCAGGCCTATCTGCCGGCGGCGCGAGCCTTGCGGGTGCGGCTGGCCGCGGGCGCCGCAGTGGCGAGAGAGCTACGGCAATGGGAGCGGCGGCTCCGCGGCGCATGGAAAACCCTCCATATCGGGACGCCCGAGATCATCCCCGAAAGCACTGGCTGGACGATCCGCGTCCCGCTCTATCTGGGCGAGATCGGGGCGGCGGATGTGCGCGTCGAGATCTACGCCGACGCCAGCGAAACCGCCCCGGCCGAGGCTATCCCGCTGGCCCGCGTGGCGCCGATCGCCGGGGCATTCAACGGCTTCACCTATCACGCCACCGTCGCGACCGCCCGGCCGGCCGCCGACTACACGATCCGGGTGGTGCCATACCATCCTGCGGCTCGTATTCCTGTCGAATTGCCGCTGATCCGCTGGCAGGAACGCTAGCGGGCGCGAAGGGCGGTTTCGGCTGGCAGCATTATCTGAAATTTCACATTTTTTTGGTAATTTGCCGGTTGGAGAGATTAGCTCTGGCCGCCTCGTCAACTTTTCCATACGGTGCTTGCCATGTTTTCCGCCGAAAGCTCCGCCATGGCTGAAACCGCGGCTTCGAGACTCGAGGCACCGGGCGCGCCGGGCGCAACGCCCACCTGGTGCAGCAGCGCCAAGGACATGGTCGGCTGCGCCCTCGGGCCGGCGCGGCTCTGGTTTACCGTCGGCTTCGGCATCATCAACGAAGTCTATCATCCGCGCATCGATATTCCGCAGATTCGCGATCTCGGCTTCATCGTCGCCGATGGGGCGGGGTTCTGGGTCGAGGTCAAGCGGCTCGGTGGTTATGCCCTGCGCCTTGCCGCGCCGGGCGTGCCGGCGGTGGAAATCCTGCACACCCATCCACGTTTCACGCTGCGGCTTCGCGTGACGCCCGATCCGTTGCGCGACGTTTTGCTGGTCGAGCCAACCCTTTCGGGGGATGCGGAACTGCAGCTCTATGCCCTGTTGGCGCCGCATATCGGCGCGACCGGGGAGGGCAATGTCGCCGCGGTCGCGCGCTATCGCGGACGGCGGGTGCTATGGGCGGAGCAGGGACCGTTCGGCCTCGCCCTGGTCGCCGCCGACCAGCGCCAGCGCGATGTCCTCGGCGCGGCGAGCGCGGGCTATGTCGGCGTGAGCGATGGCTGGCAGGATTTCGCCCAGCATGGCCGGCTCACCTGGCAATATGAGCGCGCCGGGCCGGGCAATGTCGCGCTGATCGCGGCCCTGCCGCGCGTCTCGGTGCTCGCGCTTGGTTTTGCCGCGAGCAAGCAGGCGGCGGCGACGCTTGCGGTCTCCAGCCTGCTCGAACCCTTCGATTCGGTGCTGCTGCGTCAGGTTTCCGACTGGCAGGCCTGGTACGCGCTCGCCAACGCGCGCAACCCGGTGCGCTGGGAGGCGCCCGAGGCCTTGCGCGATCAGTTTATGGTTTCGACCATGGTGCTGCGCACCCATCTCGACAAGACCTATCCCGGCGCCATGGTCGCGAGCCTCAGCATCCCCTGGGGCGATCGGCGGAGCGAACGCGGCGGCTATCACCTGGTCTGGCCGCGTGATCTCGTGCAATGCGCGGGCGCCTTGCTCGTGCTCGGGGCGGAGGATGAGGCGCGCAACGCGCTTCGCTATCTCATCGCGACGCAGCGCGAGGACGGGCATTGGGAGCAAAACCAATGGCTCGGCGGACGGCCTTATTGGCACGGCAAACAGCTCGACGAGACCGCGTTTCCCGTGCTGCTCGCCGCCCTGCTCGCCGAACATGACGCGCTCGGCGGCACCGAGGTGGCCAGCATGATCGAGCGCGCGCTCGGCTACATCCTCTGCCATGGCCCGGCAAGCGAGCAGGATCGTTGGGAGGAAAGCGCGGGGATCAACGCCTTCACGCTCGCCACCTGTATTGCCGCTCTGGTCGCTGGCGCCCCGTTTCTCCCTCTCCGCGCCCGGCGCCTGGCGCTCGCCATGGCAGATTTCTGGAATGATTCCGCCGAGCACTGGCTCGCCATCCATGGCGGCAGGCTCGCCGCCGAGGCCGGCGTCGCCGGCCACTACATCCATGTCGCGCCGGCGCGCATCCTGGCCGACGCGAGCGCCTTCGCGGATCCCATCCTGCTGCACAACCAAGCCGATCACACAACGCTTCCAGCGGCGGAGCTGGTTTCGCTCGATTTCCTGCAACTCGTGCGGCTTGGCCTGCGGCGCGCCTCTGACCCGCTGATCCAGGATAGCCTGGCCGTCGCCGATCGGCTGCTCAAGGTGGAAACGCCATCGGGTCCGGCCTGGCACCGCTACGTCCATGACGGCTACGGCGAAACCGAGGATGGCTCGCCGTTTACCGGCCATGGTCGCGGCCGGGCTTGGCCGCTGCTCGCCGGGGAGCGCGGGCACCATGAGGTCGCGGCCGGGCGCGATCCTTTGCCGCTGCTCGAAGCCATGGTGGCGATGGCCGGACCGGGCGGGATGATCCCTGAGCAGGTCTGGGACGCCGCGCCGATCCCGCGCCGTTTCCTCTATCCCGGCCGGCCGAGTGGATCGGCGATGCCGCTGGCCTGGGCGCATGCCGAGTTCATCAAGCTGGTGGTCTCGCGTCACGCCGGCCGGCCGATCGACGCCCCGACCGCGGTGGCGCGGCGCTATCGCGAGCGTCACCGTCCGGCGCGCCGGAGCTTCTGGCTGCCGCACGCTCCCATCGGGACCTTCGCCACCGGTACCCGCCTCGTCATCGCCCTGGCGCAGCCGGCGGAGATCCATTGGCGCATCGCGGGCGAAGCGAAAGCTCGCGTGAGCGCGACCCTGCCGGCTGGACTCGGCCTGCACACCGCCGATCTCCCGGTTGGTCATCTGCCCGCGGGGACCGCGATCGAGTTTACCTGGCGAGACCGCCAGAGCGGCAACTGGGCCGGCGAGGATTTTCGCCTGCTCGCCCGCTAATCCGCCGCCCCCTCATGGGCCAGCACGACCGCCCGGGCGGGTAGCGTGAGGCGCGCGCCGAGCGCGCCGCGCCGGCGCCGCCCAGCGCTTTCCAGCAGAATCCGCCAGTGCCGACCCGCGCGCGGGGGAGGCAGCACAACCTCGATCGGGAAGGCGCCGGCGTGCAGCGCGAGGAAGCTGCGCTGTGCCGGGGTCGCGCCATCGCCGGGGGCATAAACCGCGGCGATCAACGTCCGTCGCGCCGGGTCTTGCCAGTCCGCAACCGTCATCTCCTGCCCATCCGGCCGGCGCCAGGCGATATCGGGCAGCCCGCCCGCCTCCGACGCCGCCCCGCGCAGCGGCGCCTCGCCCCGCAACAGCGCGCAATGGCGGCGCAGGCGGAGCAAGCGCGTGGTGAAACCCAGAAGGTCGCGATCCATCCCCTCCCAGTCGAACCAGGTGAGCGGGTTGTCCTGGGCATAGGGGTTGTTGTTGCCGCCCTGGCTGCGTCCACTCTCATCGCCCATCGCCAGCATCGGCGTGCCCCGCGAGAGCAGCAGAATCGCGAGCAAGGCGCGACGGTCGGCGGCGCGGCGGGCAAGGATGGCGGGATCGTTGGATGCGCCTTCGCTGCCGTTATTCCAGGAATAGTTCGCCTCGGTGCCATCGCGATTGCCCTCGCCATTGGCTTCGTTGTGCTTGCGCTCATGGGCGACGAGGTCGGCAAGGGTGAAGCCATCATGCGCGGTGATGAAATTGATCGAGCGCGAGAGGGGCCGGTGGCGTGGGGTGAAAATATCGGCCGAGCCGGCAAGACAGGTGGCAAGCGTCCCGAGCTGCCCCGCATCACCCCGCCAGAAGCGGCGCACCGTGTCACGATAGCGATCGTTCCACTCGCCCCAGGCGGCGGGAAACGCGCCGAGACGGTAGCCGCCCGGTCCGACATCCCAGGGCTCGGCGATGCGGGCGCGATGGCGGAGGAGGGGATCCTGGTCGATCGCGGTCAAAAGCGGTGCCGCCGGATCAAAGCCGCGCAATTCGCGGCCGAGCACGGTTGCGAGGTCGAAGCGGAACCCATCCACACCGGCCCGTGCCCAGAGGCGCAGCGCATCCATGGCCAGCCGCAGCGCTGGCGGCTGATCAAGCGCCAACGTGTTGCGGCAGCCGGTGTCATCGACGTAACGCGCGGGATCGGCGGGATCGAGCCGGTAATAGCTCGCATTGTCGAGACCGCGCAGCGAGACGGTCGGGCCGGAGGCGTCGTATTCGCCGGTGTGGTTGAGCACGATATCGAGCAGCACCGCGAGGCCCGCAGCATGCAGCGCCTTGATCGCGGCGCCGATTTCCTCCCAGCCTTCGGGCGCGAGGCGCGGATCGGGGGCGAGAAAGGCGACCGGGTTATAGCCCCACGCATCGGAGAGACCGAGCGCGGGAAGATGCGGCGCATCGATCGTGGCGGCGACCGGCATGAGTTCGACGGCACTGACGCCGAGCCGGCGGAGATAGGCGAGCGAGACCGGATGGCCCAGTGCCGCGAACCGGCCACGGAGTTCGGGCGGAATGCGCGACTGGCGCATCGTGAAGCCGCGCGGGTTGATTTCGTAGATCACCTGGCCTTCCCAGACGAAGGGGGGGCGCGATGCACAAGGCGGCGGCGGCGCAACGATCGCCTTCGGCATGGCCGGGGCGCTATCGGCGCTGGAACTGGCGAACAGCGTGGGATGCAGCCGGAACCGGCGGTCGAGGCGGATCGCGAAGGGATCGCAGAGCAGTTTGCCGAAATCAAAACGATGCCCGCGCGCCGGATCCCACGGCCCCGCCGCGCGCAACCCATAGCGCGCACCAGGGCCGATCCCGCCGATATGGCCATGAAACACGTCACCGGTGCGCTGGGGCAGGCGAACGCGCTCGATTTCCCGCTCCCCGCTCGGATCGAACAGGCAAAAGAAGATAGCCTCGGCATGGGCCGAGAACACCGCGACGTTCACTCCCGCCGCATCCACCGATACCCCCAGCGGCTCGGGTGCGCCGGGCCCGAGAGGCCGCCGGCTCACCCCGGATCCCACAGAAAATAGAGAGTGGCGCGCGGGGCGATGACAGTTTCGGCCGTGGTCCAACGGGATCCGCTCGCTTCACAATCCCCCGCGTGGCGCGCTGGATGGTGACGATAGAGACGGTTGCGGTCGCGGATCAGGGTCTGCCCGCCGCGATGCACGGGATAGTCCGGCACGTGCCACTCCAGGCCGCGCGCCTGGGGCCATTCCCGTGTCTGGCCGAACTCTCCACCCATGAACAGAAGTTTCTTGCCAGGATAGCCCCACATGAAGGCATAATAGGCACGCAGATTGGCGAAACGCTGCCATTCATCGCCTGGCATGCGGGCGATGATCGCGCCCTTGCCCTGCACCACTTCGTCATGCGAGAGCGGCTGCACGAAATTTTCCGACTAGGCATAAAGCAGGCCGAACGTCATCTCGTCGTGATGCCAGCGTCGATGCGCCGGATCAAGCGCCATGTAGCGGAAGATGTCGTGCATCCAACCCATGCTCAACTTGCAGCCGAAGCCAGGGCTGCCAGTCTCGACGGGTCGCGAGACATCCGCCCAGTCGGGCTGGAAACCACGCCTTGGACCCGCGTGCCCATCGGGTATAGGGGATCAGGGTCTCAGCAAATTCATTATAGCACAGAAAGCGGTTGTCAGCGCCCCATCCGATCAGGAAAATCATCGGTGCGGGTGACCGCCGAAGCGGTCGAGGGCCGCAATTCCGCGGCGAACCCGAACGGGTTGGCCTTCAAGGGTTGCTGCGTGCCGTCCGCTACGATGATTTCAACGATCTATACCCGCCCGCGCAGGTCTCATCAAACGCTGCCACCGCGCCACCGCCGCTCCGCCTTGTCCCACGCCGCCAGCGGTTGCAGATCGGGCACCCAGGCGAGCCCCGTCTCCGCGTCCGACGATACGGCTTCGGGAGTTACGACAATGTCGAGGAGCGCCGGGCGGCGGGTGAGCGCCCGCGCGATCGCGGGCATGAACTGGTCCTCGGTCTCGAGACGTTCGGCATGCATGCCGAAGGCGCGCGCCATCGCCCGACGGGGCTTGCGTGCCCGTTCTTGATCTTTTGTTCCTTGGTCATGTTGGGTCTCCGTCTCCGCTGGCAGGGGAGACGCGGTTCCTGCCTTGAGAGAACCACGCCCCCTGCCGGCTCCGGTTTACGAAAACCAACACAAAGTGTCAGATTGAATTTGAGCTATTATACAAACCCAATCACATCTGCCCGCATTGCGACCGCCCACGCTATTGCGCGAGCCATATCGCGATGTCCGTGTTGCCAACGTTGAATGCGACCGGCCAGTTTATGACACAGTAAGAATAGGTAGTTTCCGAGCCTATCGCCGCGTGATTAGGGAGCTATGTTATGAATGCTTTCAATCAGAGGAATCCCAGAAATGTCACACGCCCAGACAAATCCGAAGCAGCCAACCCATCCTGCAAGTGAACACCACCACATGGCGGCGTCGCACCATCACGCCGCCGCGCATCATCACCACGAGGCGGCCCATCATCACGATCTCGGCCAGCACGATGACGCCAAGGAGCACGCCGCCACTGCCATGAAGCACAGCGAACTCGCGCACAAACATACCATGACGGCGAATAATCATTCTCAAAAATAGCTCTGCATGAAGCAAGACCTGCAAGTTCGCAGGATCGGCTGACTGCACACGAACCGCGCGACCGTTACCGGCCGCCGGGTCTGCTCGCAAGGGCATCAACAAAAGGAGAGGATAGTAACATGGACAAGGATCGTATCGCCGGTGCGGCCAAGCAGGCCAAGGGCGCCATCAAGGAGGCGGCTGGCAAGGCCTTTGGTGACCCCAAGCTCACCGCCGAAGGCAAGAGCGGCAAGGTCGAGGGCAAAATCCAGAGCGCTATTGGCGGCGTGAAGGATGCGACGAGGGATGCGCTGAAGAAGTAGTGCCGCTTGGGAATGCCCGGGCTCATGAGCAACGCTGGTTCCCGGCATTTCCAATCAACATGATTAGTCAATTGAAAGGAACGGCCATGACACGTTCGATGATGCTTCTTGCGGGCGCGGCTGTGATCGTGGCAGCGGTGGGCGGAACGGCTATGGCTCAGGGCACGCCGCAGACACTGTCTCTCATGAAGGTTGATCCGCAGTCTCTCGCCACGGGCTACCGCGCATCCAAGGTAATTGGCAGCACGGTCATCAACGAGGCCAATGAGAATGTGGGAACGATCGACGATCTCATCGTCACCCCCACCGAAAAGGTGCCTTTCGCCGTGCTATCGGTCGGTGGATTCCTTGGTATGGGCAAGAAATACGTTGTCGTGCCCTACAACGCACTCGAGGTGCATGACCAACAGATGATGCTGCGGGGGGCCACAAAAGAATCGCTCAAGAGCCTTCCCGAGTTCAATTACCGCACCTGACCGAGCGCGGCAAGCCGGCTTCGCCCGCGCCCCACCCACCAGAGCACATGGCTTTCCCGGAGAGTTCGTAAAATGAGTATCGGCCTTATTCTCTTGATCCTTCTTGTGCTGTTCTTGATCGGCGCCTTGCCGACATGGTCGTACAGTGGGAGCTGGGGCTACTACCCGAGCGGCGGCCTGGGCGTCGTTCTCGTTGTTGTCGTCGTCTTGCTGCTCATGGGACGGATCTAGTCCAGAATCCCTGGCCCGGATCCAGTGCGGATCGCCTATGTCGAACCCCGAAGGCGGCGCGCGTCGGCAATCTGTGTTGGTGAAACGGGACCGGCGCGGCGGACTGCCTGCTTCCTGGCGCGGGAATATAATCGTTGCGTTTAGGTTTCAACGACGGTTCAGGAAACCGCTTGATGATGAGGTGAATGCCATGTATAAGAGAATCACCATGTTAATCCTCTCGCTGTGTGGGCTGCTGGGCGCCTTGCCGCTCCTCGGTGCGTGTCACACCACGGCAGGAGCCGGCCAGGATATTTCCCAGGCTGGCCAGGCCATCGAAAAGAGTGCCGACCAGCATGCACCCTGAGATCCGCTTGACGGGATTGCGACCACGCGTTTTCTGCTGAATGTAAGCGTGAGCGCGTGTTGCCGGGGTGGTGGATGCGCGCCTCCGCCGGGATAGGCTGAATGTATCTGCATTCATCTGTGCCAGACGATATCGGCCTCGCCCAGCCGGCCGCGCGCGATCTGCGGCGCGTGGGCGTGCATCCGGATCACTGGTATCCGCTTGCATGGTCGCGCGAATTGAAACTTGGCGGATCGCTTGCCGTACGTTTTGCCGGGGAGCCGATTGTGCTGGTGCGGCCGCCCAACGGCGCGGTATTCGCGCTGGAAGACCGCTGCGCCCACCGCCAGGTGCCGCTGAGCCGGGGTGTGGTGCAAGGCGCGACGATCCGCTGCTGCTATCATGGCTGGAGCTATGACGGATCGGGACGCTGCATCGATGTGCCATATCTCGGCAAGGACAAGCTGCCGAATGGCGTGCGATCCTATCCGTGCCGTGAGGCAGGTGGGCTGATCATGGTGTTCCCCGGCGATCCGGCGCGGGCGCTGGCGGTGCCGTTGCCGGAGTTGGGCTCGGTGGCGGACAGCCGTTACCGAACCCGACGGTTCGGTGACGTGGTGGCCTGCCATTACAGTTTCATGCATGAGAACCTGATGGACATGAACCATCAGTTCCTGCATCGCCGGCAGATGGGGCAGATCCGGCCGCGCTTTCTTGGGCAGCGCCGCGGCGAGAACTGGCTCGAGGCGAAATACAGTTTTGCTCGCACCGGTGGCAAGCAGCCGCTCGGCGAGGCGGCAATCTTCGGCCAGCGCCGTCCTCCCACCAGTGCGAGCAGCCTCGCGGAGCGCGACATCATGACAATCCGCACCGAATATCCCTACCAGACGCTGCGTATCCATACCCGCGACGAGACGCCGGTGATGGATCTCTGGATCGCCTATGTGCCGCTCGACCAGGCGCAACGCAGCAACCGCACCTTCGGCTTGCTATCGGTGAGGCGTCCGAAAATCGCCGCTTTACTCGACCTCGCTTGGCCGCTTCTGGTGCTGTTCACCGAACGCATTTTTCGCGAGGACCGTGAAATCGTGACGCTGGAACAGGCCGCGCATGACGCGCAGGGCGGGGATCGCAACCAAGAGGTGTTCCCGGTGATCCGCGACCTCCGCGCGCTACTCGCCGCATGCGGCGCGCCCGAATGACCTGGCATTGTGCCTGCCGAAGGCGGCGCTGGCGGCGTGCGGTGTGGAGGAGATAGAAGGCGGTCTCGGCGGCATGGTGCAGCCGTCCGGTCATCACCGCGCGCAGGATCCGCGAGATCGGCCGCGCCGGGTCGGAGAGAAAGCCGCAACGCCGGCCAGCGTCTTGTCCGGCTCGGCGTAGAGCACGTGCAGGATCGCGCCGACCAGCAGCGAGTGGCGGGTCTTCTCCCAGTGGTTGCGGCATTCCAGGGCACCTTGAGGATCGAGCCGTGGCTTGGCGATCAAGACCGCCATAAGGTCAACGGTGGAAGTTCAGTTTAGCGTCTTCTTGCGCCGCATAAACCGCCGCGCCAAGCGCACCAGGCGCGGCACGGTGGTGGGCTTGATCAGGCGCGGGTCGTAGCCCGAAAGCCGACGATCGTTTTCGGCGAGGCAGAAATCGAGCAGTTCAGCAATATCGATCTCGCCGGCCACCGCTTCGGAGCCCTTGACGGTAAAATTCGCGTCTTGCGGCGTACCGTTGACATCGCGGGCGATGCCAATGCGTTCCCAGACCAGGAACAGCCACACCAGGGCGGTCTTGAGCAGGAACCATGGCCGGCGCCAGAGCGGCATGGTGCGCTTGTACCAGGCGATCCAGTTGATGAAGAAGAGGATGTGCCGGCCTTCCTCCTGGATCACCGGCTCGAAGGTCTCGACCAGCTCAGGCGGAAAGAAGCCGGAGCGGCGGGCCAATTCAAAAAGGCCGAAGGCGAAGAAGCTGTCGATGCACTCGGAATAGCCGGTCACCATGAAGGCCCATTCCGCATCACGCGGCTCGATATAATCGGGCTCGGGGGCGAGCGGGATGTCATAAGCGGCGACCAGGCGCGAGAGCACTTCCTTGTGGCGGTTTTCCTCGAAGGCCATGCGCTCGAGCGCGGCACGCAGCGGCTCGACCTTGACGCGCCGGGCGAAGCTCAGGATGCGCAGGCGGGCCCAGCCTTCGGTTCGCACCGCGATATCCCAGATGGGCAGGCTGACCAAGCGCTGGCGCGCTTCCGCGTCGAGCTTCGGCCAGGCAATGACGGCGGGCTTGTAGGGGTTGAAGGTATCGAGCAGCATGCGGCTCAGCATCCGCATATATTCGTCATCCCCGGCGCGGAAGCGACCGGGCAGGTTGTACTCCCAGTGCCGCGCGGCGTGGTCAGCGGCGGCGATAAGCGCGCTTTCGGTCATGTTGCGTGTCCTCGAACAACCGCGGCTGAGGGAAATATGGTCGCAATGGCGGCCTTTGTCGCGGGGGAGGGGATGGGGCGAGCGATGGGACTCGAACCCACGGCATCCAAGACCACAACCTGGCGCTCTACCAACTGAGCTACGCCCGCCATTTCGATGGAGCCGCGTTTAGGCCGATCCGGCGGCTTCCGTCAACGCCTGCGGTGCGCTCGCCGCGAAATGGTGCGCCAACCGTGCTACCGCCTCGTCCAGCACCGCGTCCTGCTTGCAGAAGGCGAAGCGGACATAGTTCACGGGCGGCGGGCCGGCATAGAAGGCCGAGATCGGGATCGCCGTGACCCCGGCCTCGGCGGTGATATGGCGGCAGAAGGCGGCATCGTCGCCGGGGAAGCCCAAGGCGGAGACGTCGGCGGTAAGGAAATAGCTGCCGTGAGTTGGGAGCACACGCATGCCGATCGCGCGAAGCCCGGTGGCCAGTCGGTCGCGTTTGGCGGCAAGCGCCGCGCCGATCCCGGTAAAGTAGGCATCTTCCTTGGTGAGCCCGACGGCCACCGCGCGTTGCAGATTGGGCGGGGTGGTAAAGGTGAGGTTTTGGTGCGCCTTGGCGACGAGGGCGGCTAGGCGATTTGTCGCTGTGACGTAACCAACTTTCCAGCCGGTGAGGCTGAAAGTTTTCCCGGCGCTGCCGATGCGCAAAGCGCGCTCGCGCATCCCCGGCAGGCTCATCAAGGGCATATGACAATGGCCGTCAAAGACCAGATGCTCATAGACCTCATCGCACACCGCATAGGCGTCATGGCGGGAGAGGAGAGCGGCGAGAAAGCCCAACTCCTCGGCGCTGAACACTTTGCCCGTCGGGTTCATCGGCGAATTGAGCATCAGCGCCTTGGTGCGCGGGCCAAACGCGCTCGCGAGTTCGGCGCGCGGCAGCGCCCAGTCGGGCGGCGAGAGCCGCACCAGTTTCGGCACCGCGCCAAGGAGGCGCACGACAGGAAGATAGGTATCATAAAGCGGCTCGATCAGCACCACCTCGTCGCCGGGATCAAGGAGTGCCATCAGGCAAGCGGTGATCGCCTCGGTTGCCCCCGAGGTCACCACCACTTCCCGCGCCGGATCGATCTCGATGCCATAGAAACGCCGGTTGGCGGCGGCGACGGCTTCGCGCAATTCCGGCACGCCGGTGAGTGGGGGATACTGGTTGCGGCCATCCCAGAGCGCCGCGGCGGCAGCCTCAATGACATCGGCGGGGCCATCGGTGTCGGGAAAGCCCTGGCCGAGATTGATCGCACCATGCCGGACGGCGAGCGCCGACATCACGGTAAAAATCGTCGTCTCGGTCGCGGCGAGCAGCGAATTCAAGGGCTTCATGCGGTTCTTCCCCTCATCGGGCGGACTATGCCGCCCGCTCGATCGCCCGCCAAGATGGCTTGTGCCTGGTTCGTGGGCATTCCTGCCCAAGATGAGGTCATGAAAGGGCAGGGGCCTTGCGCCCCCGCCACCGGCGATGCCTTGGGCGACCATCCCATCGCCGCGCCTACCTGGGCGGTTGCCGTGCTGGCACGAGGCGTGCAAACCTCAACTTCCCGAGCCGCGATGGCGCGGGACTTTGGCAACTTCAGACCAGCCGGAAGCGGCCGCAACGGTAGGGGCGCATGAAAAAAATCGAGGCAGTGATCAAGCCGTTCAAGCTCGATGAGGTCAAGGAGGCGCTGCACGAGGTCGGCCTACAGGGCATCACCGTGCTCGAAGCCAAGGGTTTCGGGCGGCAGAAGGGCCATACTGAACTCTATCGCGGGGCAGAATACGTGGTCGATTTTCTGCCCAAGGTGAAAATCGAGGTGATTTGCCAGGACGAGATCGTCGAGCGCGCGGTGGAAGCGATCATGAACGCCGCCCGCACCGGGCGGATTGGCGATGGCAAGATTTTCATCAGCGCGATCGAGGAGGTGATCCGCATTCGCACCGGCGAGCGCGGCGAGGAGGCGATCTGAACCAAAAAACCTGTTGCCAAGCCGCACAAGGCGGCTTTGCGCAGGGTCGTGAACCGTCTAAACGAGAGCGTTTTGCGGCGCGCCGCAGCGGCGCGTCATGCTATCTGACCTGTCTCGCCCGCCGGTTCCGGCTGGGCGTTCTGTGTTCCAAGCAAACCATGAGAAAGGGTTGATAAAAACTATGGCGAAGAAGGCCCCAGGCGCTGCAGGCGGCGTGGAGAAGGTGATGGAGATGCTCAAGGAGCATTCCGTCGAATACGTCGATCTCCGCTTTACCGACCCGCGCGGAAAGTGGCAGCACACGGCGCAGCACGTCTCGACCATCGACGAGGACGTGTTTCGCGATGGCATCATGTTCGACGGCTCCTCGATCGCTGGCTGGAAGGTGATCAATGAGAGCGACATGATCCTGATGCCGGACGCCGAAACCGCGGTGATGGACCCGTTTGCAGCGAAACCCTCGCTGATCCTGTTCTGTGACATCGTTGAACCCTCGACCGGGCAGGCCTACAACCGCGATCCTCGTGGCACGGCGAAAAAGGCCGAGGCCTATCTCCGTGCGACCGGCATCGGCGATACCGCATTCGTCGGCCCGGAAGCCGAGTTCTTCATCTTCGACAGCGTGAAATTCGGCACCGGCGGCAATTACGGCACTTACCAGCTCGATTCGATGGAAGGACCGCAAGCCTCGCTGAAGGACTATCCCGAAGGCAATATGGGCCATCGCCCTAGCGTCAAGGGCGGCTATTTTCCGGTTCCGCCGGTCGATAGCGAGAGCGATCTCCGCGCCGAAATGCTCTCCACCATGGGGGAGATGGGTGTGGCGATCGAGAAGCATCACCACGAGGTCGCACAGTCGCAGCATGAATTGGGCATGAAGTTCGGCCCGCTCGTACGCATGGCCGACGCCTTGCAGATCTACAAATACTGCATCCACAATGTCGCGCACAGCTATGGCAAGACGGCGACCTTCATGCCGAAGCCGATCTATGGCGATAACGGCTCGGGCATGCATGTCCATCAGTCAATCTGGAAGAATGGCAAGCCACTTTTTGCCGGCAATAGCTATGCCGATCTCTCGGAATCGGCGCTTTACTACATTGGCGGCATCATCAAGCACGCCAAGGCGATCAATGCCTTCACCAACCCCGCGACCAACAGCTATAAGCGTTTGATCCCTGGCTTTGAGGCGCCGGTGCTCCTGGCCTATTCCGCGCGTAACCGTTCGGCCTCCTGCCGCATCCCCTATGCGACGAACCCCAAGGCCAAGCGCGTCGAGGTGCGCTTTCCTGACCCGGCGGCCAATCCCTATCTGGCCTTCGCGGCGATGCTGATGGCCGGGCTGGATGGCATCCGTAACAAGATCCACCCTGGTGATCCGATGGACAAGGATCTCTACGACCTGCCGCCCGAGGAGTTGAAGGGCATCCCGACGGTGTGCGGCTCGCTCCGCGAGGCGCTCGGGGCGCTCGCCGCGGATCACGACTTCCTGCTCGCTGGCGACGTTTTCAGCGAGGATCTGATTGACAGTTATATCGAGCTGAAATGGAACGAGGTGTACCGCTTCGAGCACACCCCGCACCCGGTCGAGTTCGAGATGTATTATTCGGTCTGACGCGACCAGGCGCTGACCTGCCGCTCTCGACGCCGTAAACTGCAAGGAGCCCGGCTCCCTGCCTCGGCAGGGAGCCGTTTTCCGCCTCGCCAGGGCTATTCAGCGGCGACGAGATCGCCTGGCCGAGCCACGCCGGATGGCGCCGCCGCCGCTTGTCCGTCCGCGAAGCCTTTCTGGCGGCGCGCCTGCGCGGTGAGCAGGCGCTGCATGCGGCGTAGATCATCTTCGCAAAGCGCCATCGCGGCATCGACCCAGAGATCGGTGATATCACGCAATTCCGCGAGATCGAGCGGCTTGACCCGGCGTTGCGCCTGGCAGACCGCATAATGCGCACCAAAGCGGCGGGTGTCGCGGGCGATATAGTCACGTACCGCCTCCTCGCCGAAACCGTCCTCGGCGATGACATCGACGATGCCCAGCGCGGCCATCTCCTCGGCAGTGTAGATACGCCCCGAGAGGATCATCTGCTTGGCCCGGGTCGCATCGAGCCGGCGCGACAGCAGGCTGTAGGCGCCCATGCCAGGGAACAGGTTGAAGAGCACTTCGGGGAGCCCGAATCGGGCACGGCGCTCGGCGACGATGATATCGGCTGCCATCGCCGCCTCGAAGCCACCGCCCAGCGCATCACCCTGCACCAGGCTGATGCCGATGATCGGCAGGTCGAAGGCGGTATAAAAACCATAGACGGCATCAATGCATTGATACGCGTACGCACGGAGCGTGCTGTGATCCTGGGCGCGGATGGTTTCAAGAAAAAGTGACAGGTCGCCACCGAGATTGAAAATGCCGGGGGCGCGCGACCCCCCGACGAAGTAGCGCGGCGGCGTCTGGCCGGCGGCTTTTCGCTGGGCGTGCAAACGGCGGAGGGTCATGCCCATGGTGGCGATATCGCCGAGCAGGCCATGGGTGAAGCATGGCTTGGCTTCCGCCCGAATGAAGCCCCAGAAG
Source organism: Pseudomonadota bacterium (assembly GCA_021801255.1). Taxonomy (GTDB): domain Bacteria; phylum Pseudomonadota; class Alphaproteobacteria; order Acetobacterales; family Acetobacteraceae; genus Acidibrevibacterium. The sequence continues at coordinate 52,915 of JAJYYH010000027.1, forward strand.
GTGGCGTTGGCCTCGTCATACTCCTGATGGAGATGGCGGAGGACGCCGAGGGGAGGGATGTCGGCGGGGGTGATCGGGGACAGCGTGGGCTGGCTCTCGGGGGGGGATTTTCTAAGGAATGTCATCGCTGAGGGTCCTGCGTCGTTTGGTTGAGCGCCATTTTGGCAAAACCCGCACCTGACAACAGGAACGGGATACCAACGCATTCTGGAGCCAAGACCCCGGTTTATACCAGAAGTTTATTAATTTTTGATTGACATGCAAATGTATTTTAATTCTCTTGATCAATATCATTAATAAGTTATAATCGCACTGCGGATGCACCCGGGAGTTTATTCGTTCTCTCCATCCCAATCTTCATGCCAGGTTCGTCCGTCTCTTTCTATCAAAGCGATCGCTGCTGTCGGGCCCCAGCTCCCCGCCGCATAGGGGCGGGGCGCCTCGGGTGCGTTCGCCCAGGCCTCGATGATCGGCTCGACCCAGCGCCACGCCGCCTCGACCTCGTCACGTCGCATGAATAGCGTCGGGTTGCCACGCACCGCGTCCATCAGCAGCCGCTCATAGGCTTCGGGGTAGCGCGTGTTGAAAGCCTCCTGGAAGCTGATATCGAGCCGCGCCGGACGCAGTCGCAGCCCGCCCGGCCCGGGATCCTTGGTCATCAGCTTGAGCAGCATGCCCTCATTGGGCTGCAGCCGGATGACCAGCTTGTTGGGTTCCAGCTCGGAGGCGGGCGGGGGAAAGATCGAGAGCGGCACGGCACGGAACTGCACCACCACCTCGGAGATCTTTTGTGGCAACCGCTTGCCGGTGCGGAGATAGAACGGCACCCCAGCCCAGCGCCAGGCGTGTATTTCCGCCTTCAGCGCGACAAAGGTTTCGGTGCGGCTCGGCCTACCGAGTTCGGCGGCATAGCCCGGCACTGGCTTGCCCTCGGTCACGCCATGGGCATACTGCCCACGCACCGTCCGCGTCGCGATCTCGCCCGCCGAAATCGGGTGCAGGCCGCGCAGCACCTTGAGTTTTTCATCGCGCACGGCGTCGGGATCGAGCGAGACCGGGGGTTCCATGGCGAGCAGGCAAAGAAGTTGCAACAAATGGTTCTGCACCATATCTCGCAACGCCCCGGCTTTGTCGTAATACCCGGCGCGCCCCTCGACGCCGACGGTCTCGGCGACCGTGATCTGAACGTGATCGATCACATCGGCGTTCCACAGCCGCTCAAAAATCGCATTGGCGAAGCGCAGCGCCATCAGGTTCTGCACCGTCTCCTTGCCGAGAAAATGGTCGATCCGGTAGATCTGGCTTTCCTCGAAGATCTGCCCGACCTCGTCATTGATGGCGCGGGCCGAGGCGAGGTCGTGGCCGATCGGCTTTTCCAGCACGACCCGCGAGGCCGGCGTGACCAACGCGTTGGCGCACAGATTACGGCAGATCGGGCCATAGAGATCGGGCGCGGTCGCCAGATAGAAGACCCGTATCCGCTCCGGCTCGGGGCTGAGGAGCTGCACCAGCCCCTCCCAACCCTCCCCACTCACGCCGTCGAGCGCGCGATAGTTCACCCGCGCGCAGAATTTCGCCACCAGCGCGTCGTCGATCTCGTTGGCCGGAATATGGTCGTGTAGCCCCTCGACCACCCGCTTGCGATAGTCCTCCTCGGCGACATCGCTCCGGGCGGCAGCGATGATGCGGCTTTCGGGCGGCATCTGGCCATCACGGAAACGTGAATAGAGCGAGGGCATCAACTTGCGCAGGGTCAGATCGCCGGTGGCGCCAAACACCACCGCGTCGAATACCTTAACCGGAATGATCTGCGCCATTGTTCGCTCCCTGGCTGCCGAGGCGCCAGCCTGCCGGTAGCCGGGCATTGACGCAACAGCAAGAATTGGCGGGCTAGTCTCCGGCGTCGTCACACCCTTGCGAGCTGCCGATGTCCGCCCTGACCACCCTCTCGATCCCCCCCGATGAAGCTGCGCGCGCCCTGTTTCAGCACGGCGAGGCGCTGCGCCTGGGCGGGGACGCGGAAGCCGCGATCGCTGCCTATGCCGCGGCCAGCCGCCTGTCGCCAACCTTGATCGGGGCGGCGATCAACCGCGCCCTTCTGCTCCATCAGCGTGGTCGCCATGAGGAGGCTATTGCGGTGGCGCGCGCCGGCCTCGTTTTCGCTCCCCTTGAGCCCCAACTGCACGCCGCTCTCGGCCCGGCGCTGATTGCCACGGGGGATTTCCTCGCCGGCGTGGCGGCGCTGCATGAGGTGGTGCGCCTGGCGCCCGCCTCCGCCATCGCCTGGTTCAATCTCGGCGTCGCGCTGGAGGGGGGGCGCCAGCCGGCGATCGCCGAGACGGCGTTCCGCGAGGCGCTACGGCGCGATCCCGCCATGATACCGGCGCAAGTGGCGCTCGCCGGGGTGCTGCGTGATCTCGGCCAGCCCGAGCGTGCGCTGGCGTTGGCGCGCGCCGCGCTGGCCGTCGCGCCCGATTGCTCTGCCGCCCATGTCAATCGCGGTAATGCCTTGCACGATCTCGGCGATTTCGCCGCCGCTGCGGCGAGCTATCGCCGCGCCCTCGAACATACGCCCGATGATCCCTCCATACTGTGCAATCTCGGCACGTCTCTGCTCGCGTTGGGCGAGATCAGGGCGGCGCTCGATCTCCACAGCGCGGCCGCGGCGCGGGCCGCGACCGCGCCGCGTATCCGCTTCGGCCTGGCGCTTGCGCTGCTCACCGCCGGGCATCTGGCCGAAGGGTTCGCCGAATATGAAGAACGGTTTCGCCTGCCCGAGACGGCGCGGCGCGATTTTGGCCGGCCGCAATGGCAGGGCGAGGCGATCGCTTGGCGGACCATTCTCCTGCATGCCGAGCAGGGCTATGGCGACACCCTACAGTTCATCCGCTACGCGCCGA